>CAKUVH010000019.1 GCA_934695425.1 uncultured Eubacteriales bacterium | reverse complement strand
TCCAAGCGGATGGTCTTCTGTAAAATAACTGATATTTACCCCAAACTTTGAACCGTCGCCAAAATATTCTTTGATTATATGCCCAAGATGACCGACTCCGATTGTAATGTCAGTAAGACCGCAGGTTTTGAGGTTTTCAATCTGATACTGTAGGATTGGTTTTCCGCAGATTTCAATCATAGGCTTTGGAACATCGGCACGAACCGACTGGATTCTTGTTCCCATGCCGCCAGCCATAATAATAACTTCCATAAAAATCCCCTAATATATCAATTTTAAAATCTTAAAATATTTTTTTTCAGAAAAATATACTACAAAATAGCTAACTAAACATATCAAAAATATAGATATAGTTATCGCCCCCCCAGACTATCCAAATGCATAGCCTTACATAATCTTGATGTAATGCTAATCATAATTGGATGAGAACAAAAAATAACAGTGGATAGTTGTCTCCAACATAAAGCAGAAATATTTCCAATAATATTCTTCCTAAGAAATACAATAAATAAAAAAGTGCTGAAGAATAAACAAGTTGCCAGTATATTTATAACAGTGTAATTTGTTAAAATTTTCACCAGTATTCCTTCTGCAAAGAAAAGAATCGCTGATAAAATTAATAATATAACTGTCTTATTACCGAGTATTTCAAAATTGCATTTACGAGAAAGCACTTTTCCTATAAAAACATAAATTGAACCAAAGAACAAACCGTTTCTGAATGTAATAAAAAGGGATGAATAGAGTTTAAATAAATAATTAATCTTTTCAGATAGTAAAAAATTATATGGCTCTGAAAGCAATGCAATTATAAACAAAAAGGAAAAACAAATACAAACGAATATTATATTTCTATTTCTAAAAAGCCAGTTAAGAAAAAGAGCCACAATTAAGGATGGCAGAAACCAAAGATGATAATAGCTTCCAGAAAATAAAAAATTTTTGATAAATTCTACAACTGTAAGTTTTTGTTTTAATATTAAACTGACATTTAGCGGTAAATATAGCAGTGTCCAAACAAGATACAGTCTGAATAGGCGTATGCACTGCTTTTTTATGCTTGCGTTTTCCTTTGAAAAGAAAAGATATCCAGAAATAACAAAAAAACACGGAACAGCACAGGCAGAAAGTATATTCACATTTAAGATATAAAAAATACTTTCCGTCGGTAAAAAATATTGACAAGCATGACGCATAACTACAAGCATGGCCAAAATTACTTTGAGATAATCTAATCCTGGGAAAATATTTTTTTGCTGTTCCATATTAGTGTTATTCCTTCCAGAAGGCTTCTTCGATTTCCAGACAAAGCGCGTGGTAAACCGGAAGATGAAGCTCCTGAATCATAAAGGTTTCGTTCTGCGGAACTACGATGCAGATGTCAGCCAAGCCCTTGAGCTTTCCGCCGTTTTTTCCTGTAAGGGCGATTGTCTTAAGACCCTTTGCCTTTGCAACAACTGTCGGATAAACGATATCCTTTGAGTTACCTGAAGTAGAAATCCCGAGGAAAACATCGCC
>CAKUVH010000018.1 GCA_934695425.1 uncultured Eubacteriales bacterium | reverse complement strand
ATCCTTTTACGAATTTAGGAACTTCTCCTCCAACCACATTTTCAAGAGCGATTTCGTTTAATTCTACCATTTTAATTTCTCCTTTATATTATTATTTTCTGCCTTTGAGTTTTCTGCGTATAAACTTTATACCTTCATAAGCTCCGACGGAAAGCGCGCAGTAAGAAGCCATTCCTGCCAAAACTCCTGTTGATACTGAACGAGGTTCTCTGTCTATTCGGTTTTCTTGAGACACAACTGCATCATGTCCATACATTCCGATGATGGCGTAAGGTGTTGCAAAACCCAGCCCAAAATCTTTTGCGCATTGAGGAACTTCTCCTCCGACTACATTTTCAAGTTCAACTTCATTTAGCTTTACCATGTTCTTATCTCCTTTTATATTGATTTATGTTTATATTATAACATAGTTTTAATAAAAAGTCAACACTATTTTCTGAATATAATTCTTTTTCCAAGTCTGTATGTGCCTATTAAAAGGCTTACACTTTCGTGAGCGAGAATTGACATCGCCGAAAAATAAACCGCTCCTACCAAACACGCTTGCAAAGGCTTTCTTTGGCGCTCTTTTTCTTCGGGTAGAGCTTCTTCTTCTCCTCCGGCTATGTTTTCAAGTTCAAATTCATTTAATTTTATCATAGTAATATCTCCTTTATTTAAATTTGATTTTAATTTTAAAGTCTTCTATTTTGTAAACTATTCTGTGTATAACATCACAGAAAGCAAACCATGCGATAGAACACCCTGCGAGTGATGTTAGATATCCTGCGGCAGTATAAGCTTCTAAACTATCTCCTTCGCATAAATTGTCCAATTGCTTGTAAAGATGCTTGACCGGCCTTGCGGCGCCATAGCCAAAGTCCTCAACGCCTTCCTTAATACTGTAGTATATTTCTTTAGCTTCGTTCCATGCGTTACCTATTTTTGAGTTTCCTCCGAGTATATTCTCGAGCTCAAATTCATTCAATTTTATCATAGTGATTATCTCCTTTTACCAAAATTGATTTTAATATTGCTTAAGCTTGTTTTTGATTTTTGTGTAATTACTTATTATAATTTCGTGTAATATAACTGAGGCAGTAATAGCTGCGCATATTGTTACTAAAGATCCCAAGCCAGCGCAGGCAGAAGGTTTTTCGTACTTATCCATGTGGTTGAATGGCTTTTCCATACCTTTGACAAAGCTTTCGGCCGCTTCACCTACTGTGCAATCTCCCCCGACTACATTTTCAAGAGCAAATTCATCTAATTTCACCATGTTTTTATCTCCTTTCATATTAATTCACAGTGATATTATAACATAATTAGAACAAATAATCAATAAAATCACAATATAAAATGGCCCCCTTAATTCGGGGACCAATATTTTTTCAAACCTATTTAAATTTATTCGAGGGTAAATTTCGCCATTTCCCACAGTCCAATTGTCGCCATCGCCATAAATGCCAGCCCGACAGCTTCTCCGGTGCGCTCGCAAGGGGTGTATCTACGAGATTTTTTTGAATTTTTACCTGTAATAATATTAGAAACGGTTTTATATGTTCTTTTTGGAAACTTGCAAAGGCCCTCCATAAATTCCTCGCCGGTAGTATCCTCCGGTTCATTTGTATGGTTGCTGAAGGTAGGGGAACCGCCCACGACGGAATTCAAACTTTGCTCATCTAATTTAATCATATATCTCACTCCTTTGTATCGCAATTATAACATAAGTTAAACAAAACGGCAATAATGTTTTTTATATTGTACAAAAATAATTCAAAAATTTTTAAAAAGTGAATTAAATAAAAAATATAAAAATAAATGCTTGACAATTTTTTTAATTGATGATATGATTTATTACGTTGAGATGTGAGGGACAAAAAGAATCACGTTTTGGGAGCATAGCTCAGTTGGTTAGAGCACTTGCCTTACAAGCAAGGGGTCATAGGTTCGAGTCCTATTGTTCCCACCATCATTAAATATGGCCCGGTAGTTCAGTTGGTTAGAACGCTAGCCTGTCACGCTAGAGGTCGACGGTTCGAGCCCGTTCCGGGTCG
>CAKUVH010000017.1 GCA_934695425.1 uncultured Eubacteriales bacterium | reverse complement strand
TTTTTTGCAACCTTCATTTTTATAGCTTCTTCATATAACGCATCTATCTTTGGCTTTAATCGCTTGTAATTTTCTATACTCGGCAACAACTTACTAATAGCATCAACTTTTTCTTCTTCAGTTTTTAATTTTTCTATTTCACCTTTGATCTTGTTCTTATATCCCTCATCAATTGATATACGGTCTAATAATTCTTGTGCACTATATACCATACCTTCATTTTTTGCAACCTTCATTTTTATAGCTTCTTCATATAACGCATCTATCTTTGGCTTTAATCGCTTGTAATTTTCTATTGCCTCAGCAAAGTCACCATATTCATTCGACTTAATATTAAGTCCAGCTTTTTCAATAACATTTCTAACATCTATTTCTAAGGCTAGATAACTCAGATCTCCGTCATATTCTTTTATACTTTTATAAAATTTTAATTCTCCATAATATTCTTTAACACTATCATAAAACCTTCCTAAACCGTTACTATCAGTAGGCTCTTTAACAGAACTCTCGGTTGTTTCACCGCTATTGTTAAAGGTAACTTTTCCTAAACCTTTTTCACCATCGAAAATTGTTCCGATACCACTCGTTGGTTTTCCATCTTTATTATACAATTTAACGAGTTTATCGTTAATCATCTTACAAAGTACTACAACATCAGCTCTCGAAGCTTCATTACCACTGTGCGCAGATAGAAAGTAATCACCATCTTTCGTCTTCCATCCCTTAGCTTGCTTTGTAAACTCAAGAACTTTTTCCGCAACATTTGAGGTCTCGACATCGTTCGAAAGATCGGATGCAATAGATATTTTTCCTGTATTCACAAAATAAATATACAATAAACAACCTGCGTGTGTTTCGTAGGCAGAAGGTATTTTATCTATATGAAGTTCTCTTTTAAGAATTTCTTTTCCTTCGTCATTCACATCCGACGAATTCGGTTCCAAATATTTTGCTAATTTGCGTTTGAAAAACCTATCTTTTTTTACCGCAATACAAATTTTGTGTATTTTGGTAGCATTTTTCCATTCTGCAACTTTACTATTTCTTGATTGCTTAAAAAAAGCTTTTATAAACTTTATTTTGGTATCATTTTCAAAATTATCTTTTTTCACTCCCGTACATTTCCCGCTTTTATCGAAACTAAGAGTTCCCGCATATGTCCCATCTTGTATATAAAAATCTATATCACCTTCGATTTCTCTGTTATTCTTTAATTCTACCTTTATCTCATCTGAAAACGCAACCGGCACAGGCCATGCTCCGATCAAAGGCTGATCATTCCGATAAATACTGCCTAACTCCGGTCCTTGAACTGTGGCATTTCCTAAAAACCATTGCGCTTTCTCGCCAAGAAAAGCAACTAATTCTCCTATCTCCGTAGTAACCGTTTTATTACTTTGTACATTTCCTGTAAAACGTAAAAATTCTAAAGCAAATTTTCCATTTGTACCAGGCATTTTCACCTTCGCAGTACAAAAAGCATTGGTAATTTTCCCCTCATCTGGATTACCCTCCGCAAATTCCCCTACGGAATAAATACCTGTATCAATATTTCCTTTCAAAACTTCACCTGTACTTCCATTTCCAAGTCTGCCCATGTACTTGTTGCCTGCAACTGCATAGAGATCGTAATAACCTTCACTAGTTTTCTTTACATAATATTTAAGAAGTTCTTCTTCACTTAACTTTGCCATATTATCATTCCTCTCGTTTCTAAAATTTTATATGTTACAAAACATATTATTTATTATATATATATATATATATAAGTAGTCAAGTATTTTTTATAAATTTTGTTCAAAACAATAAGCAAAAAATTTGCCCTTCATATTTATGATAGGCAAATTTTATTATAATATTAAAAATGATTTTCATACTCCCCACATTACCTTAAAAAGCATACTACTATATAAGATTTTTCATTAATTCATTATAATTATACTCTTTAGTTTTGTTGGTAATTATACACCAGTCAACGATGGTCCAAATTCCGCAACCGCCGGCTGTTAACAATTTTGCAACTCCAAGTCCGACTTCTCCAAGCATAAATCTGTCTATACCCAAAGCGCCCACCAAAATTGAAATAACGAGCAACATTGTTGGGTCTTTAAAATCTATACACTGGATGACTGCGGCTTTGCTTTCGTCAGCATCGAGTAATCTTTGTTTTATAATGGGAGTTTTTCCGCCGGGAAAAATTTTCCGTTTGCAGCCAAGAATTGTTCAACTTTTTGATTGTCCATAATTATACCTCCATCACATAAATAATTGTATGCGATTATAATTTATCAATTATGTACAAAAAAGTCAAGCGTGTTTTTGAATATTACAAATATTTCATAATTTTTTTATAAACTCATCACGCGACATATATAATTAGTCCTCGAGTTCTTCATCAAACGCCATGAGGGATTCACGAATAGAAATAAAATCTCTGTCGGCAATAATCAAATGATCCAGCAAATTAACTTGCATATTGCGAAGGATTCCCTTTATATAACGAGTTGAAGCGAGATCTTCTCTGGAAGGTACTGCAACGCCACTCGGATGATTATGCGCCAACACCACCGAAGAAGCCTGATACATGGCAACGAGTTCTATTATTTTTCTCACATAGAGGTCAA
>CAKUVH010000016.1 GCA_934695425.1 uncultured Eubacteriales bacterium | reverse complement strand
TTTTTTTAAACTACTTTATTTTTCTGAGAAGAGTTCTTTGATGTCACGAGGATATACTGTATCTTCATCTGATTTTTTATCATAGTGATTGTAGATGTAATATCCACCTGCTGCTGCACCTGCGCCTGCTGCCAAGATTCCGGCTCCGATTAAGCCTTTTTTAAGTGTGCTTGAGCTTATTTTCAAGCCTCCTGCTGCTTTTTCCAAATCAGCCTCTGTAATGATGTTTTTTTCCATGTTTGTTTCTGCCATAATAAACACCCCTTTATAATTTTTTTAAACTACTTTATTTTTCTGAGAAGAGTTCTTTGATGTCACGAGGATATACTGTATCTTCATCTGATTTTTTATCATAGTGATTGTAGATGTAATATCCACCTGCTGCAGCTCCTGCGCCTGCTGCCAAAACTCCGGCTCCGATTAAGGCTTTTTTAAGGGTACTTTTATCAAGTTTCAAGCCTCCTGCTGCTTGTTCTAAATCAGCCTCTGAAATGATGTTTTTTTCCAAATTTGTTTCTGCCATAATAAACACTCCTTTATAATTTTTTTGAACTACTTTTGTTGTTCAAAAACTATTATATATGCATATATATATATTGTCAAGTTATTTTTTTTATATAAATTTTAAATAATTTATTTCAATAATTGGAAAACAATAAGTCCCCGGTAATCCCGAGGACTTTAAAAATTATTTTAAATAAAAAATACTATTTTGCTCTGCATTTACGAATAACCGCAGCTTTTTTACGAGCAGCTGTATTTTTATGAAGAATGCCTTTAGAAACTGATTCGTCAATTTTCTTAATAGCGCGTTTGACAGCCTCTCCGGTTTCAACTTCGCCTTCAACCATAGCATTTTTAATCAAAGTTCTAAGTTCGGATTTATAAGCTTTGTTTCTTTCAGTCTTAATCTTAGTAACTTTTACTCTTTTTTTAGCTGATTTTATATTGGGCATTTAAATTTTCCTCCTCTTTAAATTTTTATCGCTTATTCCCTAAAAATGTTGCGGCAAACATGCCGGGACCCACATGGGAACCTATAACCGCACCTAAATTATTTATTATGATATCTTTCGGTTTAAATTTATCAAATATCATATCTGCAAGAATTTTTGCATTTTCCTCGCAATCTGCGTGGCCCACTAAAACGATTTGATTTTCCACATCTTGTGCACAGTTTTCAATCTGCTTGAGGATGTAATCCATTGCTTTGGACTTTCCACGTACTTTTGAAACTACTTTCAATTTTCCCTCATTGTCAACACTTAAAATCGGTTTTATATTCATCATGCTTCCGAAAAATGCAGCACCCTGAGAGAGTCGCCCTCCTCGACACAAATGATTAAGATCATCAACCATAAACCAGTGGCAAACTTTAAGTTTGTTTTTTTCCACCCACTCTGCAACCTCTTCCATACCGGCTCCCGCGAGCTTTTTCGTAGCTGCGTGGTAAACCAGCAATCCTTCGCCTATCGAAGCCGAAAGAGAATCAATTACCAAAATTTTTCTTCCGGGATAATCTTTTTGAACTTGTTCGGCCGCTAAAACTGCCGAATTATACATACCGCTAAGTCCTGAAGAAAAACATATATATAAAATGTCTTTTCCGGTTTTTACTATATCAGTAAAGTACTCGACAAACACAGAGGGATTTATCTGAGAAGTTGAAGAAACAGATTTATTTCTAAGTTTATTATAAAATTCTTTTGGGGTAAGTTCATTATCTGAAAAGGTCTTATCGTCAACACAAACTGTCATACGAATAACGCTAAGCTCCAGGCTTTCAGCTAAATCCGTATTCAAATCTATAGTTGAATCAGTCATTATTACATAATCATTCATAAATTATGCGGGCAAATTTTCAGCCCAATCCACACCACCTTTTTCAAACGAATCATCCACACAAAATAAATATATAATATTATCTCTTTGAAAATTGTGGAGCTTTTCTTGCTTTTTTGAGACCATATTTTTTACGTTCTTTCATTCTTGGATCACGTGTTAAGAAGCCTGCTTTTTTGAGGCTCATTTTGAATTTTTCAGAATCACATTCCAAAAGCGCACGTGAAATACCGTGTCTTATTGCGCCTGCTTGACCGGCAACACCGCCGCCTGTTACGTTGCAGACGATATCAAATTTTGCTTCACTTTCGGTAAGAGCCAAAGGTTGACGAACTATAACTTTTAAAGTTTCGAGTCCAAAATATTCGTCTATATCTCTTCCATTAACTGTGATTTTACCTGTACCTTTGTAAAGTCTTACTCTTGCTACGGAATGTTTTCTTCTTCCGGTTCCGTAAAAGAAAGGAGTTGTATTATACATTATTTATTTCCCCCCATATCAGTCCATAATTCTGGTTTTTGAGCTTCGTGCTTGTGAGTTGAACCCACTACTGTGCGAAGTCTTACGATTTGAGCTCTTGCTAAAGCGTTGTCTTGAAGCATTCCTTCAACAGCCATGTGCATAGCTTTTTCCGGATGAGTTTTCATTAATGTGTCGTATCTCACACTCTTAAGATTTCCGACATATCCGGTGTGATGATAGTGATATTTTTGAGTAAGTTTATTACCTGTAAGTACTGCTTTTTCACAGTTAATGATAATAACGTGATCACCACAATCAACATGGGGCGTATAAATCGGTTTATTTTTTCCGCGAAGTAAATTCGCTGCTTGAACTGCTACTCTTCCGAGCGGCTTTCCGGCGGCATCAAGAATGTACCACTTGCGTTCTACTGAGCCTGATTTTGGCATGTATGTAGACATCGATCTTCCTCCTAAATAATTTATTATTTTTTTGACATATTAATTTTATCATCTAGAGGCATGGGGTGTCAATAAAAAATTAATTTGAATTGTTATTATCTCTGTTTTTCTTTGTTTATTGATGTGTTTTCTCTTTTTATCTCGATTTTGGATTTTTATATAATCGTATTGAATTAACTTTTCCTTTAATTTATATGTCTGTTGAAGTATAATAATATAGAGTTTAAAAAAATTGAAAGGATTATTTTTATGAGTAAAGATAAAAAACAAGTTGAAGAGATCACGTCCATGGACGAGGACTTTGCGAAATGGTACACCGATATCGTAAAAAAAGCTGAACTTATGGATTACTCAAGCGTAAAAGGCTGCATGGTGATTGAGCCTTACGGATATGCAATATGGGAAAACATGGTGTCTATTATGGACAAAAGATTTAAAGAACTAGGTCACCAGAATGTATCCATGCCGGTTTTTATACCTGAAAGCCTCCTGCAAAAAGAAAAGGACCACATCGAAGGATTTGCGCCGGAAGTTGCTTGGGTTACTCAAGGAGGAAATGAAAAATTACAAGAAAGGCTTTGCGTAAGGCCTACTTCCGAAACTCTTTTCTGCGAGCATTACGCAAAAGTAGTACATTCTTGGAGAGATTTACCAAAATTATACAATCAGTGGTGTAATGTTGTGCGTTGGGAAAAAACCACTCGCCCATTTCTTCGTTCGACTGAATTTCAATGGCAAGAGGGTCATACCTTGCACGAAACTCCCGAAGAAGCCAAGGAAGAAACGCTGCGCATGCTTAATGTATATTTTGAATTTTTTGAAAACGCACTTGCTATTCCTGCGATAAAAGGTCAAAAAACAGAAAGCGAAAAATTTGCCGGCGCAGAAGCAACTTATACTATCGAAGCTCTGATGCACGACGGAAAAGCCCTACAATCAGCTACCAGCCACTATTTCGGGAATCATTTTGCAAAAGCTTTTGGAATAGAATTTCAAAACAGAGAAAATAAGCCGGAAAACCCGTACCAAACTTCATGGGGAAGCACTACAAGAATGATAGGTGCGGTAATAATGGTACACGGAGACGACAGAGGATTGGTTCTTCCGCCTGCTATCGCTCCTGTTCAAGTGATAGTCATTCCTATAGCAATGCACAAAGAAGGCGTGTTGGAAAAAGCCGAAGAAATACAAAATAAGCTGAAAAATATTTGCAGAATTAAAATTGATGATTCAGATAAATCTCCGGGATGGAAATTTTCTGAGCATGAAATGCGCGGCGTTCCGCTGAGAATAGAAATCGGGCCTAAAGATATCGAAAAAAATCAATGTGTAATAGTGCTTAGACATAATTTAGAAAAGATAATAGTATCGCTTGATGAACTCGAAAGTAAAATACCTGATTTATTAAAGAAAGTTCACGATGAAATGTACCAAAATGCACTCAAGAGAAGAATCGAAATGACTCACACGGCAAAGGATTTCGAAGAATTCAAAAACATTGCTAAAAATAAACCCGGATTCATAAAAGCCATGTGGTGCGGAAGCGAAGAGTGCGAGAAAAAATCCAAAGAAGAAACTGCGTTTACTTCGAGATGTATTCGTGATAACGAAGAAAAAACAGGCGAAAAATGCGCTATCTGCGGAAAAGACGCCAAGCATCTTGTGTATTGGGCAAAGGCATATTAATTTAACAAGAGAATTTTTAATAAATTGGTTAGGAAAAGAGAGGTAAAAAAATTGAGTGAAGAAAGACAGATAGAAACTATGGACGGCAATACGGCCGCAGCAAATGCAGCATACGCTTTTACGGAAGTTGCCGCCATATACCCCATCACGCCGTCATCTGTAATGGCTGATGTGACAGATAAAAATTCTGTATCGGGCAAAAAAAATATATTCGGAGAAGAAGTTCAAGTCGCCGAAATGCAATCTGAAGCCGGGGCTGCGGGAGCAGTTCACGGCGCTCTTTCTGCCGGTGCACTTGCAACAACATTTACATCTTCGCAAGGGCTTTTGCTTATGATACCGAATATGTACAAAATGGCGGGAGAATTGCTCCCGGGAGTTATTCATGTTGCGGCCAGAACGGTGGCTGCGCATGCGTTATCCATTTTTGGAGACCATTCCGACATATATGCCTGCCGTCAAACAGGATATGCGATGCTAGCTTCAAACATCCCTCAGGAGGCTTTTGACTTGGGTTGCGTTGCACATTTGAGCGCAATTGAAAGCAGAGTGCCGTTTTTGCATTTCTTTGATGGATTTAGGACATCTCACGAAATTCAAAAAGTAAAACTTATAGACTATGAAAATTTGGGAAAATTGGTAAATAAAAAATCTCTTCAAGAGTTTAAAAACAGATCTTTGAATTCCAATTCCCCACTCATTGCAGGTACGGCTCAAAATGACGATGTTTATTTTCAAAACAGAGAAGCTTGTAATATTTTTTATGATAAAATCCCGGAAACCGTTGAAAATTACATGAATAAAATAAACGCTCTTTCGGGTACAGATTATAAACTGTTCAATTATTACGGAGCACCTGACGCAGAAAAAATAATAATTGCAATGGGTTCGGTATGCGAAACAATCGAAGAAACCATCGATTACTTGATAAGCAAAGGAGAAAAAGTAGGACTTGTAAAAGTACATCTTTATAGGCCGTTCTCTGTAAAACATCTTTTAAATTCTTTGCCATCGTCCGTAAAAATGATATCAGTACTTGACAGGACAAAGGAACCCGGGTCTATCGGAGAACCATTATATTTGGACGTCGTAGCAGCGCTTAAAGGATCAAAATTTGATAATTTAGAAATATTATCGGGTAGATATGGTTTAAGCTCAAAAAACACTACTCCTGAGCAAATAATCGCTGTATATGATAATATGAGTTCGAAAAATAAAAAAACTAGATTTACAATAGGAATAAAAGATGACGTGACTAATCTATCCTTAGAAATAGGAAAAAAAGTAAACACTATACCTGAAGGGACATTCTCGTGCAAATTCTGGGGAATAGGTTCGGACGGCACTATAAGTGCAGCTAAAAACACAATAAAAATAATAGGAAACAACACCGAAAAATATGTTCAAGGATTTTTTCAGTATGATTCTAAAAAATCAGGCGGATTGACCATTTCCCATTTAAGATTTGGCGATGCACCTATAAAATCCACTTACTATGTTGATAAAGCGGATTTCGTGGCATGTCATACGAAAGAATATATCAATAAATATGACATGATAAAAGATTTGAAGCCCGGCGGAAGTTTTCTTCTGAATTGTGATTGGACCGAAAAAGAAATTGATAAATTTTTGCCCGGAAAAATTAAAAAATATATTGCAAAAAATAATATCAATTTTTACACCATAGACGCTGCAAACATAAGCAGGAATTTGGGACTTGGCGGAAGAGTAAACACGACTTTGCAATCTGCTTTTTTCAAAATAACAAAAATATTGGAAGAAAACAGAGCCCTTAATTTAATAAAAGAAGCCATCGCAAAGACCTATTCAAAAAAAGGTGAATCTATCGTAAAAATCAATTATGATGCGGCTGAAGCGGGTATGAAAAATTTAAATAAGATAGATGTTCCGGATTCTTGGAATGATATATCAGATGAAAATAATTTTTCGGACAACAAAAATATAAAAAATTCAGAGCTCAAGAAATTTTTTGAAAATGTCGCCGACCCGATAACCAAATTATCGGGAAATGATTTGCCTGTTTCGAAATTCATTGAATATGCAGACGGAAAAATACCTCCCGGAACCGCAGCTTTCGAAAAAAGAGGAACGGCAAGTTTTGTGCCGGAGTGGATTCCCGAAAATTGCATTCAATGCGGGATTTGTTCATTGGTATGTCCGCATGCGGTTATTCGTCCTCACGCTTTAAATGATAGTGAAATTGAAAATGCTCCCAAGGATTTAAAATCCAAAAAAATGATTGGATTTCCGAATTTGAATTTTTCGATAACAATTTCTGATAAAGATTGTACCGGCTGTGAAAATTGCGTTGCAGCTTGCCCGGGAATGAGAGGAAAAAAAGCTCTATCGATGGTCCCTGTGAATTATGATTCTCAAAAAGCATTTGAATATTGTGAAAACATTCCTGAAAAAGCCGAAATATTCGAGAAATTTAAGCGCGAAACCGTAAAAGGAAGTCAATTCAAAAAACCATTATTAGAATTTTCCGGTGCATGTGCAGGTTGTGGCGAGACTCCATACGCAAAACTCGCGACTCAACTTTTCGGAGATAGAATGATTATAGCCAATGCGACAGGATGTTCCTCGATTTGGGGTGGCTCATTCCCTTCGACACCATATACGACAAATTCGAGCGGAAAAGGCCCGGCGTGGCAGAATTCACTATTTGAAGATAATGCCGAATTTGGATATGGAATATTTTTATCTCAAAAAATAAAAAAGAATAAAATAAACAAAGTTATTGATTCTATAAAAGATTCTACCAAAAACTTAGAATTAAAAAATATATGCGAAAAATATTTAGAGACAAAAAATAATTCCTCAGAAAACTATATTTTTGCAAGTAAATTAATATCATATCTAAAAAATAGCGAGAATGATATAGACGTTGACCAAAAATTGACGACAAATATTCTTGAAAACGAAAATGATGTCAATACGAAAAGCGTTTGGATTTTTGGCGGAGATGGATGGGCATATGACATAGGATTTGGTGGGTTAGACCACGTGATTGCCTCGGGCGAAAATGTGAATATACTTGTATTTGATACGGAAGTGTACTCGAACACCGGCGGTCAAGCTTCAAAATCCACGCCCAAAGGAGCGATAGCTCAATTTGCTGCAGCAGGCAAAAAAACTCCGAAGAAAAATTTAGCTGCGATCGCAATGACATACGGATATGTTTACGTTGCCCAAGTGGCTTTAGGCGCGGACTACGCTCAATGTGTAAAGGCATTTGAAGAAGCGGAAAATTACGAAGGGCCATCTATTATAATCGCCTATTCCCCATGTATAAATCACGGAATAAAAGGCGGTATGAAAAATTCTTTACTTTCCGCAAAACAAGCCGTGGAATCAGGTTACTGGAAACTCTTTAGGTTTAATCCAAGTAAAGAAAATCCATACGAAGAAACTGTCAGCAAAAAAAATATTCCAATTGAAAAATTTTTAGAAACCGAAAGAAGATTTAATAATAAAAATAAATAAAAAAAGGCTCCCAGCTTAGGGAGCCAAAAAACTAATAAAAAAGAAGAAAGGATTCGCATAAAGCGAACCCAGGGAGACAATAGAAAGCACATAAAAAACTGAATAAATAATAAGCAGAACAAAAGTAATGAACACAAAGGACAAA
>CAKUVH010000015.1 GCA_934695425.1 uncultured Eubacteriales bacterium | reverse complement strand
TGAAATGCAGGAGTTTAATCATCAGGTGCAGGTTGAAAGAGGAGTACTTCAGGAGGAATGTTCGGAAATGCTTTCTGTATTTTTCAGAAAGTTAAGAGAGATTCAGAAAGAAAAAAAGAGAAAAAGAAAGCAGATGCAGGAAGAAAATCAGGATTAAGAGTAGAGTAGCACAAAGTTGGTTGAAAGACCGGCTCTGTGCTTCTTTTGTTTTACAAAGACATAAAAAACCAAAAGTGTCGTAAAAACGACCAGTTAGACCAAACATATTGCTAAATGCAATTAAAAACATTATAATTTTTTTATATATATAATTACAAGATGAGGAGGAAAGAAATGAGAAAAAGAGGGAAAAAATGGTTGTGTATAATAATGTCGGTAATAATGACAAGCGGTTTGTTTAATCCGAATATTGTTAGTGCTAAAGAAAGTAAAGATGGAGATAGTTATTCCGTCAGTAATGAGGTGGGACAAGAAGTGCCATCTTCAAATAATGCAAAGTATCAGGACAATCAACAGGATGAGAGTCAGGATGCAGAAATAGAAGGAATTGCATCAGATATTGGAATGCCAGAGATGCAAAGAAAGAAAAAAGAAGGAACAGGAATCCAGAAGAAAGATGCACCAGATATAGACCAAAAAGCATATGACAAGAATGCTGTACGGACATTCTCGTTAAATAAAGGGGCGGTGGATACTGCAAATAGCCAGATAGATGCAGAGAATAAAATAACAGGTAGCTGTGGGGATTTGGAATGGTCTCTGGAGAAAGAAACAGGACTTCTTAGATTTGAAGGAACAGGTAAGATGCCTGATTATAGTAAAGCATCGGAGACACCGTGGAGTGAAGTTGCTAACATAATAAAAAAGATTAGTGTGCCTAAAGGAGTTACATCCATAGGAGATTATGCATTTTCAAATTTAGTAGAGTTAGAAGAAGTTATTTTGCCAGAAGGAATAAATAATCTTGGAAAAAATGCATTTTCAAATTGTGAAAAGCTGAATAAGGTTACTTTACCAGACAGTATAGAAAAAATAGGTTTTCAGGCATTTTCAAATTGTATACAATTATCAGAAATTAATATTCCATTAAGTTGGAAAGAATGTCCTACATCCAGCACAAATGGGGAGATTAGTTCAGATTATTGTGGACATATATTTGAAGGCTGCAAAAATTTAAAAGAAATTACAATTCCCGAAGGAATAGAAGAAATACCATCCTTTGGATTTTGTAAAAGTGACTATTTAATAACAGTTAATTTACCAACGACACTAAAAGAAATAAGAAATCATACATTTTATAATTGCGGAAATTTGGAAAAGATAGATGTGCCAGAAGGGGTCAGTTATATAGGAAAAGCAGCATTCTGTTATTGCGGCTCTTTAAAAGAAGTTTCATTATCAGAGGGAATAACCGAATTGGCATTGTTTTCATTTTATAAATGTAGTTCTTTGCAAAAAATAAAGCTCCCAGATAGTATAGAAAAAATAGGTTATAAAAGTTTTGCAGAATGTACGCAGCTTTCAGAACTTAATATTCCGTTAAATTGGAAAGAGTGCCCAACAGCCAGCACATCAGGGGATATTAGTGCAGATTACTGTGGACATATATTTGAAGATTGTAAGAGTTTAAAAGAGATTACAGTACCAGAGGGAATAGAAAAAATTCCATCGTATGGATTTTGTAAAAGTAATTATTTGGTAACAGTTAATATTCCTCAAACATTGAAAACAATCCCTAATCATGTATTTTATGATTGCGGAAGTTTGAAGAGTATAAATATACCAAAAGGAGTTAGTTATATAGGAAAATCGGCATTCTGTTATTGTGGCTCTTTAAAAGAAGTTTCATTATCGGAGGGAATAACCGAACTGGCATTGTTTTCATTTTATAGATGTAGCTCACTGTCTCAAATAGAATTGCCAGATAGCATAGAGAAAATAGGTTATCAGAGTTTTGCAGAATGTACGCAGCTTTCAGAAATTAATATTCCATTAAGTTGGAAAGAATGCCCAACAGCTAGCACATCGGGAGATATTAATGCAGATAATACAGGACATATATTTGAGGGATGTAAAAAACTTACAAAGATAAGTATTAATGCCAAAATGAATCAAATTCCATCATTTGGTTTTTGCGGGGCTAACTATTTAGAGACGATTATTTTGCCAGAGGGATTAACACAAATAAAAAATCACACATTTTTTGGTTGTTCAAGACTTGTAAATGTTAATATACCCGATACAGTCACAGTGTTAAAAAAATCAGCTTTTTGTGGATGTAGTGCTCTGACTGAAATACAATTGTCAGAGAATTTAGCAGATATAAATTCATTTGCTTTTGACGGGTGTAAATCATTGAAAAAAATTAAAGTACCGGATACCGTAACAAAGTTAGGGTATCAATGTTTTGCAAATTGTACGAATTTAGAAGAAATAAATATTCCGGCAGGATGGAAAGAATGTCCAAGCAATACTGGAAATACTGGTTTAGGAAATCAGGGAAGTATATTTATTAATTGCGATAATTTAGTATCAGTTACTGTGCCAGAAGGGATAACAGAAATTCCTGACTTTGGATTTAGCAATTGTAATAAGCTTAGAGATGTTCAATTACCAGAGTCGTTGTTAAAGATAGGGAGGTATGCGTTTTATAATTGCAGTGTTTTACTTGCGTTAAAAATTCCAGAAAAAGTAGAAGATATAGAACAAAATGCTTTTTGTTATTGCACATCAATACAGTTTGTGAAAATTCCAGAAAAGGTAGAGACCATAAATGAAGATACTTTTTATGGATGTAAAGCGTTAGAGAATGTTTCGGTATGTAAAACATTGAAAAATATAGAACAAAATGCTTTTGAAGGGAGTTCTATAAATAATATTTTTTATGAAGGAACAAATACAGAGTATGAAAAAATACTAATAAAAGACCCAAATGTACAGGGTACAGATATAAAAATAAACTATGGAGTTTTATGTGATTACGAAGAACCAAATAAAATTTTGGAAAGCAGTTATACCAAACCAGAGAATGAGAAATATAATTCATTTTATGGGGGATATCTTGACGAAAATGGGCATAGAGAAGTTAATGTGCAAGATGCTTTTTTGGGAAAGAAAAATAAAAAAATTTTTGTTTCATTGCCTAAAGATTCTTATGTAACATTGGGATTTAAGAAACCATTATTATGTCCTGACAATTCTGCTATTGTAATGACTACAACTGGTGATATGAATGAGAGGGCAGATATTTATGTTGAAACATTATCAGGGGATTTAATTTATATTGACACAGTTTATGAAAAAAAGAGTTATCATACAGTATTTTTACATGATATAGACGATTATATAGTTGGGGTAAAAATAGTAGGTAGAGATTTAGATGGAGATTCTCCAGGATTTGATATTGTAAATCTTGGTTTGATTGCACAGGATACAAATGAAAGTGGAACATCAAACACTAATACCAAAGTAACCTTAAAAAAAGGAGATAAAAGTTATAATCTCAGAAAAGAACAGCAAGAAATAATGGTTACCTCTAAAGAAGAAGTTTCAATACTTGTTTCGGCCGATTGGGGGGACGCGATGCCGGGAACAGTAGAGCTAGTACAAGAGAATAAAGTAATTTTGGAAAATAAAGGAGGGGCATTTGTTGATATTAAACCCGGGGACATATTTTTACCATCTAAAAATATATATGTAGTTTTGATAGATTCTAACAATAAAATTGTAGAGAAATTAAAAATATATTTATCAATAAAATTAGAAGAATCATATTTTTCGCAAACAACTACCTGGTATGACATTTGGTGCAAAGGAGATAAGTATAAATCTTATACCAGAAACTTTGATTTGCATGTTGGGGATAGCATAAAAAATACAGGCGATAAGTTCAGAGCGGAAGCTGATATTCCAAAAGAAAAAGCAAATGAGGTGTATATCACAAAGAATGGATATATGAGATGTAATATACCAGAAGAATTAGTTTATAGTTGTCATGAGGCAGTATTATATCCTAATGACACAGACGGAGCGTTTGCACAATTTGCTGTGGCTAAACAGAGTGGACAAAGCCAATATGTAAATTTAGTTGCATCTCATTTGTCAGTCATTGAAAATAAAATGCAGAGCTATGATATGTACGTAGATATTAACTGGAATGGATGCCCAAAAGGAAAGATTTACTTAAAACAGGGAAATACAATAATTAATTTAAAAGAAGGAAAAAATACAGAATTAATATTAGGGGGTAAATTATCAAGGTCAGCAGGAAAAGTATATCTTTGTTGGGAGAGTACAAACGGATACAGTTGGTCACAGGAATTATATTTGGATGTGTATGAAACATCTGCCTCTAACTTATCTATCGATGGTGGAGAAAAGGCATCAGGAACCAACACAGAAGAAAATGAAAAAAATGAAGTATGGGCAGGTGCAAATTTATCCTTTGATTTGTTTAGCGATGCCGTTCCAGTAGAAATGTCCTATGAACCAACAACTATTAATGAGGGTACATTTAAGGGAACGCTTGGCATTAAGTTTAAAGATGATGATAGAACTAAGAAAACGGTTATCTTTGATCAGGTACAATCTGCAATTAAGGAAATGAAAACAGAATTCATTGCAGATGGTTCTATTAAAGATCTTAAAAAGAGTCTGGAAAAAACGGGAAACAAAGTTGTGGGTGGTGCGAGTCAATTCGCTATTTCTGTGAATACAGATTTAATTGGATATGTAGAAGGAACTTATAAAATAAATTCAGAAGGAAAGATTGTTGATATTCAGTTTACAGATACTGGAGTACTTTCGGATCTGGAAGGGAAAGTTTCCCTTACAAGACAGCATTTTGCACAGGGAATTCCGTGGTATTGGATGATGGAATTAAAGGCAAAAATGGGACTCAATATGAAATTTGAACCAGAATATGATGAAAAAGGAGCAGTTATTGCACCTTTAAAATCTAATGCTTCAATATCTCTGGGAGCTAAAACTGCAGCAGGCGTTTCTGGCGTAGCCTCTCTTGGCGTTAAAGGTACAGGAACAATACATGCAGATGGGCAAATTGCACCATTTGCTTTAGACAAAATGGAACTATATGCGGATTATAAAATAGAATTATTACAGTGTGAGATTGGTTCATGGGTTTCTGGCAGTCTTGTGACTTTAACGGGTGATAAATATTATTTATTAAAAGATAAACAGTTTTTCCCTAAAAATGGAAAAATATCTGGACAAAAAGCTTTAAAAATGGCTCAAAATAATAAACAGCAGGAATGGAAACAATTATCAAGAGATTATTTAGAAGAATCTTCAAAATTTACAGCAAATAAAACGGCAAAACAGAGACGGAGTCGATCTTCTAAGAATGAAATAGTAAATCTAAGTCAGTTTAAAACGAATACATATACTTTTTCAGAACCACAGTTAATTGCCCTAGACAATAATAAAAAACTTATGGTATGGGTAGATGATTCGGGAGAAAGTAACAGACCAGTTGAAGCAAACAGAAGTACACTTTATTATAGTGTATTTGACGGAATAACCTGGAGTGAGCCTCAAGTTGTTCAGGATGATAAGACAGCAGATATGTATCCTGTTTTAAAGAAAATAGACAATGCGGTATATTTGGTTTGGATAAATGCAAATAAAGTGTTGGATAAAAATGACACATTTAAAGACTATTGTAAATCAATGGATGTAGTATTTGCTGAATTTGATGTTGCTACTGAAAAATTTAAAAATATATCCAATATAGAAACAAATAATATGGCAGATATTCTTCCAGATATTACTGTAGTAAATGGAAAACCAACTGTAGTATGGGTTCAAAATTCAGAAGGGGATGTTTTACAACAGACTGGAGAAGCGAGTATATATAAAGCCTTTTTGAATAATGGAAATTGGACTATAGAGAAATTAAAGGATAATCTTGGTTCTGTAGATGGGATTTGTGTAAACGATAATGATGGAAAATTAGAAGTATACTTTTCTCAAGATACAGACCAGAATAATTTCACTATAGAAGATAAAGAAATCTTTAAGATATCTGAAAATGGTTTAGAACAAGTGACAGACAATAATGTAGCAGATACTAAACCGCAGATATCAGGTGGAAAGGTTTATTGGTACAAAAATGGGCAGATAACAGATGGTAAAAATAATATAGATATAAACGAAGGAAGTGACCGTTATAATATAATATCTAATGGAAACGATGAAGTCATTTTATACACTAAATTAAATGACGATAACACAACTACAATTTATGCATCGTATAAAGATAAATATGGCTGGAGTGCTCCAACTGAAGTAGTGAAAACAGATGGATATATTCCTAAATTAAGTGGAATAATCAACGAAGATGGCAAAGTAGAATTTATAGCAAATCAAATTGAAATGCAGGAAAATACATATGGACAGGCTGATTTACAGATGTATAGTGTTGATAGAAAGTGTAATTTGTCTATAGAAAAAGCAGATTATCAGGAGGCAACATTGTCACCAAACCGAGAGTTAGAAATTACAGTTAATGTGAGAAATAGTGGAACAGCAACCATAGGTAAGGCGCAGATTTCTATTTATGATGGAGAAAAAGAATTACAATCAGAATTGGTAAATCTAAAGCTGAAACCGGGAGAAAGTGATAGCCTTTTCTTAAGTTACACACTTCCAGAAAATATAGCTGATATACCTTCTGGATATACTGTAAAAGTTATTCCACAGGAGAAAAATGATATTGATCTTTCCGACAACAAAGCACAAATTATACTTCGAAAAAAAGATATATCAGTAGAAAATGTAAAAGTGCAAAAAGTAGATGAAAAAACAATGGTTTTTGCTTATATCGCAAATAGAGGCTTAGAAACAGTGAACAATGTAGAAGTTTCGCTTTGTAAAGACTTTGAAGGGAAAAATGTTCTAGAAACCAAAACGATCAGTTCTATTGATGTAGCTAAAGGAAAAAGTATTTCATTTGAAAAGAGTGTAGAACAAGGTGAAGTTGTATATGTTAAAGCAAAAGAATTAAGTGATGAAAATTCCATAATTAATAACAGTGATTTTACTCTTGTTTCTAAAAGTGAATCAGTAAGCAATTTTGAAATGAAAAGTATAGATTTGGAAAAAGTTACTGTGAATTTGGAGAAAGATAGCTTTGCTTATACAGGAAAAGAAATAGAACCTAAAGTAACGATTAATAATTTTGTTACCGGAAAAGATTATTCATTAACGTATAAAGACAATGTAAATGTCGGTATAGCATCCGTAACTATTAAGGGAACTTCAGATAAAGTATCAGGGGAAAAAACAATAACATTCCAGATTATAAAAGCAAAACCTGAGATTTCAGTTGAAAATACTATTGTAAAAAATTATGGAGATGAACCATTTGTACTTGGGGCATCAGTGACAGGCGGAGGAAAGCTAACATATGAAAGTGCCAATAAAGAAATAGTAGAAGTATCAGAATCGGGAATTGTAACTATAAAAGGAAAAGGAAGTACCAGAATAGAAATTAGTGCGAAAGAATCTGCAAATTATACAGGAATTTCAAAGGTGATAAACATCATAATAAAGGAAAAAGCTACTGATAATTTGCCAGGAAAAGATGATGCGCCAAATACAAAACCAGTAATAAAAACAAATGAAGTTAAGAGTATTAAAATATCAGGCATTTCAAAACAAATAGCTCAGGGAAAGAAAATTTCATTAAAAGCAACAGTGCTTCCTGCCAATGCTGATAATAAAAAGTTATTATGGAAATCAAGTAATACGAAGATAGCCACAGTAACTCAAACAGGTAAGGTTCTAGTTAAGAAGGGAACTGCTGGCAAACAGGTTATAATTACGGCAACGGCAATGGATAATAGTGGAAGTAAAGCAACATGGAAAATTAAATCCATGAAAGGAATTGTAAAGAAGATTTCTTTGACGGGGAAAAAGAAGGTAAATGCGGGAGGAAAAATAAAGTTAAAAGCAAAGGTAACATCTACTAAAAAGGCAAATACGAAAATTCTATGGAAATCAAGTAATAGCAAGTATGCAACTGTAGATAAGAAAGGTGTTGTAAGAACAAAAAAATCTGCAAAAAGAAAGAATATAAAAATAACAGCTATGGCAACAGATGGAAGTGGAGTGAAAGCGGTGATAAAGATTAAGATACAATAATTAGCTTTGAGCAAAAAGGTATTAGTAGCAAGGGTTGTTAGGTTGTTGCTACTAATACCGTGACACTTTTAAAGTGTTCTGATAATATCTGATAATAAAAATAGGAAGATTATTTAATTTAATATTAAAAAAGCGTCATAATAATGAATATTTTTTATAAAATTCATTATTATGACGCTTTCTGTTATGTGAATATAAAAATCGAATTATTAAAACCGTGCGGTCAGCTTTGTATGCTTACCAACAGAC
>CAKUVH010000014.1 GCA_934695425.1 uncultured Eubacteriales bacterium | reverse complement strand
GTTTTAATCTCACGCGCTTAGCGCGCGGTTTTTGAACTACTCAAAGCGTAGTTCTTTGAGTTAAAACATAATAAAAAGTAGTGACTTGAAAAAATTTAGTCACTACTTATTTTTATATATTTTTACATATAGACTTTAAATACTCTGCAAATTGTTTGGAAATTTCGGGGTGTTTAAGAGCAAGTTCCACCGAAGCTTTCATTGCTCCTAATTTATTTCCTATATCATACCTCTTCCCCTCAAAATCCACCATAACGACTCCATCATTGTGCGACAAAACCTTGAGAGCATCCGTAAGTTGTATTTCTCCTCCTGATCCGGGTAGAGTTCCATCCAAAATCTCAAATATTTCCGGAGTAAGAATATACCTTCCCAAAATCGAATACAACGATAAAATCTTATCGGGAGTAGGTTTTTCAATCATATCCGTGCACATAAAAATATTTTTTTCTATATTTTTAACTTTTAAAGAGCCGTACTTACCTATCTCTTCTCTGGGCATTTCTTGTGCGCCGACAACAGGGAGATTATATTTTTCAAACGCATCAATAAGCTGCTTACAAACAGGAATTTCACTATCTATAACATCATCGCCGGACAAAACCGCAAACGGTTCATTTCCTACAAAAGATTTAGCGCACCCTACTGCGTGTCCGAGACCTTTTATCGATTTCTGACGCAAAAAATATATATTTGCCATTTCGCTTATAGGGCTCAAATCTTTTAAAACTTCATATTTCCCCTTTTCTTCAAGAATAGATTCCAGCTCGGGGTTCTTATCGAAATGGTCTTCTATTATACCTTTCCCTCTACTTGTTATAATCAATATGTCTGTAATTCCCGATTTAACGGCCTCTTCCACAATGTATTGAATAGAGGGCTTGTCTACAATTGGGAACATTTCTTTCGGCATCGCTTTTGTTGCCGGTAAAATTCTTGTTCCAAATCCTGCCGCCGGAATTACAGCTTTTGTAATTTTCACTTTTAAATTCCTCCAATATATAGTATAATAAATTTTGCTTTATTAATATTTTAATATTTGGCAGCTTATAAAGTCAAGAAAGGTAAAATTAAAAAATGATAATTGATGGAAGATTAATCGCTCAAAATATAAAAAATAATTTGAAAAAAGAAGTAGAAAATTTAAAATTAAAAGGGATAAATCCCGGACTTGCCGTTGTATTGGTAGGAGAAGACAGCGCTTCTAAAATATACGTAAAAAATAAAAAGAAATGTTGCGACGAGCTTGGAATTTTTTCCGAAGAATTTTATTTTCCTGAAGACACTTCTGAAAAAGAAATCCTAAATTTGATAGAAAAATTAAATCAAGATAAAAAAATAAACGGTATTCTTGTTCAACTGCCTCTTCCCTCTCATATCAATCAAAAGAATATAACTGAAAGTATTTTACCCGAAAAAGACGTAGATGCATTTCACTCTTCAACAATAGGCAATCTTTTAACCAATCACGCAGAACTGCTGCCTTGCACTCCGGCGGGAATAATAGAAATTTTTCACAGAGAAAATATATCTCTTACCGGCAAGCATTGCGTGATTATAGGCAGAAGCAATATCGTGGGAAAGCCTCTTGCGTTCATGCTAATAAACGAAGATGCCACCGTGACTGTCTGCCACAGTAAAACAAAAAATTTAAGTGAAATATGCAAAAATGCAGATATAATAATTTGCGCTGTCGGAAAAGCAAAATTTTTAAAGAGAAATATGATCAAAGAGGGAGCGGTGATAATAGATGTAGGAATAAATCGTGATAAAAACGGAAAAATTTGCGGTGATGTTGATTTTGATGATGTAAAGAATATAGCTTCAGCAATAACTCCCGTCCCGGGTGGAGTTGGCCCGATGACTATTGCAATGCTAATGAAAAACACCATCACGGCTACAAAAATTCAAAATAAAGAAGTTTAAAGGAGAAAAATCAATGAACATTTGGCATGATATTAACCCAGAAAGAATCACACCTGAAAAATTTACAGCAGTAATTGAAATTTCTAAAGGAAGCAAAGTAAAATACGAATTGGACAAAGAAACCGGTTTATTAAAAATGGATAGAATTTTATACACATCTACCCACTATCCGGCAAACTACGGATTGATTCCTAAAACATACGCAGATGACGGCGATCCGCTTGATGTTTTGGTGCTTTGTTCGCAACATATATACCCGATGACACTGGTAGAATGTTATCCTATCGGTCTTATTTCGATGATAGATAACGGAAGCAACGACGAAAAAATAATAGCTATACCTAAGGATGACCCGACATATAATCAATATAAAGATATTTCTGAACTTCCTGCTCATATATTTGAAGAAATGAAACATTTCTTTAGCGTGTATAAAACTCTGGAAAACAAAAAGACAGTAGTTAACGACATTAAAGGTCGCGAAGAAGCAATCAAAATAATTTCTCAAACTATCGAAGCATATAATAAAAAATTCGGAAAATAATCAAATTTATTTTGGGAGGATTACATGATACAACTTGACGAATTGCATATTGAAATAAATAAATTACAGCCAAAGATAAAATCTTTGGAAGAAGCGTTAAAAATAAGCGATTCTAAAAAAAGATTAGAAACTTTGGAGCTTGAAACCGGAAAGCCCGAATTTTGGAATAATTCTGAATCCTCCCGGAAAATTCTTACTGAAATAAGCAGTTTAAAAAGCAAGGTCAAAGAATTTGAAAAATTAAAAAATGAATTTGAAGATTTATCTGTGCTCATAGAAATGTCCTGTCAAGAAAATGATGAATCATCTATAGAAGATATTCAAGCGGACTTTAACAAATTAAAAAAAGAACTCGAAACCCAAACTTTAACCACCCTTTTGACCGGAGAATACGACAGCCAAAATGCCATTCTTACATTTCATTCCGGAGCCGGAGGCACAGAAGCACAAGATTGGGTAGAAATGCTCTGCAGAATGTACACCAAATGGGCAGAAAAACATAATTATAAAGTTAAAATGCTAGATTTTTTAGACGGAGAAGAAGCAGGCTTAAAAAGCGCGTCACTGCTCATAGAAGGTGAAAATGCTTACGGATTTTTAAAAGGAGAAAACGGAGTTCATAGGCTTGTGAGAATCTCTCCTTTTGATTCATCGGGAAGAAGGCATACTTCTTTTGCGTCTTTGGAAGTTATCCCTGAAATAAACGATGAAATCAAAATAGATATATCACCCGAAGACATAAAAATGGATGTATTCAGAGCAAGTGGAGCAGGCGGTCAGCACGTAAACAAAACTTCTTCGGCAGTACGTTTGACGCATATTCCTACAGGAATTGTAGTCGCATGTCAAAACGAAAGAAGTCAATTTCAAAACCGAGACACAGCAATGAAAATTTTGAAATCCAAGTTAATAGAAATAAAAGAACGCGAACACCTTGAAAAAATCGAAGACATAAAAGGAGTTCAAAAAGAAATAGCCTGGGGCTCACAAATAAGATCCTACGTGTTCATGCCGTATACCTTGGTGAAAGACCACCGAACATCATACGAAATGGGCAATGTCGAAGCTGTCATGAACGGTGAACTTGATGGATTTATTCAAGAATATTTAAAACAAAATATAAAATAAAATGGCCGACCCAAAAGGGTCGGTTTTTTCTTGTCTTTTTTATGAGTCATATTTAAAAAACTTTACATCTCTTAATCTTTAATTCCCAAATTTTCTTTAATATACTTGTATGTTGTGGAATCCACCATGTCTGTTTTTATAACAGCAAAGGTATTAATACGTCTCTCCACCTTATCACAGCTTCCGGCTAATGCTCCTATATTTTTACACAATGTTTTGATTTCAGAAAAAGGTATTTCTTTACCATTTGTCTTAACGTCAGTTTTAGTACCATAAGGAACTACTGCTTTATTGTTTGTTTCAGCATCAGTTTTAGTGCCATAAAGAACTATTTCTTTACTATTTTTCCCGTCATTTCCCTTATCATTGTTTTTTCCATCATCACCGAATACAAGAGCACCAGAAGAAGGAATTCCATTTGCAAATCCTAATTCAGCTTCGATGATAAACTTGGACTTCTTAAGCTTCACCATACTCAAAAGTATTGTAACAAAAGATATTGTCTTAACGTCTTTATCTTTAAATTTATTCATACCTTGTTCGCTCAAAGCATATTTGACAGCTCCATACCATTCTTTTGCATCTTTCTTCATGTCTTTAAATAGTTTATACAACTCTAAAGGATCAAAGTCTTTACCATTTTTTTCTTTAAAATATGCGCCGACTTTTTTAAAGCAAGCATTAACTATTCTCTTACTAAGAGATTCCATTCCCAATAATGAAGTGAAAAAGCTTTTTAGACCTTTCTTCTGGGAGTGAGCCCACCCCTGAACAGCGCTCATTTCTCTCTCGATCTCGTCAAGGCCTTTTTTATAAATATCTTTGAGATCTTTCCAAGCCTTTTTCTCTAATTCTGTATCCTTAAGATCCTTTGCGGTTCTATATCCGTCGATTTGAGTATGTGCTCTATCAACTATTCTACTCATTTTATTCGCGTGCTCTCCTTGTTCCTCAGGATCTGCATGATTTTTGTTGAATATAACCGTACGCAAGTGTGTAATCGTATCTTGAGCATTTATCAAACCAGAACCGTTTATAGTATCTTGAATATCTGTAATACCTTTATTTTTTGCTTCGGTAGCCAGAGACTTATATCTCTCCTTTATAGCTTCGAAATCTTTAAGAACATCCTTACTATCTTTGGAAGAAAGTACATAGTCATCAACTTTTTTCGCAGGAGCAGGAGCCGGGGCCTTTGTATCTCTCACAACAACTGCTTTCGTTTCAGGTGCTTTTGTTTCAGGCTCGGGTGTCCTATTGCCACCTCGTCCACCCAGAAACTCTCCTACAGCGTTTTCTGGTGCTTTAGGTGTTTCATATTTATATGTGTGCGGTTCGTCTATAAAATCAACCTTTTTGTCTGCTGACTTCTCCCTATAACTGGTTACTTTTTGCCCTGCTCCTACTTTTACAGTACCCAAAATATTGCTAATCTTAGACGGATCTCCCTCTTTAATTTTTCCTATAGAGTAGAGACCGGGGCCAACAATATCTCCTTTCAGTGATTCACCCTGATTCGCTCTATCTGTAAGTCTACCTATAAGCTTTTCGCTTTTGGAACCCGGAACCCCTTCATAAAGATCAAAATATTCTTCTTTATTGTTATTTTTCGCTTCTTGAACTTTCTTTACATAATATCCCATAACACTTACCTCTCCTTTATTTTAAAATTTAATCAACGCTCAGAAATTAGGCTGACCCATTTTGTGATTTTAAATCACTTTTTAGATCGCAAAATATATTAAATGTACAATTTAAAAACCTTAGACAAGATTTAATTGTTTACATCTTACATATTTTCAATCTTGCATATATTATAAATAATTAATTGTTGTTTGTCAAGAACATTTTGTATATTTTACATATTTTTCAAAGCAAAAATAATGCACCTCTCGAAGAGGTGCATTTTCACCGTGCTTTTTACTTTTTTAATTCCCATACCATACGCCACGGGACGCCCTCTTTCGTCCCATCCTTTTGAGATTTGATTGTATCGTCAAAGCCTGCTTTTGTAATAAATCTATAATCATTTACACATAATTTTCTTATATAATTTTTTAAAGCATCACGTTCTACTCCACCGCTACATTTAGCTTTGATTGCCTTACGAATTTCATTAGCATCCGCAAGGGGTCCGCTTTTATCTTTGCTATCTATTCCGCCATTCTTAAGTGCATCACATGCACAAATAACATTTTTTGCTCCACCTAAACCAATCATACTTACAAATAGCATTCCTATCACTGCTTTTATACGATCAGAATCACTTACATTTAAATAGCTAATAACAATAGATCGTTCTATGTTAGCATCTATCATAATATCCTTAAATCCACGATACCACGGTTCCCACTTGCTTTTACCTGACATAGGCTTAAAATTATTAAGTAAACTTTGACATTTAAGTAAACTTGGATTCTCTATACATTTCACAATATATTTAGCAACGCTCTTAAAACATGAGTTTATTTTTTTACTAGTAACATTTGCATTTTTTTCTTTACGGTGTAACATTTTGCCAAGAAGGCTTCTTTTTTTATAGTTCGCTCTCCTATTCTCTATGCGCAATAGTAACCTTTTAATGGCATTAATTTTCTTTTCTTCAGAACCTAAACCACAAATTTTCTTCTTAGTCTCCTCGTCTATATCAAAGTCGCCTATGAGATCGTCAACACTTTTATATGATTTCACTTCTTTTCCAGGAGTTAATAACTCTGCTGGAATAGCTCGTTCTTTAATCTCATCTATAGACTGTTGTATGAATTTATCTTCTAATTTCTCTCCTAATTTCCATGCTTCTTCTTCACTATCCCTGCTATTGTTTGAAATGATATTAATCAAGTTTTCTAAATTTCCACTAATCCCGTTATACTTTTTCAGCATTTCTGCTTCGAAATCTATGCCTGTTCTGCCACAGTATTCTTTTACGTAATCATATTTTTCTGCTAGTTCTTTATCTTCAAGAATATTATGTTCTGTTCTCTGATATTCCGCTGAATCTAAATCACTATTTTTGGAATTGATTTTAACTTGTTGACGGTCAAAATAAGGTTCCAAAGTTCCTGATGTATCTTTTGTTCCTCCTTTTTTCCATTTAATTTCTAGTTTAATTAATTTATCACAAAGCATTTTCATAAATACAGGATAATCATTTATACATATAGGTTCAGGGTAATCTTTCCGTAGTACCCGTATTATACAGTCATTATTTTCAGCTTCCATCCCTCCGGTTTCTTTATTCAAATAAAACATAAACCTTCCTTGAGGAACATTTTTATTCGCTTGGAAATTATACTGCCCACTTTGCGGGTAACCATATTGTGTACCTTGCTGTTGGTAACCGGTTTGCTGGTTCTGTTGATAGAAATTATTCGCTTGGAAATTATACTGCGCACTTTGCGGGTAACCATATTGTGTACCTTGCTGTTGGTAATCGGGTTGCTGGTTCTGTTGATAGAAATTATCCGGTTGAAAATTATTTTGTGCACTTTGCTGGTAATCATATTGCACGTCTTCCTGATTCTGCTGCTGTAAATTATCTTCCATATTAGGTTGGGGATTATTTACATTTAAATAGCTGTCTATATTTGAGGCAAAATCGGAATAGTTATCTGAACTTGTGTCCCCGACAATATCTAAAATCGTCTTATTATTATGAAGTAAAGTGCTCATCGATCCATTGCAGGCTATTATTTGAGCACCAAAATCGGATCCAAGTAACTTTTTAGCACTTTCATAGAATTTTGACCTTCCCCTATCGTTGATTTTTTCCAATCCCTTGATTGTACTTATTTTCATATTACCATTATCATAAAAAATAACTTGTCCATACGTATCAAATTTACAAACACCGCCCATTGGTTTTTTGCCTGATCCATATAATTTAGCAAAGCCATCTTTAATCAACTTGTCCAATACAGTAAAGCCCACAAATACAGCTGTTTCGCCACCATTTACAGATATATAACAATGTCCATTTTCCGATAACCATCCATATCCATTATAAAATTTAAATTCGAAAACTTCCTGGTTAAGATCCTGACCATACCTATTGAGATCGAGGTTAAACTTTTGACCTCCAAAATTATTCGAAGGCACTTCGGTACTATTAAGACTATTTTCGTTAAGCAAATGAATATACAATAAGCACGCTGCTTGTTTTTTATAACCTTCAGGTATAGTAACTCCTATTTTTTCACCAAAAGTAGTTTCACCTAGTCCGTTTAAAACACCATCTGAATTTAAATACCCTTTGAACCCTTTAATATTTTTTAAATTAGGATATATGATATCACAAATTTTAGTCATACTGGTAGTGTTTTTCCAAATTTGCACATTACTTTCTTTTACTTCTCTGTAAAAAGCTTTTCTGAATTCTACCCCCAGATTATATAGGGCGATCGAAGGGTCATTCCCTCCTTCTGTCGAAGGGTCATTCTCTCCTTCTTTAGCCGATTTGAATGTTCCGTCTTTTTTGAATTCGAGAGTTCCCCGATCACGTTTATCATACTTAAAATTTATAGAACCGGAAACGGGTCTCCCATCATCTCGCTTTGCTACTAATTCATCGCAGAAAGAGATCGGCACAGGCCAAGCTCCTTGTAAAAGCTGATTTCTCCAATAGATACCACCTTCCTTTTGACTCTCAGTCTCGGCATCTACTAAAATCCACTTCGTATTACCATCAACAACAGCAACTAACTTTCCTGTCTCGTCCTCTCCAATTAGTTGAGTCACTCTGTTCGCATCAAATGTTATGCTGGTAATATGAGTATCTCCGGTAATATTACGTCTATAAATATCACATTCAAATTTATCATTTGGGTTAATTGCAGAATCTACGCAAGCCGCTAATTTTAACTCTTTCTTTTTATTTTCATCATTTAAAACACTTTCACTAATCTCATTTGATGCTCCTAAACGTAATTCATATTTACCATCTTCACTTTCCCACTTAACAGGTGTTTGATTATCCCTCCAATTTAATCCGATAAGTTTTATCTTCATATTATCATTCCTCTCGTTTCTAAAATTACATATTGCAGAATATATTATTCATTATATATATATATATATATGCAGTCAAGTATTTTTTATAAATTTTGTTCAAAAATAAGAAACAAAAAGCCGACCAAATAAATGGTCGTGCTTTTGAATTTGTGCTATTATTTTTTAATTTTCTGGATCCCAAGGAATTTGTTGCCCTTCAAGCGCAGCGCCGAAATCATTCAAAGTCATAAATTTATAATCAGTCACACATAATTTCGTTACTTGAGTTTTCAAACCATCATATCCTACTCCGCTACCACATTTAGCTTTGATTGCTTTACGAATTTTAATAGCATCTGCAATGACTCCTTTATCTTCTCTTTTTATTCCGCCATCTTTAAGCGCATTACACGCGCAAATGATATTGTTAGGTCCGCCTAAGCCTATCATTCTCGCAAATAATATTCCTAGTACTACTTTTATTTTTGCATCATCACTCTTATCAATATTTCCTGCACATCTTTTTACAGTATTATCACTCATATAAGCTCTAAACGAATTATACCAATCGCTAAATTGTTTGTCTTTATTCAAAAGTCTAAAATTATTAAGTAAATCTGAACATTTAAGCGCATCTGGTTTCGAAACACATTTCATGATATACTTAGCGGCATTCTTAAAAGAAGATCTTATATTTCTATTGACAATTCCGGCGTCTCTTTCCTTTTTGTGTAAAAGTCTGCTTAAAATAGATCTATTTTTATATCTTTTTCTAGCTTCCTTATCTTCCTTATTTTCTAACCTCAGCAACAACCTGCTAATTAAATCAACTTTTTCTTCTTCAGTTTTTAATTCTTTTATTTTATCTTCGACTTTCTTCTTATATTCATCATCAATTGATATACGGTCTAATAATTCCTGTGCACTTGTTACATTTTGGACATCTTCATTTATCCATTTTTTGTCCTTAGCTTTACGGTATAACGCATCTATCTCCGGTTTTAATCGCTTGTAATCTTCTATACTCGGCAACAACTTACTAATAGCATCAACTTTTTCTTCTTCAGTTTTTAATTTTTCTATTTCACCTTTGA
>CAKUVH010000013.1 GCA_934695425.1 uncultured Eubacteriales bacterium | reverse complement strand
GCGTCCTTGGTAAGGACGAGGTCACGGGTTCGACTCCCGTTGGAAGCTCCATATTGAAAATAAACGAAAGCTAGTCAAATCAATTGTTTGACTAGCTTTTTTGAATGCTGAATTTTGATAAATTATTTTCCGTTTTGTACGTTTTGACATCATTTTTTCGTTGCTTATGATGTCAAAATGATGTCAAATATTATTAAGATAATAATTTAATTTAGTGGTTATATTTTGATTTTGTTCAGCATCAAGATGAGTATAGATATCTAGTGTCATTTTTGAAGAAGCATGTCCCATGATTTCTTGAGCCTCTTTAATCCCTAGTCCAGAATAGTATAAAAAAGTGCAAAAAGTATGTCTAAATGTGTAAGCCGTAAAATGAATGTGTGGATTAAGAGCATCTTTATCAGATATGGTTTTATTTAATTCGTCTACATAATCGTTACAAGCTTTTCTAAAGCTAAGCATTGCTTCAGAAAATGATGTTTCGGACATCATTTTTCCATTTGACATTGGAAATAAATAAATATTGTTTTGCTTGCAACGACGTTCGAGTATTTTATGAATTTTAGTTGTTATTGGTATAGTTCTATTCTTTTTTGTTTTTGTCGCTTTTAAAACGGCTTGGTTGTGTATAAAATTGATAGCTTTGTTAATGATGATGCAATTATTTTCAAAGTCGATATCTTTCTTGGTCAAAGCAATTAATTCTTCTCGTCGCATTCCAGTATATAGAAATGTCATGATCATGTCTCCGTGCTTGTGATTAAGTGCAACTGTTTCAATAACGTTACGTTCGAAGTTGTTTATAACTCTACGAGGTTCTGATTTAAATGTAGGCAATTTTACAGGTTTAGCAACATTCTTTAACAAAATATCATTATATACTCCTAATTCTAATATTGCTTTAATATATTGTAGTGCTTTTCTTGCAGTGTCAGTGTATCCTTTACTAGTCAAAAGGTTAATTAAATCTTGTATATTGTATGTTTTAATATTCTTTGCAGTGTAATGACCAAGAATAGGGTATATATGTAGCTCTAATATTCTTCTAACATTGACTTGAGTGTTGTATTCTTTATTGGATTTGGTTAATTTGAACCATAGTTCACTAAGTTCTTTAAAGGTCATCGAGTTATTTACAATATCGATACCTTTCGAATGAAGCACTTTAGATTCTGCTAATTTTGCCTCTAATTCTGCTATTGTCTTAGCATATATATATTTTCTTACTATTTTACCATTTGAACCAACACCAAGCGAAATTGAAGCTTGATATCGGCCATCAGTTCTTTTTTTAAATCTTGCCATAAAATTCCTCCTATTCATAAGCACACAAATGTTCTTGATTAAATTTAAAATAATACTGCCCAAAGCAGGGCAGCTTATCATTAGTAAAAATATAATTTCATTGTTTATGTAAGTTTATATTAATTTAGTTCGAATTTACCTATGTATTTACCTAGTATTTTTATCTGCGTGGTGCAATCATAGATTTGAATCCCGATACTTTCATCATCGGACATAGGCTCTAACACAATAGTGTCATTTTTTCTTGTAAATTTCTTTAGAGTTGCATCATAGCCGTTTACTAGGACAACTGCGATATCTCCATTATCAACCTCATCTTGTCTTCGAATTAATGCATAGCCTCCATTTTTAATTACTTTATTCATACTTTCACCAGACACTCTTAGAAAAAAGCATTCTTCTGGATTATGAATGTTCATCATATATGGATCTAAAGGCAAAGTTCCTTCCATACATTGCTCTGCCCAATTTGGAACTCCAGCAGCAATTCTTCCATACACAGGGCACATGTACAGTTTATTTGTTGGGGTTGGAAAGGTATTGAAAAAATCATTGTTGTTTCGTAAGCCGAATGTTGGTGTTTCCAATATTTTGGTATTACTATCTATTGCATTTAAAAAATTATGATTGTACCAAAAAGATGTATTTACATTTTCTGGGGTTATATTGTCTTCAATCATACAAAACAAAATAGCTTTAATATTACAATTGTAATCTGGGATATCCGAAATTGCCAATATTTTATCGTAAAGTTCATTTGGGTCATCGTACACGTGCACATTCTGACTTAGTATATTTTTGATAATCATATCTATTTTAGGAAATATAATTTCAGTTGAGTCACAAAAATCAAATTTAGCATTGGTATATTTAACTAAACCTAATTTTTCGTCCACGGTCTTGAAAAGAGTTTTCCCCATAAGATAGTCCATAGAACAATTAAAAAGTTCACACATTTTTAGTTTTATAGCATCGCTAGGTGCTATATTTCCACTCTCGTAATTAGCTATGCTAGATTTACCTTTTAAGCCTAGTTTTAAAGCTAGTTCTTCTTGAGTTAGATTTAAATCCATCCTCATTTTTTTTATTCGTATAGCTAGAATATTTTTATTATCTTCCATTTCATTCACATCCTTTTATTTAATTCTAACATAGTGTTCAACAAAAGTAAACACCTAAAAATTTTTTATCTACAGCCACAAGAGATTGTTCAGTAATTCAAAACTTTTTGCAGAAATGGTATTGACAGTTCAGTAACTTTGTACTAAACTGAGTTCAGCAACAAAAAACCAGGAGGTGAAAAAATGAAAGGTGATATTATTGTTACAAACACCAAAGAATTAAGAAAGGCCAGAATGCTAAAAGGTCTTTCAATTAGAGATATGTCTAGATTTTTAGGTGCTAGTAGTTCTGCGACTTACTATAACATTGAAAGTGGAAAAGTTGAACCGAAAATAGGTCAAGCATTAAAAATTAGTAAGCTGTTTAAAGAACCTGTGACTAATTTTTTTAAACTTAGGGTTCAATAATACTAAACATAATAAAAGAAAGGAGCGAAATTGTGAATGGCGGAATTGCAAATATTTAAAAATGAAGAATTTGGAGAAGTAAGAACAATTAAAAATGAAAAAGAAATATGGTTTGCAGCTAAAGATGTGTGCGAAATGCTAGATATAAAAAACACAACCGATGCGATTAAAAACTTAGATGTTGATGAGGTGACTAGGTTAAATCTAGGAGGCCTATCAGGTGAAACTAATTTTATTAACGAAAGTGGTTTATACACTTTGATAATAAGAAGTAGAAAGCCTGAGGCTAAAAAATTTAGAAAGTGGATAACAAGTGAAGTATTACCGGCAATAAGAAAAACAGGAATGTATGCGACTGAAGATTTACTTGAAAATCCTGATTTAGCTATTAAAGCATTTCAACAATTGAAAGAAGAAAGAGAAAAACGAAAGTTGCTTGAATCAAAAGTTGAAGAACAAAGACCAAAGGTATTATTTGCTGATTCAGTAGAAAGTTCTGAGACAAGTATTTTGATAGGTGATTTAGCAAAGTTAATAAAACAAAATGGTCACGATATAGGACAAAACAGATTATTCGAATGGCTAAGAAACAATGATTATTTGATAAAAAGTGGAGAACGTAAGAATATGCCAACTCAAAAATCAATGGATTTGAAATTATTTGAAGTTAAAGAAAGAACTGTTAATAACCCAGATGGAAGTATCAGAGTGACTAAAACGACTAAGGTTACGGGTAAGGGGCAAATTTATTTTCTTAACTATTTTTTGACTAAAGAGGTGATGTAGCTATGCCAGTATTAACAAGAGCCGTTTATAAACCAGTTAAAGTGTTCGCTGAATACTATGATTTAGGAATGACAAGAGCTTATGAAATAGTTTCAATGCCCGATTTTCCAAAGATAAGAACTGGAAGGAAAGGAATAAGAGTTGACATGAGTAAAGCAGAGGACTTTATGCTTAAGAAATTTAACTATTAGGAGGGAGGATACTGATATGCGAATAGTAAATAAAAAAAGATTTATTTTAGTAATTATGGTTTTAATAATTCTAGTTATTACATTATTCAGTCATTGCTCGGCAATGACCAAAAATAATGAAATAGAAAATATCACGGTATCTGCAGGAGATACTTTATGGAGTATTGCCTGTGAATATAAAAAAGATGGACAAGACGTGCGTGAGTACATTTATGAACTAAGAAAACTAAACAACTTGACTGATTGCACGATTTATCCAGGACAAGAAATACAAATTATTAAATAAGAAAGGAGGCGAAAATTATGGATAAGAACTACATAAAAGATATGCTTGAGGATTTAAAAGCACTAGCACAGCACAACGATACTACTGGCATCATAGCAATGTGTGAAAACGAAATTGAGCTTATAAATAAGCAAAGTGCTAAACAAGATCTTATTGAGACACTGGAGCAAATTGAAGATGCTAGATACGAAGTATCACAGATTAGTCAAGATGAACGCGTAGACAAAATACTTGAAAAGTTGAAAACAGCCAGCACATCAATAAGAAACTTAATATTAAAAAACGAATTAAACATTGCTCCAGCAAGCAAAATGTCTAATTCGTAACAGTACATGTGAAAATATACCATCTCAATATTAACATAATTTAAATAAAAAATCAATTTAAAAATTATTAAGGAGGATAAATTTTATGGAATTAGTAATTAGAGTAGATACAAACGAGTTAGAGGATATATCTGATTTAAAGATAATGGCAGACGCATTAAATAAAAAACCATCAGTGCCGAAAAAAGAAAGTAATTTGAGTGAAAAAGAAAATCCAGAGAAAAGCAATTTAAACGTACAGACAAATGCTAATCAAAATGAAACACCAACGAGTTTAACTTCTCCAGTTAGCACACCGACAGAACCTCAAATATCAAATTCAACAGTTTTACCAACATCGGCTGCTAAAGAATACACCCGTGACGAAATTGCAAGGGCATTGGTTCAATTAAGAGACCTTAAAGGTCTACCAGAACTTATGTCGGTGCTAAGCCATTTTGGTGTTAACAACCTAATGGCGATACCTACAGAAAAGTACAACGAACTAGTAGCAATCTTAAATGAGAAGGGAGTTAAAGTCTAATGGCAGATAAACAACATGCACTTCTTAGTGCGAGTGGTGCTCACAGGTGGCTAAATTGTACACCTTCTGCAAGGCTTGAAGAGAACTTTGAAAATAAGCAAACTGTGTATACACAAGAGGGGACCTTAGCTCATGAACTTGCAGAACTTAAACTTCGAAAAACTTATGAAACCATGAGTACCAGAAAATATAACTCCGAATTGAAAAAGATAAAAGAAAATGAATTGTATAAATCTGAAATGGACGGTCACACAGACACCTATGCAGATTATATAAAACAAATCATGTATACAGCTAAAGCACCTTGTATCTTTATAGAGTATAAAACAGACTACAGTAAATATGTAAAAGAGGGATTTGGCACAACGGACTGTGTAATTATAGAAGGAACTACCTTACACGTTATAGATTTTAAATATGGTCAAGGTGTAGCCGTGTCTGCAGAAAATAATCCACAGATGATGCTTTATGCGTTGGGTATTTATGAAGCCAATTCAATTATTTACGACATTAAAAATGTAATCTTGACAATCGTACAGCCACGACTAGATAGCATATCCGAGTGGAGTATTTCAACGGAAGAGTTAATTAAATGGGGTAACGAAGTTGTAATTCCGAAAGCTGAAGATGCTTTTGCAGGAATAGGCGATTTTAAGCCTGGAGAATACTGCAGATTTTGTAAAGCAAAAGGCAAGTGTAGAGCAAGAGCTGAAGCCAATCTTCAAGCAACCGAAATAAGAAAAACAACAGATAAAAATTTATTGGCCAATTATGAAATTGGTGCGATTTTAAAGCAGTGCATAGACGTAGAGGACTGGCTAAAAGATTTGAGAGAAACTGCACTTAATAAGATTCTAAATGGCGAGAAAGTAGAAGGTTGGAAAGCTGTTGAGGGCAGAAGTAACAGAGTGATAAACAACATAGACCAAGCTTTCGATGTACTAAAAAAAGAAGGATTCGACGAAGCTGTTTTATACGAAAGAAAGCCACTTTCATTGACAGAGCTTGAGAAGCTAGTAGGCAAAAAGAAGTTTGCTGAATTGTTGGCAAATTACATAGAAAAACCGAAAGGAAAGCCAGCATTAGTAGATAGTTCTGATAAGAGACCCGATTTTGAAACTCGAACTTCTGCTGAAGAAGACTTTAAGGAGTAAAAGATGAAGCATTATGGCATCTATAATACGGTAAAGAAAGAATTTCAATTTGGAATAGACGAACCAACGAAAGGAAAAGCACAAAGAAAGCTATTCAAGAAAATAGGATATGACAGCTATAAGTGGAGATTTGAGATAAGAGAAATTAAAGAAGGAAAAAATTTAAGGAGGATATTATTTATGAATGATTTAATTAAAACAGGAAAAGTGAGATTTAGTTATTGTAATGTATTTGAGCCTCGCGCCATCGATGGGCAAGACCCAAGATATAGTGTAACACTTTTAATTCCTAAGACGGATGCAGATACAGTTCAGAAAATATCAGCAGCTATTGCTGAAGCAACGAAAGAGGGAAATGAAAAGGTATTTGGCACAACTGTTGTGAAACCTAAAACACCTGTTTATGATGGCGATGGAATAAGACCAAGTGGCGAGGCATTTGGGGATGAGTGTAAGGGCTGCTATGTGTTAACAGCTAATACATTAGATAGACCCGGAATTGTTGATGCAAGATGCGAAAAAATCATATCTAAAGATGAGTTTTATAGTGGCTGCTATGGAAGAGCTACGATTAGATTCTTCGCTTATAACAAAAACGGTAATAAAGGAATAGGCTGTGGACTAGGAAATCTTCAAAAATTAGAAGATGGCGAAAGGCTAGGTGGCAAAACAAGTGCTGAAGAAGATTTTGCTGACAGTAAACAAAATTTTAATGCATCTGCAGCAGTTGATCCAATAACAGGACAACCTATGGCAGGAAATATATTAGGCATTTAAGGAGGGCTGGCCAATGGCGAAAAGAACTCTATCTATCGACTTAGAAACTTTTAGTGATATCGACATTGGTAAGTGTGGACTGTATAAATATGTACAGTCCACCAGCTTTAATATTTTACTATTTGCTTTTAAATTTGACGATGAACCAGTGCAGATAGTTGATTTGGCATCGGGCGAGGAATTACCTACTTTTTTAATAGATGCCTTGCGTGACCCGAATATAACTAAGTCGGCTTATAACGCAGCTTTTGAGATAAACTGTATAAATAAATTTTGGCATTCACCTATAATTCAATGGGAATGCACGATGATAAAAGGGCTGTACTGTGGGTATCCAGCTGGTCTAGCTGCAATAGGTAACGCGATGGGGCTTGCTGAGGATAAAAAGAAAATGGCTGTAGGTAAGGCTTTAATTAGAAAATTTTGTGTACCATGTAAGCCTACGAAGTCAAATGGTGGACGAACGAGAAATATGTATTATCACGAACCTGAACAATGGAATTTATTTAAAGAATATTGTAAACGCGATGTCGAAACAGAATATGAAATAAAGAAAAGATTGGCACATGTTAAGTTTCCAGAAGATGAACGAGCTTTATGGATATTAGACCAAGACATGAATAATAGAGGCATTATGCTCGATATGGATTTAGTAAATGGAGCACTTGATGTATCTGAACAAATAACAAATGAGCTAACCAACGAGGCAATAGAACTAAGTGGACTAAGTAACCCAAACTCTGTTAGCCAGCTAAAAGAATTTTTAGAAAAAGAAACTGGAGAAGAAATTACCAGCCTGAATAAAGCGGATGTTCCAGCTTTAATAGAAAAAGTGGATTCTGAAAAAGTTGTGAGACTGTTAAAAATTAGACAAGAACTTTCTAAGACCTCAACTAAAAAGTATGTAACTATGGATAATGCTGTTTGTGATGACGGTCGAGTTAGAGGGCTATTACAATTCTATGGAGCAAACAGGACTGGCCGTTGGGCAGGTAGATTGGTTCAAGTTCAGAACTTGCCTAGAAACTACATAGACACTTTAGATTTAGCTAGAGAATTAGTTAAGAAAAAGGATGTAGAAGCTCTAAAGATGATTTATGGCAATGTACCTGATACAATATCGCAGTTAATAAGAACGGCTTTTATAGCTAAACCAGGCTACAACTTTGTAGTTGCTGATTTTAGTGCTATTGAAGCAAGAGTCATAAGTTGGTTAGCCGGTGAAGAATGGAGACTTGGAGTTTTTAGAACACACGGAAAGATATATGAAGCATCAGCTTCACAGATGTTCAATGTGCCGATAGAAAAAATAAAAAAGGGAAATCCCGAATATGCATTGAGACAAAAAGGTAAAGTAGCGGAGCTTGCACTTGGTTATCAAGGAAGTTCGGGAGCTTTAATACAAATGGGAGCTTTGAAAATGGGACTAACTGAAGAAGAGTTACCTGAAATCGTGAAGAGATGGAGAAATGCTAACAGTAGAATAGTTGACTTATGGGCCAAAGTTGAACAAGCGGTTATGCTTACATTAAAAACAGGAAAATCGCAAGTACTTCCAAAAGGTATTCTGGTATCTATGTTAGGAGAGGATTTATCTATAAAACTTCCTAGTGGAAGAGAGCTGTTCTATTTAAAAGCGAAAGTCGTTCCAAACGGATTTAAAGAACAAATAACTTATATGGGTGTTAACCAAACAACAAAAAAGTGGGAGTCAACACCTACATATGGTGGAAAATTAACTGAAAATATTGTACAAGCTGTCGCAAGAGATTGCTTAGCTACCAGTCTTTTCAATTTGGCCAATTTTAGGTTTAAACCACTAATGCATATACATGATGAGGTAATATGTGAAGAACCCGAAAACGACCAAAATTATTCGCTAGAAAAGGCAATCGAGTTAATGTGTAAAAAGCCTAAATGGGCCGAAGACTTACCATTAAACGCAGCAGGTTTTACGAGTAAATATTATATGAAAGACTAATGGAGGGAGAAAAATATATGTTAGTAGAATATCACAAAATTAAAGCAGTATTTGCAAGAGATGAACAAACCAAAAAGACAGTAGAGGGGAAATACAGAAGTGAAACATTAAAATATCTAGCTGATAATGTTTGGCAATTTACAGAGAAAATAGACGGTATGAACATAAGAATATATTGGGATGGACATAGAGTAAGTTTTTATGGCAGAACTGATAATGCTCAGATACCATCGGCTTTAGCAAATAGGTTATCAAATTTATTTTTAGGCGAGGCTAATGAGCAATTATTTGAACAAAAATTTGGAAAAATAGAAGTTATACTTTTCGGCGAAGGGTATGGCGAAAAAATACAAAGTGGAGGAGCTTATAGAAAAGGACAAGACTTTATACTATTTGATGCAATGGCTGATGGTAAATATTTGCCAAGAGAAGATGTTGAAGAAATTGGGAAATATTTTGGAATAGACACGGTGCCAATAGTACTTGAAGGCACACTACAAGAGGCAGTTGATTATGTGAAAACAAAGCCAAAATCAAAAATAGGTACCGCTGATAGTGAAGGACTTGTTGGTAGACCGAAAGTAGAACTTTCAGATGTAAATGAGGAAAGAGTAATTACTAAAATAAAGGTTAGAGATTTTGAAATATGATTGGCTTGATAAATTAAATCAATAGAAAAATGAAAATGTACATTGAAAACTGAATAGTTAATCAGACAAATGCAGTAGTATCAGTAGCTAGCAGATTCTGAAAAATATTTTAAAATAATTATTGACACATACGGGTACGTGATATATAATAAAGACATTCTAAAGGAAAGGAGGTCCATAAAATGCTAAAAAAGTTAATAAAAAAGGTGCTTGGCGGCAACCAAACACCAAAAGACTTGTGGAAAGCTAAATTTAACGCACAGCTAAAAGCAATCCACAAAGGCATTGAAGAGAGAGGCTTTTAAAAGCCTCCTTCCTCTCCGAGACAGAGTATATATCAAAAACATACCTGTGTCAAGGAGAGGAGGTCTTTATTATATGGAGGAAAGAAAATTGAAAGTAATATTTGGTAAAGATGGCAGGGGATCTACGAATACAAAAATAACACTTCCTATAAGTTGGTTGAAATCAATGGGAATTTCTCCAGAAGATAGAGAAGTTAACTTGAAGTATGATGAAAAAGATAAAAAAATAATAATTGAAAAGAAATAAATAAAAACTACTAAACACTGCATTCGCCTGAGAAACTTATTCAGTGGTTAGTAGCCTCAAAAAGCAACCTAGACACTAGGTCTAATTGCCGTATTTATTATACAGCAGTTTTATCCTCCTGTCAAAGGTCTTTTTGGGGCATGATAGGAGGATTTTTTATGGATGAACAAGAATGTTTTGATAAGTTAGAAAATGTAAGTGCAGAATTACAAGATTTAAAAGGGCTAGTTGGCGTAATGATGTCTGAATGTTTTGATGTGCAGCCCAAACAACTATACGAATATGTTACAAAGTATGAAACTTGCAGACCATTGTGTAGTGCTGTACTTAATCTATTGTGGTATTTAGAAAAAGATTTAGATGATTTTATAGCAAATCAATGTAAAAAAGCTAAAGAAGTACAAATGTAAAACGGAGGTGCTTAGATGAAGCACGATAGAAAATTAAGAATATCAATTGGAAAAAGTAGAAAGTCTCTAAATTGGGACATACAAGAAATTTATTGGTCTGAACTAGTGAATAAGCTTGGGAGCCCAATAAGAACAACTGAAACATATGAGGAATATAAAAAGCTTGATAGTAACACAAGAGGAAATCTTAAAGATGTTGGTGGATTTGTTGGTGGTATTTTGAAAGATAACAGGAGAAAAGCAGAAAATGTTGTTAGTCGTTCCTTGATTTGCTTAGATGCTGACAACATCGAACCAGGAGAAACCGAGAGGATTTTGTCTATTTTAAACGGGCTGGGGTGCGCATACTGTACCTATTCAACAAGAAGTCATTGCAGGGCTAAACCTAGATTGAGAATTATTATTCCGTTAAGCGAAGACTGCACTCCAGATGAATATGAGCCCATAGCAAGATATGTTGCAAATGTTATAGATATGAAAATAATGGACAAAACAACATTTGAGGCATCAAGGCTTATGTATTGGCCGAGTTGTAGTTCTGACAGTGAGTTTATATTTTCTTATTTGGATAAACCTTTTCTTGACGGAAAGGAAGTTTTAAAATTTTATAAAAACTGGAAAGATACAAAAGAGTGGCCACACGCGACAGATGAATACGAGATAATAAAAAAAGAAATAAAAAAATTAGGTGACCCTAGTCTTAAAGAGGGAATTGTAGGAGCTTTCTGTAGTGTTTACGATGTATATAAAGCAATAGATTCTTTTTTATCAGATGTTTATGTGCCGGGAGATTTTAAAGATAAATATACGCATGTTGGGAGTACTACAACTAACGGAGCAGTGGTTTATGATAATGGGTGGTTTATGCACAGTTACCATGCAACAGACCCTGCTTGTGGTAAGAACTGCAATGCTTTTGATTTAGTGAGGATACATAAATTTGGACACTTGGACAAAGATACACCCGAAGATAAAAACGGGAAAGCAAGACCTAGTTTTAATGCTATGTGTAAATTTGTCGAAGAACTTCCTGAAATAAAGGATTACAGATATCAGAAAGCAATAGAGGATTTTAAGAATGATCCTAGTGCAGGATTAGCACCTGTTTTTTACGAAAATAATAAGTTTAAGATAAAAAAGTTTTGTGAATATGTTGCACAGAATGAGCACATTGTCTTAATAAATGATGAGCTGTATATTTATGCGAATGGGGTATATGTTCAAGATGAGAATTTAATACAACGCAAGTTTTTAATGCTCATACCAGAAATGCTTAAGGCAAAGAGGAATGAGTGTATAGAATATCTTAAATTGATTGTACCTGTATCTGAAAATAAAGATTTTGCGAACTATGTGGCTTTTAAAAACGGATTATACAACATAGAAACTGGTATTTTAGAGCAAGCTAGACCAGAGCTTATTGTTACGAATTTAATTCCGCATGATTATCGTGAAGGTGCCTACAATGAACTAGTAGATAAAGTACTAAATAAAGTTTGTTGTTACGATACTGAATTGAGAGCACTGCTAGAAGAAATGATAGGCTATTCTTTTTACAGAAGTAATATTTATAGAAAATCGTTTTTTCTATATGGTCCGAGTTCTGATAATGGAAAGTCTGTATTTTTGAATTTTTTGAAAAATATATTAGGCTGTAAAAATTACAGTTCCTTGGATTTTAAAGAATTGGGCGATAGGTTTAAAACAGCAGAATTGGTTGGGAAATTAGCTAATATAGGTGATGACATAACCGAAAAATTTAACACAAGTTCTTCTACTTTTAAGAAGTTATCAACTGGCGAAACGATAAATGTTGAACGAAAAGGAAGAGACCCATTTGATTTTAACAACTACGCAAAGCTAATTTTCAGTGCAAATAGATTGCCAAGGACAGAAGATAAGAGTAGTGGTACTGGTAACAAAAGAATGTGTATAATTCCTTTTAATGCAAAATTTAAACCGTCGGATAACGATTACGATCCTAAAATCAATTCCAAGCTAAAAATGGAAGAGTGTATAGAGTATGGAATTGCTCTGGGGGTTAAAGGGCTTTCAAGATTGATAAAAAACGGTGACTTTACAAAGGCGAGTGCTGTTGAGAAGACTAAAAAAGATTATGAAGCATATAACAATCAAATTGTCGGATTTTTGCAGGCTATGGCAGACGATGAAAACTATGACATCGAGAAGTATACGCCCGTGGAAGTTTATAATCAATACAAATACTGGTGCATTGAAAATGGTTATCAACCTGTTAACAATGGAAGTTTTGGTTCAGAAATGAAAATGATAGGATATGAGAATGTAAGGTATAGGAATGGAGATAAAGGAGAATTAAAAAGAAAATATGCAAGAAAAGAGCCTGGAACAAAAAAATAAATGTTCCAAGTGTCATGTCACACTTGTTCCAGGTGGAACACATACAGCGGTACGGTGTTCCACTTGTTCCAGGGTTATCTACTACCTTTTATATAAAAGTAAGTGATTTATGGAAAGTTTTTTAATTTTAGTGGGAGATAAAGGAGATACTTTAAATAAATATATATATATAGGGGGAGGGTGGAACAAAATATTTGAGAGGAGATATGAAAATGAAACATACAAAATTTTATGACGGGATAGAAATATTGGGATTAGCAAATAAAAAAGAATTACCCCAAAATGTCTTGTATAGAGATAGATACGGAAATTTTTATTTTTCGAGTGGCGGTGCAATTATACATTTGTATAAACCTGGTACAAACAAGAATCCATCACATTGGGATGTGCCAACATATTTGCAATTTTTAGATAATGATTTCATAGAAGTCGAAAGCGGTGTCTTATGGAAAAATTAGAAAGCGATATCGAAAAAAAGTTAAGAGATGAAGTAAAAAAATTAGGTGGCAAAGCCTATAAGTTTGTGAGCCCGGGTAATGCACGGAGTGCCTGATAGACTTGTGGTATTACCAGGAAATAAAATAGGCTTTGCCGAATTAAAAAGACCAGGCGAAAAGCCAAGACCATTACAGAAAATGCAGATAAAAAAATTAAGAGAACTAGGAGCTTTCGTCATGGTGGTTGATTCAGAAGAGAAAATAAAAGAATTTATTGAGGGGTTAAGCAAATGAAATTTAATGCACATGAATATCAAAAGTACTGTATTTCAGAAATGATAAAGTCTCCAGTAAAACGGTCTTTTTCTAGACATGGGACTACGGCAAGACGATTATTACACTTACAGCACTTAATGATTTAATATATAACAGATTTTTAGTAAATAAGGTTTTAGTTATTGCACCTAAGACGGTAGCTGAAGATACATGGACAAGAGAACAAAATAAGTGGGATCATCTATCGCTTTTAAGAGTTCAACCTGTCTTGGGTACCTTAAAAAAAAGAATATCGGCACTTAATACGAATGCAGATATCTATGTTATAAACAGAGAAAATGTTGAATGGCTAGTGGACTATTATAAATCGGCATGGCCGTTTGATACGGTTGTTATAGATGAACTCTCAAGCTTTAAAAATCATAGAGCAAAAAGATTTAAGGCATTAAAAACAATTAGACCGTTAATTAAAAGAATATACGGGCTTACAGGAACACCAGCACCGAATGGCTTAATAGACTTATGGTCACAGATATACTTACTTGACCAGGGACAGCGATTAGGTAAAACGATAACAGCTTATAGACGAGAGTATTTTTATGAGGGTGCTAGGAATCAAAATGTCGTATACGAATATAAACCGAGAGCATCTTCAGAAAATTTAATAAAATCAAAAATTAAAGACTTATGCATCAGTTTGCAAGCTAAAGATTATCTAGCATTGCCAGAGAAAATAGATGATGTTAGGTATATAAAGTTTGACAATAAAACACAAGAGAAATACGACGAATTTGAAAGAGACATGTTTTTGCAAATTGATGATGTAGACGAGATAGATGCGACATCGGCGGCAGCACTTACAAATAAATTATTGCAGTTCTGTAACGGAGCCGTTTATAGAGAGGACAAGACATATTTAGAAATACACGATAAAAAAATAGAGGTTTTAAAGGAGTTAGTTGAAAGTCTAAATGGGAAATCGGCATTAATATTTTATAATTTTAAGCATGACTTAGAAAGAATATTAAAAGCATTTGAAAAGAGCAATTTAAGGATAGGTTTATTAAAAACATCGGAGGATATAGCGAAGTGGAATGCTGGCGAATTGGATTTACTTTTAGCACACCCAGCATCGGCAGCTTATGGATTAAATTTGCAAGAGGGAGGAAGCCATATAATCTGGTTCGGACTTAATTGGAGCTTAGAATTGTATCAACAAGCGAATGCAAGACTTTATAGGCAAGGACAAAAAGAGAAAGTTTTTATACATCATATTGTTATTGATAGTGGAATGGACGTTGATGTCATGAATGCTTTAGAAGAGAAGAGTAGTACACAGGAAAGTTTATTAAATGCTTTAAAGGCGAAAATTAAAAAGGTAAAAGGTGGTGGCTAAAGCATGCTTGTAGCTTTTATAAATTGTCAAAAATGTAATGCGAAATTCGTGGCAAGTAATGAAGATATAGGAGTTTGGTTTAACCCCGATACCGAAGAAACGAAACGATTCACGCAATGTCCTGATTGTGGTGAATGGAATAAAGTGGAGGTGAATTTAATTGATAGTAAGCGATGAATTAGACGATTTACAAAATGAGATTGATAGTCTTGAATGCGAACTTATGGATTTACAAAAAGCATTAGACGATATACGCGAGGAGAATTACAAATTAGAGGACAAGATATGCGAAATGAAGGAAGGATCTATTTTGGACGTTGAGAATTTTCAAAGGGAACTAAGCATAAGAGGTTTGCTTACACCCGAATTAGAAAATTTTATAGAAGATTATTTGAGGTGGTCAAATGAGTAAGTTTTTAATAATAGATAAAGCTAAAAATATTTTGGAGTTTGATGCAGAGCTAGATAAGTATAACACATTCGGCGAGATAATACATA
>CAKUVH010000012.1 GCA_934695425.1 uncultured Eubacteriales bacterium | reverse complement strand
ACCCTCGGCGTCATCAACACCAACGAAATATATTATAAAACATAAAAAATGAAAAGTCAATAGCAAAATTAAAAAAATAAAAATAAAAAAAGTTGGCGTCTCCCTATCTTCCCAGGCCGTTGCCAGCCAAGTATTTTCAGCACTACCGAGCTTAACTACCGTGTTCGAGATGGGAACGGGTGTACCCTCGGCGTCATCAACACCAACGAAATATATTATAAAACATAAAAAATGAAAAGTCAATAGCAAAATTAAAAAAAATAAAAATAAAAAAGTTGGCGTTTCCCTATCTTCCCAGGCCGTTGCCAGCCAAGTATTTTCAGCACCACCGAGCTTAACTACCGTGTTCGAGATGGGAACGGGTGTACCCTCGGCGTCATCAACACCAACGATATTTATTCTATATCATTGTCGAAAATAAGTCAACCCATTTTTTTAAAAAATATGTCATTCTACGTAATTTATAATTTTTAGACTCAATGTAGAAAACTAATGTGCATTAAACATAATTATTTTATGTTTTAAATTTATCATATTAAAAAAACATTTCGAATTATTGCATAAATGTGGTATAGTATATACTGTATGTTTAAAATTTTGCTCAAAAAAGTGATTTTGATATTTTTAAAATACCAAAATTTGAAAATATAGAATAAAACAGCGTGATATTTCTTATTTTTGGTTAATGTTTTTAAAAAACAAATCTGTTTTTAAATGAAATGTTGAAAATCTTGTGGAAAATGAGGAAAACTTTTTTAAAAATGATTCCTTTTAACTCAAAACTGATGCGGGTTTGAAGAAATTCAAAAATATAAACATACGAATGTTGAAAAAAGGAATGATATTGTGGAAAACAAAAGTCAAGAGAAAAAAACATTAAAATTTTGCAAAAAATCCGAAAAGGCAATTATACCAAAAATTGCAACAGTTGGTTCAGCGGGAATGGATTTGCATGCATGCATAGATGAAGAAATTATTTTAAAGCCCGGCAAACACGTTTTGGTGCCGTGCGGCTTTGCTATAAGTATACCCGGCAGCGAATATGCGGCGTTTATTTTTGCAAGGAGCGGCCTGGCGATTAAGCACGGGATTACTCTTTCAAACGGCGTGGGAGTCGTCGACAGTGATTATCGAGGCGAAATTTGTGCGGGACTTTATAATACAAGTGATAAAGAATATCGCATTCAACCCGGCGAAAGAGTGGCTCAAATGGTGATAATGCCTGTAAAATCCTTTCCTATGGTTGAGGTTGAAAATTTGGATGACACTTCGCGCGGGGAAAAAGGTTTTGGATCTACCGGAAAATAACTTTGTGGGCGATTCGTGTATAAATTAATTTATTTTTTCTAAATATTTAAATATGTGGAAATATATATACTGTTTTGTGATATAATTTATTATGCTACTCGCCATTATAAACAGGAGGAATATTAAAATGTTTTCAAAAGAAATAGGAATAGATTTGGGTACTGCAAACACGCTTGTGTTTTTAAAAGGAAAAGGAATAATAAAGAGGGAACCATCGGTGGTTGCCATGGATATGCGAACAGACAATGTCTTGGCGGTGGGTTCGCAGGCAAAAAATATGATAGGAAGGACACCCGGGTCCATAGTTGCGGTAAGGCCTCTCAAAGACGGCGTTATTGCTGATTTTGACGTCACAGCCAGCATGCTTAAATACTTTATATGTAAATCTGTAAGAAGTATGTTCTTCAGCAGACCGAGAGTTGTAATTTGCATTCCGTCAGGCGTTACAGAAGTCGAAAGAAGAGCCGTTGAGGACGCTGCAAAACAAGCCGGGGCAGGAGTTGTTGAATTAATAGAAGAGCCCATGGCTGCGGCAATAGGAGCAGGGCTGCCGGTTTCGGAACCCACAGGAAGCATGGTCGTGGATATCGGCGGAGGAACATCCGAAGTGGCTGTTATTTCGCTCGGCGATATAGTTACCGCAACTTCCGAAAGAGTTGCAGGAGATAAATTGGATGAAGCTATAATTTCTTATGTAAAAAGAAAATATAATTTGCTTATCGGCGAACGCACAGCCGAAGACATCAAAATAAATATGGGTTCAGCGGTGCCGTACGATGACGAGGGAGAAATGAGCATAAAAGGAAGAAATTTACTTGACGGTCTCCCAAAAAATATCGTAATAACTTCCGCGGAAGTAAGAGAAGCTTTGGCCGAACCTTTAAAATGCATAGTGAACGCCGTAAAAAGCACTTTGGAAAACACTCCACCGGAGCTTTCGGCTGACATAATAGACCATGGCATAATGCTCACGGGAGGCGGCGCACTTTTGAGGGGGCTCGATACTTTGATATCCGATAACACCGGAATGCCGGTTTACGTTGCTGAAAGACCGCTCGATTGCGTGGTTGACGGAACAGGAAAATGTTTGGAAGTTTCTATGCCCAGAGAATATTATAAAGGTCGTAAATCTCGCTAAAATTTTAAACTAAATTGTTCGCGGGAGGTATATTTTTGAAATATTATTTTAAAAGTAACGCTTTCAAAATTGTATGCGGTACGATTTTGATAGTTTTGGGTGTCCTTTTGTATAGTTCGATTGACTCGAAAAACAACGTGGTAACGAATACATGTTCTGCGATCGCAAGCCCTTTCCAAAAATGCGCGGCGTATGTTTCGGACGGAATCTCGGGGTTTTTTGGGTATTTTGAAGAAAAAGACAGGCTTAAAGAAGAGAACGCATCTCTAAAACGTGAAATAAGCGAGCTCCGTGACATTACGGTCGATTATCATGATGTTAAGCGTGAAAATGCACGTTTTGCAAAATATTATGACTTTAAAAAAGCAAATAACAGCCTTAAATTTGTTTCGGCGTCCGTGATAGGTAGGTATCCCAATGAATTTTTCGGCGATTTTGCGATTGATCACGGCACGGGTTCGGGCATTTCAAAAGGAGATGCGGTTATAACCGAGAACGGTCTTGTCGGTACGGTTTGTAACGTGAGTTTCTCCTCTGCAAGAGTAAAAACGATTCTTTCTCCCGATTCAAAAATAGGCGTCTACGATTCCGTGACGGGCGACAGCGGCGTTATTTCGGGCACAGTTGAAAAAGCTGCCGAAAATTTAACAAGAATGAATTTCATTCCCGCTCAAAGCCAAATGAAAAACGGAGACATTGTAGTCACCGGCGGACTTAGCGGATTGTACCCCAAAAATTTAAAGATAGGGAAAATATCCGAGATTAGTTATGATGACTACGAATCGGCATATTATGCCACTTTGGAGCCTTTTGAAAACCTAAAAGAAATAAAAGATGTGTTTGTAATAACTGATTTCCAAGGCAAGGGTGAGATAAGTCTTTTGGCGTCTGAATAATAGATTTTGTTTTAAGGAGATACAAATGGAAACACTTAGATTTAAAGATTGCTGTAGATTTATTGTTTATATTTTTTGGATTTTGGTTTTGTACGCGATAGAACAAGCCCCGGGAGCAGGCATTTCGATTATGGGTATTCGCCCGCTTTTGCTTGTGTCGGCATTTGTTTCGATATCATTATTTGAACGGGAATACACCGCAATGTTTTTCGGTATATTTTGCGGATTTTTAATTGATTTATCCTTCGGAACACCGCTCGGATGTTTTGCGCTTGTGTTTTGCGTGATGGGATATGTACTCGGCGTGTTGACAAGCTACTTCTATAATGTAAATATTTTTTCGTTTTTGGCATTTGATTTATTCATACTTACTTTTATATTGTTTTTAAAATTTTGCTTTTTGTATTTGATTTGCGGATACGACAACGGGCTTTACGCGTGGAATATGATTTGTTTGCCGACAATTCTTTATTCTTTGCTTATATCTCCCCTTGTGTTTTTTACAAACAGGTTTATTTCTTATTACATACGCAGAAATGAAGGTGAGCAAAATAAATCCTAAAGATATTAATATGAAAAGATATTTGATCCTGCTTGGGTCTGCTGCCGTGGTTTGCGGAGTGTTTGTAACACGGCTCGTCGATTGGCAGATAATAAATACCGAAGAGTATAAAATAAGAGCAAACAGCAGTAATATTTATTTTGTGAAAACCGACCCTGTCCGAGGCGAAATCCTGGACTGCAACGGAGTCGGCCTTGCGGTTAATGACATGGGTTACAAAATAGTGCTTGATAGGTTGCTCATTGAAAAAGGCACGGAAAATGATTTAATATTAAAAGTTGTGAGACTGTTGGAAGCACTCGATAATGAGTGGATCGATATTCTGCCGATAGGAATTGATAAGAACGGATTTTATTTTACTCAAGGGCACGAAAGCCAAATTTTGAGTTTGAAAAAGACTTTGAATTTAGGCGAAAACGCCTCGGCAGAAGAATGTATCAAAAAGATGTGTGAAAGATACAAAATAGGAGATTACTCCGATGCAGATCGAAGAGTCGTCTGCAGTGTTAAATATAATATGGAAAAGAGTGGCGGGTATTATCTTAAATCCATGCCGTATATTTTGTGCGACAGCGTATCAAAAGATGCCGTTATAATAATTTCGGAAAGATTTAAAGATTTAAAAGGCGTAAGAATCCAAACTTCACTTATAAGAAAGTATATAAACGGAGAAGTCGCCCCGCATATAGTCGGATATACAGGTTTTATGTCCGGCGAAGAGTATGAAAAGAGAAAAGATTCCTACCCCATGGACGCACTGATCGGCAAGACGGGAATAGAAGCGGTTTTTGAGGATGAACTCCGAGGTTTTGGCGGAAAAAGAATGATGCAAATGTCCCGCGAGGGCGGAGTCATAGATGTTTCGGAAAAAGAGCCCGCAAAATCAGGCAATACAGTATTTTTAACGCTTTCGTCCAAATTGCAGGAGGTTGCGAATAAGTCTTTAAAAGAAAACGTCGAGAAAGCTCACCTTGGCGCCTCGGACTGTGTTTCGGGGGCGGCTGTCGTATTAAATGTAAAAGATTTTTCTGTTTTAGCAGCTTCAACTTACCCCGGGTACGATTTGACACGCTTCATGGAGGATAAATCTTATTACTCCGAACTTGCAAACGACAAAGCCGTGCCGCTTTTGAACCGTGCATTTTTGGGAGCATATGCGCCGGGCTCGATTTATAAGCCTTTGGTCGCATGCGCCGCTCTTGACAGCGGAAAAATTACCCCTGACGAAACTATTACATGCGGCGGAAGCTTTAATTATTACTCCGGTTACCGTTTAAGATGTATGGGTGTTCACGGAGCAGCCAATTTAAAACTTGCTCTTTCGAAATCTTGTAATGTTTATTTTGCGGAGCTCGGAAGACGTCTTGGTGCGGATTTATTAAAGGAATACGCGAATAAATTCGGAATAGGAGTGAAAACCGGCATAGAAGTCGGCGAAAGCTCCGGGATCGTTGCCGGACCCGAACATTCCAAGGCTGTGGGAGCTCATTGGTATGAATCCGGTTCGTCTCAAGCGGCAATAGGGCAGTCGGACAACATGATAACCCCCGTTCAACTGGCAACATATGTCGCAACAATTGCCAATAACGGCGTCAGGTATAAAACTCATTTGGTAAATAAAATCACAGACTATTCCCGAAACAAAGTAATAAGGGAAATTGCACCCGAGGTTATTGAAAACTTGAATATTTCCGAAGAAAATTTAAAAGCAGTTCAATCTTCGATGCGAGAAGTTGCCCTTTCGGGTACCGCAAGAGATTTTGCGTCGTATCCCATTCCCATCGCTGCAAAAACCGGTACTGCACAGAATTCGGGCTCTGACCACACGACATTTATTTGCTATGCGCCCTATGATGATCCTCAAATAGCAATTTCGGTCGTAATCGCCCACGGAAAAACCGGAATGGCGTCAAAAAACGTGGCTCGAGACATCATGAATTCATACTTCGAACTAAATTGGTAAAATTATACATTTTTCGCGCGCTTAAAGTCGAATAAATTTACTTCATAAAACAATTGACAATTTTTTGGAAATATGTTACTATAATAAAGCAGTGAGTTCACTGCAAAAAACCTTGACAAATAAGCGCGAAGAGTTATCACAGAAGTGGAAATTCTTTTTTGCAGCTAAAAAATTTCGATATGGCTGGAAATTTCGGAAAGAATGTGGTATAATTAATACCGAACCCCATATAGATAGTTTTTAAGCGATAATCCGAGATTTGAAGTATATTATAATTTGATATGCACATGGATTTATTTTAAAAATTATATATATATCATAATTTTAGGAGGATAAACGAATGAATATTGCACTCGTCGCTCAAGATGTAAAAAAAGAATTAATGGTAAGATTTTGTATCGCATATTGTGGTGTGCTTAGTCGCCATAAACTTTGTGCCACAGCTTCGACAGGGAAACTGGTGTCGGATGCTACCGGCTTAAGAGTTGTAAAATTTTTGGGAGGTCCTCAAGGAGGCTGTCAACAGATTTCTTCCCGAATTTCTTGTGGAGAAGTAGACATGCTAATCTTTTTTAGAGATGCCGTTCACCCGGAACTTATGGGAAAATCTGAGGAGGATCTTTTGAGACTTTGCGACGTACATACCATACCGGTTGCAACTAACATAGCTACAGCAGAAGTTCTCATCCATGGACTCGAAAGAGGAGATTTGGATTGGAGAAATGTCGGCAGGCCTATGATTTAGGCTTCCCGCTTCTGGCGCTCGGCCGGCTTTGTAGTTGATAATGTGTCATTAAAGTCGCTTTATTTGTCGGAAGAAAATTGGAGGAATAGTTGTGAATTTGATTTCCAAACGGATAAGAGGAATGCAGGATCTCTTACCAAACGAAGCCCGCAATTACGAGACATTGGGGAAAATAATGAGGGAAGAAGCTGAATTCTACGGATTTAAGCTGATTCGTACCCCGGTTTTAGAGTCCACAGAACTTTTTGACCGCTCTGTCGGCGATAGTTCGGATGTTGTCCAAAAAGAAATGTACACCTTTGAGGACAAAGGCGGGAGAAGTGTAACTTTACGTCCCGAGGGCACCTCACCGGTTCTTCGGGCAGTGTTGGAAAACGGGTTGCATAATTCGACCTTGCCCCTAAAGCTAATGTATGAATCTTCTTGTTATCGTTATGAAAAGCCCCAGTCCGGCAGGCTTCGTGAATTCTTCCAATTCGGTTTGGAGATATTCGGTACCACTTCCTATTTAGCCGACGTTGAGTTAATCTGCTTAGTGAAGGCTATTTTAGGAAGGGTACACATAAGAAATGCGTCTATTGAAATTAATTCAATCGGTTGTTCAGGGTGCCGCAAGAAATACAATGAAGCCGTTAGACGTTATTTCGAAACAAAAAAAGACAGCCTTTGTGAGACCTGTAGAGACAGGCTCTCGAGAAATCCTCTCAGAATTTTTGATTGCAAAAATGATGACTGTAAAATAGTTTGTGAAAACGCTCCTGTAATTTTGGATTATATTTGTGGTGAATGCTCGACTCATTTCGAAAGTGTCAAAAAGACACTTGATTCACTGGGAATTATCTACACCGTCAACCCATATATAGTGAGAGGATTGGATTATTATTCAAAAACCGTTTTTGAATTTATTTGTGAGGTTGATGGTGAAAACATCACCGTTGGCGGAGGCGGACGGTATGATGAATTATCAAAGCTTATGGGCGGCCCCGATTTGCCCGCACTAGGCTGTGGAATAGGTATGGAAAGAGTCAGAATGATTATGGAGAAGAGGGGCATAAATTTTGATCCTCCTCAAAATATCGAAATTTTCGTGGCATCTGTAGGCGAAGAAGCAAAAAGATTCGCAGTTAAAATGTGCGAAGTAATGAGAAGATCAGGCGTATCCTGTGAATGCGATATTACCGATAAAAGCTTGAAATCTCAAATGAAGTACGCCGACAGAATAAATGCAACCTTTGTTGTGGTATTGGGCGAAGAAGAGCTCAAAAATAACAAGGTAAAAATAAAAGAAATGCTTCACGGAAAAGAGACCGAAATTCCGCTTTCGAAAGAAAGTTTTATAAAATATCTTATCAGTGCTCAATCATCATTGCTTGGATGATGTGCACGGGCGTCGTTTGGAAGTTGCGACGTGGACGTGAAAATTATTCATTGATTTAGCTTGCTGTTTTGTTTCATTGTCGCAAAGCGACAATCTTCATTGGTGGATTTTTTCACTCATCAGATTACAGTTCCAAACCTTGTACAACTTTTTATCACTTCACCTGAAAGATTTTTACTTAATCGTTATAGTGTGTTCTTTATCATTTGTTTGTCACTTCGCCATGTGGTGGTGTGCATTTGTGGCGTGGTTAAGCCATTGTACATTAGAGTAAGAAATTTACTTTAGTAATTGCGCCGCTTTCCTTTCTAATTTTGTGTAATTGTACGAAAATAAATTGAAGAATAAAATTATAATTATCAAGAATAATTTCTATCGTTCAAAGTGTTAATCATTTTTAAATCTCGTATAAATATCGATCAGTTTATGCTTTGACATGTTTTTATGAGATTAAACTGAAAATCTGATGAAAAAATCCTCGCACGCAGTTCGGCGTCGCCCCGACATATTTTTATGTAGTTCGCAAACGTGTTTGCGAGCTTTTTTTATGCCTCTAGACTCGATTTTATTATCTTACACTCTGGCATATTTCCACGAGTTCAGACTGCGAATCCGCACAAAACCCCAGCTCGAGCGTATCTGCGGGCTTTTTATGCCTCGAAATTTGTTTTTTTATCTTGCACTCTGGCATATTTTCACGAGTTCAGACTGCGAATCCGCCGAAAAAACTCTCGCACGGAGTTCTGCGGCGCCCGATATATTTTTTATGTAGCTCGCAACATGTTTCCGAGCTTCCTTTATGCCCCGAAATTCGCCCTTATAGCGGCAAAGCTTCTCAACATGCATTATCATAATTTCCTGCTTTTCGAGCGCAGTAGGAGGAACGTACGGCCTGTTTTCGTATAGGCATTCTATCTCCCTGAAAATCCAAGGATTTCCCATCGCACCGCGACCCACGGCAACCATATCGCAGCCGGTTTCCTCGAGCATCCTCTTTGCATTTTCCGCGCACGTAATGTCACCGTTGCCGATTACAGGAATTTCAACGCTCTCTTTTACCTCTTTTATCACTTGCAAATCGCTTAGACCGGAATATCCTTGCTCTTTTGTTCGACCGTGGACAGTTATCGCTTCGGCACCGTTTTCTTCGCATATTAGCGCCACTTCTTTGGCGTTTCTATTGTTGTCGCTCCACCCGGCTCTGATCTTAACCGTCACGGGTACGGGCGAAACCGATTTAGCAGCTTTTACAATTTCCCCGCAAAGTTTCGGGTCTTTCATTAATGCAGAGCCCGAATTTTCTTTTACAATTTTTTTCGCAGGGCAACCCATATTTATATCTATCACGTCGGGTATCATGTCTTTTTCTTTTAATAATTCTATCGACTTAATAAAATCCGACGGACAATTCCCGAAAAGCTGAATAGCAAACGGTTTTTCGATATCCGAATGCTCGATTAGACTGTAAGTTTTTTCGCTGTTATATATGAGCCCTTTGGCGCTTATCATTTCGCTGGTGAAATACCCCGCGCCGAGAATCGCGCAAATTTCTCTGAAAGCTCGGTCGGTAATTCCCGCCATCGGAGCAAGGGCTGCTTTATTTATTTTAAAAAAATTATTTGATTTCATTTTTTCGTCCTTTTTTTAAATTAATTTATAAATAATATTCTAACATATAACGATTTGTGATATAACATAAATGTACAATATTTTATAGATAGGTGAATTATATGGAAAATTTTTCAAAAAGAACATGGGTGCAAATAGATTTAAATGCCGTGGATTATAATTTTAAAAATATAAAGCAAAAATTATCTCCGAGCACAAAGATTCTTTGCGTGTTGAAAGCCGATGCTTACGGTCACGGCGCGGAATATTTGGTTAAAGAATACGAAAAATTAGGCGCTGATTATTACGGAGTTTCCAATCTTGATGAAGCGATTCAACTCAGAAACAGCGGCGCAAAAAAGCCGATTTTGATCTTCGGATACACTCCTCCGGAAATGGCGATCGATCTCTGCAATTATAATATTACCCAGGCTGTTTTTTCGCTTGAATATGCCAAAGAACTGGAAAAAGCCTGCACTATCGGAGATTTTTCAATTAAAGCTCACATAAAAATAGACAGCGGCATGAGCCGTATCGGTTTTTTCTGTCAGACTGATGATGAACTTAAAAAATCAATAGAAGAAATCGTAACTATAAACGAAACCATGTCTCATATCAGAATCGAAGGGATTTTCACGCATTTTTCCGTTTCGGATGATATCACTAATAACGAAGATTACACCAAATTTCAATTTAAAAATTTTAAATCCGCAATTGATATTTTGGAAAGTAAGGGCGTGAAATTTAAGATTCGCCACTGCTGCAATAGCGGAGGGATACTTAATTTTCCAGAAATGCAACTCGATATGGTCAGAGCCGGCGTGATTCTTTACGGTCTGTACCCTTCTGACGAAACAAGAAATAAGATTGATTTAAGACCTGTCATGGAGTTGAAATCTGTTGTTTCACAAGTTAAAACAATTCCTCAAGGAACGAGTTTGAGTTACGGCAGGACATTCGTGTCAAATAAGAACATCACGGTCGCTTCCGTCACAATAGGCTACGCTGATGGGTATTCTTTGAGATTTTCTAATAATTCTCAGATGCTTGTTAAGGGCGAAAAAGCCGATATCATCGGAAGAGTGTGCATGGATCAGTTGATGCTTGATGTTTCAAATATCACTGGTGTTAAAGAGGGCGACGTTGTAACTGTGTTCGGAAAAGACAATAAAATGATACTTACAGTTGACGAACTTGCAAAAAAAATAGGAACTATAAACTACGAAATAGTTTGCTTAATCGGTAAGCGAGTTCCCAGAATTTATTTTTATAACAATGAAATAATAGGAAAAGTTATTTATATATAATGAAATAAAAAGCAAAAAAATGTAGAAAAAAGTATTATTTTCTGATATTATAGTATAAATAAAAAATTGGGTGTTGAAAATATTGTGCAAAATGTTTAAAATGTATATTAGGGTGAAAAATAATAAAAGAATACACTTTGCAATATCATTCCGATTTTTTGTTTTTACCAAGTAGGCTGGATTATTTTTTTGGCGGTTATTGCCAGATTATTTGGCTCAAAGGTACTGTTTTTCGGCAAATATTTAATTAAAAAGTTTTAATTTGTATTTTTAAAAATCCCCGAAAGGAGATATTTACAAAGATGAATAATTTGAAGGTCGATGCAACAGTTAAGAATTGGGGGAGAGTTTATAAATTTTTAAATGATCGCCTCATGAATATTGACGCCAAAAAGAAAATCGCCGGACAAATTTTAATTGCCAGCGAAGAAATTTTTGTTAATATTTCTCATTATGCCTACAAGCCACCCTCAAAAGGTAAGGTGGAAATAAATTTTGGATTCGAAAAGCCGTCTGCAATCGTTAGAATTGGATTTGTTGACAGCGGCACGTTTTTTGACCCTACCAAATTTAAACCTGCTCCCGCCAGCGGCTCGGCGGGCAAGCGCTCCATAGGCGGTTTGGGATTATTTATGGTTAAAAAAATTATGGATGAGATGATTTATGAGCATAAAAATAGCCAAAATAATCTGATTATTACAAAAAAAATAGATTAATTCACAAATAAAAAGGGGGAAATTAATATGGAAATTAAAAAAATTAAAGAAAATGATTCTATGATTTATGTTTTGGACGGGAGAATGGATACGCAGAGTTCTCCTGATGTGCAGCTTAAATTTGAAGAGGGGCTGAACCAGGGCGAGAAGAAAATTATTTTGGATATGTCCAAAGTTCAATACCTCAGCAGCGCCGGTCTGCGGGTGATTCTGTGGCTTCAGAAAAAGCTTGTTGCCCTTGATAACGATAATTCTCTCGTTCTCATAAATGTTGACGACGAAATTTATGAAATACTTGAAATGACAGGTTTTACAGATTTCTTAGTTATTAATCCCTAAATTTTAGTTGACTTTTAGGAATTCGTGACATATAATAAAAAGTAGTAGGAGCGAAACCGTTTAAAAAGCGGTCAGCCTCCTGGGTTTGATTTTTTAAATAAAAACCGTACCTTTGGACGAGAAACGGTTTTTATTTTTTTGTATTTTTATCTATAAAATTTACAGCACTGAAAAGTACTATAAAGTACATTACAAAAATGCTTGCAAAGATGATAAAATCTAGCATAATATCTACCTCCAATCGGAGGCAGAGTAACCGCTCTCTATAGGCTAAACTCCTACTACAGGATTTAATTATATATTAAAAGAAATTAAAATTCAACAAAAAAATAAAGTCGAGTTGACTTTTGAAAATGAGTAACATATAATAAAAGGTAGTAGGAGCGAAACCGTTTAAAAAGCGGTCAGCCCCTGTGTATTTTTAAATAGGTTGTATAAAAAACCGTCTTTACTTTTTAGCAGGAGAAAGACGGCTATTTTCTGTTATCATAACTTATAATTTTATATATCATAATTAATATCAATAATACTATAACTAAGTCCGACATAAATTATTCCTCCCCACTTTTTGGGGCAGGATTTGACCATCTTTCATAGGCTAAACTCCTACTACAGAACTTAATTATATATTAAAAGAATCTAAAATTCAACAAAAAAATAAAATCGAGTTGACTTTTAGGAATTCGCGACATATAATAAAAAGTAGTAGGATCGAAACCGTTTAAAAAGCGGTCAGCCTCCAAAGATATTTAAGCTTTATGAAAGCCGAACTTTGTCAGAGTGGCGGCTTTTATTTTTTTGTATTTTTATCTATAAAATTTACAGCACTAAAAAGTACTATAAAATACATTACAAATAAACTTGCAAATGCGATAAAATCTAACATAATATCTACCTCCAATCGGAGGCAGAGTAACCGCTCTCTATAGGCTAAACTCCTACTACAGAACTTAATTATATATTAAAAGAAATTAAAATTCAACAAAAAAATAAAACTCTATTTGATTGCGTGTCGAATAGAGTTATTTTATTAAATATTCACAAAATAATTTGACTTTAATGTAATTATGCATATAATATATAGTAAAAAAGGAGGAAAAAGATATGGCTAAAATTGAAGACGTTTTACAAGATGAAAACTTCGTAAGAAAGATCTTAGAATGTAAAACCAAAGAAGAAGTAAAATCGGCTTTCAAAGAGAAAGAAATTAATCTTTCAGATGAAGAATTTGAAGATTTAAAGAAGTTTTATTCAGAAGCTGCCAAAGTGTCTAAAAAACTGAGTCCCGAAGAACTAAAACAAATTTCGGGAGGTAATTTGGATATTGCAGAAAAAGTAGATTACGCAGTTCGCTCGGCAGGAGCACTGGGCGGCGGAGCAATTGGGGCTGTTATTGGATATAAATGGGCGCAAACTCCAAATAAAAAAGGTAAAGATATCGAAACATGGCGCAAAGTTTGGAGAGTAGCTCTTAGCACGATCAGCGGCATGACGACAGGCCTATATTTAGGATTGATGGTTGGTACTCCTGCGGGTATGATAGCACATGATTTAAATGAAGATTATTATAAGTGACTTAGGAAAAACGGCGTGATTAGGAATATAAAATAAAAGGGAGGAAGAAATATGGCTAAAATCGAAGATGTTTTACAGGATGAAAAGTTCGTAAGAAAAATTCTAGAGTCCAAAACCAAAGAAGAAGTAAAATCGGCTTTCAAAGAGAAAGAAATCAATCTTTCAGATGAAGAATTTGAAGACTTGAAGAAATTTTATTCAGAAGCCGCCAAGATATCTAAAGAATTGACTCCGGAAGAACTAAAACAAATTTCAGGAGGTAAATTAGATCGTGGAGAAAAGGTGTGTGCGGCAATTTACTCTGCGGGAACATTAAGCGGCGCGGCATTTGGAGCTATTACCGGACTTAAATGTTTGGATGGTGAGGATGTTGGAATAGGAGGCAAAATTTTTATAGTGGCTTTGACCACACTCGGCGGCATGGTACTGGGCTCTGCAGGAGGAATGACGGCCGGGGCTATAGCCGGAGGGTCAATACTTGTACATGATATACCCAGATAAATGATTTTGCATACAAAAGGAGGAAGAAATATGGCTAAAATCGAAGACGTTTTACAAGATGAAAAGTTCGTAAGAAAGATCTTAGAATGTAAAACCAAAGATGAAGTAAAATCGGCTTTCAAAGAGAAAGAAATTAATCTTTCAGATGAAGAGTTTGAAGATTTAAAAAATTTTTATTCAGAAGCTGCAAAAGTGTCTAAAAAACTGACTCCCGAAGAACTAAAACAAATTTCCGGCGGGAAACTGACCGCCGGGGAAAAGGTGTATGTGACAATTCGTTCAGCCGGAACATTAGGCGGAGCGGCGATCGGTGCTGTAGAGGGATATAAATGGGCACAAAAAGCAGCTAAAAAAGATAAAGACATTGGAGCGTGGGGCAAAGCTTGGCGAGTGGCTCTGAGCACAATTGCTTACATGACAGCGGGATTTGGAGCAGGAACTTTTGTCGGCGCCCCGCTTGGTATCTGCGTAGAAGACGTTATTGAGTCGTCGAATATTAATAAAAATAATTGATATATAATATTGTATAAGGTTATTTAAATTTCAACAAAAAAATAAAGTCATGTTGACTTTTAAGAATTCGCGACATATAATAAAGGTAGTAGGAGCGAAACCGTTTAAAAAGCGGTTTAGCCCCAAAAAGATTTAACTTATATAATTAATTTAAGCCGTCTTTACTTTTTGGCGAGAGAAAGACGGCTATTTATTATGGCTAATTATTTTGTAAAATGTGATCAAAATTAATAAAACAAGGATTAATTCCGACATACCAACGCCCCTCTCTATCGGGAGTGGGCAAACCGTTTCTCCGTAAGCTAAACTCCTACTACAGAACTTAATTATATATTAGAAAAATTCAAAATTCAACAAAAAATAACAGAATAAAACCGCAGGAACACATCCCAAAACCAGTATCCTGCGGTTTTATTATTGGTGGAGATAAGCGGGATCGAACCGCTGACCTCTTGAATGCCATTCAAGCGCTCTCCCAGCTGAGCTATACCCCCAAAAACAGAGTCCAAACACCCTGCACTTATCATTCTACATCATATTTCAAATTAAGTCAAGAATTAAAAATAGATTTTAAAGAGATTTTTGCGTCTCTCATTATTGAAAATGAGCCGAACATCACGACGCACGCATCTTCGTTCGTATTTTTCAAAGCCTCTCGCAGCGCCCGGTCCACACTTTCGCAAGCCAAAACATTATCGTTGTATTCGGAGGCTATTTTGGTTAATTTTTCCAGCGGCATCGCTCGTTTGGATTTTGGTTCTACGGTTATTATTTTTTCGAATAAATCGGTGGTCTCAAAAATCATCGATTTCACATCTTTATCCTTAAAAGCTCCAATTATACCAATAATATTTCTATCTCTAAGATGATTTCGTATAAATTGCGAAAGTTTATCAGCACCGGCAGGATTATGCGCACTATCCAAAATCACCAGCGGATTTTTATGCATGATTTCCATTCTGCAAGGAATATAAATTTCCGCCATCCCTTCTTGAATACTTTTTATCGGAATATTAATTTTTTTCCTCAAAATGTCTAAAGTTTTGCAGATTGTCGCCAAATTATCAATCTGATATTCTCCGTGGATGGGCGCCTTCAAACTCACGCCCTTATATTCAAAAGAAAAGCCGTCATCTATAGAATATTTAAGATTTTTGAGTTGAGAAATATCCGCGATATGCATGCTGTTATTCAGTATTTTTGAAAACACATGAACCGTACTGTAAACGACCAGATTTTGCTTCGGCGCCACAATTACTTCGGAATCTCTTTTGATTATCCCGCATTTTTCAATCACTATTTTTTGAATTGAGTTCCCCAAAACTTTCGTGTGGTCGAGGTCTATCGAAGTTATAACCGTGCACAACGGCGATTCAATCACATTTGTCGCGTCCAATCTTCCGCCCATTCCTGTTTCGAGTACCACAATGTCGCAGCCCGAATCCTTAAAAAATTTGAACGCTATTGCCGTCATCATTTCAAATTCCGTGATAGGGTTGTTCTTGAAAAATTTATCATAAGTCAAAGGCTCTAAAAAACTGTAAATCTCGGCAAATTTTTCGTTACTTATGCACTCTCCGTTTACTCGAATTCTTTCGTTTAAGGAGTCTATCGATGGAGAAATATACATCCCGGTCTTGTAATTTGCCTTTTTTAAAACGCTCTCGAGCGCGAAACAGACGGAACCTTTGCCGTTTGTCCCTGCAACATGGATATATTTAAGATCTTTCTCAGGATTTTTCGCCAAAGAAAGTAATTTCTCAATCCGCTCCAAATTCTGATTCGAACCGAATTTCAAGCGCGCATTTATTCTTTTTACAGCTTCTTCATAGGTCATGAGACGGTCAACCTCTTATTAATTTAAATTGTTGCTCCGGTGGCAAATTTTTTACATTTTTTAAAAATAATCCGTATATACTCGTACAAAAACATTCTTTTTCGAAAATTTTCGCTCCGAATTTTGACAAATTTTTCGTTTCGGAATATTTCGTAATTACAGGCAAAGAGAATTTTTTGGATTTTTTCAGAATTTCTATGCCTTTTTCATCCGCTCCCAAAATTCTTATGTATGGAACATCTTGAATTTGAGCTTCGTTTTTTATGTCCAACGTCGCTGCCATAATTATACGCTTTATTCGTGACATTGTATACCTTTTTGTTTTTATTTCCGGCAAAAATTTTTCGAAATTTTCCGAATTATTTACAAATTTTATGAATCTATTTTCCAGTCCTTCCGATACATCCGGCAGGCTTTTGAATCCATCTTTTGATAAAGATTTTAACTTATAAAGTATTATTTTTTCGGCATTTTTCGTGTTCGTCGGAGCTAAATTGTTTTTTATTTCATTATGTATTATTTCTTCGCAATTTTTTGGCAAATAATTTTCGAAATCACTTCCGCAGTAGATTAAATCTCTTATTTCCGAAGCCGAAATTATATTTTCATCTTTGGCTCTTTTTACGCTTATCGGAGCGATTTTTGAATTTATTTTGTTTAAATTCCTGATATATTCTATTGCAAGATTGTCGTTTGCGTTTTGCATGTAGAGCGAAGTATCCAAATTTTTAAGTATTTTTTGAACGGCTTTTTCTCGAGCTTTTGCGAAAGTTATTCCTGTTTCTGAAAAATTTTTTAAAAAATTCGAAAAATCCGAAGTATCCAAAACGCCTGCGATTTCACGCAAAGATTCCAAATTTCCTGACTCGCTCCCAAAAACGAGAGACTCCACGCATCCCAAGGAATCGGCAATTGTAACCCCTGCCCGGGCGTATCTTTCCGAGGTTGATATCGCCCACACAGAGGGTATTTCAATCACGAGATTTATTCCGTTTTTCAAAGCGGCCTGTGTTCTTGCGCCTTTTGAAATTATAGCAGGTTCTCCTCTTTGAACAAAATTTCCACTCATGATTGCTATTTTATGTGTATATCCAAGGTCTGTTGCCTTGTCTACCAGGTATTTGTGGCCATTGTGAAATGGGTTAAATTCTGATATTATTGCACAAATTTTCATAAATTTTAATTTTATAAATAGAAAATCAGAGAACTAATCACGCCCGCCAATGTCAAAACAGAACATAGAATCGCTACTATTCTCACGAATATTTTTCTTTTATTTTTCATTTAATTCCATCCTTTATCAAAAAATATTTGGTTATTAATCATATTTTAACATACTTTTTCATAATAGTAAATAGATACAAGCAAAAATTCTCGAATAAAAAGGAGAAATACAATCATGGATGTAAATAAAGATGAAATTTTGAGCACTCCCAAAAAAAATCTCAGCATTACCTACATAAGAATTTCCGCATGTGTAATTTTACTGTTATTTTTGTTTTTTGTCAAATCGTTCAAGCCGATTTTTTACGATGAAATTAAAAATTGGTACGAGTGTAATTTCACAGTTTCAAATTACGATGTTGAATATATTTATAATCGAGGCCAAGAAATAATTCCAAAAATATACCAAAAATTAAAAAATATTACTGAGGAATTGAAAAAATCTCCGGAAGCTCGCTCGTCATCCTCTCGGCAATTTCTTTAAACACCGGCCCGCAACTTTCGCCGCCACCGCCGCCGTCTTCCGATAAGATTACCACCGTATATTTGGGATTTTCATAGGGGAAAAATCCCGCAAACCACGATTGTTCCACTCTTTTCCCGTCTTCAATTATGCCCGTTTGCGCCGTGGAAGTTTTCGCACCGGCGGATGTGTTTTCGGGCAGCCCTTTCGAACTCGTTCCGTAGTCCATGGATGCCTTCATGTGGCCTTTTATGATGTCGGCGTTCTTTTTTGAAATTATTCTTTCTTTTTCTTTCGGAATTATATTTAAAATTTTTAAATTTTCTTTTTTCGCCTCATTTACCAAGGATTTTATCAGCTTAGGGTTTGAATAAATGCCCTCGGACGCTATCGTGTTGATCACTCCCGAAATTTGCACGGGCGAAGCGAGCAACTTGCCTTGTCCGAACGAAAAATTAGCCAAAGTTTTCATATCTTTTAGACTTTCTTCCGATGGGAGTTTTCCGGCGGATGAAGACATTTCCGGCGCGAGAGTGTTAGGGCTCCCCAAGCGGAATTTTTTCGCCATTTTTAAAACCGAATCATACGGCATTTTTTTGATTAATTCTATAAAATATCCGTTGCAGGAGTGGGCGAGGGCTTGCTCCATGTTTACTTCTTCGTGTTTTTTCGAATTAAAACATTTAAATTTTGCATCTTCAACTTGATTGAACCCTTGACAATCGTACGTGAAATCCGGGCTTATTCCGCATTCCAGAGCCGCCGCAGAAGTTATTAATTTAAAAACGGAACCCAAATTAAATGACGCAAAAGCCCTGTTTAAAAGCGGGGAATCTTTGTCGTTCAAACTCATGCCGACATTTGTTGGAATAAAAGACGGAAAACTTAAACACGCCCGAATTTCGCAGTTCGGAACCTCGCAAATTATGACAGCGCCGCGCTTGATGTACTTATTTGCGCACTCGCTCGCAATTGCCTGAATTTTGCTGTCTATGTTCAGCGCCACGCCCTTGGACATCAAATAGGATTTATCCTCTATAATATTGCTTTTCCCGGGAAGAATTTTTCCCGATGCATCTACGCTGTACTTCACGTATATCTCGTGATTTTCGCCGTATAAATATTTATCAAAAGCTTTTTCAACCCCGCAGACACCCTTTTTGTCGCCCGATAAATACCCGATAATATGCGGGGCTATCGGCGCTCCGTAATATCTTATCGGTATTTCGAAAATTTTCACGTACGGAGAATTTACTTTGCGTTCCACTTCAATGTTGAAAGGCGATTTTCCTGCTGATTTTTTGTAAAGTTCCGCCTTTTTATTCTCCGGCACAGCAGGCAGTAATGCCGTCAAAGACTCCAAGCCGGGGATGACCGAAGCGATTAATTTTTTGTTGTTATTTACCAGTAAATTTCCTCGGCAATCATAAATGCTCCCTCGAATATCCGAAATTTTAACTTTATACGATTGCTGATTCGCCGCCGCTTCGTAGAGTTTTTCTTCATGAGAAATTTTATCAATCCAAAAAAACGAAAGGCAAAACAGCCCCATCAAAGAGCCATACAAAATCAAAAATCTTTTATACATAAAAAAGCCAACCTTATCTCATAAATTTTGTTACAAGATAAGTATCGGCTCATTTTCGTTCAAACATACATATTAATCTCAATCGGTATTCCTTACATTTTGCAAGTGCTCAGGATTAGTCTTGGCGTAATAAGCTTGTCCCGACGGCGAATGCACATAGTAGAAATAGTCCGTCTGAGCAGGGTTTAGAACAGCCAAAATCTCATCGTGTCGGTCGGCAAAATTAAGTGTCATAGT
>CAKUVH010000011.1 GCA_934695425.1 uncultured Eubacteriales bacterium | reverse complement strand
TATTCTATCCAATCAAGTTTGCCCCATTCTTTCCAACCTCTACCTACTAAATTGGTCTCAACAACCCCGTAAGCATGACCTCTTGCCTCAATAACTTTACCATTACCAATATAAATTCCTACATGCCCTGGCATAAATACAAGTACACCTGGAACGTCTGGCATTGTCTCTAAAGTTCCTCTTTCGCTACAGTTTGCTTTCATACCATTAACATCTTTATCTTGACTCGCATTATATAGTGGATAAGAATTTGCGTTTTCGCACCATAAGTATCCCTTAATTAAACCTACACAGTCATGCACTTTTTGCCCGTACTGCTTGATAAAATCAGTAGAGGTATAATATTTAGGGTACTGTGTAGATTTTTGCCTTAAAAGGCTTTCTGAGGCTTTTTGTCCGAATGTCCCCCACCAATATGGTCGACCTAATTGACTTCTGCAATAATCTACTAGTCCGAAGATTTGTTTTCATCAGCATTCACCTCTCTCTTTTTATTAGATTGCGTGCCAAAATAAAAGGCTATGATGGTTGTATATGTCATCATAACCTGCTCCCCTGTTATAACTTTCTTAAAAGCTAGTATACATACTAAAACAGTAAAAAGTAATGTAACTATACTTTTTACATCAATCAGCTTTTTTATCTCTTTCATCTTTTTTCACTCCTTTCTGTCATATAAAGTTCCCATTGCTCGTGTATATAAGAGTTACCGTTTAAATCGGCACTATAATGCTTGTACACGTCGTGTGCACGAGCCTTTTGATACTCCGTTTTATGCACTCCATTTCGCATGTCTGCTAAAAACTCAGTCAAATAATTCATGCACTGGTTCTTGTCCATTTTGTCTATCTTCTCTAAAATAGGTGTCGTGATTTTAGAGACTAGTCTATCAAAGTATTTTTTTACAAATAAAATGATAACACCTAATGATGTTATCATCCCTGCAATAGTCCCTATTATTTTAACTAAAACATCAACATCAATTTCCATCTAGCTCCCCACCTCGATTTCCTCTTCGATATAAATATTATTTATATCCTCAAGTGTTTGAATCTGTTCGCTAAGAAATATAACTGATGAATAGTACGGCTTATGTTCTGAAATTAAATTTCCTTCCTCGTCTTTATGTTCTGGCATATACACGTCCGACCTACTTCTTATTTTTTTACCCTCGTCAGCAATAAGCAAACGAGGTGTAGTATGCTTTATATAATTCATATTTTATCCTCCTTATGATACATTCCAACCTTTATTCGTAGCTATAGCTATTTCCTCTGCAGTTAATTTAGCGAGATTAACATCTCCTAGAAATAAGCTTTGAGCTACTTTATTATGACTAGCTAAATCATATAAGCCGTTAATCACATTTAAGAGACTCTGCTTGGTTAGATTTGTGCAAGTCGTTAAATTTAAATTATAAGATGTGTAATTCACTGAACTGCCAGTGTATCCTTCACCTAAATTTTTTAATCCACCTAGTGTTGTTAAGGTTGAATCTTCATTAAATATACTTTGCACATTTTTTGTATTTTTGCAATTCAACTCGCAAATCTCTTCAAGTGCTGTACAACTAGCAAACATCTCTTTCATGCTCGTAACTTTACCAACATCGAGACTTGTAATTTTTTTTAATGCCTTACAATCACGAAAGCAACTATCTGCTGTTAGCACGTTACTTGTATTAAAATCCGGAACATTTTTTAATTCCAGACATTTAGTAAACATGCTTGCAATGTATAGAATTGCCCCGTCATCAGCTCCTTTTAATGTTAAACTTTCTAAGTTTTGACAATCCGCGAAAGCATATCTGCAGTCTGTGAAACCTGATAAATCAATTTCAGCTTTTGTCACGTAATGAGATATAAGATTTGCATAATTGCCTTTGTGCTTATAAGCTTGTGTATTGATTAAAGCATTATTACTTGATGCCATACTTCCTATGATTTTTCCATCCTTGCCATAAGCGATTTTGCCGGCTGCGATATCACTAGCAATTGCATCTGCATCATCGGTGTCATAACCAGTTTTCGCTTTGACTGTAACCTTTCTCAAAGCATCGTAGCCGTTGTCTGCAGTAACCTCTTGAACCTCGTAGTTTGGTGTAACTTCTTTATTTTGTAGATTCAAAACAATAGGATTAACTGTCACTTTTTCAAGACCATCGTACTCGTCATCTGCAATTATTTTCTGTGTATCATAACTTGGTGATACTTCTTTAGTCTGAAGTTTAATCTCGATAGGCTCGACTGTGACTTTATCATAACCGTAACTGTTTTCGTGTTCAAAAATCTGTTTCTCTGCACGAGAACGCACAACTAAATCTTCTAATTCAGGATATACTCTTCTTACATCTTCATGTATTTTAATAACTTCTCGAGGCTTTTCTTTAATTACTATTTTTTCACTCATTCTGCATCTCCCCCTCGTTGAAGTTATAATGCTTTGTGACTTCTAACTCGTCTATATGAACAGTTCTTTTTTTACCATTTTCGTATGCAACAATGTCTAAATAATATGTACCATAACTCAACTTTTCGGTATCAGCGCCTTTAATTTCGAAACTGTAAACCCCATCTTTAAATTCTATATCTCCCGCAGATAATTTCTTTTGAAATATTACTTTACTGGTATAAGCATTTTCTTTACAAGTTATAATTAGTTCTTCGGCTTTATCAGTAATTAACTTTCCGTCAGCATCGTATCTCTCTATTGAAAATGTCTTATCGTCTCCTCTTACTATTTGCATCTTTTCGCACCTCCTATGATTTAAACTTGTAATGCCCTTGCATTATTAAAAATTCATATAAGGCTGCATTACTAGTATCAGATAGATTTACTTGAATAGCCGTAAAGTATTTTGGTAAAGTTAATATAGTGTTCTTGGAATCGGTACTGTCTACAATTGTATATTTAATTTGTTCCCACACTCCATCCTCATTTTTTCCTTGGATAGACGTAATTGTTCCAGCTGTGTATTTAATCTGGAGAACTTCTGGTGCTATTAAAAGTTGTGTAGGAAAAGTTATTATAAAGTAAGCACCAGATTTACTACTAACAGCCATCTTTGTTGTTTCATCACCGTCCACTACTAGCTCAACACCTGTCTTACTTGAGCTTATACCAGCAATTCGCCATTTTCCCCATTCATTATTGCCATAAGCCGTGGGTTTATAATCAGCTGTATCTGTATCAGCAAGCCAGCCCAAGGTTGGTACCATTCTACCAATAATAGGTCTTTCTTCTAATGGGGTAGCAATAAACTTCGTGCCATCATAAATCAATGAATATGTAAGCCCCGCAAATAAAGACCCCTCAACTTCTATCTCGCCTAAGTTTTTAACTTTTATATAAGTTTTACTTATATTTCTACTAAAAGTATTTGGTATCTTTATAAGCAATCGTTCGCCAATGTAATAATTTGTTATAAAACTATCATCAATTGTTAAAAGATTAGCACCATTTTCTATAACGGTTGCTTGAAAAGTGTAAATTGCGGGTCTCTTATAATTCGACGAGTAATGATAAAGTCTATAATATCTATAGGCATCGGGATTATCGATAGTAATAATTTGTGTTGCTTTTTTAGAGTTTTCAGGAACTTCTTTCAAATCCACGAAATTCGTATTATCATTACTTGCTTGTAGTTTTACAGATCCGTACGAATCGTTATAGTCCATTACAATTTTAAATTCATATATTTTATAAGGTTTTCCACAGTCAATCTTTAAATATCCAGTTCTTGAGTCGCCGTTTTCTTCCCAATAATTTGAATCATTGCCATCAAAGGCATTTAATACACTTCTAAGTGGGTTGCTAGATGACTCAATTATAAAGTCTGAGTTTTGATATTTGACGTTTTCTGTAACAGTTTGCCAGCCTGATGTTGGAAATAGAGCTGTTTTTAATTCTGCAAAATTCAGTTCTGATTGTGACCAAGAACATTGATGCACCTTTCCTACTTGATTAATATCATTCTTTATACTATCGAACAACACTTTGTTTATTGGTGTTCCAGCCTCAGTAGGCTCATCTGCTCTTTTAATATACTTATAGCCTAAGCTATTACCCTCTGCATCAAACTCCTCATATCTTATCGCACCATTTGGAAGTACCTGAGATGATACTCTATCTTTTACATTTATCAATTCAATCCCTCGCTTTCTCCAGCATGAAATGTATTGCTATATCTAAAGCAACTAATCATATTTTTAGTTAAAAAATCTATCTCACTTAATATCTTCTCAATCGCATTTGCTTTCTCAATTGTCATATAATTTAAATTCTCTGGCACGTCTGTGCACGCATGGAATGCCATCTTTATTTTATCGACATTACTTCTTATACGTTCCATATCATTTACATTAGGCAAATCGGACATTGTCCAATCCTTTTTTATTGTTATAGAAACAGGATACGAATACGAAGTTAATAAATTAGCTAAATATTCGCACCACTCTTCGATTCTGTTTAAATCTGTATAATTATAATAGCCTTTTGATGTGCCTTGTTCTACATCGTTTTGTGTCCTATCGAAAATTAGATTTTCCATACTTAAGCCTCCAAATCTTTTACCACTGCTTGAGCAACTAACTTATTTGAATTTAGATTAAACTTCATCTGTGTTACCTGCCCTTTCTTGGTGCCCAAATACTCTGTAACATATTCTATTACATCACCACATTGCTCATCGTTTGTCACGATAAATTTCATGTCTGTTTTTGAATTTTTATTTGTCACATAATACTCATATAGGCTATTTAAAATTTCTTGCGAATTTGACGAATTTACAAAGACTCCACTAAACTCAAGGACGTTATCGAGTACATCTTGTGAAAGGATTGGATTCTTTTTAGAAACCGAAGTGCCATCACTTTGAGTTACTTTTATCTCTGTTACTTCACCCTCTGTATTAAAGCTGCCACCAGTATAGATACCTTGTGAAATAGTAGATTTTTTTATAGTAGGTCGTTCAAATATTTTAATTTTTGAACTTCGAGAAGTATCTACTACAGCACATATAGCAAAAGCTATTTGTAGCAAAGCTTCTCTTCTAGAACAAGCCGGCAGTTTACCAGATAATGTTTTATTTGCCAAAGTCTCATCTATTTCGTAAGGAATGTTTTCAAGGATAGCAGATAAAAGATTAGAAACTGATATATCTGTATAAGTGCCACCTGCAAATGGCATTTTGTCCATAACGCCGATATAATCAACAGCGGATATGTCATATAAGGTTTTACTCTTTCTTTTAGATGTATCTATGAAAAAGGTCCCTAATAACTTTCCATTTCTTGTGAGTTTTAAAGGCTGTTTTTTAGAAAATATAAAATCAACTAAATCCTTATTACTTAATGTGAAGTCAAGAGTATTAATTTTTAGTTCTTCAGATGTCAACGATACATCTTCTAGCATACTCAGATTTCTTAATTCGTCGTCGCCAAAATTTCGTATAACACCATAAACAAGTTGTTCTATTTTTAATCTTCGATATGGCTTATTCGTTTTAGAAAATTTAATTACGAGCTTATTAAAATTTATAACACTATTCGCACAGAAGAAGTGTACGTTGTCAGATGTGAAGTTTTTCTCACTGAGCAAAGTATCATTTTGATACCACTTCACGTTGAGTTCAGTAGGATAATCATTTGTTAGTGTACTAAAATCAAAAGTGATACCGACACAACTTTCATAATTACCGAAGCTTATCTCCATTTCTATGGGGTCACTAAAAATCCCATCAGCATCTGATAAGACCTGGCTCCACAATGCAAAATTTTCTGTTTCAGGTGCTGATGGAAAGTTTTCAAATGAGCCATCCAGAACCCATAAATTTTTCTCGAGTGTAGCAAATTTTTTAAACTCTACACTCGATTGCTTCAAAAGTTCTGTATTTGAAAACGATGTTTTTAGTGTACTTGAAATAGTACTATCATTAGAAGCTGTTAACGATATATCTTTGTATTCGATATTAAACATTATGAAGGCCTCCTTTTCGGTTCCATTGCCACAAAATTTAATGATAGCTCGCTCCAAACATTCTTACCTTTTGATATGCTCTTTAATTTGTCTTTTCCACTTGTTATATAGGCTTCGAAAACCAACGTACCACCGTTGAATGGGACTTCCATAGTATGACTGTCAACCGGTGCCGATACGAGGTTATATAGTTCAAAGTACTCGTCATCAGTCATAAAGGAATGATCTACTGTAATAGAATAGTTATAAAAAGTTCCAAGAACATCTCTTTCCATTTTTGCAGTTTTAATCAGCCTACCAGCATTTTCGCCGTCAGCTATTGAAAAGCTACGTTCTGGCTCAGATACAACAGCTTTAGTAAATTCTATTCCGTCTATTTTAAAACAACTACTCACTAAAATGCACCTCCTGTTGCCTTTCGCATTGAATTACCTATTCGATTATTTTCTTTTTCAAAATAAGGTTTTAGAATACGCACTAAATCTCCAATTGAAGATTCTTCAAACTTTATAGTTATGTTTTGACCACCTGTTTCTTGAAGGGCCTCAACTAGTGCTTGTTTCATTGTTGATATCGGAGATACAACTTCAGGTTCTCTCTTATTGTCACCTAAAATAGCAGCAAATTCGCCATAGTTTGCTGGTACAACAGTACCTGTAGCAAGCTTAGGTATTGGAATCCTTGTGAATTTTTCAGACTTGGCATAAGGCAAGTAGATTCCGGTTTCTCCCGATGTAGCATTTATCGATGCGATTATTTTATTAACTGCTCTCACAACGTTATCCATAGCTGTCTCTAGCGAATCTATCATTATATTCATTAAGTCTATAGAAGATAGAACAGTTGTCTTTACTGTGTTTTGAATGTCAAGAAAAACTAAGCTCAAAGCACTTTCAAAATCGTTAAACACACTACTTAGTGGCTGTGTAACATTACTTCTAAACCAGTCGCCTATACCAGACCAAGCTAGCTTCATTGAATCAACTGATTCAGCATTTAAAGAATTTAATCCATCAAATGCTCCATTGCCGTCGCCGATACCCTCTTCAACACCAGCTGTTATATTCTCACCGATATCAGCAAATACTGTGGATGGGCTGTGGATTCCGAAAAAGTTTTTTACTTTATCAACTAATCCAGAACATAAGTCAGAAACCTTATTTTTTAAGTTATCCCATTTTTCAGATATACCGTTTAGCAAACCTTGAACTATATAGTTACCAAACTCTGCCATTTTTGTAGATGGGCTGTGGATTCCAAAAGCATCACAAAAAGCCTCTTTAAATGGCTTCCACATATCTTCAACAATAAATCGTCCAAGATTGTATAGCCAATCGACTATGCCCTTACAAAAGCCCTCCCAAGCATTGCCTCCACACTCTTGCATTTTTTCATAGAAATAATTTGCTAGTCCCTCTGCTGGATTAACAATTAAAGCTTGAATAACTAATCTACTAAATCCACCCAGCGATGCACCAAGAGCTGTTGCCATTTTAGAAACAATTAGTTCCCAGTCGATATTAGAAAAGAACTGCCAAATGTCATCACCTACAGCTCCCCAGTCTGTATCCCTGAAGAAAGCCGTTAAAGTATCTAAGATTCCAGCACAACCTAAGCTTATGGTTTCTGCAGTTTTAGCCCAGTCTATTTCGCTAAACCAGCCATTTACGATATCGGCTATTTTAGTACCCAAACCACTCCAATTGAAAGTCGTTATAAAGCCATAAGCTAAATCTACTGCTATTTTAATTTGTTGTGCCAAAGTTCTACCTAGTAGTTCAAAATCTACAGACTGTATCGCATTGTTTAAAAAATCTGCAATGCCTGTTCCTATGTATTGCCAGTTTACATTTGATAAGAAACCGTAAATACCGTTTAGAATGTTATTAAATTTTGTTCCTACTCTAGTTCCTATACCACTAAAATCAATACTACTAAAAAGGTCATTCACTTTGCCAGCAAGTAAAGCACCAGCTCCTCGCCAATCGCCTCTTTTTATCGCATTTTTTAAGGTATCCGTGAAACTTAAAACACTTTTATCTATGTTAGCTTTTTCAAACATATCTGATGGACTTACACTACCATCATTTTTTTTAGAATCTATTTTTTCAATGGTATCAAAGCTAAGTGTTTTTTTCTCTTCTTTGTTAGTTTTGCTCAAGCTCTTGGCATAATCCTCGTTAACTTTTTTAGCCTTTATAAATGTCGTTGAATTACTAAATAACCTTGAAGTGAATTGAGCCACAACGTTGATGGCTTCTATAATTTTATTTATTATATTTTGAATTACTGGAATTATTTGCTGAAGTACTGGCATAAATGCAGTTGCTAAAGCATTATTAAGTTGAGTAAAAGACGATTTTAGTCCAGAAATGCTAGCATTAACTTTCGAGCTGTACTGTACAAGATTATTAAAACCATTCTTTATTCCTTGAATAGCTCCACTTACGAGCCTACTTATAATTCTAGCTTTTAGCATTGTGCCTATACTAACTAATTTTTTAGCAAATGATTTTGCTGGATTTTCGGAGTTTTTAAAAGCTCCTGCAACTTTACTACCAAATTTCTTAGCTAGATTTCCAATGCCACTTAACATGTTTTTTAGTTTTACAGCACCACTACTTGCTTTATTTTCTTTTTCATTTAATTCGTCGAGTTGCTTATTTAACTTTATAAACTTTCCCTCTTCGACGTTTAATTTATCTCTTAAACCTGCACTCTCGCTAGTAACACCCTGGTCTCTGTAGGCTTGTCCAGAGCTTTCCATTCCTTTTGCATTCGCCGTAGCCTTACCGATTGCTAGGTCTACTTTCTTTATTTGTCCTTCCAACTCCCTCATTGCTGCACTGTTTTTACTTGTTACTCCGAAAGCTTTCCCATTCTTTCTTACGATCTACTAAGCCCGAATACTCTTTATTTAATGCTGTTATTTTATCTTGTAGCTTTTGGTATTCGGTTGTCGGAATTTTCACTTTTTCGATTGCATCAATTTTACTTTTAAGTTCTGTTATTTTATTTTTAGTCTGATCAAGACTATTTACTAATCCAATTTGAGCACTAGACATGCTATTAAATGCACTCTTAGTGCTATTTGAAAGGCTATTAACACTAGATGATATGTTATTCAATTTAGATTTTATTTCTTTTATGCCTTTTTCGAAGTTCGCATTGTCAACTTTTGTATCAAAGATCAACTCTCCATCTGCCATATTATAATCACCTCTTTTCACTTAAAGAGTTCATTAAGTCTGTGCATTTCTTCTTTTTCTTCATCGCTATATTTTTTCTTTAAATCAATTAAATCTTTGTTATTCTTGTAAAAATCTTGCTCATATTTTTCAAGCTTGCGACCCCTATTCTTTTTTGAGCGAATACTAAGGACGGTTGAGAATAGGCACTCACCAATTTCAGATAAATATCCTAAAAAGCTCCACCAATGAAGGTAATCTAGATTTCTAACTTCATTAGATGCTACTTTGTTAACTGCAGAAAATATCATTTGTTCATCTTGTTCCCAATCAATAATTTTTTTAGGCAAATTATTATCTTCACGATACTCTTTTCCTCCGTCAAGATACTCAATGGCTTTTTTTAATGCCTCTTCGTATTCCTCATTTTTAAGGTCGTTAAAATTTACATAGATTAAATCCAAAAGTACAATTAATTTCTCGTCACTTCTTAACTCAGGGTCATTTAATGCTTGAAAAATTGAAAGAGCTACACGAAAATCGCTTCGTATAGCTCTCTCTACACCATTTACATTTAATGTTTTAGGTAAATCGCCAATCATTATTTATGGTACCTTTCTGTGTACTTTGACACTCTTGCTTTACTTTTTTTGTTTTCATCTTCGATTTCCTTTTGGATAACAGGCAAAGCTGCAGCAATAAATCTTTCAGCTAAAGTTACACCATTAGCCGATGCTAGTGGCGACTGTAGACCGAAAACTGTATCTGAAACATCACTTCCAAAGATATAATTTATCTTTTCTTTTATAATTTTATTTACTTGCTCAACAGCCTGAGCCATTGCTTCGTCATCGTTAATCTCTAAGCTATCTAGCTTTTCAACTTCTTTACCAATCTCTCTTTTTACCTTTTGGGCTCTTTCTATTATTGAAATGTCTGTAGGATTAAACCTAATAACTCTATTAGGATCACCGTTAATATTAAATTCTTTAAACCCCTCATCAAATATTAATTCATTGCTTTTCTTTGCCATGTTTATCCTCTCCTTGTATAAAAATAATTAAGCACTCACTGTTGGTGTGAATGCTTTAGATGATGTATCGTAGGTGCCAGCTGTTCTCACGTTTGTGTAGTGGATATTAAATGGTATTTGATATCCTGTTGTGTCTCCACCATAAGAAACAACTTCAACAATAACTTCATCTTTAAAAGCTTTAAAGATTCCAGAATCTTTTGTTGTCTCCTCCCACAAATGCACTTCTAACACATCTGTTTTTAAATCATCTAAGACTTTCCTATTGTCGATGATGTCTTGTAAAAAGGTATGTAACGAAGTGCCATCTTCAGCATAATAAGGTTCTGCTGAAGCTTGTGGCTCATAGCTTGATAGCTTAACAGAGTTTTCGCCAAGAATATTTTTCTTAGTTTCAACTTCTGGATTCATCTCAATGTTATACTCTTCTAAATCTTTACCAAGTGTCTCATAAGTTGCTGTAGTTTCGCCTGGTGTAGCATTTATTAGATGTCTTAAGAATTTTCTTTCTATTGAACTCATAATTTTTACTCTCCTTTAACTTTATATTCAACATAAATTTGTATTTGATACATAACTCCGTCTCTAAGATTTCCGGTAGGTACACTAAAAATCATTGCATTAGCCGTGCTTATTTTAGTTATTTCGCCTTTTTTTATGGTGTCCCCTATAACAACATCAACTTTTTGTCCTTTTTGAGTTTCAAGCCAGTATGTTAACTCTAATAAGAAACTACTATTGGCTAACCTATCGTAGTCCTCATAAGCTCGATTAACTGCATATAGAACGAATGAATGCTTTCTTTTTTGGTTACCGAGTACATCTTCTCTGAGTAATGCGTCACCTGTACTTGATAAACCAAAGTCAGTTGGCTCATTGATAGTAAAATCTATGTGCACTCCATTTGAGAACTCTGATATTTTCTCATAACTGGATATTATTTTCTTTGTCGCTTCTATAACATTCATTAACCTTTACCTCCTGCAATTTTTCTAGCTCCGTTTAAGATTTCGTCCTTGTGATCAGCGACCATTCTTTCAAACCATCGCTTTCCAGCAAGTGGATGTGCGCTAGTGTCGTATTTCAAGGCTCTTCCGGTAGGCGATTTTTTCTTCGGACTTACCCATCTCTCGATAGGACCATCAGCCTCATTAAATGATATTTTTCCATTTCTAATAGGTAAATTAGGTCCATACACCTCGCCATAATATAAATATCTAGCATAAGGTGTATTTTGACGGACCTTGCCACTTCCTATAACGGTACTGATGATAGCACTTCTTTCTAAGCTACCAGTTCTAAACGGTGTATAAGGTCCCATCAGTCTAATAACTTCGGAATCTATAAACCTTTGAACTGAACCCATATTCTCTAAGCCATGCTGATGCATTATCAGTTTGGCTGAATTTATATTAAATCTAGCATTTACCTCCATAAACCAGCACCACCTACCTACATGACAATTCTATATTAGACAAACCACCGTGTAGATGCTTATCTGCAATCATAATTGTTTTGGCATCGAAATCTTCGCATAGCTTTTTAATAGCCTGATTGTTTTCATGAAAACTACAAACACCTTTTACTATTAAATCCTTGCCCTCGTTGATTTGAATATCCTCTGCTGTCGGTATAATAACAGTAATGGTATCTGTGTTGGTCATTCCACTTTTGGTACTGTTAGACTTTTTAGACTCATCCCAATACACATTTTCGAGTACTATGCGTTTATATGAACCGTCAGCATTAAAATGGTAAATAGTAACTTTATCCTCAAACAAAATCAGCACCCCCTATAAAGCAAAGGAGTGCCGTTTTCGTCTTTACATTCAGCCAAAAATTCTTTTATTGTTTCTGATATGATTTCGTCATTTGAATGTGAGTCCCTAAATGTTATACTCCAAGAACTAACACTCTCAGAAGCTTTATTTTCGTTTTTGCTGAATGCTGAAATCTTATCTGTTAGGACGCAAGCACAGTATTTAGCTTCCTCTGGAATAGCATTTTCATTTATCCTGCCGAAAGTATGTGCTTTAATCTTTTGAGTTGCAATCATTACAAATCTACTAAAATTCGCTTCGGGCAATGTGCCCTTATAAACACTCGTGTAATACGCATAATCTATAAATGGCTTCATACCCGAAACCTCCTTTACTTTGTTTCCAATTTTTCAATCTTTTTTAACAATTTTTCATTTTCTTTAGATAAAGCCTCAACTTTTTCAGTTAAGGCTTTATTCTCTTCTTTAAGTTTGATATTCTCTTTTAGTATAATTTCATTTTCGGTAGCCACCGAATTGCATTTTCCAACTCTAGTCATTTAGATTTCCTCCTTTAAAGGTTATTTATGAGAACAAGCAATACCTGCTCTCTTATTTTCGTATACATCATTTAAACCATATAATCTGTATAACCATTTATAGTTATCACCATCTTGGTCTTGGTTAGGTGTGAACACTTTCATTTTGTTGTGCTTTGTGTGCTGTAGCAAAGCAGGTTTATGTATAATCATGAAGTTTATGTCTGTTGCTTCATCTTCAACTTTTTCATAATATGTACCAATACTTCCTACAGCTGGTGATGTAACAGCAGTATATGTGTTACCTGATTTAGTGTAATAAGTTTTTGAACTATCTAATGCTGTATCTTTGGTTAAAGCATATCTAGCAGCTGCTTTTTTATATCCACCTTTCCTCTCACCATCTGCATCTTTACCACTTAGCAAATCAATTGCAGTATAAAATCTATTTTGTGGAACAGTTTTTATAGTAGCAAATTTGCTTAATAATTCTCTTGATTTATAAGTATCCATATCTCTTACCAAACCAAGCAATGTAGATACAATTCTCAAATGCCTGTCGCTTTCAGGTACTTCATCGTTTGTCATGTCGTCCCAAACCTTAGCAATTGCTTTATAAACAGCTTCACCAGTTTCAAGTGTCTCTTTTCTTTCTGTAATTCCTTTTTCTGATGCGTAAGTCGCATATCTAACAGCATCTAATTCGGGTACAGCATGTACCTTTAGGAATGTGCTTGAAAGATTTGACATTATGACACCACCAGTTTCTTCATTATCGATGGCATCTGTTTTTAATTTTCTACCTCTCTCGTAATTATATTTTACAGTTTCATTTCTTAAATTTACATCGCCATCAATATAACCACTATTTCTATCATAATCGGCCATACCATCCATTTCTAATACTGGTATTATGATTTCATTTGCGTTTGCACCAGCTTTTGTTAAAGCAGGGTCCATATCAAAATCAGATGTTGTTGACTCTTGTTTATAAAGCTCGTCTAATAATTCTGGAGCATGCTTTTTAAATAATTCAATACTATTCATTTATTTTTCCTCCTCATTTTTGATCTTTAATACCCATTATTCTCTTAAGCTCACTTAACTCTTGGTCTTCAGAAGTTCCTGAATTAAATCCAGGAGTTTTATCAGAGAATGATGGACTTTTCTTATCGCTCTCAAATAAATAATCGTGCGATTCTCTGATAGTTTTTAACTGATCATCCAATCCCACGATTTTGTCATTTTCAAGCTTAATTTTATCCATATCTAGTAATCCAGATATAGTCTTGCTGTCTCTTACCTTTGCACCTTTTAATGCACTATCAAGAGCAGTATTGAATTTGAATTTTTCTATTTCAGCACTGCCTTCGGCTTTTCCTTTTTCGTACTCAGCTTTTTTTAATGCCTCAATATCTACTTTTTCAAACTCTTTTAATTTGCTATTTTTTTCCTCAATAACACCTTTTTGGACTTTCAAGTCATCCTCCAAAGTAGCTATCCTCGTTTTGGATGCTGTCATATCTTTGCCATATTCAGCCATGACATAACTTACTTGTTCATCCGTTAAACCTTTTGCTTTTAAATCTTCTGTTTTCATGTAATCTCCTTTCATACCTAGGCTTTTTAGGTCGTTGCCATGACCCGGTATCCAGCTATTATTAGGTCTACTGGTTGACCAATTTTTTTGTATAAAAAATAGACGTCCTTAATTTGAACGTCTATAAATTATCTTTTTAGTAATATTTCTATTTTTTTTGCATAAAATATTGAATATTAACCAACTTTAGAGTATAATTAGGTTAATAAATATTTATTAGAGAGGTTATGTGGCACCCTTGTGCTGCACCAACCTCTCTTTATTTTCGTTTATATTCTTTTAGTATTTTATTATCTTTAATTAAAATAATCTTATTTACCCAGCCTTTATGCTTTGATTTATATATTCCCTCTATCTGTTCCATAGCTTCTTCCTTACTCATAACTGTTTGTGTAATATCAAAAATAAAATTATCGGATTGTGCTTTTTTTCGTGTTATAGCATTATATAATGTATTTTTGTTACTTCCGAAAATCTCCTTTAAATCAAACTTTTCTTCATTTAAAATATAATCTGGAGTTTTTACACCCGGTGGATTTAACACTACTGGGACCAGCTTCACTTTAGTTTTATAAACATCTCCTAGCATGTCTGCAACATCAATTTCCTTTTTACTCGCCTTTAAAACAACATTCTTTCCATCTACTACATATTTTTTACCATTTTCATCAATAAAGTAATTTTGATTTACAGATTTATAATTATCAATCAGGTTAACATCTGCTTTATATTCTTTATCTTCAATATCAGATTTAGTACTATACACTCTCTCCCTCTGCTGAGGTAAACCCATAGCTTTACTAAACTTCACATATTCGTCTGAAGTTATTCTATATTTCGCTTCTGCCGTCATGATGTCCTCTTCACTTGCTTCACCTTCCTTTAATAGTTTTATATCTTGTCTTTGCTTTCTCATAAGCCTTTCAAGCCTTCTCTGCTCTTGTGAGGCTTCATAAGAAGTATATTCTTTATCTCCATATTTTTTAGGTGTATTCTCTTTATTTGCCCACTCTTCGAGTTGTTCATCGGTATATTTTCTAACACTAATGCCTGAAATAAAAGGATAGTAACTATGCCTACAATTTGCTCCACACAGACCATCTACTTTACCAAGTCCACACACACTTTCCAGTTCATCTTTTTTATAAACTTTACCCTGCCACACTTGGTGAGATGGTCTAGCTGTTCCGTGTGCTGACACTTCAAAGTACTCTGTTCCTAGCTTTTCAGCATTTTCATCAGATATCTTAGAAGCAATCTGATTTACCCCTGTCATTAGTGCTGTTCTTACTGCATTTTCAATTCTAAAACTTTTACCACTCGCGTAATCTATTGTTCTCAGACCAGATTTAGTCATTTCTTGAACTACATTTTTAATAGCCGTATTGTAATCAATCACACCATTTAAAATGCCACTCACGTTTTTATCAAGTACATCTTGATAGTATTGCGTAAGTGGTGTAAATACATTTTTCCCATTATCATTTTTTATAAAACCAGTCGAGTTCGATAAGTTATATAACTTATTCTCTGTTTGACTTTTTATGGCTCTTATCATTTGCTGCAGATCCTCATTATTTTCAAATCTAACAAACGGTTTTCCTGTTGCTTTATAAAGAGATTCATCTTCAGCATAGCCTTGTCTAATTACATCTTTATAAATGTGATTTATCTCTTTTTTAGACAGTTTTAAAGCCTCTCGAATGTATTTTTTTATTACTCTTTTAGATACACCTAATTCGTGTAATCTATTTATCTGATAGTCAGCTGTACGCGTTACTTGACCATTTTGAGCTACTCTCCTCACAATGTCTATCATTATCTCTTGTTCGAGTTTGCTAAATATCTTCTGTAATTCTATCGGAATCTCTTCCAATTTTTGAGGTGTAAACATTTAATCACCTACTCTATCACATCTGCTTCTTGAGGTAGATTCTTTTGTGCTTCCTCAATAGTCTCTCCATACCACTTGGCACGATACTCTGCTTTTGTCATGATTCCAAGATTAACATCTCTTATATCTTGTTGTCGCTCTGTCTCAGCATCAACAACTAATGAATCATCCCATTTGTAAGAAACTTCGTAGTCGCCAGCAGGTGCTAGTCCATACAGTGTACAAAGTACATCGACTGATTCAATTAAATCATTTAAAGCTTTTTCAGTTTTAGCTTGCATTTTGGTCACAACGGCATAACTCTTTTGCTTACTACCTTTTATCTCTGTAGCTGTTTTCTCAATTGAGGCCGGGTCAGATATTGTTCCATAAGCCAAGTCGCAAGCAAATTCCACTTCTTTTTTATACTTATCTAATCCTCGCAAATAAGCTTCGTCTCTTATTTCAGGAGAATAATCTTCAAAGAAATCCTCTTTGCCAACATTTAACGATTTGAATAATCTTTTATCTACATTTGCTTTTTTATTGACGGTTTTGCCATTTTTTATTATTTGTGTTTCATTTAATGCCATTGTATCAACATATGTTTTTCTCTCACCACTCTGATACTCCCAGTCAAGTCTGCTCTTTTGTTTGTCCAGCTTTTCTAATTCTTTTAATGCTCTTGAGTAAACCGATACTCCAAGAGGGCTAGTTTTATCTATATGATTTGCTTTTGGAACTTTATAAAAGCCTCCAAATATCTTAGGCATATTATTTATCACTATAACAGGCTCTATTTTTGCCCATCTATCAATCTCTGTTAAACTTACCTCATTGCCTAAAGTGTTTTTATCCTCTGCACAAAATGCTTTATTTATAATTATTAACTTATCCTCTTCAACTCTTTGCCACTCTAATCTTGAATAAATATATTTACCAGCTGTAAAAGTGTCAACAAAGATTACAGAAGTTAAGTTACCATCACCGTCAAAAGCTATCGGAATAAAATCTCCTTGTGCTATTGCATTTATATATACCTTGTCATCACTAACATAAGGTTTAAAATATACTCCACCCGTGGCATTACCTATCTCAAGCTTTTCATCTAGGATTGCAATAAATTCTTGATAAATCTTATTGATATAATCAGCTCTTTTACTTCCGGTAATTTGAGTCTCCATTTCAAGAGTCGTAAGTCTTGCAAATTCATTAGCAACTTGTGCTGGAGTATCGCTTGCTTCAACATACTCACTAACCCATGGTGCATTACCTTCGTATATTGATTTCCATGTTGATATTGCTGTAGACATTTTCTCAGACATTAGCGAATCTAAATTAAAAGCTTTTTTAGCTATTGTTGTTGAATCAAACATTTTCTTAAATACTCCTTTCACAAAGTCTATAAATTTCTCAATCATTACCTTACTGCCCCCTTATCTTCCAGATGCTTTCAGTTGCATACCTTGTGGCATCGATATGGTGATTATTTTTATCTGGATAGGATGTTATATAATTTCCGTTCTTATCTTTTTCAAGTTCGTAGGCATTAAATTCAGCTGCCGTTTTTGGGCATCTTACTGGGTCGATTACAATTTTATATAAGCCACAAAGCCACTTCATACTGTACTCAACACTGCCTGGTCCTTTCTCGGTATCTCTTGCGAATAAACCAAAAGCTCTATAATCAGCTGTGCTTTTCTTTTCAGCACTATCACAAGTTATTAAATCAGCACTTGTTAGCCCTTTTTCATTTATTAGGATATCAGCTGTCTGCCTATTACTTTTTTTATTCTCTTCCGCTTCATCAAAAATATATAATGTTCTTCTAGCTGCATCAAAATGCACTCTATTAAAAGCCCAAGGATCCGGAAACCATCCCCAGTCAACACCATTATAAATTCTGTCAAAACTCTGTATCTCCTCATCTGTTATCTCTCTTATTTCTAGATTCTCAAATACTGCTCCACCGTCGCCAGTTGCAACTCCCATATATTCATTTTCATATGCTTTTGGGTTATGCTCTTTAAGAAACTCAGCATCGTCTATGAATTTCTGGCCTAGCCATTCTGCAGGTACTTGTGTGTAATCAGATCTAACAACAATCCTATCGGGCTTTTTAACTAGCAATTCAAGATTAGCAAAGTGTTGTTTTGAAACTGGTGTGTTAAATGCATCAAACTCTATAAATATGTCTCCACCACGTTTAACTGATTGATTTATTTTTCTTATGTCCTCCATGCCTTTAAATTGGTCAAATTCCTCATAAACAACTATTGCTATATATTTTCCGGGTGGAGGTTTTATTGACTTAATTTTGCCAACGTCGTCGGCTCCACGCATGTATATTTTTTGTCCGGTAGATTTTCTTGTAATATCATAATCTGATTTAGGTATGTGCCAATCGGATTTTATTTTTGGATAACACTGCGATAATTGTTCAATCCCCCATTCTATTTGAGGTTTAACAGATTGGTTCAAAGTGTTTGCAACTCGTCTTGTTATTAAAGCACACCAGTTAGGATTATTTTGAAGAAGTTCAATAACTTTTTCGCTCCAATATGATGACTTTGTACTTCCTCTACCTCCTGGCATCATAACCTCTATTGTTTTAGTACCATCTAATTTTCTATTAAGCTCAAGAAATGGTGCAGCTATATGTTCTGCAGGAATTAAAACTTTGCCTTCTATTTTTTCTCCTGCATTCGCTTGTGTTTCAGCTATTTTTATATCCTTATCAATTAAAATGCCATAAGCCGTGGCTAAGTCTTTCACGTTTGTAAAAGAATCAATATTCGATGCTTTCTTATCAATGCCATCAAGAAGTTTATCTAGTATTTCAATTTTCTTTTTACTCCTTTTCGACATCTCGCTCAGCACGTTTTTTGTGTTCTCTTCTTTTTTTTGCTCTAAATTTTTTAAAGTTGTTTTATCTCCATCAACAATCGTCTTAACCGTTGTACTGCTCACATTAAACTTTCTCGCTACTTCGCTATAATTCTGGCACTCGACATAGGATTCCATTATTCTCTTTTTATCTAAGTCATTTAGCTTTCCTCCCATTCTTTCATCAGCCTTTCGTAAACTTCATAATCGCCACATAATTTTTCATAAGGATTCTCGTCAATTTTCAAATAATACATTTTTGAAATTTTTATATCTTTTCCTCTTTTTCTCAATTCGTTTATCAGAATGTCTATTCTTCTTTTCAAAGTCACTACAAGAACCACCCCTCTTACAGCCATTACAATTGTGTTTCATACAAAATTCAAAATCATATTTTTTCATTTGTGCATCACTCTTTTATCTTTGTTTTTGGCAACCCACAATACTTACATCTATATCCATGGCCGTTAACGTAAACAATTTTATGTTTAAACCATAAAAAACATCGTTTAGACTTAATTTTCATTTATGATTTTCCTTTCAACATTTTTAATTGGAGCCAGTAGTTGGACTCGAACCAACGACCTACTGATTACAAATCAGATGCTCTCCCGACCGACCTACACTGGCATATTAAAAAAGAGGAGAATTAGTCTCCTCTTTCTTGATTCGTTATTTTGGTACTCCGATCAGGATTCGAACCTGAAACCTCTGTACTTGTTATGGCATGCCTCAGTACTTTTCCAATTAAGCTATCGGAGTATATTTATATAAAAGAGGACTATCTCTGCTCTAATAGATAGTCCTCTACTGATAGGAAGGTTGTATTCTTTAATTCCAAGTGCATTATAATAGTAACACAAGTTAAAGGTATCATTCAGTATTATTTGGTATCATCTTTTATAAATTTGCATATTTCTCTAAAGCCTCCACACTCATTCTTTTAATATGTGGTATGCTATAATTCAATGCATCAGCTACTGCCGGTAGTCTTAAGCCCCTTATGTATTTTAAATATAAAATTGATTTATATGGCTGCTCAAGTAACTCGATTTTATTTTCAACTACGAACTTTTTTAATACCAATTCCTGAATTTTGTTAATGCAATCCTTTTCAATTTCTTTTAACCTATCCAAAGTTTCCTCAAGTGGTGCTTTTTCTGGATTAGTTCCTTTTCCACTGGGCATATCGCTAAGTTTAGCTGAAATATTTAATATTCTTGCTTTTAGCTCTTCTGCATCTATTTGTTTCTCATCTATGTATTTTATATTGTCTCTGTACTCTCTCAATTCTTTTTTTGCATCATCTAAGTTCATCATAAAATCATCCTTTCTTTTGTAGAAATTTTACTTTTTCAAAAACTCACTAATACTCTTAAACAAATCTCTTTTAGTTGAATGTCTTATTGCGTTATCTAAATTATTATGTATTATCTCGCCGAATGTGTTATACTTATCTAGCTCTGCATCAAACTCCAAAATATTTTTAGCTTTATCTATT
>CAKUVH010000010.1 GCA_934695425.1 uncultured Eubacteriales bacterium | reverse complement strand
TTTTTGTTGTCTGCTACTGAAGAATTTTTCTTTTTATGTTTGGTTTCTTTTTGGTTTGGAACTTCTGCATTTTTATTTGGCGCGCTGTGGGTGTTTTCTTCTGCTTTAGTGGGCTGAGTTTCGGCGCTTTGAAGTGGTTTTTCGCTGTCAGCAAGCTTTGCAGGTGCGGAAGTTTTATTTTTTTCTTCGGAATTTTTCGGTTTTTCAGAAGCTTTTTTCGGTGCTTCGATGCGTTTTTCGGGATCTTTTTTGCTGTCCGATTCTTCAGAAACTTTCTTCCTTTTTTTGGCTTTTTTGTACTTAATTTCTTCTTGGTTTAGAATTTCTTCGCTTTCCTTCAGCATGTAATACATATTTTCTTTTATTTTATCATTAACGATGCGCACTTCTTCAGGAACGTCATTGCCGGTGTCTAAAATGCCGGGTTGTAATTTTTCCGGATGGTTTTTGTAATATTCATAATAACTCTTAAATTTTATTATGTTCGAAGGTACTTTCATTTTTAGCAACTCGGAAGCATATTTTCTTACCTCTTGAACATACTCTTTGTAAGCAGCGTTTTTTTCGTTTAATCTGGCACATATATCCAGAATATCCAAAAAATCGCTTATTCGTTCCAGAGCTTCTTTCTTTTTATATTCACTAATGTCTTTTTCTTTGCCTTGAGATTTGCGGCTTTTGTACACCGCAACCATTATATCCTTAAATTCTTTGGAGGAATATTTCCATTCTTTCATCTGATATGCAAACTCTTTAGGGTCAATCTGTTTGCCTCCTGCAGCCCTCTGAGCTTTGTCTAGTTTATCTTCAAAATAATAATAATCATGTTTTGAACCTCCGCCCATAACATCTAATATTTCGCCCAAAAAGTGAGAGTTAGAGTTCGATGATTCGGCTTTTATTAAAATATTTCTTCTTACCGTAGAATAATAATAATCTGTAAAATACCAATTCAAATTATTAGAAAACGCATAAAATACAATTGTTTCCAAAAGATTCCTCATGCTGATATTTTGAATTCTTTGTCGCCTTTCAGGTGAAGAATAATTTTCGCATAAAATCATTTTTGATTCAAACCTGGAGGCATAAAGAAATTTTAGCAATGGTACAGAAGATTCCTCTTCTGCAAAATCCTCATCTACAAGATCTTCTACGCCCTCTAAGAATTTACTCTCATCATTTAATTCAAAGAACATTTTTTCAATATGCATTTGTTTGATACCTTCAGAAATGCTGATTTCTAACACTTCGGATACGTTGGAAGGGCCTCCATTTGTGGACTTTGCTCTCTCTTCTTTAATTTTGGTTTCGGTGTCTTCCAAATCAAATTCATCGAAAACTTTTTCTATGCTGGACGCTTTACAAACGTGGTACCTGACGGTATAGTATAACAAATTTTCCCAATTTTTCGAAACAATACCATCCTTCGAATTAATATATGCTTTGGATGATGCTCTATTCCAAATACGTGATGCATCTTCTGTAAAATTTAAATACCCGTCCGGCATAACATTTGCGAATATTTCGCTAATAACCCTATGCTTTGCTTTGTAATTTTCCATGGTATTTTCAAGGAAAGCTCCTTTTTCGGGGTGAATGCCTTGTTTTAACATGCTTTCGGTGTTTTCAATTACAAATGTATAAAATTTGTGCAGCCAAACTAAGCTATTGCAAATTTCGCTCATGTTGGAGTTCAATTCAAATTTTCCGGAATCAAATGCTGCAACTTTTTTATTAAAATCAATAATCATTGCTCCTGCCAAGAGAATTTTTTCGATCTGGTCAATTTTGAAAAAATTTAGCCGGTTCAATTTCTGATCCACAAGACTGAAACGGTCTAAATCCGGCCTAAGTTTATTTTTTCTGAAAAAGTTTTTTATTAAACAATAATACGCCAATTTACCATTTGCTGCGGTGCATTCTGATTTCATTCTTTCGATGTTTTGGGCAACAGTATCAACGTCCGCCTGAACAAGAGCATTGATTTGGCGTGTAGATAAGCACGGGAGTATGCCTATCGCCAAGGCTGAAGAGATAGCACCTATTTTCTTTATAAAATGATGTTTATCAAAACTCATAATATTCTCCTTCTATTTGTAACAATATAATAATCTTATTATAACATTGGATTCGTACCCCTGTCAACATTCGTCGAATTAACAATTTTTAAGCACACATCTTTTAGAATTGGAATAATATATTAATGCGGAGAGTAAAAAACTTTCCCAAAGGAGGAATAAAAATGAGGACAAATTGTAGACTAAGAAGATTAAGAAGAAATTTGGCATGTATGCCGACCACGGTTTATTGCCGGAATCAAGCCATAGGGCGGATTCGGAATTGTAGATTTACACCTTTTAGAACATCGCGGTGCTCATGTTCTTAAAATAAAAATTGCGCTTGCCGGATATGGCAGGCGCTTAGATTTTTTTAAATAAAAAATTGACATTAAATTTAACTTATGCTAAAGTAATTTTAATTAATATAAAAAGAAAGGATTTTTAAAATGTCTCTAATTTCCTCATTAAAAAAGCGAACAACAGCCATAGGATTGTCTTCGGTATTTATATTATCGAACCTGTGCATTCCCAATGTTTTCGCAAAAAAGCCTTATTATACCACACTAAAAACCGCGCCGCCTCTTGAAGTTTCTCAAGCATTAAATTATTCCGATTTTAAAGAAGTTTCAAAGTATCTCGGAGTAGAAATAAATTTTAAATTAAAAAATTCTTTATATTTGAAAGACATCTATCTTGCAGCCTATCAAGGAGTCATTTGCTTAAATGTTTATAGAACGGTAGACCCCGGAACATTTGATGCTATTAAGAATAGCCTTTTGAGCAACACAATAGATTTAATAAAAATATTTAGATTCTTTTCCTCGGTCTGCCCTTTAAAACAAGAAGTAGATTATTCTCCGAAAATAAAATCATTAGAAAAATTTTTGGTAGAAAGATTGGGTGTAAAAAAAGAAGATCTAGAAGACTCCAAAATACTTACACGCAGTAAATTATTCCCGCATATGTCATGGAGAAGAGATTCAAAATCAAGAGTTTTTATGGTGTTTAATTCGAATAAATCTATTGAAAATGAATTTTTCAAAGCCATGGCAGATACAATTAAAAAAATTAATGCCGTTGCGATAAATTTACACAAACGTATTCACAACGAAAACGACTTTGTGGGCGAAGATGAATTCAACGCACTTATTGCCATAAATACTCTGCATGATTTCAAATTAAAAGATGCTATTTTCTCAATTAAAAAATTATACTATGAAGAGAAATTAAAGCCCAAAAACATACATAGCGGGACGTATTATTACAATCCTAATGTCGGGTTCGGTAAAATCAAAGAAGGTCAAAACAAGATAAGCGTCGACGATTATGTAAAAATTATTACGCTGAATATGCTTGATTATGCGTACTTGAAAAACAATTTGTGCAAAGAAGTTCAAAAGAACATGAACGTGATTTTCCCCGAAAAGCTTTCGAATTACTATCGTAATCATTCTTCGGATAAAGAAAATATCGAAGTTGTTCGTAGAAAAGTAGGAAAAGAAGCTTGGGATGAAAGCAATGAGAAAGTTGTGAAAAAATATAATAAAATGCTGAGAAAAATTCTGTTCCTTATATCGTATTTCAATGAATCCATATCATGCGCCGAAATGCAAGAAATCCCGAAATTAAGAGATAAAATATCAAAAATTGAAAAAGAGCTTATATACAATCATCTTGCGCATCTTCCGCATGAAGATGTAATACAACTTGACAAAGATGTAGCAAAAATCAAACAGGTAATAGACTGCTGCGAAGATTTTTACGCCGAAAGTTTAAAGAATAATATGATACCTCTTAATGTCACAAAAGCTGATTTAGAATACTCCAACGCTTTAAAAGAAAATGATCCTTCATCCAAAATTTTAAAAAGGAAACCGCTGGGAATGGTGAAAAAAATCATATATAAATCGCTTAAAAAATATGACAATCAATTTAGACCAAGTAAAGTTTATGCATATGAGAAAAATTTAAATTGCTCACTTGAAGATTTGTTGGAAGCGTTAGCCGATTTGATACCGAAGAGAAAAAATGAAAACACAATAAAATTTCACAAAAGCCCCAACGAATTATTCGAATGTGCTCTCAGACAAGCGAAGCTGGAACGAGAAGACCCGGCCAGAGCACGCAAAATTCGTGAATTCAAAAAAAGAATAAATGCTAAAAAACGTGACTCTAAAGCTCGTCTAAGAAAAAAACGCAAAAATCGCCAAATTATCAATGATATGAAATTTGAAAAGAATTTCAAAATTCATAGAAACAACGGACAAATTTTAACTCTTAATAGAATACATAAGTTAAAAAGATTCAAAAAAGCATTCCAAGATTTTAAAGATAAAAAGAACGCTCCTATGGAATAAAATTAAGCCCTCCAAAAACGGAGGGCTATTTTTTATGTTAATCAGTTTTGGTACTGGCTTTTATAAAAATCGGCATAGTATTGATTTTTAGCCATCAAATATTCGTGACTCCCGGATTCTATAATTTTGCCTTTTTTCATGACAAGTATCATGTCGGCATTTTTTACTGTGCTAAGCCGATGAGCAACAACTATTGAAGTTTTTTGTTTAAAGAGAGATTTTAAAATCTCTTGGATATAGCTTTCCGTGCAGGTATCAATAAAAGAAGTTGCCTCGTCGAGAATAAAAATAGGAGCTTCGGAAATTACAAGTCGAGCTATACAAATCAATTGTTTTTGACCCTCGGATAAGTTTATCATACTTTCATCGATGACTGTTTCGTAGCCTTTCGGGAGAGTTTCGATAAAATGATGAATGCCCAATTTTTTGGAAACTTCAATGATTTTTTCGTCAGACGCCTTTGAATTTCCGTACCTTATGTTATTCATTATGGTGTCTTTGTAGAGCCAGGAATCTTGGGTTACTATTCCAAAATTTTTTCTGTAATTTTCAAGAAAAATCAAATTAATATCCATGCCGTTAAATAATATTTTGCCGGATTTGGGTTTATAAAAATTCGTAATCAGCTTTAAAACAGTACTTTTACCGGCGCCCGTTTCGCCTACCAGCGCAATTGTTTGCCCTTTTGAGACGGAAAAAGAAATATTATCTATAATCAATTTGTCATTTTCGTATTCAAAATAAACATTAGAAAATTCCAAAACTTTTTCGGAATCGGTGTTATTTGATCCTTCGAGATAACCCGAGCTTTCTTCGGGGGCGTGCAAAATTTCATATACTCTGGAAGCTGAAATGCAAATATTTTGCCATGTGCTGTAAATCCCTGCCATTCCCGCAATCGGGTCCATGAGTTGCCCCGAGTACGATAAAAATGACATAATATTTCCAAGCGGCATGCCTTTTGTAACTACGAGATATCCTCCGAGAGCGCATGAAATCAATGTACTTATATCACGTATGAATCCGATAACAGGTGCGGTTAGTGACGGCAAAAAATTAGATTTCCAATCGCTTTCAAACATTTCATTGCTTATATTTTCGAATTTTTTTTGATAATTATTTTCAAGGTCAAAATTTTTTAAAGTTTCGAACCCTGAAAAAGATTCTTCGGCACAGGTTGTGATTTTGCCTATGTTTTCCCTGAAAGATTCTATGTATTTTTTTGATTTTTTCACGGGAATAAAAATCAGCAGGAGAATCAAAGGCAAGAACAAAAAATAAACCCAGCTCATTTCGGGGCTAACAAAAAACATCATGGAAATTATTCCTATACTTAAAATAACAGAAGAAATCGAACTGCCCAAATATTCTGTAAGCGCCGAACTTATGGCTTCAACATCATTTACACTCCGGGATAAAAATTCGCCGTAACTTGTGGTTTCGATGTAGCTTAAACAAAGGCTGTTTATTTTTGCTGACACATCGTTTCTTAGGGCGTAGGAGATTTTTTCGGTAACAAATGTAGAAAAATATCTTTTTAAGGTTCTTGAAATGGAATACAAAAAATACAGCCCGGCTAGTATTGTTAAATTTTCCGCTAAATTTTTAAACTTAATATCTGTTCCTTCGTGAATACTCAGAGTCTGCAGAACATTTATGGTCTTGCCCATAAGCCACGGCGAAATTACGGTAACAACCGATTCAATTACGGAAAAGCATGTAATCATGGCTATGTAAAATCTGTATTCGTAGCCATATTTATAAAAATATTTCATAAAGCCTTTTGGGACATTGATTTTAGATTCCATAATTTTACGCCTCCTCTCCCATTTGTAAATCTACCGTTTTTTTGTAGGCCGGGCAATTTTTTAACAAATTCTCATGAGAATCAAACCCTATTAATTTTCCATTTTCCAAGACAATTATCCTGTCCAGATTTTTAACTGTCCCGACTCTTTGAGAGACCAATAAAACTGTATTATTTTCCAGCCTTTTTAAAATTGATTTTCTTAAATTTAAGTCTGTTTTAAAATCCAGATTTGCGAAACTGTCATCGAAAATATACACCGAAGCTTTTTTGAGAAGACTTCTCGCGATGGCTATTCTTTGCCTTTCGCCGCCCGAAACGGTCAAATTTGAGCCGTAAATATTTTTATTCATTCCGTATTTTTTTACAAAATCCGTTATTTGGGCATCCTCAAGAGCTTTATTTATTTCTTCTTCCGTTATATTTTTTCCGGCTATTTTCATGTTATATTCCAAGCTGCCGATAAAAAGAGGAGCGTTTTGAGGCATATAGGATATAAATTCGAGAGCCGAGGACTCCTTTGGAATGAGTTTGCCGTCGTATAATATTTGTCCGGAAGAAGGACTGTAAAGACCCGAAACAAGCTTAGCAAGAGTTGATTTGCCCGAACCTATCGTGCCTATGACTCCGATTTTTTCGCCGGGATTTATCATAAAACTTATATTTTTTAAAACATTTTCTTCTGCTCCCGAATATTTAAAACAAACATTTTTAAATTCTATTTTTCCGTTCATAACAAAGTTTCCGTCTAAAAATTTTTCACTTTTTTTATCGGTAGGCTTGTCCAGAATTTCGCAAACTCTTTCTACCGAAATCCAAAATTCGGGTATTCTTGTAAAATTTACAGCCATGAATATAAACGATGTGATTATCATCATTATGTACTGAATATACGCCATTATATCGCCGACCTGTGCGCGGGATTCGGAGATTTCATTCGCACCGCTCCACAATATGTAAACATTCACAATATTGAGCATCAGAGTTAAAATCGGGATAGTGCAGCTCATCATTTTGTTTATTTGAAGAGAGTTGTTTAAAAGTTCTGAGTTGCATTTTTTGAACTTGTTATGTTCAATTTTTTCATTATTAAAAATTTTTGTGACTATAAATCCGGATAATCTTTCTTTTACAATCATATTGAATTTATCGCCGAGGACTTTTGAAGCTCTAATCCACGGAAAAACTTTTTTAAAAGTAAGATAAATAACCCCAAAAGAAACCACCGCTGCAACAACAAGTACAAAACTTCTTGACAAACTTTTTTGAACCGCAGCAACGGTGCCTCCGGCAATGAGTATAGACGGCATAATAAAATTATTAAACGACAACAAAAATTCACGGACATTTTCGCTATCGCTTATCAGTCTGGTAAGGAGAGTCGATGTAGGGATTTCATCCATTTGAACCGGTGAAAAATTCATAACTTTTTCATACATGCTTCGGCGTAAATCGGCGGATATTTTGGCTGAAATTTTCGACATTAAATATCCCGAACAAATAGACAATGCCACGCTCAAAAGAGATATCGCAAGCATTATGGCGCCTTGTTGAAATATGTATGAAGTTTGGTTACGTAAAATTTCTTCGGAAGAAGTTATTGAATTCATTAAATTTACATCCGTGTAGCCTTTTTGATTTATACCTATATCAACTATATTTGACATTATATTAGGAATAATCAAACACAGCCCTTGACATGAGCATGTAATTATTAGCGAAAGTATTATCAAAGATTTATAAGGCTTCAAATAGCTTAGTACAATTTTCAGATATTTAGACTTCAATTTTATCATTCCTTAAATTTTAAATTATCTATAATTATACCATACGATCTCCCGGAATTACTATCTGAATATTTTAGCGGCGGCGTACTTCTTTTTTGTGGCTACTCCCCCTCTTATATGCCGTTCGGATTTATTAATTTCCAAAATTTTTTTAACTTCCATATATAATGGTTTGTTTATGTATTTAAGTCGTTCACTGACGTCTTTGTGCACAGTGGATTTTGACACTCCGAATTTTTTAGCGGCACCTCTTACAGTTGTTTTACTGGCAACTATATACTCCGCCAATCCTATAACACGGTTTTCAAGCGTTTTTTTCACATAAATTACCCCTTTTGATTTCTCTATGGCTAATTTATATGTGAGCTTTATTCCTAATATGTATTTGCTCGGTATAAAATTCCGGCGATTTTTTAAAAATATTTTTCTTGACCGAACTGTAATAATATGATAAAATTTTATTACCTCGTAAAAGGGTTTTATTTTTGTACCCTTCGGAGGGAGGCTAAAATATTCCGAAATACCGGGAGGTGCCGTAATGAGAGTAAAATTAACGCTAGCCTGCACACAGTGCAAACAACGCAACTACGATACTATGAAAAACAAAAAACACAATCCGGACAGGATGGAAATGAACAAGCATTGTCGTTTTTGCAGAAAGCATACTCTGCACAGAGAAACGAAGTAATTTGATGGGAGGCAAAACAATGAAAAAAAAGAAATTTAATGTATTTTCTAAAATCAAGAGTTTTTTTGTAGACTGTAAAGTCGAGTTGAAAAAAATTGTTTGGCCAAGTCAAAAAACAGTTTGGAGAAACACCGGAATCGTTTTGATGATGATTTTTGCGATGGGTGTTTTTGTTACGCTTCTTGAAGCAGGGCTTACACAGCTTTTAAGTCTCGTAATGTCGATTTCAAGCAATACGTAAAGTCCGGAAGGAAGGTAAACTATGTCTGAAGAAGCCAAATGGTATGTTGTACATACCTATTCAGGTTATGAAAACAAAGTAGCTTCTAATCTTGAAAAAACTATCGAAAACAGAAATATCAGAGATATGATTCAAGAAGTTAAAGTCCCTACTGAAAAAGTCACTGAAATAAAAGACGGAAAAGAACGTCTCTTGGAAAGAAAAGTTTTTCCCGGATATGTTCTTGTAAAAATGGTTTTAAATGACGAATCGTGGTATATAGTAAGAAATATACGCGGATGTACGGGATTTGTCGGTCCGTCCACCAAACCGATACCTTTGACTGCTGAGGAAGTTAAAAAACTCGGCGTGGAAGTTAAATCGGTTAAACTTTCGTATGATATCGGAGAGACAGTTAAAATTATCGATGGTCCGTTAGCAAATTTAACGGGTAAAGTTGAAAGTATCGATACTGACAATAAGATAGTAAAATTAACTGTTTCGATGTTTGGACGCGAAACACCGGCCGAAGCTAATTTGGATCAGATCGAGCCTGTAATGTAAATTAGCCTGAAAAACAAAATGAAATTTTTGAAATCAATCAGCAAAGGTCGTTCAGTGGGAGGAATAAAATATTGATTATTCCGAAATTCACCACATAATTTGGAGGTGCGAAAATTGGCTGAAAAGAAAGTCAAATCAATCGTAAAATTACAAGTTCCTGCCGGTAAAGCAGCTCCGGCATCCTTGGGTTCTTCTTTAGGACCTCACGGAATAAACATCATGGGATTTGCTAAAGAGTTTAATGAACGCACAAAGAATGAAGAAGGTTTAATTATACCTGTTGTAATTACAGTATTTGCCGACCGTTCATTTACTTTTATAACAAAAACCCCACCAGCAGCTGTTCTTATTAAAAAAGCTTGCGGATTGGAGTCAGGATCCGGAGTGCCCAATAAAACAAAGGTTGGAAAAATAACAAAGAAACAAGTGGAAGAAATTGCCAGCTTAAAAATGCCTGATTTAAACGCTGCAAATGTTGAATCTGCCATGAGAATGGTAGCAGGTACCGCCAGGAGTATGGGAATTGAAGTAGTAGATTAATGGTCTGCCTTTCCCACGGTGGGAGGAAAATATCCGATTTTACCACTAATTCAGGAGGAAATTATGAAACACGGTAAAAAATATAATGAAAGCGTAAAAGCTTATAATCAATCAAATTTCTATGACGCAAAAGAAGCTCTTGAAATTTGCTCAAAGAATGCGAGAGCAGCTTTTGACGAAACAGTAGAACTTCATGTAAGACTTGGAGTAGACTCAAGACACGCTGACCAACAGGTTCGCGGTGCGATTGTTCTTCCAAATGGTACAGGAAAGAAAGTTCGCGTTTTAGCTATATGTAAAGGCGACAACGAAAAATTGGCTCAAGAAGCAGGAGCAGATTTTGTCGGCGCTGAAGATATGGCACAAAAAATCCAAAGTGAAAACTGGATGGATTTCGATGTGTTAATCACTACACCTGACATGATGGGTGTTGTTGGTAGACTTGGTAAAATTTTGGGACCAAGAGGATTAATGCCTAACCCAAAAGCAGGAACAGTTACAACTGACATTGCTAAAGCTATCAAAGAAGCAAAAGCAGGAAAAATCGAATATCGTTTGGACAAAACCAACATCATTCACTGCGTAATCGGAAAAGCTTCTTTCGGAGCTGAAAAATTGCTTGAAAACTTTGAAACTTTGATGGGCGCCATCGTAAAGGCTAAACCTGAAGCAAGCAAAGGTCAATATATAAAATCCTGCGTGGTTTCAAGCACCATGGGACCGGGAATTAAACTAAATGCGAATAAATTAGAATCAATTTAGTTGACATTCAGAAATTATTAAGGTATAATGTCTATGGACGATTTCCCAAGACAGTAGGTTTGTAATGAATGTTTTGTTCGCCTACCGAGGAAAGCAACGAATTTAAATATTATAAGTTTTGACTTAATGAATTTAAAATCATCAGCTTTTCTTGGTTGGGAAATTAAGTAAAGCTGATGATATTTTTGCACTTATTGCATTAATATACATAAATTTGATGTGGAGGTGAACAAAAATTGCCAAGTGTTAAAGTTTTAGAACAAAAGAAAGCAATCGTTAGTGAACTTTCAGAAAAATTGAAATCATCTTGCGCGGGAGTTTTGGTAAATTACCAAGGAATAAACGTAGAAGATGATACAAAACTCAGGAAAAACCTCCGTGACGCAGGCGTTGAGTACATGGTAGCAAAGAATACATTATTGAAAAGAGCTGCTTCTGAAGCAGGAATAGATGGAATGGATTCTTTTTTACAAGGTTCAACCGCAATCGCTATAAGCAAAGAGGATTATGTGGCAGCAGCAAAAATACTTAGTGATTTTGCTAAAGACCATGAATTTTTCCAAGTTAAATCCGGATATATTGACGGAAAATTAATCGACAAGAGCGAAGTAAGCAGCTTAGCTAAACTTCCATCAAGAGAAGTACTTATCGCTCAGGTATTGGGTGGACTCAACTCGCCTATTACCGGTTTTGCTACAGTACTCAACGGCACTTTGAAAGGCCTTGTTGTAGCATTAAATGCAATTGCTGAAAAAAAGCAAAACGCTTAAATTAATTCTTATTTAAAATTATTTGGAGGTAAATAACAATGTCAGAAAAAGTAGAAAAATTAATCGAAGAAGTAAAATCTTTAACAGTTCTCGAACTCAGCGAATTAGTAAAAGCTCTTGAAGAAGAATTCGGAGTATCAGCAGCAGCTCCTGTAGCAGTTGCAGCAGCTCCGGCAGCAGGCGCAGCAGCAGCTGAAGCAGAAAAAACAGAATTTGACGTAGTATTAAAATCAGCAGGAGACAACAAAATCAAAGTTGTTAAAGCTGTAAAAGACATCACAGGACTCGGATTAAAAGAAGCTAAAGCTATCGTAGACGAAGCTCCTAAAACACTTAAAGAAAAAGTTTCTAAAGAAGCAGCTGAAGACATCAAAAAACAATTAGTTGAACTCGGTGCTGACGTAGAAGTAAAATAGTGTGCAAATTTAGTACTTCATGCTATATGTATTTTGAAGAAGCTTGCATATGCGAGCTTCTCTTTTATAACCTAAAAATAAATTAAAAAGGAAGTTTTGTATGTTCCCAACTCAAAATGCAGAAGTTTTACCACGTTATAATACAAATTCACCAATATATTCTATATACCAAGAAAGAGAAGAAGAAGAATCTTATGTAAAAAAATATCTCAACAGTGTTGTCCGTAAAAAAATGTATGATTATATAAAAGAAGAATCACGTATTACAAATCCTTGTTTTTTTAGATCGGTTCCCAAGCAATGGAGAAATTTTTTAAATCTTTTCATTGAAATATTTGACGATTCACAATCATCAAACATACACTTAAAAAATAGAATATTACAATCAATATTTAACTTTAACAGAAAAATAGAAATACGAAATATTGATTTACATTATATATTCCACTCGCTAAAATTGGTTGCAAAAAATAGAGAGTATATCTCCAAGCTTCCTGCGGAGGCTGTTATAGCTTCGCTTTTCAAATCATCTCTACCCTATTCAAAGTCCGTGGCACGCCTTGGCCCTACATATTGCGAAAATTTGGAAGAAACTATAACAGAGTGTTTTCATGTATCACAGAAAGATTTAGCTGTTTGCGATTCAATTATTACAAGTAAAAGTGTACTTAAAAATTGCATAGAGATGGAACTTTATGAATATTTAGGAAATACGGAATATCTGTGCCAAGATGACTGTGGGGTTACGACTGAATACAATGAAATAGGGAAAAAAATTAAGAGACGCGAAATCACCATCTCGAATTTCACAGCTCAAGAAATGGCTTATTTGGAATTCGACGAAGTATTTTCAGAAGTGTTTACAAAGCCTTGCACACTAAAAGAAATGTCTGCATTTGTCGATGATATTGTGTACAATTCGGTAATGGACGATGAATTTAAAAATGATTGGAAATGTTTATTACTTGAAAAATTTGTAGAACTAAATAAAAATTATAAATTCACCTCAAGGGACGTAAACAGCGCACGTATTTATTTAGAAAAATTGCTGGAAATAGACAGAGGCTCTTTTGAAAGCGAAAACCCTTTGGCGATGTTCATATCTATTCTGGGAATTTCTACAGCAAGAAACCGAGGATGTGACGTAAATAAGTTGCAGGCAGAGATGCTGTACATTATAGATATGAGAAATTTAAATCCGGTAGTAAAAAGAGTATCTAATAATATCATAATCACTTTCAATTACAGATCCAGAGGGGTTCTTGATATATCTTATCAAGAATATTTGAATTATTTAAAATCACATTATTAAAAAGCCGGCTTAATGCCGACTTTTTTATTTTTTTATTTCATTAAATTGCTTATGCCGCCCTTAAATATTTTTTTTTGCTTATTTAAATCTTTCGACCAAAATTTAAATTTATTAACTTTCACTTGGTACTTGTTTGAAGCATTCTTACATCTTTGATTAAATTCCTCTAGACTTTTGGTACTATATCTTTTAATGACTAGAGTTTTATTTGCAGTATCTGAGTTGTCCGATAATAACTTGATATACTCCGCTTTGATTTGCTTATATTTATTATTCATATCATTTTGATACTGCTTCATAACCCCTTTTATCGACTTTATTTTAACACGCAGATACAGCTCATTTGCAAAGCTTACAACGCTGTTAACGGCCGATACAACAGTACCTACCGCCGCGATTTCAGGCTGAGCTATGAGGCTGCCTAAAAGAGAAATTACCGCAGCTGATAATTTTATAATTTTGGTAACATCGGCGATGGCTTTACTTTTTTTGTAGATTCTTTCGAGCTTTCTGAGGCAGTCATCCATCTTGAGCATATACTCTTCCAAAATTTTTTTCATTTCTTTGCTTAGTGTAACCATGGTTTTCATGGAATCTCCATTCAACTCGATTCCACTTTTAAATGTTTCAAATTTAAGATTTTTATAGTAACCTTTCAGTTCGTTACGCATATCAGCAAAACTATACACTTTGGTGGATGTTTTATCTTTTGTCATTAATGCATCCGCAAGAAGATCCATTACGCCATCCTTGCCGAATAATTCTTTGAATTTTGTGGGCAAATTTTCATCATCATACGAAAATTTAAATCCATTTTTTTCTATATCATCCAAAGTCTGACTTTCCGATTTAACGGCACGCATAAGTTCTTTTGCTTTACCGACATTTGTATGAGAAACATATATTCGACTGTTATTTGTACTTTTTTCATCCAGTACAACTTTCGCTGAGTTATCAACATTTTCTTTGCTTTGATGTTTAGAATCATCGACCAAGCATTTAATTTTTTTTGTTTTGTCAGATGTACCTCCCATACATTTGCCCTCCTTTTAATTTTGTATAAATATTATATACAAAGTTGAGCTTAAAGTCAATATATTTATTATTAAATAACAAAACAGTCACCGATAATCAGTGACTGTTTATTTTATTTTTTACATGAAATGAAATCTTCTAATTCTGATTTTATTACGGTTACTCTCGGGCCGTAAATAACTTGGATTCCCGTGCCTTTCTTTACCACTCCTGCAGCTCCGCTTTGTTTTAAAATCTCATCCGAAACTTTATCAACTTCATAAACTTTTACCCTGAGTCTTGTTGCGCAGCAATCCAGGCTTTCTATATTTTCAATGCCGCCAAGGCCTTCTACTATCATCTCTGAAATATTATCTTTTTTGGATGCTTCAAAATCTTTTTTTGTGTACAATTTTGACTCTAATTCGTCTTCTTCGCGCCCGGGTGTAATAAAGTTAAATTTCAAAATGGCGAACTTAAATAAGAAATAATACAATACAAAATAAACTGCTCCAACGGGAATTATATACATCCAGTTTGTTTTTGCATTTCCGGGAATTACACCGAACAAAGCAAGGTCAATGAGTCCTCCGGAAAAAGTCATTCCCACGGTGACATTAAGCATATGCATGAGCATGAATGAAATTCCTGCCAAAACACAGTGAACAGCGTACAAAACAGGTGCTACAAAGAGGAATGTAAACTCTATGGGTTCGGTTATTCCTGTGAGCATAGAAGTCAATGCAGCTGAAAGCAAAAGACCGCCGACTACTTTTCTTTTTGACGGTTTTGCGGTTGCATACATCGCCAAGGACGCACCCACCAATCCAAAAATCATGATTGGATACTTACCTGTCATGAATCTGGTGGCTTCAACGCTGAAATGAGTTGTATTCGGAGAAGCAAGTTCGGCAAAGAATATATTCTGTGCACCGGTTACGTAAACTCCGTCAATCATAGCTGTTCCGCCAAGGCCGGTATACCAGAACGGCATATAAAATACATGATGCAAACCAAATGGAATCAAAGCTCTTTCAATTACTCCGTAGACAAATGTTCCTGCGTATTTTGAAGCTGAAACGAGCACGCCTAGCGAGTACATTCCTGCCTGGATGTAAGGCCAAACAAAGAACATTACTACGCCGACCAAAATATATGCTATCGATGATATAATCGGGACAAATCTTACTCCGCCGAAAAACGATATGGCCGTGGGAAGTTTAATTTTATAAAATTTATTGTGAAGCGACGCAACTCCCAGTCCGACCAAAATTCCGCCGAATACGCCCATTTCTAACGATTGTATTCCGCATACCGAAGTGATTGAACCTTTTAAAAGTGCTCCGGGTTTAAGTTTACCCGTCAAACTAAGCAGCGAAAAAATAGAAGCATGCATTGTCAAAAAAGCAATTACTGCCGAAAGTGCAGCCACGGCTTTTTCTTTTTTTGCCATCCCGAGAGCTATGCCCATCGCGAATATTATCGGCAAATTAGCAAAAATAACGCTGCCGGTATTTTTCATAATAACCAGCACAAAATTTAAAAACGTGCCTGAACCCAAAAGCCATTCCAGACCATAAGAAGATATCATTTTTTCATTTGAAAATGACGCTCCTATTCCGAGTAAAAGCCCGGCAATCGGGAGCAATGCTATCGGGAACATAAAAGATTGACCAACGCGCTGCAAGGTGCTAAAAACGGATTTTTTTTCTTTTAAACTGACATTTTCGCTCAATCTAATCACTACCTTTTCTATTTAATCTATGTAAACTATTTTTTAGTATACTCTATAATTTTTGTAACGCCTGCCTCCACTGAGCCGTAAATCGGATTGAATTGTCCCACAGAAGCCATATTTGTAACCAGAACAGCCGTATGAAGCGGATAGCCTTTTTCTTTTATAAGGTTTATATCTGCGCTCCCGATTTTTTCACCGGCTTTCACGTGTTGGTCGACCGACACATTGCATTCAAAACCTTCTCCTTTTAGCCCGACGGTATCCACTCCCACGTGTATCATAATATCAAGGCCGTCATCCGAGGTAATGCAAAATGCATGTTTTGTGTCGGCTATTTGAACTATTTTGCCATCAACAGGCGAAACTATTATGTCTTCCTCAGGAATTATTCCTACCCCATCACCCAAAATTTTCTCAGAAAATACTTCATCAGGAATTTCCATAATAGAAACCGCCCTACCGCTTTGCGGTGATACAAAAAATTTATGTGCTTCATTTTTAAAATTAAACAATTATAACTCTCTCCCTACAAATAAACTACTTGGTTTATATATTCAAATTTTTTAAAATTTCTTCTCTAATCTCTTCTACATTGGTTTCCAGAACTTTTTTTCTTATTTTGAGAATCGAAGGAGCTGACATTGAAAGTTCATCCACGCCCATTGAAAGAAAAGTCTCGGTCAAAGAACTATCCGACGCCATTTCGCCGCAAATTCCAACCCAAATTTCATTCGCATGAGCATTATCAACAGCTATTTTTATCATCCGGAGAACCGCTAAATTCTGAGAACTGAACAATTTGCTAACCTTACTATTTTGACGATCTACAGCAAAAGTATATTGTGTTAAATCATTTGTACCGATGCTGAAAAAGTCAACCTCTTTCGCCAAAATATCACTGAGCATAACAGCCGCAGGGGTTTCTATCATTACTCCTAACTTAACATCATTGTCAAAAGGAATTTGCTTTTCGGTAAGCCTTTGTCTGGCGATTTCTGCATAATGTTTGGCGGCTCTGACTTCTTCTATCGACGCTATCATCGGGAACATTATGGAAATTTTTCCGTAGGATGAAGCACGATAAATCGCACAAAGCTGAGTGATAAACATTTCGGGATTATCAAGGCAAACTCTTATTCCCCTATACCCCATCGCCGGATTTTCTTCTGTATCGAATTCAAAATAATCAGCGTTCTTATCGGAGCCTACATCCAAAGTCCTGATTATAACATTATTCCCGTTCATTTTTTCGGCAATACATTTGTAAGCTTCAAATTGTTCATCTTCGGAAGGTTCGGAATCTCTGGACAAATATAAAAATTCACTTCTGAATAATCCTATTCCGCCGGCATCACTTTTCAAAACTTCGTCTATCTGATTGGAATCGTCAATATTTGCGTAAAGATTTATTTTGTGGCCGTCCAGCGTAATGTTTTCTTTGCCCTTTAAATTATTTAAAGCTTCTTTTTTCTTGTCAAGTAATAATTTCTTTTCTTTAAGTTTTAGCAATGTATCGGTATCGGGGCTTATATAAACTTTGCCTTCGGTGCTGTCAATTGCAACTTCCATGCCTTCGTACTCGGGTTTTATAGAGTTTTCAAGACCAATTATCATAGGGATATCCCTTACCCTTGCCAAAATGGAAGCGTGCGAAGACGAAGAGCCTTCCGATAAAATACATCCTTTTATAAAATCTTTATTCATGCCGGAAACTTCGCTCGGAGTTAAATCTTTGCTGAAAATTATGGTTTCGGCATCATAGGAAAGTTTGGAGGAATCTTTATTTATCAAGTATTTCAATATGAGAAGTTCTATATCCTTTACGTCTGCCGCGCGATTTCTCATGTATTCGTCGCTCATTTCGAGGAACATTTGAGAAAATTTTTCGGAAGCCTTAACAACGGCATACTCGCTGTTAAATCCATCTTTTTGTATTATTTCAAATATAGAATTTAAATAGTCGGTATCTTCCATCATCATTTTGTGCACTTCAAATATCCCGGCTTCTGTTTCGTTGCCTTCGCTCATAGTTTTTTCATAAAGCAGCACTGTTTCAGAAATGGCGTCTTTTACGGCGGTTTCTACACGATTTTTTTCGATTGATAAATCTTCATGTTTATATTTCGGAACTTGTTCTATTCCGTTTTCATTGAAATAAAGAGTTCCGACAGAAATATTTTCTCCAACTCCGATTCCCTGCAAAATAACCATATTAAAACTTCTCCTTTGCGCGCTAAAAATCGACTTAAATAAAATCTATTTTTCTATATTAAATTATATCAAAAAATTTTTTCAGACTTTTTTCAGCCTCGATTTCATCTTCGCCGTTTATTCTTATAGTAACGTCATCATTATATTTTATACCCATTTTCATAAGTGAAAACAGTTTTTTTGAGTCGGCGAACTTTGGCCCGCATATAATTTCAATATCCGAACCGAACTCCGAAGCTGCCTTAACTAACTTACCGGCAGGACGTGCGTGCATGCCGTTTTCATCTTTAAATTTAAAATTAAATTCTTTCATACAAGTGCAAGAAACACGTGAGGCAATATTAAATTACATTCATATAATATTATATGCCCGATATTTCTCTATTTTCCTTTCTGAATGCTAAAAAATAATCTATGGATTAAATTGTAACATAATTTATTTAAATTAAAATATGCATTTTGCATAATTTTTATCCCAAAATATTTACGTATTGAACTTATTTTTGAGTTTACGTCACCTATTATCGCCCAGAGAACCAAAAATGTCAATACTATACAGAAAACTGAAATTCGATTTTTTAACCTAAATAAATTTGTATTTTTTTATTTATCTGTTATAATGTAAAGAATAATTAGGAAGTTTTAAAATCTAGGTTTTAGCATTACAGTTGAGTTTACCACAAAAAAATTAATGAAAGGGGCCTCTGCCATGACACAGAACAAATCAATTTTAGAGTACATAGACTCTATGAAAAAAGTAGTAAATCCCGAAAAAATCGTGTGGATAGACGGAAGCGAGGAGCAACTGGAAAGCTTAAGAAAAGAAGCTTGTGAAAAAAATGAAATTGTAAAATTGAACCAGGAAAAATTACCCGGATGCTACCTAAGAAGAACCGCCTGGAATGACGTCGCAAGAGCCGAAGACAGAACTTTTATTTGTACTCCGACAAAAGAAGAAGCCGGTCCGACAAACAACTGGTGGGAACCTGAATATGCTTACAAAAAAGTTTTGGGAATTGCGAAAAACAGTTATCAAGGAAAAACTATGTATGTTATCCCTTACTGCATGGGAATTCTTGAATCTCCGTTCTCAAAAATAGGAATTGAACTTACGGATTCGATTTATACCGTACTCAACATGGCGATAATGACAAGAGTAGGCAAAGCTATACTCGATTACCTCGGCGACAGCACCGATTGGGTAAAAGGGCTTCATGCTTCGTGCGAGCTAGATGAAGAACTAAGATATGTTTGTCATTTCCCGCAAGATAAAGCTATTATTTCGGTAAATTCGGGATATGGCGGAAATGTTTTGCTCGGCAAAAAATGTTTTGCTCTGAGAATTGCTTCTTACATGGGAAGAAGAGAAAACTGGATGGCAGAACACATGCTGATACTCGGCGTAGAAAAGCCGAACGGAGAAGTAAAATATATCTGTGCAGCGTTCCCTTCAGCTTGCGGAAAAACAAACTTAGCGATGCTTATTCCACCTGAAATATACAGAAAAAAAGGCTACAAAATATGGTGTGTCGGCGATGACATCGCATGGCTCAGAATTGGGCCGGACGGCAGACTTTGGGCAATGAATCCCGAAAACGGATTCTTTGGAGTTGCACCGGGAACAAGCGAAAAATCAAATCCGAATGCACTGGCGACAACATCATCAAATACGATATTTACTAATGTGGTACAAAATCTTGACGACAACACAGTTTGGTGGGAAGGCCTTAATTCTAATCCGCCGGAGAACGCCATCGATTGGAAGGGTCATCCGTGGAACGGAAAAACCGCAAAGGAAAAAGGCGCTCAACCTAACAGCAGATTCACTTCACCGGCAAAAAATTGTCCGTGCCTCAGCAAAGAATTTGATAATCCCGAGGGAGTTCCTATTTCTGCGATAATATTCGGCGGCAGAAGAGCTCAAACCACTCCGCTTGTATATGAAACTTTCGGATGGAACCACGGCGTATTTGCGGGCTCAACAATATCCTCCGAAACAACCGCCGCAACAACCGGCAAGACCGGCGTATTGAGGCACGATCCTATGGCAATGATTCCATTCTGCGGATATAATATGGGAGATTATTTCGGCCATTGGGTTAAAATGGGTAAACTTTTGGGAGATAAGGCTCCGAAAGTTTTCAATGTTAACTGGTTCAGAACCGATAAAGACGGGAAATTTTTATGGCCGGGCTACGGAGACAATTTGCGCGTACTGGAATGGATTATTAACAGATGCGAAGAAAAAGTTGACGCCAAGGAAACTCCTGTCGGATATGTTCCTTTGGAGAAAGATATAAATCTTGAAGGCAGCGGAGTTTCTGAAGATACACTTAAAGGTTTGCTGAATATAGACAAAGATTTATGGGAAAAAGAAGTTGAAAATATAAAAGAATTTTATAAAATGTTCGGAGAAAACTTGCCAAAAGAATTAGAAAACGAACTTAAACTTTTGGAATCCCGACTAAAAAATTAAATAATAGACATAATAATAATATAGTTGTTGATTTTTCGACAACTATATTTTATAATTTAGGATGGAAATTTTATAAAATTGAAACAGGAAAATATCCGATTAATAGGAGGTATAATGAATCAGAATAAAAAAAATGAAAGACCGAAAAACAGATACTCAAGCGATAATCGGCCTTATAAGAGGTCACCTCGCAACGACATTTACAATGATGGGTTCAGCAATAAATCAAATTATGTAGATATATACTCATCGGGCAAAAGAAAAAATCCAAGAGTTTCTCTTAAGAAAGTGGTTATGTCGGTATTTTTTGTGATACTTGGGTTAATTGGCTCGGCGATGATTTACGCGTACCATATGCTGCACTCTTTCAATTACGAAGAAATTGACACCGACCCTAACGAAGTGTTAACCGATGATTTTGGCGACAGCCTTATAAATGATTCTCAAATTCTAAACGTGATGCTTATAGGAAGCGACTCCATGTCCACCGGCGATCACGGAAGAAGCGATTCTTTGATGATTCTTTCATTGGACGTAAAAAATCATAAAATAAAAGTCACTTCGCTCATGAGGGATATTTGGATTAACATTCCGGGTCACGGATACGACAGATTGAATGCCGCATACGCCTTTGGAGGGGCTAAATTAACCATCGAAACCATTGAGAAAACATTTGGATTGCGTGTGGACAGATATGCGATTGTAGATTTTGAGGGATTCTCGAATATAATCGATACTCTGGGCGGAATTGATTTGGAACTTACCTCTGACGAATGCATATATATAAACACATATTCCGGCGACAAAAACACCCTAAAAGGAAAAGGAATGAAGCATTTAACCGGATTACAGGCGTTGCATTATTCCAGGGACAGAAACAGCAAGGGTTCGGATTATGACCGCACAAGCAGGCAGCGCAACGTGATAAGAGCCATCGTGGAAAAGCTAAGAAGTGCAAATTTAAAACAAATAACAGAGCTCATACCGACCATTGCTCCGCTAATCACAACGAACTTTAAAACTTCGGAAATTAGCAGGCTCGCAGCTAATTCTTTAAATTATTTGAAATACGATTTAGAAGAATTCAGACTGCCAACCAACGAAAATGTTAAAAATGAAACTATAAGCCAAAAAATGGTGTTGGTAATACCTGACATCGCAAAGGCGAGATATGATTTCTTGAAATTCATATATGAATCCGAAGATATCGCCAGCAACGCATCGAATTCTGCAATGAAAAATTCAACTTCTCAGAATAATTCACAGAGTTCAGCAGAGGCCAAAAAAGCTACAAATTCAAAGCAATCATCCACGAACTCGGCCACAAATAAATCAACTGCGGAACCAAAAAAATCCACCGAATCATCTTCAGGGAAAAATAGATCGTATCAATCTACCAAATCCCAAACTTCCGGCACGACGTCCGCTTCTTCGGGATCAACGAATTCTACGAATTCCGGTGCGACATCCTCTTCTTCAGGGGCAACAAATTCCACAACTTCCGGCGCAGCGAAGACAACAAGTCCGAGTACCTCGGCCGGCAATTCTACCGGCACGAAAACTGGTCCCGCAACAACAAAAAGTAAAAAATAAAGCAACCGAATTTCTCGGTTGCATTTTTTATAGCATATTTTTATGTTTTAGAATTATCCAAGTTATAAACATTGAAACAGCGGAAAGGCCAAGCGGGAACCACCAATATTCTATCATTGGAATTCTGGGGTTGTTCATTCCGTAAATTCCCGAAATGATCGTCGGAATAGAAAGAATAAAAGTGATCGAAGCCAAAATTTTCATAACAATATAAATTATCGGGAACAACAAATCCCACAACTTCCGGCACAAAAACCGGTTCCGCAACAACAAAAAGTAAAAAATAAAGCAACCGAATTTCTCGGTTGCATTTTTATAGCATATTTTTATGTTTTAGAATTATCCAAGTTATAAACATTGAAACAGCGGAAAGGCCAAGCGGGAACCACCAATACTCTATCATTGGAATTCTGGGGTTGTTCATTCCGTAAATTCCCGAAATGATCGTCGGAATAGAAAGAATAAGAGTAATCGAAGCCAAAATTTTCATAACAATATTTAAATTATTTGAAATTATAGAAGCAAAAGCGTCCATAGTACCATTTAAAATATTTAGGTATATTTCGGACATTTCGGTCGCTTGTTTAATTTCAATTATCACATCTTCCAGCATTTCGTATTGTTCTTCGTTAAGATTGATATATTTTCCGCGGCCCATCCGTCCAAGCATAACACCTATAGATTTAAGAGATGCAGAAAAATAAACAAGTGACTTTTCTATTTCCAAGAACTGAATCAATTCTTTATTTTTCATTGATTTTTTTAGCTCTTCTTCAACACGTTCGGTAATTTTGTTGATTTGTTTTAAGTATTTTAAATACTTTCCTGCCACACGAAGCATAATTTGGAGTGCAAAACGATTCCTGTCATTAATATTTGTATTTTTTATAAGGCTTTGCTCAAATTCTTCCAGGACGTGACTCTCTTTAAGCGATATAGTTATTATATGATGAGGCGTAATTATAATGCTTAAAGGAGTTGTGTAGTAAGTCAAATTTTTTCCGGACTTATTAACCACAGGGTTGTCTATTATTATCAAGGAGTTGTCTTCTTCTCGGTCGATACGCGAGGATTCTTCTTCATCGAGTGAGGCTCTGATAAATTCAGGGTTTATGTTGCATGTGTTTAGTATGTAATTCAGCTCGGTATCTGTTGGCCTAACACAATTTATCCAACACCCCTCTTCGATGGACTGGATTTTTTCGGTCTTGTTGTCGACGTTTCTGTAATATCTAATCACTATATCATCTCCTTACAGTTTTTTAAAGGCCTAATTTATATTCTACCATATATTTAGAAATTTTTATATAGATTTATAAATATTTGTATTGTAATTTTTTTTGATATGGTGTAGAATAATAGTGCAAAGAAGAAACGCGGGTGTGGCGGAATTGGTAGACGCGCCAGGTTTAGGTCCTGGTGGTGAGAGCTGTGCAGGTTCGAGTCCTGTCACCCGTACCAGACTGCGCGAGAGGATTTTCGTTATTGATCTGAATCTTTGCGTGGTCTCACAACTATCTTTTAACTCCCGGTGCAATTTATTGCTCCGGGAATTTTTTTGCAAATTAAAGGACCCGCTGCTTTGATCGGCAGTCGGGTCTTTGTTTTATGATTTTTTTGCGAATTTTTGCACGGATTTGAGCTTGGATGATAACAAACCAAAACCTACATTTTCCCTTTTATTGGATAATTGTTCTAATACATTTGATTTATCTGATCCACTATTTTTAACATCTTTTTTCGCCTGATTCTCTGTGGATTTGCGGGAATCAGATGACAAAGCAGGATCTGCAGTTTTCTTTTTATCGGGTAACTGTTCTAATACATTTGATTTATCTGATCCACTATCTTTAACATCTTTTTTCGCCGGATTCTCTGTAGATTTGCGGGAATCAGATGACAAAGCAGGATTTGCAGTTTTCTTTTTATTTGATCCACTATTTTTAACATCTTTTTTCGCCGGCTTTCTTGCGGATTTGGATTCAGCGGAACCTATAGTTCCGTTTTTACCCGCTAATATTTTTTTCATAATATCACATAAATTTTTGGTTCTCTCTTTGTCGCCCTTTACTTTAGTCACTTCACAACCATTGAAGGCGTTTTCACCTACCACTATAGCATCTCCGGGGCCCTCAACTTCTATTGTTTTTAGATTTTTGCAACCCTTAAAACAATTCGGCCCTATTTCTTTTACTTCAGGGCCTAAAACCAATCTTTTTAAAGATGTGAGATTTTGAAAAGGTCCTTCATCCTTACCTTCAGGCAACTTAACATTTTTCCACGCCTCTCCGCGAAGAATTATAACCTTCATACCTGTAAAACCTCTGCCGTCTTTGTTATCTGACAGCTGTGCATTATTACTCATGATAAGGTCTGCTTGTTCCTTAAGTATAGTGTCTTTATAATACTTTCTCAGATCTTCTATTTTCTCTTGTCGGGCTAAATTCGTTCCATTTTCAATGTAATTTTTTAATTCTTTGGAAAATAAATCTTCCTGCCCTACATTATGTTTCATAAAATAAGTTCCGGTTTCAGGTCCCATGTCTACCACTGTCAAAATTTTTTCTAAGTTTTTTATAAGTGTATTATATGTGTCCACGCCTTCTTCATCTCTGGATTTCAAAGCACGTAGAAATTCCCACGCTTTCGCTCCCCAGTTCATTATCCCCTCTTCATTTTCAAACTCAGGAACTTTTATGTTAGCTATATTTTTATTTTCTCCACTGTAGTCAATACAATATGTTATTCGCGTAGCCACTTTTTCTTTATAGTGTTTCAACAGTCCTTCTATTTTCTTTTTTCGTTGTTTGTCTTTACCTTTTTTAATATACTTTTCTAGTTCTTTAACGAATAAATCTTTATTTCCATGGAATTTAGAAAAATACCCTCCATTTTCAGGACTAGATCCTGAATTTGTTAAAATTTTTTTTAGCCTTTCCAGAGTTTTGTTGTACTCACTGGTACTTTTCCCGTTTTTATGTTTTAAGTTTTCTAAAAATTCCCACGCTTCTTTTCCCCATTTTTTGATACCGTTAAGATCTGAATCGGGTTTAAGCTCCGGAATCTTAATCTTTTTTATATCTCCTCCCACATACTCTTCTGCCATAATAATTCCTCCCTTATTACTACTACTTAAAATGATTATGGGTTTAGTATATAATTTTTTTGTGATATATGTCAATATTTATTTTGATAATATAATAATTTTATATAAATTTTTAATAAATTATAATAAAAACCCAGCCATAACAAATGGCCGGGATTTTAAATTATTTCCAAAGGTCTGTGTCGTTAATTCCGCAAGCGGGAGCGTTAAACACAGGATCTTTGCCGAGTTTTCTTTGCTCGATGTAATCTTTCAGGCATACAAAATAACGATTTGAAAGGAGAAGAATCGTGATTATATTCAAACATGCAATGAAAGCCATTGTTACTTCTGCAAGATTCCAAGCTATCATCGGGTTGAGGATTCCTGCCAAGCAACCTAATGCAACGGGCAAAATTGAAATGATTCGTATTGCTTTTATTATTTTTTGATTTTTAGTTATAAAGTACATATTGGTTTCGCAGATACCGAAGTTTCCAACTATTGCCGAGAATGCGAATGTTACTATTGATATCGTTATGAAGTGAACTCCCCAGTCGCCGAGCTGTAAGCTTATGGCTTCTTGCATCAAGGGCATTCCGATTTCTCCCGAACGCAAATCCGCATTTGATAGGAGCAACATGAAAGCTGATATGGAACAAATCAAAATTGTATCTATGCAAACTGCAAGAATTTGAGCTATTCCTTGTTTTGCGGGGTGAGAAACGTCTGCTGTTGCTGCGGCGTTTGGTGCGCTGCCCATTCCTGCTTCGTTGGAAAGGAGTCCGCGCTTTATACCGATTATCAACACGCTGCCGGTTACTCCGCCGAAAATTGACCTCAAATTAAATGCGCTTGAAATTATAGCACGAAGTGCTGCCGGGACATGAGTTATGTTTGTGATTATTATGTACAGTCCCATTAAGATATACCCCAATGCCATGATCGGAACCAAATAAGATGATACGAAACTTATTCTATGTATTCCTCCAAAAACAACGCACGCAACCAAAACCGCAAACACTAATGCCACTACATATGGCCAAACTGTGTGAAAATATCCCGGGATATAATAGGTCAAAGCCGTGGACATGTTGCTTGCTTGGAAAGAATTGAAGCCAATCAAAAAGCAAACTAAAAATAAACACGAAAACAAAGTGCCAAGTTTTTTCTTTCCGAGTGCTCGATCCATGTAGTACGCCGGGCCACCGACGAAAGAGTCATTTTTTTCGTCTTTTCTCTTATAAATTTGAGCCAGGGTAGCTTCTGCCATGGAAGATGCTGAGTTGATTATTGCCATAACCCACATCCAAAATATCGTTCCCGGGCCGCCAACGGCGATGGCAGTTGCCACACCGGCTATATTAGCCGTGCCTACTTTTGTGGCCGTGGACACCATCAGTGCCTGAAATGAAGATACTTTCTTTCCGGAAGATTTGTCCAAAAGGAATTTAATGGAATCCGGGAAAAACCTAATCTGAGCAAATTTTGATTTGCAAGTAAAATAGAATCCACATACTATGAGCAGAGCGACAAGTATGTAAATATAGATGAAGTTATTAATTTCTTCAAGTGCTAAATTTATGTCGAACATTTTTTACCTCCTGATATTTAGCATAATTTAAGCAATGCTTAAATTCTATCATACAATAAAAAAAATGAAAAGAAAAATTTTTAAACAAAATCATTGAAAACCTTCAAAATTAAACATAGGAACAAATTCAAACCTCGAATTGCCGAGAGAATAGAGCTTTTCTATGAATCTGTTTTTATTTTTGAGAACCGCAGACAGTTCCTGATAGGTGGGCGTTTCGGACAATTCTTTTTGAAGCTCCATCGCAGCAGCCGAGAAACTGATTCTATCTCTTTTATGTTTTTTATAAACATTTTCTACCAATTTTTCTTGAATTTTTATTTTTAAACAATTTAGCGCCGCCATTTTTTCTTGGATAGTTTCGACATCTTTTTTGTATCTTAAAAAATTATCGGATCCTAAAAGATTTATAAGAAAATCCTCGGGAATATACGTTATTTTTAAATGGGACTTGGCTAATTTAATGTCGCTTTTCGCAAGAGAATATTCATAGTCAGAAAATGACATTCTTTTAAAGAACCTGTCTTTGACGCTTACTTTAGGCAAATAATCATTCACAAAATGCAATCTGGCATAATCTACCATGTCAAAAAAATTTCTGCATTCAACTGTAAAAGTTGCTTTACTTACCCTCCAAACGCACATTTCCCGAACGAATGCATAAAGTCTGGTGGCGGTATTTTTGTTGTTCTCTTTTATGCAATTAACAATCATTCCCAGAATGATTTGATTTATATCCGACCACAAGTACGTTGATTTTTTGTATAGTTCATCGAGAGAGCATTCTTCGCTATTCATTTCGCATTTTATGTATCTTCTTGGAGGTTCGGGTTCTAACGCGCATGCGCTGTGATTCTGCATACCGAAAACTGAAAATAAAAAAGCAAAAATTATAATAAAAAATTTCAATTTCATAAGCATTTCCTTTCATATTTATAAAATTATCATCAATATTATAACAAAAATAAAAAGTAAACACACTTTTATCAAGCATGTTTACTTTAATTTTAATATCCCCAGTATTTTCTGTCTAAACTTCTGTATTGAATAGCTTCACATATGTGACCTTTCTCTATAATTTCCGAATCGGCAAGGTCGGCGATGGTTCTTGAAATCTTGAGGATTTTGTCGTATCCTCTCGCGGAAAGTCCCATTTTGTCAAAAGCCATTTGTAAAATATTTTTTGCATCTTCTGTGAGCTCACATACCGTACTTAAAATATGAGAAGGAATTTGAGAGTTTGACAAAAGCCCTACGCTTTTCAGCCTTTCCCTTTGTATTTCTCGGGCTTTGTTGACTCTTTCTCTTATTTTGCAAGAGGGCTCTAATTTTGCTTTTGAAGAGAGATTATCAAAAGACACCGGCGAAACTTCTATATGAATGTCCATTCTATCCAAAAGAGGGCCCGAAACTTTTGAAAGATACTTTCGTATGGCGTTAGGAGAGCATGTACAAGGTTTGGACGGATGGCCGTAATATCCGCAAGGACAAGGGTTCATCGCAGCAATCAGCATTATGTGGCATGGATATGTCAAAGTGCCGCGAACTCTCGATATTGTGATAATTCCTTCTTCGAGCGGCTGGCGAAGAGTTTCCATAGTAGCTCTGGAAAATTCGGTAAGTTCATCTAAAAATAAAACGCCGTTATGAGCAAGAGAAATTTCTCCGGGCTTCGGAATGCTTCCGCCACCGGAAAGTCCTGCCGCCGAAATAGTATGATGAGGAGACCTGAACGGCCTTTCAGTAACCAGAGGAGCGTCTTTTTTGAGGACTCCGGCTATGGAATGAATTTTTGTGGTTTCGATAACTTCTTCGAACGTCATTTCGGGCAATATTCCGGGGATTCTTTTTGCGAGCATGCTTTTTCCCGAACCAGGCGGCCCAATGAGAATCACGTTATGATTGCCTGCGGCGGCGATTTCTAATGCTCTTTTGACTGTATATTGACCTTTGACTTGAGAAAAATCGAGTTCATAATCGTTTGACTTTTTAACAAAATCGGTTTTGGGCTGGACAACCAATTTTTCTCCGAGCTGAATATGATCTGTTATATCTTTTATATTTTTGAGCGGGTATACATTTATTCCTGCGATCGAGGCGGCTTCCACGGCATTTTTTTCAGGAACGAAAATATTTTTAAAACCGTTTTGCTTGGCATGGATAACCATCGGCAACACGCCCGTTACTTCGCAAACATCGCCGCTTAAAGAAAGTTCTCCGATAAATACGGAGCTTTTTGGAAGCGAAGTGATTTGACCGCTAGAGACAAGAATTGATAGAAAAATAGGCAAATCATATAAAGAGCCTACTTTTTTGACGTCCGCCGGCGCAAGATTAACCGTTATGCGCGCTATCGGGAATTTAAATCCGGAATTTTTAATAGCTGCACGGACTCTGTTTCGGGATTCTTTGACTGATGCATCGGGAAGACCCACTATTTCAAAAGAAGGCATTCCGGCGGAAATATCCGATTCTATGGACACCGTAAAGGCTTCAAGCCCATTTATGCCCATGCTGTGTAAAGTTGTAATCATAATATACTCTCCTGGTTATTTTTTAAACTTATTTTAATTATAAATTAATTTGGTATTTTTTTCAACACTTATTTAGAATTTAGTTGAAAAAACATTATATTTATGATATAATGATGTTGTAAAATTATTTGATAAATAAAAAAATGAAATTAAACGCAGGAGATTTATTGATGAAAAAATTACTATCCACCCTTATGACAATATTATTTGTTTTACCAAACAGTATGGCTAAGGGATACAACATTACTGATCTTCCGGGCGGCGAAAAGAAAGTAGTGTACTCATACGGGGAACTGCAAAAGTTAAGCGAACAGCATAAACAACTTGCACGAGATATTATGAAAAAAAGCAAAAAATACGATAATGCAAAATTCGTATCAGGGTTGGCAACTTGCGGAAGCATGATTGCCGGTGCGATTTTAATTCCAAGCAGCGTAAACAAAAACGGTGCGACAAAACGCAATAAATTAGCGGCCGGAGCAGGATTATTTGTTTCGGGATTGTTAGGTTTAATAGGTGGTCAATCCTATTTAAACCGTAATATGGAAAATTTGGAAAAACAACAGCATGCCGTTAATTTAACCAAAGGCGAAATTACAGGAACTAAATCTTATGTGGATACTTTTATCGCGAAAGATTACGTCACCGCGGAGCAAGCCGCTAAAGATTTTTACTATGCTATATATATTGATAATCAAGGATTTGCTTACAAAACGGAATTTGGCGGAGCGTCTGTCGTCCATGAAATAGTGCCGTTAGAAACTAAGTATAAATTTAATGTATCGGATTTTCGAGGCGTGTAATAATCGTTCGATCGCATTGATTTACAGTATGTATTCTAATAAGGAGGTGAAAAAATGAAATTAAAAATCATGAAATTCTTTGCCGTTTTATTGGCGGCATTCATAGGAATAGGAGCATTAAAACCGTGTTGCGGAGCGCTTGAGCCCCTACCCCCTGAAGTTAAAGAAGAAATGTCAGAGCTTTATTTTAATTACCAAATCAAAAAAGCTAAGGCGACCAACATTAATGAAAATTTTAAAGCATCAATGGAATTCTTCGGAAAATTTGAAAATTTAAGAAGAAATCATAATCACGTTTTGGTTCATATGTTGAATATGTTCTGCAGAAGTGATATTCCGGCATCCATAAAAAATTATTCGGCCATAACAACTACTTTTACAAATTTTTACATTAACAGATTTTCAGGGCGTATAGTGATTCTTATTGCTTCCTTGAGGCCAATTAACGGTATAGTTTATTCATTTGAATTATAATTTTGAAAATTGCTCAATATTTTTGAGCAATTATTTTTTGCCTGTGTTACAATGTCTACAACTTTAATGTAACGGAGGTGAAAAAATGAATGTGAAATTTATAAAATTCATTGCGGCTTTGCTGATTATATTTTCGGGAGTAGGAGAGGCAAAATTTTATGCTGAAGGCCATCATTCCATCGATAAGAAAGTTAAACATAATTTAGAAGCCCTATATCACGAGTACAAACTCGAAAAATCACGGGCAACAAATTTTTCGGAGCATCTCAGCGCGTCACTGAAATTCTATATCAAAATAGAAAATTTGAGACATCGTCATCAGCATGTTTTAAGAAATTTTGTGAAATTTTTTTGCAGCGATGATATTCCGCACCACATAAAACAATATATGAACCATCATACCACTTTCATACGCTTGTCGATTGATAATTTTTCGGGGAATGTGCTATGTAATTTTGAATCCGATGAGTTATTTAATCGATTGGTTTATTTATTTGAGTTATAATTTCATAGTTTTTTTCTAAGCTACTCAATGTTTTTTGAGTAATTATTTTTTTAAAATTATGATACAATATAAACAGTTTTGATAAAAGGAGGTGAAAAAATGAAGGCAAAATTTGTAAATTTTTTCATGTCGACATTATTTTTGTTTATGGGAATCGGCGGGATAAAAATTTCAGGTATAGATTACGAAATTCATGACAAATTTTTCTTAATCCGCGCTGAGTACAAACAAAACCTCGAAGCAGCAAGCCACAGTTCCAGACCCATTTCAAACAGCAAAGCTGCGTCAATTAAGTTTTTCGCAGAAATCAAAAGATTAAGGTTAAAAAATCCCCACGTTTTGAGCGAAGTTTTAAAAATGTTTTACTTTGAGCAACTGCCTGAAGCTGTAAAAAATTACATAAAAAGCAATAAAACTTTTTTAAATTTATCGTTTAAAAGGTCCCCCTGGCGAGTCATGTGCAATGTGTCCTCTGAGAGAGATATAGACAGCATAATATATTCGTTTGAATTATAATCGCATAAAATTTGCAAATTTGTTCTATGTATTAAAGTAAAGTAAAATCAAATATGAGATGAAAGGTGAAATGATGAAACGATTTTTTGCGTCATTAATGGCGGCATTCGCATTACTAGGAGCTACGCAAGCCCATGCTACAATAACAATAAGCAGAGGAGAAATTAAGGAGATTTTGACAACAGCGCATACCGATTACATAGAGGGTGTCAAAAAATTATCACGCCGCGATCCATGCGACCAAAGGGCGCGCTTAAAATTATCCTCAAAATTATTGGAAACCCTCAAGGAATTACAAAAACATTACCCCAGTATCGTCGAGGAGTTCGCTGAAGTGTTCTATGGAGAAGATTTAAAAATACTTATATGCGAAGATACTTTAAAAAATTGCAAAGTAAACTTAATAATAAATCAATTTGGATTAATCGAATTTGAAGTATACAGTAATTTCAAATTACTATTTATGAGTGAAATATAAGTAAATTAAATTTTAAAATTGCTCAAATATTTTGGGCAATTATTTTTTGCAAAATTTTGAATATTAACCCCCGGAAATAAATACCTTTAGATATGGAGGTGATTTTATGCCTTTTATAAATAATTTACTCAGCCGCTCCACTTTGGCGGAATTTCGGGGTACGGAATTTGAAGCTGGATATGTTGAAGGCTCTCAGACTTGGGAAGTAATTGTAAAGTACCATGGGGACATTCAAAAAATTGCGGATGAATTAGAAATAGAACTTGAAATATTAAGCCAAAGCTATGCCATACTGACTTTGCCTTCGGGGAAAATACCGCAGCTACTCAGGTACACCGAAATCGAACATATAGAAACTCCAAAAATTTTATCACTCAATATACGGGATGAATTAAGTTACTCGTGCATAACATCCGCTAAATCTCAATCCGATTTAAATTTGACAGGCAAAGGAACGATAATCGGAATAATAGATTCCGGAATAGATTACACTCACGAAGATTTTATAAATGATAACGGAACGAGCAGAATTTTATACTTATGGGATCAAACGGCAAACGGAAATGCTCCGATGGGATTTACCGCCGGTGCCGAATATGATAATGCAAAAATAAATGAAGCTCTTTCGAATGATAATCCTCTTTCGATAGTGCCCGAAGAAGACCTTGTAGGACACGGGACGGCTGTCGCAGGGATTGCGGCGGGAAACGGCCGGTCATCGGCGGGACTTAATACGGGAGTCGCTCCCGAAGCTTCTTTAATAATCGTAAAGCTGGGCGAAAAAGGTTATCCTTCATTCGCTAAGACGACGGAACTTATGAGGGCATTAAAATACATCACGGATAAGGCCGAAGCTTTGGAGATGCCCTTAACTATAAACATAAGCTACGGCACGAACGACGGTCCGCACAATGGGCAATCGCTTTTTGAGACATTTATGGATTCCATGGCAGAAAGATGGAAAACATCTATAGTTGTGGCATCAGGAAACGAAGCCGATGCGGGTCATCATTATCAAGGAAAAATTTCCGCTAATGAAACTCAAGATATTACATTTTTTTATTCCGGTAAAAATAATTCTTTTTATCTTTCCATGTGGAAAAATTTTTCGGATTCCATAACGGTTGAATTTATCATGCCGAACGGTCAATCCACGGGCGAAATCCTTACATATGAAACCACCAGGACATATAAATTCGGCAATGCGGATATACTCATAAATTACGGTCAGCCTCAATTTTATAATTCATTTCAGGAAATATTTTTTCAGGTTAATTTCCCAAATAAAAATCCTCAAACGGGAATATTTACAATAAGGCTAAGAACTGACAGCATTGTGGATGGCAATTATGATGTGTACCTGCCTACCACCGAAGAAGTTGGTAGAGAAACTGCGTTTAGTTTTCCGGAAGAAAATAATACTCTTACAATTCCTTCTACATGCCAAAATGTTATAACCGTGGGAGGATACGATGCTACGCGCGATATTCTTACGTCATTTTCAGGGAAAGGGTATACATTGAATGTTATATATGTGAAACCGGATTTGGTGGCGCCGTCGGTGAACATCATAACTACAAAAACAGGCGGAGGATATTCAAATTTCACGGGTACAAGTTTTGCTGCTCCTTTTGTTGCGGGCTCGGCGGCACTCTTGATGCAGTGGGGAATTGTGGAAGGGAAAGATTTATTTTTGTACGGAGAAAGAATTAAAGCATATCTAAAAAAAGGAGCAAAAAGAGAGCCGGAAATTTCGTACCCGAATAATTCATGGGGATACGGAACGCTTTGCCTTAATAACACTTTTTCATTGCTAAGAAGAATCAACACAGTTTAAAGGAGGAATAAAAATAGATATTACATCGGAAAACCAAATGCCTCTTAATGAATTTATAAAGCTCCCCACCACCGTGGCGTTTTACGCATGGTACACCCCCACTTTTCAGGATTTTTTAGACCAAAGGCCGTATATAAGATTGTCTAAAATACTCATGAACGAAGTCGCTATTCTTTATGCGCCCGAGAGCTATATGGATGAAATATTCAAAGACTTAGGTTCGGATTTTTTGAATCTTTATCCCGAAATATACGGCTTGACCAGCAAAGAAGCATTGGATGCCGCGGGAATTACAAGGGTTCAAAATCAGCCATATCTTAGGCTAACGGGGCAAGGAACAGTTATAGGAATCGTGGACACCGGAATAGACTACACTTTGCCTGTTTTCAGATACGAAGACGGAACCACAAAAATAAAATATATTTGGGATCAGACTATCGAAACCTCCCCCACTTACGGCGTAAGTTTCGGGACTGTATACACACGCGACCAAATTAATGAAGCCTTGAGAAGTGAAAATCCTTTGGAAATTGTTCCGCATAGAGACGAGGTCGGACATGGGACATTTTTGGCGTCGGTTGCGGCAGGAAGGGAAAACGAAGAGGATGATTTCATAGGAGCGGCTCCTGACGCCGAACTGATTGTGGTTAAGCTAAAAAAAGCGGGAGATTTTTACAGAGAAAAATTTTTAGTACCGAAAAGTCAAGAAAACGCATTTGAATCCACCGACATTATGCTTGGACTTGCGTTTATTTTTCAGCAAAGTTCGGTATTGAAATTGCCCGTCGTGGCGTGCCTAGGGCTTGGAACGAATTTTGGCGGGCATAATGGAAAAAATCGATTGGAACAATATATTTCGTTTGTATCGAATGTTCCCGGCATTGCCGTATGCACGGGAGTCGGCAACGAAAGCAACGCAAGGCATCACACCGAGGGCGTGATAGATAAAAGCGGCGACGAAAGGGATATCGACATAAGAGTCGGAGACGATGCCACTTCGCTCAGCGTTTATGTTTGGTATGAGGGATGGGATAAAATCTCATTTTCGTTGAAATCTCCAACAGGAGAAATAATTAACCGAATTCCGTTTTTTGCCGGGACTTCTTTTGAAAAAAAATTAATAATAGAGGGTTCAACGGTCAGAATTTTGTATCACCAAAACGAGAGCAGATTTGCTTTAATACAAGTTTTGGACGTGGTTCCGGGCACGTGGGAGATAACTCTTCACGGAGATGTTATAATCAGCGGAAAATATCATGCGTGGCTACCTATGACGGGTTTCATAAGTCCGAGCGTTGAATTTATTTCGCCGACACCTAATTATACAACCGTGATACCCTCTACCTCTCAGGGATGCATTAGCATCGGAGCCTATAACAGTGCCAATAACAGTCTGTACATCAACAGTTCATGGGGTCCAGCGGCGAATTCGTTCATCGTACCGGATTTTGCAGCTCCGGGCGTATCGATAGAAGGGTATTATCCTTACGGAAAGGGCACAATGACGGGCACTAGCGCCGCAGCAGCATTAACCGCAGGAGCCTCAGCGTTGATGTTTCAATGGGCTATACCTCAAGGAAATGCTCCTGTAATGACAGGAAACCGCTTAAGAACGGTTTTAATAAGGGCTTGCACCAGGGATACTACACGTGAATATCCTAATCCTCAATGGGGATACGGCACCTTGGATTTAATAGAAGCTTTTAATTTATTCCGCGAAGACTGAATTATTTCGCATAAAAAAAGCGCCCCTGATGAGCGCTTTTAAAATTAGCCTTCTATACTTACGGTAGTATTGTTTTCCAGTTTTTTGGTTTCGTCTTTCGGGAAATCAATTTTAAGAGTACCGTTTTCAAATTTTGCTTTTATATCGTCTGTAGTCAAATTTTTTCCTACAAAGAATCTTCTCTTATATTGACCGCTGTGACGTTCTTTTCTGATATAAGTCGAACCGTTTTTTACATTTTTTTGTTCACTGCTTTCATCATTTGAAGCACTGATTGTAAGGCAGCCGTCCTCGAGATCAATTTTAATATTATCTTTTTGTACACCGGGAACGTCCATTATAATTTCAAAACCATCAGCATTTTCAATAACATCTGTAGTCATAAAATTTTTTGCTTCAGGGCGAGCCTCTATACTCTTAAAAAAGTTTTCGAAAGGATTTCTGAAATCGTCTAATAAATCATCACCATAAGGAACCATAAACATAAATAATCGACCTCCTAATAATATTATGTTATATATAAACATCATTTAATGTTTATACATACAGTTTAGCACTATGTTTTAGCACTGTCAACCCCCAAGTGCTAATTTTTTATATTAATTATTCTATACAAATTTGATATAATTATTCCGATATGATATTATATATTTGAAAAAAATAAAAAAGGAGATTAGTAGTATGTTTTTTTATGGTAGCTTTGACAGCAGTTATTTAATCTACATGATTTTATCATGCGCCATTTCGTTTTACGCTCAATGCAAAGTTAATAACGCCTTTAAAAAATACTCAAATGTATTTTGCAAAAAGGGAATTTCCGGTCAAGAATGCGCCGAAGAAATGCTGAAGTACAACAATATAAATGATGTTTCGATACGTCAAACCGGCGGAGAATACAGCGATTACTTTGACCCGAGAACCAACGAAGTGCACCTTTCCGAACCGGTATACTCAAGAAACACCATCACGGCGGTAAGTGTAGCCGCTCATGAATGCGGGCACGCAACACAGCATCATAAAGATTATTGGCCTATAAAGATACGTTCTTTGCTCGTGCCGGTGTGTAGTTTGGCTTCGAATTTATCAATGCCGCTGGTGTTAATCGGGATGCTTTGGCCTACCGAACATGATATTTTATTAAATTTGGGAATTATGCTGTTTTCGTTTTCGGTTCTATTCCATTTAATTACTTTGCCGGTAGAATTTGACGCCAGTAAGCGCGCACTTGAGTCTTTAAAAAGCACAAACACCTTGTCCGAAGAAGAAATTGCAGGAGCAAAAGAAGTGCTTTCAGCCGCAGCATTCACCTATGTCGCCGCAATGTTTGATTCTCTTTTATTTTTGCTCAGGCTTGTATTTATATCTTCGTCCAGGCGCAAAAAATAATTCATATCAAAGAAAGCGTTCTTCAGTTAATTTTGAAGAACGCTTTTTATTTATAAAATTTTATCCGAAGAAATAAGAAGCAATGTCTCCAAACCACTCGCCCCAACTTTTTTTCTCGCTGTCTTTCATCATTCTTTCTGAGTCAGAATAATGTTTCTGGAGATCTTTTATTTTATCTTCGGTGCTTGTTACTGACGAATTGTAGTCTTTTTGAACTTTTTTCATCTTCTCTAAAAAGTCATTATGGAGTTTTGCTCTACCAAATATTTCTTCTTCTTTTAAGCCTTTTAAGCTCTCTTCGAATTTTGCTATTTCTGTACCGACACCCTCCTCAGCCCTATACTGCAAATGTTCGATTTTATTGTCAATATCGGATATCAATGCTTTTTCGGTATCACAAATGTTTTTATAAACATCCTCTATCTTTTTTGTCTTATCTTTATCGTTTTTGTATTTTTCAATCAAGTTATCTCTTATAGGTTTAACGTCTACTTTTACTTTCTTAGCTTCCTCGTATTCAGACTGTATGGATTTCAATTTATCGTTCATGGAAGTCAAAATTTTATTAAAATCATCCTCGAAATTGTCAATTCGTTTTTGACTTTCAGTTTTTTCTTTATCCACCAATTTTCTTATGTTTTCGTCTATCTTATTATAATTTTCAATTTTTTTAATGAGCTTTGATTTTGTATTTTCGATATTAGCCTTTGTAGATCTTAAATCGACTAAGTCTCTGGAAATATCTTTAAATGAGTCTTTTTGATCAGGGATGAAACCATTGATACTTTGCAAAATCTCGGATTTTTTAATTTCATATTTGGATAAATTATTTTGCATATCAGTGCTTAATTTATTTATCTCTTGAGTAAGATTTGTTAGGTTGGTTTTTTCTTTTCTGACTTTTTCGACATCCTCATATTTTTCATAGAAGCCCTCTAAATCCTCGCGAATCTTATTCCAATTCTTTTCGCTTTCATCGCAGTATTTTTCCCAGTCATCAACGGACTTGCTGATACCATCAAGATCTTTTTTGATTTTGTCTAAATTCTCTTTGAATTTATTATTTATGTTCTGAGAAACCACTTGAGGATTGAAAGTTTTCCAATCTTTATCTGTTAGAGAGAATTTAGCTCTGTCTATTTGTAAAGCGTCGACGTCGATATATAAATCTTTTGGTTTTACTACCTGGTCTAAATTCTTAATTGAATTGCCACAAATTTTATAAAGTTCATGAGCGTATTCTTCGAAGTACATTACTTTTTTATCTCTTGCGACCTTGAAAAACCTCTTCAACGCTTCGGTGTCATTTGATACAGTGCGTTGCAAATACAAGTGTTGTAAATCCTTTTCACTGATTTTGGATTTATAATTCGCAAGAATCCCTTGTATATCTGAAAAACATTTATTCATTGCATCTTTTACTTTAGTTAAACTATCAACCGCTTTATTGTAATCCGTGGAATTGATAAAATCTTTTTTGATTTTTTGATTTTTTAAATCAATATATGCGTTCAGTATCGGGATGATTCTTTCAATAATTTTATTTTGAGTTTCATAAATAAGAATGCCATCAGTTCTGGTCGGAGCACTTTTGTATGCATCGAGTTGGTCTTTAATCATTGAAGCTGATTTAAATCCCATAAATTTAAACTTATTACTATTTATTTTGCTTATAACTTTTATTTCGGGCAAGACCGTTTTACGGTTAATAATTTTATCGGCATAATCAGAAACTAAGTTGTTAACTTTATTAACTGCCTCTTCTTTAGCCTTGCCGCTTAAAATATTAGCGAAAAACTGACCGAGACCGCCGCTTTCGACGTTTTCCTCTTCGTTTTTATATTCCTCTACAAGCTGGGCACGAATTTCTTCTATAATTTCAGCAGGTGTTTTTTTATTGCTCGATTTTTTATTTTTTTCATCATCTTCTTTAAGATCTTTTCCATGGTTCTTAGGAGGTTTGGCATTTAATAATTTTGTTTTTAAATCGCCCAAGTGAACCACATTCTGGTCTATGATTTTTGTAAGCCAAACTAAAAATTCCTCCCAGTAAACGCCTCCGTCAGGCTTTGCACTCAGAACGCCCTCGAGATAAGTATCTACATACGACTTTATGAAATTTCGTTCCATCTTGGAAGCCAATTTAGATTTTAAACCGTACATTAATTTGATGGTTTCGTTCACCGAGTCGAGGCATTTTTTGTAAGTATCCTCAATGTCATCGGATTTTTTGCTCGGAATATTTTTAATTGAATTTTTAATCAATTTAAAAAATTCCATGATGGTCGTGTTTGATTTTATCTGACGAGCTATTACCGGTTTTAAGACAGCATCCTCAACCTTTGCTGCATTTTTGTTATACATCAAAAAAATGTCAGTAAGACGAGTCATTTCACTCATGCTTAAGATGTACGTACTACTATTGGAAATCAGGGGAAGCTCCCCACAAATAATAAGGTTAGAAAAGACATTCATCCCAAAGACCTTAAGTGCTTTATTTGACTTTTGAGATGCGGTTTCACCCGCAAAAGCAGAGACAACTTTGTTTACCAACTTATTGAAAACTTTTTTTACTCCCATATTAAACCCTCCATTTTATAATATTTTGTATAATCATATCATAAAAATATAGAATTATCAATACTTTTTTATTATTTTTTACAATTATTTTTAGACATTATATAAGCATCCCCCGGCCTAGCTGGGGGGGTATTTCTTTAACGGGCGAAGCCCTGTACTACCGGCCGCCTCTAAAGGAGGCTGATACGGTCTGATGCTTGCGAAAAGATTGTTACTTGCTACCCATAAATGGGTCGGTATTGTTAAATGTTAATTGTTCTCCTAATTCATCTTCTTTTAATTGATTTTTGATATACTCCTTTATTTTAACCGCATTTTTCCCTGCTGTATCTACATAGTACCCTCTGCACCAAAATTCTTGGTTTCTATATTTGAATTTAAGATTCCCCATTTTTCATATATCATCAAGCTGCTTTTTCCTTTGAGAAATCCCATAAAACTTGATATACTCACCTTTGGCGGTATCTCTAAAAGCATATGTACGTGGTCAGGGCATACCTCCGCTTCTATTATGTTTACTCCTTTCCATTTGCATAGCTCTCTCAGTATCGCTCCTATTTCTAATCTCTTTTCTCCATAAAATACTTTCCTTCTATATTTCGGTGCAAATACTATATGGTATTTGCAGTTCCACTTTGTATGTGATAAGCTATGTATATCATTCATTTTGAATGTCCTCCTTTTGATGTTTCCTTTAGCAGTTTCCAGACCGCTATTATATTCTACATCAAAAGGAGTTTTTATGCCCTTCTTACATCGCTTAGGCTATCACTGAACCACGCGACTATCGCGTGGTTTTCTGCATACAAAAAACCGACCCTTTAAAAGGTCGGCTAAAATTTAATCTTCATCTTTTGAACGAGTAAACAACGATGCTACATATCCGCAAAACACCGCCGCTGAAATTCCCGCTGCCCCGGCGGTTAATCCTCCGGAAATTATTCCTAAAATTCCTTGACTTTTAATAGCTTCCTTGACACCGTTTGCCATGAGATATCCAAAACCGCTTAACGGGACTGTTGCTCCGGCTCCGGCAAACTGCACGATCGGCTCGTAAATTCCGAGGGCCGTCAAAACCACGCCCGAAAGAACCCATATAACCAGTATCCTTGCGGGAGTGATTTTTGTTTTATCAATTAATATTTGCGCGAGCAAACAGATAAATCCTCCCACCGCAAAAGCTTTTAAATATTCCATAAAAAAATCTCCTTTATAATGCATTTAATTTTTTAATGCAATGATTTATAATTTATTATGTGAAATTTTAAAAAATAAATACATTAAAAATCGGAGAATTATAATGATAGGAATTATTTGCGCGATGGACGAAGAACTCGAAGAAGTTCTGAAAATTATGAAAAATACAAAAAAAGAAACCGGGCATAATTTTAATTTTTTTATAGGAACTATAAACGACGTGCCTTGTTGCGCCGTGAAATGCGGGGTCGGGAAAGTCAATAGTGCAATCTGCACACAAACGCTTATTTTAATTTACAAACCGAAGTTTATTTTGAACGTCGGTGTTGCGGGCGCGATTAAAGAAAATGTAAATATATCGGATGTGGTTATCGGAGAAAATGTAGTTCAACATGATTTTGACGTAAGCGCATTTCCGGGAAGAGAAAAGGGAGAAATTTGCGGAATAGACCTTGTAAAGATACCTTGTTCAAAATGGTTAACTCAAAAAATCATACAATCTGCAGAAAAAATAAAAGGCATTTCGATTCACAAAGGGACTATTCTAACCGGGGATCAATTCATAAACTCTTCGGAAAAACTTTTTGAACTGAGAAAAACATTCGACGGAATCGCCTGCGAGATGGAAGCCGGAAGTATCGGGCATGTGTGCTATTACAACGGCGTGGATTTTGCGATTATACGGTCGATATCCGACCGAGCGGATAATGATTCTCCGGTGGATTTTGAGTCTTTTATTAAAAACTCTTCAAAAAATTCTGCGGCCATTTTAAATGAATTTACAAAATCTTTTCAGGATTAATATCCACGCCTATTTTTACGCCGAGAGATGATTTCATTATAGATTTATCTTTTAGGATTGCAGAAATCATTTTTCGGAATTTTTTGTTATTTTTACATTTTATTATTATTTTATAGCGATATTTCGAGGACACTTTTTTAACCGTCGCAGGTGTGGGAGGTAAAATTCTGAGAGGCAAATCGCTGTAGTGCTCACGGGCAATATTTTTTAAGTTGCCAAAAAAATTATTTGAAAAATTTATAACTTTATCTTCGGACGCGCCGGAAAAAGAAAGTACGCAAATATCCGAAAAAGGCGGATACAAAAGAGATTTTCGGAGATTTATCTCTGAGTCAAAAAAAGATTCATAATCCTGATTGGAGGCCATTGTTATAATTTCTTCTTCCGGGCTGAAAGTTTGAATCATGGCTTTGCCGGGGTAGATTCCTCGACCGGCTCTGCCGATTACTTGAGTGAGAAGCGAAAAAGTTTTTTCGTAACTTTTATAATCGCTGCCGTATAAATACGAATCAATCGAAACTATTCCGACTAGTGTGACGTTTGGAAAATTAAACCCTTTGGCTATCATTTGAGTGCCGACCAGAACATCATATTCACCCAAACTAAAATCTTTTAAATCTTTTTCAATGGATTTATAAGATTTTTTTGCATCTGCATCAATTCTTAAAATTTTTGCTCCGGGCAAAATTTCGGCTAAGATGTTTTCTATTTTTTGAGTTCCAAAACCCATATAACAAATTTTTTTGCTGTGGCATTTTGGGCAGTCGCTCGAAAGATTCATAAAATATCCGCAATAATGACACATTAATTTATTATTATCTTTATGATAATTCAAAGCGACACTGCAATGCGGACACATTACGACTTCCCCGCATTCTATGCATTTTGCAAAGGTGCTGAAACCTCTTCGATTCAAAAATATAATCGATTGTTTTTTGTTTTTAAAATTATTTTTCAGTTCTTTTGCAAGGCTTTCGCTGATTTCTTTTTGAGAACCGAAATATTTTTCATCTTTCATATCAATGATATCGACTTCGGGGATTTTAGATTCTCCGTAGCGAGTTTTTAAATTCACAAGGTGATAATTGCCTGATTTTGCTTTAAAATAGGTTTCAATCGACGGCGTTGCAGAAGAAAACAAAAGCATGGAGTTATTTTTGAAGCACCTGTACATCGAAACTTCTTTTGCGCTGAATTTAGGAGCGCTTTCGGATTTATATGTAAATTCGTGTTCTTCATCGATTACTATTAGACCCAAATTGTGAACAGGAGCAAGCGCTGCGCTGCGGGTTCCGATGATAACTTTTTTTTCGCCGATGTTTATTTTTTTCCAAGAATCCAGCCTCTGCCAATCTGAAAGCCCGCTGTGAATTACCGTAACCAAATCATTGTACCGTGATTTAAAAACTCCTATAATTTGGCTTGTCAGCGCGATTTCAGGGAGCATGTATATAACTGACTTACCCTCTTCGATGACTTTATCTATTAAATTTAAAATGACTTCGGTTTTTCCGCTGCCGGTTATTCCGTGGAGCAACGAGACGCTGTATTCATTTTTTTTATAGATTTTGAAAAGGCTTTCGAAAGCTGATTTTTGCTCGGAGCTAAGCTCATTTTTAGGAAGTTTTGAGCTTGAGGGTAAAAAATCTTTTGGACTTAGGTATTCGTTTTTTGTGGTTTCATTTAGGATTCCCTTTTCTACCAATTTTTTTACAACCGACTCGCCCACTCCGGTAAAATAATATATTTCATTTTGAGTCGCAAAATCGTGTTCCGCTAAATAATCGCAAATTAATTTTTGCTTCGGAGTCAATTTTTGCTCGCTAATATGATTATTTTTTTGAAGAGAAAAAACTTTAAAAGTTTTCTCGCCTATTGTTTTTAGAGCATTTGATTTTTCTTTTAGAATTTGTTTCGAAATCAGACAGGTAAGAGCCGGACCGAATTTGGGGATTTTGAGATTTTTAAGGCTTTTAAATGAAAATTCGTCGCCTATTTGGCTTTTAATTTTGTTTATGAATTCCATTTCGGGCGTAGCGAGTTCTTGTGAGGATAACTTTTCGGAATCAAACTCATAATGTATGTCATCTATTTTGCAGGCGGTACCCGGTGGAGTGATCAGCTTTGCAGCTTCGAAATATGTACAAAAATAATATTCTTTCATCCACTTTATTATATCTATCATCTCAGCAGAAACACACGGCACCTTATCAAGTACCGTGTGAATTTGTTTTAAAGATGTTTCGGAATCTTCGCAAGTTTCAACATCTATTATTATTCCTTGTCGAAAAGAACTGTACATGCCGAACGGCACCACAACTCTTCGACCGGGAGAAATCAAATTTTCGAAATTTTTTGGAACAGCATAACTGTATAATATATCGTTAATAAAATCCAGTTTTTCTACTGCCACTTTAGCTATCAGACGACTTTGCTTCAATATTTTGCTCCTTTTTATTTAAAATTTTATCCAATGTCTTTCCGACTGTTAAACTATCTTCGACCGAACTTAGACAATTCACCATTTTTCTATAACACGCAACTATTTTGCTATCAGCAACCTTTTCATCAATCAGAAATTCAGAGCGAATACCATTTGCCCATTTGTAAAATTTTTCCGCGTTTTTCAGAGCCGGCTCATTGGTTTCCGGCTCATAATTTTTCAGTTCTTCCTTTAAATAGGCAAGGACTTCATTTAATATCTTTTGGCTGGAAGTTTCTTTAAATTGACTGCGATATTTAGGATCTTCAATTCTACCACAAATATTTTCTACATTCGTTATATATCCTATAATATTGGAATTTATTTTTTCAGGTAAATCTTTGTTTAAAGATTTGACATACTTTACATTATTTACTTCGTTTTTATTATTATTCATCATGTTGGAAAGCACTATTTGTATAGAAGTAATTTCTCCTAAAGCGCTGCTATAATTATTGTTTATATCCGCACACATTTCTTTCGCACAAGCTGTTAAAATTCCTTGAGGAAAATTGCCTTGCTCCCAACATTCATTTACTTTAGTTTTAAATTTATCAACGTATCCCTGCCAAGTTTTAACATTATTTTTTGATTTTTCAACGAAACCTTGAATTTCCTCAAATACACCATTTATAATTTTGTTATCTTTTTCGTACTCTGTTTTTAAAACTTTTTCTATCTCATTCATAAAAAGACTCACTCGGGGAGGAAACTGCATCAAAAAAATGGGCTGAGCAATTTCAGATCCTTCATTCAACAAAGCGAGTGCTTCAGGTTTTTTTGATTTGTACAAGTGCCTGAAAGATTTATTAATAAATAAACTTTTTAATAAGCCCTTTATAGATTTATTTTTTTCAATATCAATTATACTTTCAATACTTTCCATTTCTTTTGTCAATTCAACAGGCCGTGCCATCTTGCACGCAAGACCTTTTAAAAAAATTTTTATATTATTTTCATTTCCTTTAGTAATTTCAGGCGCTCCGGTCACAGCGTTTTCGTTCTTAATATATTCACCGCATATAGCTTTTACTTTGCCAGCTATTTCCAAAGCTAATTTATTCTCAACTATTATAGGTTTCATCCTTGCCATAACATCATACCCCTTTTCAGCAAAAATTTAGTGCAACACAAATTGAATTTGGTTGCACTGATTATATCACTTTAAGATAAAATTGTAAATGGCTATTTTAAAAAAATTAGTCAGGTTCCACAATTAAGTATTTTCCGTCTTTAAATTCCCTGATAGCAATGTTTACAGGTTTCTCGTCGACTATTCTTTCATGGATAAGTATATCCTCGGTTATTTCGCGTGCTCTTTTTGCTACAGCCACAGCAAGAGGATATTTATTGGATTTCCCTTCCAACATGTCTTTTACGGATAGTATTTTACTCATTACTCAGCACCTCGTCAATTGTATTTTTCATATTATCATATTTAAAAAATTGAGCATCTATAATTTTTATAATATCTTGCGCGCATTTTTTGAGGTCTTCGTTGACAACCACATAATCGTATTTGCAAGACAATTTTATTTCATTTTTCGCTTCAGCCAAGCGCTTTTCAATAACTTCTTCGGTATCTAAACCGCGCACATGGAGCCTGTTTTTAAGCTCCGCCATGGAAGGTGGCAAAAGAAAAATACTAACTGCTTCGGGGCATTTTTTCATGACATCTCTGGCGCCTTGAACTTCAATTTCCAGGATAACGCTGTTGCCTTGCTGCAATTGATTTTCAACTTTTTCAACCGGGGTACCGTAATAATTCTCGCAATAACAGGCATATTCAAGCATTTTGCCTTGCTTTGCCGAAGATAAAAACTCTTCTTTATCAACAAAATAATAGTCCTTGCCGTCGACTTCGCCTTTTCTGGGAGCTCTGGTCGTGCAAGAAATCGAAAGAGAAATATTTTCTCTCTCGGACAATATTTCTTTTAAAACCGAGTCTTTACCCGAGCCTGACGGGCCTGACAAAATTATTAACAATCCTCTTTTTTTATTTTCCACTTAACTTCTCCTCAAAAATGATTTATGCTATTTATTTATTTTTCCTGCCAAAACTTCGGCGCTCATTGCCGAAGTAATCACGTGGTCACTATCCATAATTATAACGGATTGAGTTTTTCGCCCACATGTAGCATCGATCAAATTGCCGGATTCTTTCGCGATATGAATCAATCTTTTAACGGGGGCGGAGTCGGGAGTTAAAATCGAAATTATTCTCTCCTGCGAAAGCGCATTTCCAAAGCCGATACTAAGTAAAGTCACTGCAATCCTCCCTCGGTTATAATTATAAAACCCAAACATATTAAATTTGCCTTGTCATATACAAAATCTGTGTAGACTTCATACATCACATGGCAAAATTCTAAAAATATTAACTGGAGGCGCCACCCAGATTCGAACTGGGGAATAGAGGTTTTGCAGACCTCGGCCTTACCACTTGGCTATAGCGCCATAAAAATGGATATAAATTGGAGCGGATGACGGGGCTCGAACCCGCTACCTCCACCTTGGCAAGGTGGCGCTCTACCAGATGAGCTACATCC
>CAKUVH010000009.1 GCA_934695425.1 uncultured Eubacteriales bacterium | reverse complement strand
ATTAAGTTCTGTAGTAGGAGTTTAGCCTATAGAGAGCGGTTACTCTGCCTCCGATTGGAGGTAGATATTATGTTGGACTTTATCATCTTTGCAAGCATTTTTGTAATGTACTTTATAGTACTTTTCAGTGCTGTAAATTTTATAGATAAAAACACAAAAAAATAAAAACCGCCACTCTACCAAAGTTCGGTTTTTATTAAGAAAATCACATTTGGGAGGCTGACCGCTTTTTAAACGGTTCCGCTCCTACTACTTTTTATTATATGTCACGAATTCTTAAAAGTCAACATGACTTTATTTTTTTGTTGAATTTTAATTTCTTTTAATATATAATTAAGTTCTGTAGTAGGAGTTTAGCCTATAGAGAGCGGTTACTCTGCCTCCGATTGGAGGTAGATATTATGTTAGATTTTATCGCATTTGCAAGTTTATTTGTAATGTATTTTGTAGTACTTTTCAGTGCTATAAATTTTATTGATAAAAATACAAAAAAATAAAAACCGTTTCTCACCCAAAAGTCACGGTTTTTAAACTAAATAATACTTTTGGAGGCTGACCGCTTTTTAAACGGTTTCGCTCCTACTACCTTTATTATATGCTGCGAATTTCTAAAAGTCAACATGACTTTATTTTTTTGTTGAATTTTAGTTTCTTTTAATATATAATTAAACCCTGTAGTAGGAGTTTAGCCTACGGAGGACGGCTCGCTCACTCCCCAAAAGACGGGAGGTGAGAATGTGTTTGAAATTATGTTTATTGTAATATTCTTTATGATTTTTCCGGCTATTATTTATCTTGCCGTGGATTTAATTGATAAAAACACAAAAATTTAAGCCGTATCTCTCGACCAAAAGTGAAACGGCTTTAATAGTTTAATTCATTATTTTGGGGCGAGCCGCTTTTTAAACGGTTTCGCTCCTACTGCTTTTATTATATGTCTCAAATTCCTAAAAGTCAACATGACTTTATTTTTTTGTTGAATTTTAATTCCTTTTAATATATAATTAAGTTCTGTAGTAGGAGTTTAGCCTATAGAGAGCGGTTACTCTGCCTCCGATTGGAGGTAGATATTATGTTGGACTTTATCATCTTTGCAAGCATTTTTGTAATGTACTTTATAGTACTTTTCAGTGCTGTAAATTTTATAGATAAAAACACAAAAAAATAAAAACCGTTTCTCGCTCAAAAGGACGGTTTTTATAACAAACAATATTTTGGGAGGCTGACCGCTTTTTAAACGGTTTCGCTCCTACTACCTTTATTATATGCCGCGAATTTCTAAAAGTCAACATTACTTTATTTCTTGTTGAAATTTAAATAATTCTACATACTATTATATATGTACGCGCATACATTGTCAAGCATTTTGTGAATATTTAATAAAATAACTCTATTTGACCGTGAAATCAAATAGAGTTTTCTTTAGGTTTAATTATTGCAAATTTCTATACATTTAAGCTCTGTGCGACCTTCATTGAAATAGAATCTAATGAAGTAATTTTCCATAATATATTTATCGCTCGGAACTTTTTCGACATTATCTATATTTATAGCGAGGTTAGAAAATACAGTTTTATAATAGTCGGGGCAACTATAATTGATTGAAGAGAACGGTTCGCCCATGACATTTCTTCTTTCAACCGCGGTGCTTTGAGCTCCAAGACCCATGAATTGTTCCTTGATTCCCAAAATTATCTTCTCGCAAACATATTCTCCCTCGGATTCATCAACCTTAAACACAACTGAAGCATCGTGGTTGAGATAGGTAATAATAAGGCGATTATCAACCTCGGTCCTGTAGCTTTCCTGACCGAATTCAGAAGATATTTTATCAGGTTTAGCGCCAAGATATCCGATGTAGTCAATGCTGTCACTACGGAAGTTACCGCTAAATTTCTTCGAACCGAGCGTATCGTAATATGTTCCGGTTCCTTGCTTTTTGCCTTTTGAAAATGTTCCGGCATACTCCATTACCGATGTGTTTACATTATAAAGAGTACCGCTGCCGTCGTAAAGACCGTCTTTGAATTCGCCGGAATATCTTACAACGCCTGTGTCCAAATCGTAAAGGTTTCCGTTGCCGCTGTACAGGCCATCTTCAAAATTACCCATATATAAAAGAGTGGAATTAGAATAAAGTTTGCCGACACCGCCGTATTTTCCATCTTTGAAATCGCCCTCGTATAGGACTGTATTGCCGTCGGATTCATATTCGGTGCCATGACCGGACCTTGCTCCGCCTTCATGGTCGCCGTAGTAAGTTTTCACGCCTGTATCGGGGTTATATTCAATACCTATTCCACCGTACGACCCGCCGGAAAAATTGCCTATATAAATTATTTTTCCTATTGAATTATAGAGCTTTCCTTCGCCCTCGTACATGTTATTGGCAAACTTGCCGTCATAAATAAGTACTCCATCGCTGTCATAAAATTGACCTTCACCGCTGTATTTTCCGCTTTCAAAATTGCCTTTGTATATCAAATTACCTGAGGAATCGTACTGAGAACCTTCGCCGTTAGGTCGTCCCATTTTCACGTTTCCTTCGTATATTTTTACATTGGAAGTATCATAAAGTCGTGCCTTGCCATCGAAAGAAGAAAGCTTGGCGGTGTCTATGCGTATATTTGCGGTCCAGAGTCTTCCGTCCGCCCATGGGTACACCCATGTGACCAGAGCATATCCCACGACGGCTGTAATTACGGCACTCATTACTACGAGCTTTTTGGAAAAATAAAGTCCAAGTACTTTCCAATAATCCGATTTCGACGCCGGGTCTTTGGTCATGGTTTGAATAAATTTTTGAACTTTTTGCTGAACTACCTGAGCAACTTGCGTGCCGAAGTTTTGAATTCTTACCATGAAGGAACTTAAAATCGTAAATTGAGAATTCAAACTGGTAGTTATTCTTCCTAAAATATCACTTATACTATTCATACGGTCTCATCCTCTTACTTTAAAATTTTAAATCAAATATCCCGAAAAGCCTAACGACTTATATTTGTTGTCTTTTTGCTTGTTAATATATTCATCACACCTAGTAAGATAATGAACCGCTACCTTATCGTTTTCGTTCACTCTCAAGACGTTTGTAAACATCTTTCGTGCCTCTTCAAATTCGGCATTAATATAAAGTTTTACAGCTTTTTCAAACATTTTTTGAGTTGAAATATAGAGGTCGTGTTTATATTTATTTGAAGAATCGATTATTTCATAAGCATCCGTGCAACCGGATATGTTGGTATTATTTATTTTTCCGATATACCTATAATCATAAATTGAGTTGTCGTCAAGATTATCAATAATCTCCTTGGTTGCAATGTGATTTACGCCTATAGTTTTCATGTAGCTGTCAATATTAAACATCTTCATGATTTCGTCTGAAACTATAACCGCGCCGCGTCTGTCGTCGGTTCCGAGAACACCTACCAAAGCGTTGTCATAGCCCACGGTTATGTTCATATGATTTTTAATCTTGTCCGGAATGTTAATCTCACGGAGCTGAACAGAAGCATTCAAAGCACCTTGAGTTCCTTTTGGGAATAGAATTACACAATCCAGGCTGTCGAAAGATTGTACCACACCGCCATTATCTTTTACCACTTTAAATATCTCGGTGTAGGTATTTTTAAGGTACTCAAATATTTTTGATTCGCTTTCGATTTCGCCGGAATTTTTCGAAAGGTTAAAAGTTATATAAATCATGGAAAGATCAACATTATTGTTATCAAATAGGTCGACTTGAGTGATTTTTTCTTTATTCATGAACCTGAAAATTTCTGACGGGACATATCTTATATATTCTTTGTTGAGCCTTATTAGGTTAGAAGTGTACCTGTCTATTTTGTCGGACATGATATTAAACGCCGAGGCTATATCTGCGAATTCATCTCTTGAAGCAATTTTAATTCTTGTGTTCCATTCTCCCTTTGAAATCTTGTTTATGCCTTTTTCAATCTTTTTAAGAGGTCTGAGGCACCATTTGATTACAAAGCAAACGTAAGCTATCAGCAGGACGGCTATTACAAAAATTACTGCTATAGAATGTTTTAATATCTCATAAAATTCTCTGGTGCTGTGAATATTTTCATCGAGGTAATTTCCTACAAATCCCACAACTGTGCCGCTGTTGTCCTTAATTGCCACGAATGAACCCGAAATATCTCCGTAAACATCCCTGAAAGATTCTTCCTGAGAATCCACAGTCAAGCTCTTATTGGAGAATTTCTCCCAGATATTGTAAAGAGATTCGATTTCATCTCTTTCGAGCACAGAGTCAACCAAAACGCAATCCGATGAAACCATATCAGGGTCGGTGTATTTTAGTGTTTCGTAAGAATCGGAATCGCCACTATATTTGCTGTTTACAAGAGCATAGAGTTTGTTGTATTTTTCGGTGTAAACAACTACATAATCGCTTCGATCACCGATTTTTGTAAGCAAATCACTATAGCCTTTATTTACTGAATTTTTAAGTGCGACATAATCTTTGCTCATGTAATCCGTCACGGGATTTATTTTCGAAAAGCTGTTGCCGTCGATAGCATCAACGATTGTTTTTGCGCCACGTTCTTGTTCACTTCTTAAAACCGACATATATTCATTTACTGAATCTTTAGTGTTAATTCCTACCAAGATTCCAAGTCCTACTATCAAAACCGGAATAAACATCATTCCTATTCTCACACCGAGAGGAACTCTTGTGATTTCGAGTTTTGAAAGATATCTTGCCAAATAGATAACCCCTGAAATAGCTGCGGCGATTATCAAAGTATATAATAGTCCCCAAGGAATAATTTTTTCATGGATATCTGAAACTAATTTATTTTCCATGCCAAATCTTACATAATATGGGTTTGTGAAATCTTTTGACGGTGCGTAAAAATCGTTTTGAGATAATAATTTAACTTTTCTTACATCTTTTAATTTTATTGAAGAGCCTTCATTTATTGTGGATTCCAACCCATAAAGTTCTTTTGAAACTATGCTCTTGGTATCCAACTTATAAAGTCCGCCGTTTATTGAGTCGGTAAAATAAATGTCGTCCATATTGTCAACATACATTCCCGAGATCAAAAACTTAGAGGAAATTGCATTTGAATATTCAACAAAAGATCCTTTGTTATCCATTCCCCAGAGTTTGCCGTTAGGAGTTGAATAGAATACTCTTCCGGTAGACAATACGCATGCATCAAGTACCCAGCCTTCGTCGGTATTGGTGTAGCCCTCTTCGGGGGAAACATCAAAAGAATTGATTTTTTGCGGGCTTACATCTTCGAGAGGAGATACTTTTACAATATCATATCTGTTTTTGTTTTTTGTTATGACAGTCATGTTGGTGTCTACAAGTTGAATCTTTTGTACATATGAGTCTGTGGGAGGCGTTGAATCTTTCGACAAGTCAAACGAAGCAGCTTGTTTAACATATGCGCCGTTTGTGTCGTACATCATTATGATTTCATTTTTGATTGGATAATAAGATTTATCCGGAACAACTACATTGGTGTTTTTCTGGCGTTTTACAACATAAAAATTACCCTTTGAATCTACTTCCAGATTGCTGTATGAAATAGCTGTGTTTTCTTTTGACTTTTCCAAATCAATCGAAAATTCTTTCGAACCGTTCGCTCGTATTTTCGTGATTTTATATTGGTCCTTGTCCTTATCCACGCCAAGAATATAGACGTTGCCTAAAGAATCCATATCTGAAGCTAGGAAAGTCCCGGTATTGGGCGTGCTGATAAAATACTGGAGCAAAAACGAAGCGATAAGCACTATAACCCCCAAAACCGAATAGCGCACTTTTGGTTCTTCGAACAATTCTTTGAGTTTTTTTAGAGTTTGTTTCTTAGGTTTGGTTTCCTTTGTTTGTTTTTTAACACTTGCAGTTTTTCCCATAATTTTTACACCTCAACTTTAAATTTATTATTTATCCATAATGCAAAACTAAAAATATGCATTTTTTATAATTTTTTTAGAATAAATAAATTTACTATTTTATTTTTATACTGTATAATATAGTATATTATTATAGAATAATTCAGTCAAGCACAAAAAATATAGTTTATTTTCTAATTTTGAATTTGAAGGGGTTTTAGATTTATGGTTAAAATGAACAAAGACACAGATTACACAGTAATAGCGACTCCATACGAAGGTTCAAATATGAAGATTTCAATTTCATATAAGGGAGAAAAAAATTTACAAAATAATCTTTTCCTTATAAATGAAATACCGTATAAAAACGAAAATCTTCATATATTTAAAACTTTATTTAAACTTTTTTCAGACAAGAACCGTCCGAAAGAGTTTTTGGATTTTTTCACCCATGATAAAAAATTTTACAGTATTTTCAAATATATAGAAGCCCCCACCATAAAAGAAAAATTTGACAAAGAGCTCAACACTACAGCTTTTAAGGACAGATGCAAGATACTCGAGAATATTCTTGTAAGAATTGACAAAATGAGTAAATTTTCTCCTCAAATTCTTGCGTGTGTTACTCAACCCGAAAATATAAAAGTAGATGATAAGAAAAATATAATTTTCATTTATAATTTAAAAGATATCGAATCCTACGAAAAAAACTCAAAAGAAAAAATGAACCAAAATTTACACGATATAATCTTTTATATTCTGCGTCAAGAATGCGAAGCAGGGTTCAATAAACAGCTTCACATCGTGCTTTATAAATGTAAAAAGGGGCTTTATAGTTCAATCCCTCAAATGATAATAGACCTAAAAAAAGCCGAAAAAGTTTCGATGACAAGCTCCTGGATAGGATATATAAAATACCAACTGAGCCTCAGAAAGCCACTTATTAAGAAAATTACTCAAACCAGCTTGACTTGCGCGGTAGTGATCGGGCTTGTTTACCTCGGATATACCAAAATAATGAAAGGACAAGCGATTGGTTCGGCGAGTACCATATTTTCGATAGGAAATGTAAATTACAACGGAAATGCCGAGGATGAATCCGATAAAAGCGTTGCTACCGACAACGAAGATAATCAGGCAACAAGTAAATCTATCGGAAGCGTCACTCTTTCCGAAGGTCTCGATATAGCATACGAAGATTATATAGTCCAGTACGGCGATACAATCGAATCGATTTGTAAAAATTACTATAACGACGCCTCGTTCACAAAAGCTGCCTCGAGCTTCAACGGAATGACCGAAAAAGAAAGCCTCACTCCCGGAAGCATTTTCAAACTTCCAAATAGAACTGCGATTGCACTTTATTCCTCAAAATAATTTTTTAGAAAATAAAATAATAAAAAGCTCCTGCGAATTTTGTCAGATTTTGCGGGGGTCTTTTATTTTTGGGACCGAATAATTTGCAATGAATTACATTTTTATTTTGTTTTTAATGTATATTTTATAATTAATATAGAACTTTTTGGCTTTATATTGAGATTTTGCGTGTAATCCAATATAATAAGAATAAAAAATAAAGTTAAAGGAATTTTATAAAATGAAACAATTTAAAAAAATATTCTTAATAGTATCTTCTCTTATCCTGGCATTCTCGGCAAACAATTTGGCGGCGATAAAAACCCGTTCCGCTAAAAACGAAAGCTCATTCCAAGAATTCACTCCGACAAAAGTCAAAAAGAAAGTTTCAAAAACGACAAAATCTCCGAAAAAAGAAAAACCTACGATTTTGGAACTCATAAATGATTGCCCGATGTATAAACTGAAAAGAGTTTTGGGGAGAAAAGTTTGCAGCTACATATCCCGCACCGAGCTGGACGAAAATAAAATATATATGACAATTACAAATATAAATCATAATATCGACGTAATAAGCGAAAAGCCCGCCCTTATCGGCAATGAAGAGACGGATAAAATCAGGCTTCAATTCAACAATTGCACGCCCGAAAACAAAGAATCCATTTTGAGATACATAAAAACAAAAAATTATTACCTCACGAGCTTTTATTCGGCCGAAGAAAATATCTTGCTTGTCAATTTAAATTTGCCTTACAACGAACGCAATATTCAGAGAATAAAAAATGTATTTAACAGAGAAGCTTCGAAAATATTTGCCGGGCAAAAACTTCAAGCCGACGTTTTAGAAAACGTAGGACGAGTTATATATGACCCGGACAGAAAAAAATTTGTCGTATCATTTTGCAATACTCACAGCGATTTATTATTTAAAATTTCCAAATATTTTCATGACAAAGATTACCAAGTTTGGTGCCGAAAAGAGACAAACTCAATGTCTATCGCGATCGACCCCCACGTCACTTACGACAAAATAAAAAATGAACTCAATGATTACATAAACGACAACCCGCTGTACGTTCCGCACGCAGACGACATCTTAAAATTTTAAAACAACCGACCCTTTTGGGTCGGCTGCTTTATTCTTAGCGGGAACTAAATCTTTTAATTAAAATCTGTTTTTCGCACGTGCTTTTTCTGCCTCGTCAAACATCTTGCCAGACAAAGATTTATCTACCAATTCAGTATAATTCAATGTTTGAGCGTATGCCTGCAATGAAGCCATATCGGATTGTAATAATATCTTGCCTTTGATATTTTTACGAATTTTTTCTGTTTCTTTTATATATTCTTCATTTTGTAAGGCCTGGCTTTTAGTGATTTTTCTTAGAGCTCTGCAAATTGCTTCGGCATGTTGTAAACGAGATGACGCACAGCAACTTATTAATAATAACGCTATTAATGTTTTTTTGTTATACCAGTCAGATTTTATTTTATTCATACACATTGTTTGCATAAATCCATACCACGCAGGAGAGACTCTTCTAACTGAGTTAAACTTTGTAAATACTTCTTTAAAGTTAACTTCATCCCCATCTTCCAAGAAGTAAGGCAGTATTTGTTTTTCAAACAGAACTTCAAGAGAACCCTGTACATATCGATCAGCTTTTTTTAATTTATCTTTTATCAATTCGATATCTTCACCGATTAAAATAAACCACTCCAGAAAAGCCATATTAACATTATAAAAGTTATTGCCTGTCTGGTGTTTGACAGCCACTTCTAATTCATCATGGAATGTTTTGGCAGCGTCCTCTAAAGGTTGTTTTTCTATGATTGTTGAGTACTTTTCTATTAGTTCTGCATTCATAACATTTATTATTGCATCTTCAACATCAGTTATTTTTCTTACTGCCTCAGGTGATTTATCTAGACCAACAGATAAAGAGTATTTATTCAAGCGTTCTGCGACTTTTCTGTTTATTCTTCCCACGCACTCCTGTTCACTAAGGAAAGCTCCTGATTTTTTTATCTTTTCAATACTGGCTACAATTAAATCACAAAACTTTTCAAAAGCTGCACTAACACCCTCGTAATTATCTTTGAACTGGATTTCCACAGCTTTGAGAACATCTTTAACAGCTCTATCCAAAGCTTTATCATCTATATATTCATCGAATCTATATAACTGCGTCTGAGCGTTAAGAATCGTATCTTCCAAATCTTCGTGTATTTTACTTACCGCAGGTACTTCCTCCAAACCGATAGATGCAAAGGATTTATTCCATTCTGCAACATTTTCATTTATTGTTCTCAAACAATCCGCTTCACTAACTGGGTTTCTCGGACTTCTTATCCCTTTAATATAGGTTACCATCAGGTCAAACCATTCATCAAAAGCTACGTCAAGATTCTTACAGTTAGCGGCGTCCGGATCATTTTTCAGGAACTTTAATTCACTATCGAATTTTTCAACAGCTTTAATCAAAGGTTCTTTTCTTACATCATTTCCGTAGATATTTAAAAACATTGTATTAGCAGGATTCATTATTGTACTTTCAACATCGCCAATATCTTGCGTTGACTTCAATACTGTTCCTAGACCTAAAGATGAAAAGTATTTATTCAATTTTGCGGCTTTTTTCATTATATTTAGTGCACATTGTTTATCGCTAACATAAGCTCCTGATTTTTGTACATTTTCTGTATATTCTCGAACTAATTCAAAAAATTTCATAAAGGTATCATAAACAACTTCATAATCGTCTAAAGTTTCATCAGATGCAATATCATAAGATGCTTCAGCAGCGTCGTCAACATCCTGAAAATCTACATCTAATCCGTATTCACTCCTCACATTATCGCAAAGCGATCTAACCATACCACTTAATTCTTCGAGGCTTTCCGGTTTATTAAAATGTATTGTAAGACCAATAACCCTAAGTGAGCTTTTTAGATCCCCAAACTCATCGGCTAACTTAGACATACAATCCTCTTTGGTCATATCACCCTTTAACTCAGATCCTTTCCTCCAGAAACCACTATAATATTTCGCTACTGCATTTACTGCCTCGTCTAAATTATCCTCGATTACTTCAATATAATCATTTGCTTTTCTTACTGCTTCATCGCCGGCTTCTTCCTCTATGGTCGATTTTAAATCTTCTACATCAAATACAATTTTTCGTCTATTGCCTAGGATATCTATTTCTCTACCGTCAACACCGTCACGCGAGTGAATTAAATGATCAGCAAATTTCGCCACTGCATCCATCAAATCATTGAACTTTCCAACATCATCATTAAACCTAATAGTAGGACAGCTATAATAACGTCTCGGAAAAATCTCGTTAAAGGTCTCCAGCGCTCCTTTGAATTGTTTCATTTTAAAATCAAAAACTTCACTTGCTTTTTTTAAAACTACGCTTTTTTCTCTTTCGTTCATAACATTCTCTCCTTTTTGTTTGTTTTATATAAAAATTCACTTCCGTAAATTTAAATATATGTATATTCTACACATTAATTTGCAAATAGTCAATAATATTTATTAAAATTATACAATTTTTTTTGAAAAAATAACCCATATTTAAAAGCTGGTTATCATAACTTTCTTTATTCAGTGCCCGGAAAAAATTTTAAAAAAGTCCGACCCATTTGGGCCGGCTGCTTTATTTCTTAGCGGGAAAATAATCTTTTAATTAAAGATTTTTTTCTTTTTGGACTTTATTTGTACATTTTGAACCTCAGTTATTATAGTATTAAACAAAGTTGTATCTACCAATTCAGAATAACCAGAATTTCCAACTTGGTTATATAATGATCCTATATCATTTACCACTAAAATTTTGTTTTTAATATCTTGACGAATATTTTCTGCTTCTTTCATATATTTTTTATCTTTTAGGGCCGGGTTTTTAATGATTTTTCTTATAGCCCTACAAATCGCATCAGCTTTTGAGATGTCATCCGCTGCACAGCAACTTATTAATAATAACGCCATTAATGCGCCGTTGGTAGGATTTTTAATTTTATTTTTCGAGCACATTGTTTCCATAAATTTATACCACTTAGGGGATATTTTTTTGGCTGCCGACTTAAATTCCTTGTACATATTATTAAAATTCTTAACAGCGCCATCCTTTTCTTCTTCCTTCGAGAGACGTGTTAATATTTTCTTTTCAAAAATCGGTTCCAAAGATTTCTGTAATTCTTGATCGGCTTTCTTGCCTAATTTTGCTGCTCTTTTAGCCACTTCTAAAACTATGTCAAACACTTCATCAAAAGCTCCGGTAATATTTCCTATGCCGTTAGAATCTTCAGAATCTTTAGAATCCTTAGAATTTTCAGGAGTCTTAGGAGTTTTTCCGTATTTGTTCAATGCGTCATCAAAACCACTGAATATTTTCGTGTCCGGCTTTTTTCCAATTAACCGTTCCGATACTTCATAAATCTCACTCAACAGAGCTCTCATTTCTACAAAACTTTTTGCTTCTTTATATTCTCTGCCGGGGAAAATATACCTACATCTCTTGATCAGCGACTTAAATTTTTCATTCATATGCTCTAAACACTTGACCGCATTATCATCTTTGAGGGTTAAACTAATCATTTTTTCGTTTGAGGCATTGGGTTCCATGACTTTTTTTACGTTGAGCTGTTTTATATCTTTCTTCTTTTCTTTGTCCCCATCTTTACGCTTTTTAAATTTCCGAACTATTCTTTTAAAAGTGCCGTCTTCTTTTTCTTCTCTTCCTTTGACTTTCTTCTTTTCGCTGTTCAAGATTTCAAATGATTCAAAACTCATGAGAGTATTTTGATTCGCTGATGCGGTATTATTAACAATTGTATTGAGGTACTCATTTTCTTTTTTAGTTACATCTTCAGTACCTTCTTTCAGGGCTTTTATTAGGTTGTTCACAGCAGTTTCAACATTTTTCTTAGCCGCTACAACAGGTGTGGTATCGCCATTATTCTTGTTAACATTTTCCTGCATATACTTAATTAATCGTACCATATTAGAAATCAAATCACTAAACTTTGTAAATTTTTCATCCTGATTAATATTATTATCATTTTCATCCCACGTAATCTTCTTGTATTTAAATTCTTTGCCCGGGAAAGCCGCATGAAATTTATTTACTGTGCTATCAAAACGAGCTGATTCGAGTCTAAATTTTGAAGCCGCACTTTTTAATAATTTATCTTTGTTCATAATATTAACATTATCTTCTTTTTCTTGTGATTCTTCAAAGGAATGTGGGCTTTCTACTTCTCGAATAAAGGCTTTAACTAATTCAGAAAATTGCGCAAAAGTGTTATAAGTATCTGCATAATCACCAGATGAAAGCGATTTCTTATACTGTTCTAAAAATGCGTTGGCAGCACTATCAATACCATTTACAGCTTCGCCATATTTTTTCTTCAACTCAGTAGAAATTTCAGTAACTCTCGTTCCCATTTGTCCAATTTCTCTGGGTTGGTCACCTATGATAATCCCAATAGATTCGAGCCAGTTTTTCAATTTGAGAAACTCATCAGCGGCACGAAATAAACATGGTCCAGGGCCCAATTTATCTTCGCCCATAACATTATTTTCTTTTTCCGGAAAGATTTGTTTTCTCAGATGGTATGCTTCCTCATTTTTCAAATTCTTGAAAAAGTCTGAATTTTTTACTACTGAAACACCGTTTTCAATTGCTATAACTGCTTTTTTAAAGGCATCATAAACATCTTTGCAGTCAGATTTTTCGCTTTTGCTATATGAGTCTGCTTCATTGTAAAATTCATTAATAGCATTTTGGATGGTTGAATTCTTAGTTTCAATAACTTTACCATATTTATTTGATAACGCACCATAAAATTTCTGAATTGTGTTTTTCATATCTGTGATATCTTTTGGATAATCAAGATCGTTTAATCCCAAATGAATAGACCTATTGTCTACGATCAATGCAGAAATTGCCATTTTTGCTTCTTTTAAAAATTCCTTCTCATCCATAATGTCCTCTCCTTTTTCATTTATTTTGATTTTTTATATAAAAAATTTACTGTTGCAAACTTAAACATATGTATATTTTACACATTATTCAACAAGTTTTCAACAATATCTATTAAAATTATATAATTATTTCAAAAAGATAACCCACCTTTAAAGGTAGGTTATCATAATATACCTTATGCGGCTTTTCATATTAAATTTTCAGGCGTGATTATTTTTTGGGGCGTGCTGCTCTTACTTTATTTAACACAGTTGTAAATACCGCAATAGGTAATCTAAATCTTGCTTGCAAACCTGCTCTAATAAATTCGTCTAATTCTTCCGGTTCACTAACTTTATTAATCATATCTTTTAAATCCTTACGCATTTTTTCTGCTTTTACAATATATTCTTCATTTTTTATTTTCGGGTCTTTAGTAATTTTTCTTACAGCTCTACAAACTGAATCGGATATTGCTATGCTATCTGCCGCACCGCAACTTGCCAACAATATTCCTATCAATGTTTTGTTTGTAGCAGAGCTAGCCGGAACTACGCCTGCTGAAAATACCGATTTCATAAATTGATACCAAATAGGACATGTGGTCTTAACTGCTTTAAATTCTTTATATACCCCGCCGAAATTCTCAACAGCGCCATCTCCTCCGCTCTGTGAAAAGTATTTTACTATTGAACTTTTAAAAATACCTTCCAAAGCTTTTTGTACTGCTTTATCGGATTTGTTATTTTTCGGAGGTTTCTTCTCTGATTTTGGTTCCTTTAGTTCATTTTCCGAAGATTTTTTCTCTGATTTTGGTTCCTTTAGTTCATTTTTCGACAATTTTGGTAAAGGTTTAAAGCCTGTGAAATTTTTCATTGGTTTTGGCGAAGGTCTATGTGGTGGCTTAACCGGTCCGGCCTTTTTCTCACCTTCAGCGGGTGCTTTTGGCATAGATCTAACAGTTTTAATAATTACATCTTTTAATTCACCAATAGCCTTAGAAACTTCCGGAGAAGAGATGCTACCTTCATAATATGAATCTAATGTTTTCGAAAGTGATGTAATAAGTGCTTCATCCTTTTGAGCTCCGGCTTTTTCAATTACTCTTTCATAGGCATATTCTATCATGTATGCAGCGTCTCTATAAGAATTTATTTTACCGTACTGTACCTCTCCAATAACAGGGCCAACCTCTTTTTCCAACTCCCTAAAATAATAGGATATTGTCTCATTTAATTGTCTTTTTCCTTGTCCATTTTCTCTATCTAAGGAGTCATCAAAGACCTTATCCAGAGCTGAAGAAATTGAACCATATAATTTTTTATAGCTCTCTATAACTTTTTTACCGTTATCTTCATTAGGATTATTATAATAAGCGGATATTGATTTTATCCATTCACTATTACTGTCACGGTAGCCAAATATTCCTATATTACGACCATTTATCTTTTCACGTAGGTTTTCTGTTGCTTTTCTTACACCTCCCAAACTAGTTGGCGATTTCGTTTCTAGGTCTTTAAAAATCTTACGAGCGCGTTCTACCAATTTACCATACATTGACAAAACTTCAGCCAGGTACGGATTATTTTGGTTTCCTCCTGCCTGTTGTAATTCTTCATGCTTGCCTGAATATCTTATTTTTGAAATGACTCTGATAAGGGCACTGTATAATTGCTCAAAAGCTTCATCAACAAGAATAAAGTTACCATCGTGACTTGACCTCACTTTTTCATTGAAATTATTAATAGCCCAATCCACCTCATACAGAGGAGCTTCTTCAACTTCACTGTATTTATCTTTCAAACCTTCATATATATTCGAAGCTAAATCGGACACATCTTTAGCACTGGTTGGTCTCTTTGGGGGTGCCTTCAGACCAATAGATGCAGCTTCCTTAATAAGTGATAAGGGCTTTAGACCCATCTTATTTAAGAATTCTTTTTCGCCAAAACCACCCGCGTTTTTTTCTTGTGATTCCTTAAAGTAATCTGACTCTCTTATCTCTTTAACATTTTTTGCACTTATATTATAAAAATTTTTAAAAGCTTCTAAAGCACTTCTATAATTGCCTTCGGTTACGCCATATTTAGCCTCGCGAAACTTCTCCATAAATTCATCCTTAGCACTACCCAAATCCTTATCTACGTGTCCCTTGAATTTATCCAATAACTCACCATAAGTTCCGCTAACTACATTTTCTAAACCTAAGCCCGAATTTACACCCTGAGATATTACATACAAGCCGATCTCTTTAAATCGTTCATCAAGTGTCAAAAGTGCTTTCTTTATTATTTCCTCACATTTATCCTTGCTAAGGAAATCTCCCGGTTTCTTATCTTCACCACTGGATGAAGCTCCTGGTTTCTTATCTTCACCACTAGATGAAGCCTTTGATTCTTTTATTTTTTTGACAGAATCTTCAACTACTTTAGAAAATTTTAAAATAGATTCATGAATTCTTTTACGGGCGTTCATTAGACCTATATTCTGTCTGTACAAATCGAATTGGTCTTCGACATCCTTAGCAGCAGCATTAATAGCATTACTATCCACGACTTGTCCATATTCGCCAGTCAATAACTCTTGGACTTTTCCGACTATAACAGCCGATTTTTCCTCCGTATCCGGTTCCGTTACATCCATACTTACACCAACGGACTTGAGCTGTTGGTCCATTGTTTCAAAGACCGGAGTTACCTTTGATAAGAATTCTTCCCTGGTAAGATCACTCTTATATTCTGCTCTTAAAATAAAATCCGAAGCTACTTCACAAAATTTCTCAAAAGCATCAGCAGTGTTTGCATAATCACCGGATGAAGATGATTTCTCATACTGCTTTAAAAATTCCTTGGAAACATTCTCCATATCATTAAAATCTAAAAGTTTTCCGAATTTATTTTTCAACTCCTTAGAAACTTCACTAACGTTATTTTTTAAATCTTCAATTCGTTTTATTTCTACAGTATTTACGTTAATATTATCACGTTCAAACAAGTTACTAACTCTAAAAAATTGAGATTTTGCGCGATATACACAAAGTTCCTTAGTCACACTATTATTTTTATCTCCGAATGAAACATCAATTTTTTTACTTTTGATCATAACCTCCTCTCCTTTTTCTTTTAATTTATTAAAGTAATCTGACTTTTTTACTTTTTCAATAGATTCTTTAACTAATTTAGAAAAATCCACAAAAGTGTTGTAAGCATCTACATAATTCGCAGGTTTTTCGGGTGTATCAGAATTAAATGATTGCTTATACTGCTTTAAAAATGTCTGTGTAATACTATCAATAGCGTTAACATCTACAACTTTCCCACATTCTTTCTTCAACTGATCAGAAATTTCAGAAACTTTATCTCCCATTTCTCCAATTGCTCTGGGCTGGCCACTTATAATAATACCAATAGGTTTGAGCCAGTTTTTCAATTTGAAAAACTCATCAGCGGTATCAAATAAAAACGGTCCAGCGGTCAATAGTTCTGTAGAGTCCAATTTTTCCATCTTCATCCTTTTTTTCGTCTTCATACTTTCTTTCGTCTTCATACTTTTTCCCATCCTGTATCCTCTCCTTTTTTATTTTATTTTTGGTTTTTTATATAAAAATTTACTGATGTAAATTTAAATATATGTATATTATATATATATATATACGGAAGTCAACAATATTTATTAAATTTATATAAATTATTTTAAAAAAATAACCAATCTTTAAAGACTGGTTATCGTAACTTTATTTTATATAGCCAATTATAGCAGTTACTACGTCTTGGGCTATATTTAAGTCATTTTTCAAACCGTTTTGCACCGAAGTTTTCATTTTTGCTGGTTCATTAATATCTTTATTAATATCTCCCCATACGGCTTTCGCTTTAGAATTTTTTGTTTTGTCAATTACACATTTCATAGCGTCGCAAGCTGCTTTAGATACTCCTGGATTATCCGCCGCGCTGCAACTTGCTAAAAATATTCCAACCACTGTGTTTTCGTTAAGCGCTTTTTTTACTTTATTATCATTAAATGTATCTTCAATAAATTCATACCACTTAGGACACAATCTCTTCAAGCCGTTAAATTTGGTATATAATTTTTGAAATTCATCAGCGTTTTTAATATTACTCAAGTCTATTTGTTTAAAACTGGATTTGAAAACTGATACATATGGTCCATTTTTCGGCGGCGCAGATCTTTTCTTTGGTTTGCTTGTTGGAGGCGCAGGTCTTTTCTTGGGTCTTTCTGTCGGTGGAGCGGGTCTTTTCTTTGGTTTATTTGTTGGAGGTACAGGCCTTTTCTTCGGTGCATGGTTTGGCGGTGCGGGTTTGTCTGTCCCTGCCTGCGGAGTCGGTTCTGCCTTCTTTTCAGCATCATCTTTGGAAGCAAATTTGCCCACATTTTCTTTTGGCGTCTGAAGCTTCTTAGCTTTCTCTTTATTATTTCTCCGTATACCCTGTCTTTTAAGTGAATCAACCTGAAGAACAACCGCATCAATTTCTGATCTGAAATTACCTAAAATTATACTGAGATACTCATCTGCTTGTTTCGTCGCATCTTTGGGGAGTTTTGATTTGTCCCATACGGTTGATTCTAATTTTTTTGCAGCATCAACAACTTTTGTCTGAAATTCTTTAACAGTTTCAATACCGCCAACATCGTTACCAAATTTATCCTTCATATGTTGAAAGAAATCAACAATTTTAGAATTCAAATCTACAAATTTTGTAGCTTTTCTATCCCATACAACTTCATCATATTTAAATTCTTTGCCCTTGAAAGCTTTATTAAACTCATCTACCTGCTTTTTAAAATCATCTGACACTTCCTTAAATCCTGAAGCTATTCTCTCTTGACGACGTTTTATTATATCCTGATTTTTAAGTGATATAATCTCAAGAGAAGTCTTATTAATTGCAGAGCTTAACTTATTCCAAATTATATCGAGATACTCATTTGCTTTTTTCATCGCATCTTCGCTGTTTTCTGATTTTTTATCATCCAGGATTTCCTTTAGTTTTTTTGCAGCATCAACAACTTTTGTCTGAAATTCTTTAACAGTTTCAATACCGCCAACATCGTTACCAAATTTATCCTTCATATGTTGAAAGAAATCAACAATTTTAGAATTCAAATCTACAAATTTTGTAACTTCTCCATCCCATACAACTTCATCATAGCTAAATTTTTTGTTCGCGAAAGCTGCATTAAAACTATCTACATACTCTTTAAACTTATCTGACGCTTCCTTAAACTCTGAAGCTGCATTTTTTAGAAATTTCTCTTTATCCATAACATCCTCTCCTTTTTCATTTTTTGGTTTTTTATATAAAATTTACCGGTGTAAATTTAAATATGTGTACATTATATATATATATATATATGGAAGTCAACAATATTTATTGAAATTATATAAATTATTTTAAAAAAATAACCAATCTTTAAAGACTGGTTATCGTAATTTTTATTATTAACCCAAATAAGAATAATTAGGAGCTTCTTTTGTAATTTGAATATCATGCGGATGACTTTCGCGGAGACCGGCGGCAGAAATCCTGACGAATTTTGCTTTTGAATGTAAAGCACTAATATCTTTACAGCCTGTATATCCCATTCCGGCGCGGATTCCGCCCATCAATTGATAAACCGTATCCGAGAGCAAACCTTTATATGCAACTCTTCCTTCGACGCCTTCAGGGACGAGTTTCGAGGCATTATTCTGGAAATATCTGTCCGAACTGCCCTTACCCATGGCGGCAATGCTGCCCATTCCGCGATAGGATTTAAATTTACGCCCTTGATATATTTCATTTTCACCGGGAGATTCATCGCATCCCGCAACCAAAGAGCCTATCATGACGCTATCAGCGCCCGCTGCGAGAGCTTTTACTATATCGCCCGAATATTTTATGCCTCCGTCGGCAATGACTTTCACGCCGTATTTTTTTGCGACATTTGCAACATCATAAATCGCTGTAATTTGCGGAACACCTATCCCTGCGATTATTCTCGTGGTGCATATTGATCCCGGGCCTATTCCGACTTTAACGGCGTCTGCTCCTGCTCGTATCAAGTCTTCGGCAGCTTGTCCGGTTGCGATATTTCCCGCGATTAAAGGAACATCCGGGAAAGCTTCTTTAACTTTTTTGACTGTGTTTACAATATTTATATTATGTCCATGAGCCGAATCCAAAACCAAAACATCAACATGAGACTTAATCAAAGCTTCGACTCTTTTAAGAACATCTTTTGTAGCACCTATTGCCGCGCCGCACAAAAGACGCCCGTCGGCATCTCTGGCGGAATTGGGGTACAGAGCGGATTTTTCGATATCTTTTATGGTTATTAATCCCGCAAAATCGCCGTTTTCATCCAAAAGAGGTAATTTTTCTATGCGATGTTTTCTTAAAATTTCCTTGGCTTCTTTCATTGATGTACCTTGAGGAGCAGTTATCAAATTTTCGTGAGTCATAACGTCTTTTATGTTCTGACTGTACTCTGAGTACCCCATAAATCTCAAATCTCGGTTAGTAAGGATTCCGACGAGCTTTTTGTTTTCGCAGACAGGAACACCCGAAATTTTATATTTATCCATTAAATTTTTTGCTTCCATGACAGTGTTTTCCGGGGAAAGATAAAACGGTTTTGCAATGATTCCGTTTTCCGAACGCTTAACACGATCGACTTGGTCGGCTTGTTTTTCAATGGACATATTCTTATGAATGACTCCTATACCGCCCTCACGAGCAATTGCAATCGCCATTTTTGATTCCGTTACGGTGTCCATTGCGGCGGTCATAATAGGAATATTCAGCTTTATATTTTTGGCAAGATATGTGTCGGTGCTAACATTTTTAGGTTCCACATCAGAAGCGTCCGGGATAAGCAGAACATCATCAAATGTAAGACCTTCTTTGCAAAATTTTTCAGAATTCATAAAATCAGACATTAATAATACCCCTCATTAAATTTATTTTATTATATCGGTACCCATAAATTCCTTAAGAACATCAGGAACGGTAACAGAGCCGTCTTCGTTTTGATAATTTTCAAGAATCGCAGCGACAGTTCTTCCGACTGCAAGCCCCGAACCATTGAGTGTGTGTACGAGTTTTGCTTTATCTTTCGGGCTGTCTTTGAATCTTACTTGCATTCTTCTTGCTTGGTAATCTTCGAAATTCGAGCACGAAGAAATCTCGACATATCTTCCGTACGAAGGCATCCAAACTTCTATATCGTAAGTTTTTGCGGAGCTGAAAGTTACATCTCCCGTGCACAGGCAAACCACTCTGTAAGGCAATTTAAGAAGCTGCAAAATTTTTTCGGCATCATTTGTGAGCTTTTCGAGTTCGTCATATGAATTTTCGGGTCTTACAAATTTAACGAGTTCAACTTTATTGAACTGGTGTTGACGAATAAGCCCTCTGGTATCACGTCCGGCAGAACCGGCTTCAGATCTAAAGCATGCCGAATATGCACAATACTTAATAGGGAGCTTTTTGCCGTCTAAAATTTCATCCCTGTGGAAATTTGTAACCGGAACTTCGGCGGTTGGTATTAGGTAATAATCAAGACCTTCCAACTTAAAACCGTTATCGAATTTCGGCAATTGACCCGTACCGTAAAGCGAATCGGAGTTTACAATATACGGCGGCAAAATCTCAGTGTAGCCGTTTTGAGTGTGGGTATTCAAAAAGAAATTTATAACCGCTCTCTCAAGCCTTGCGCCGAGCCCTTTATAAAAATGAAAACGAGTGCCGGTAACTTTAGCGGCTCTTTCAGGATCCAAAATGCCTAATTTTTTACCGATTTCCCAATGTGGTTTTGCTTCAAAATCAAATTTTCTCGGCTCGCCGTTTCGTCTTATTTCAGGGTTTTCGCTATCATCTTTGCCGTAGGGAACACTCTCGTTGGGGACATTCGGAACGGCCAAAGCTAATTGTCTTTGCTTTCTTTCGGTTTCGGAAAGCTGTCTGGCTTTTTCAGCTGCCGCCATTGATATTTCTTTCATCTTTGCCATTACTTTAGTGGTATCTTCGCCGGATTTTTTCAGCGCGGGAATTTTCTTATTGAAGGAATTTTGTTCGGCACGCAGAGCTTCAACTTCCGAGATTAATTCAAGTCTTTTTTCATCCAGTCTAATTATTTCGTCAATCACTTCGTCCATGGGTTTTTGACGGTCTTTCATTGCTTTTTTTACGAGCTCGGTATTGTTTTTTATAAATTTAATATCTAACATAGCCTATCTTCTCCTATCATATTTATTTATTTTATATTTTGAATTTGGCTTTTTTGAATAACGTGATTTAAAACGATAGCATAATACATAAGTAGTCATCGCTATAAATATCCATACAAACGCAATAAGCGCATCCTCGATGTAAAACCTTTTGAAATAAACTTCCAGCACCGAAATAAACAGTCCGACAAACATCACTATAGGTGCATTTTTAAATACAACCCTTTCGGAAAAATCAGATATAGCCGCAGTAAGACCGATTCCGAGTAAAAAATATTCTAAAAATCTTATGATTGTAATAGTGTCGTTTTCAGAAAAATTATAGCCTATTCTACACATCTCAAAAAAATTATTTAAATTAGCGGTCAGCCCTTTGCTGTACATAAGAATAGGATTTAACATTATCAGCGCTATCGTTGCAAAAACCATAATATAAATAGTATAAGTCTTAGTTGAGCTTCTTTTCATTTTTTCCTCTCCTTATCCGATTTTATCTTTTATAAGTAAGTTATAAATATCCGAAAGGTCTTCTTCGCCTAAAAATTCAATTTGAACCGTACCTTTTTTTCGTCTCCCCGAAACTATTTTTACTTTCCTTTTTAGTTTCTTATTTAAATCGGATTCTATTTTATTGTAAAAAGCATCCTTTTTTATGGACTTCAAAGATTTTGGTTTTTCGATTTCTTTAAAGCTCATTTTCTTGACGAGCTGCTCGAGTTGCCTGACATTAAGTTCTTGAGAAACGGTAATTTTAAGTGCTCTTTTGACATCGTCTTCAGATTCGAGCGAAAGGAGAGCTCTTGCGTGTCCTGCCGAAATTTCGCTGTTTTCAAGGCTCGTTATTACTTCCGGCAAAAGATTTAAAAGCCTTAAAGTATTTGTAACATACGACCTGGATTTTCCGACGGCTTTCGATACTTCTTCTTGGGTCATATTATAGGTTTCGGACAGCATTTTGTATCCTCTGGCTTCTTCAAGAACGGATAAATTTTCTCTTTGCAAATTTTCAACGAGTGCAAGTTCGGTAATTTCTTTGTCGTCGATATCTTTTATTATTACCGGCACTTCGACAATTCCCGCCATTTTAGCGGCTCTGTAACGTCTTTCGCCGGCGATTATTTTATATTTTCCCGAAGAAAGCGGTTTAACAACAATCGGCTGAATTATCCCGTGCGAAGCAATGGAATTCGAAAGCTCCACGAGTGCCTCATTTTTAAAGCTTGTCCTGGGCTGAAGTTTGTTTGCTTCGATTTCGCTTATTTTTAAAGTCACGGGTACGTTTTCGTTTTCGATATTATTTTCCATAAAAATCATATCCAGACCTTTCCCAAGACCACTGAGCTTAGACGCCATATAAAAACCTCCGTAAATTAATTATTATTCTTGATTACTTCTTTAGCAAGACCTTTGTACGCCCATGTGCCTTTATTGAGCTTCGAAAAATACATAACAGGCTTGCCGAATCCCGGTGCTTCCGAAATTTTTACAGTTCTTGGAATAGTCGTCTTGAAAACTTTTCCGGGGAAGCTTTTATTTACTTCTTCCATAACCTGCTTGGTGAGATTAAGCCTCAAATCGCACATCGTAAGCAAAATTCCCTCCAAATCAAGCTCCGGATTGTGGTGACGTTTTACAACTTTCACAGTATTAATAAGTTGTGACAAACCTTCAAGAGCATAATATTCGCATTGAATCGGGATCAAAACGCTGTCGGCTGCGCAAAAAGCATTTATTGTTATGATTCCGAGCGAAGGGGGACAATCTATTATTATGTAGTCATACTCATTTTTCAAATGAGCGATTTTGTGCTTGAGTTTTGATTCTTTCCCCGAAAACAAGCTTATTCCGGCGTCTGCCGATGCCAAATTTATATGAGAAGGAATAAGACTTAAGTTTTTAAATGGAATTTCAAGAGTTGCTTCTTCAGCCGAGTTGTCCTTTTCGAGGACATCGTAAGCAGAAATTTTTAATTCTTTTTTATTAATTCCGAGTCCGCTGGTTGTGTTGCCTTGGGGGTCTAAATCTATTATCAAAGTTTTTTTGCCGAGCGCGCCGATGGCTGCCGACATATTAACTGATGTGGTGGTCTTTCCGACCCCTCCTTTTTGATTGGAAATAGCGATAATTTTTCCCATAAATTTCCCTCATTTCACTAAATAAATTCAATTTAAATCGCATATAAATTATACCATTTTGGATTCAAAAAATAAAGTGCTGTTTAAAAATTCGGTCGCGAATGTTTCACGTGAAACATTATATAAAACACCATAAAAAAATCAGATGTTTCACGTGAAACATCTGTCTAAAATTTAACTACGCTATTGGCGAATTTGTGATATTTGAGTTCGACACATAATATTTTCCAGAGCCAAATAAAATTTTCATGATCATGAATAAACACATTTTTCAGGCGGTTAAATTTTTAAATTACCTTAATGTTTCACGTGAAACATCTGTCTAGAATTCAACTATACCATTAGTAATTTTGTAATATTTGAGTTCGACACATGATTTTTTACGAAGTCAAATAAACTTTTCATGATCATGAGCAAACACATTTTTCAGGCGGTTAAATTTTTAAATTACCTTAATGTTTCACGTGAAACACTACATAAAACACCATAAAAAAATCAGATGTTTCACGTGAAACATCTGTCTGGAATTCAGCTACACTATTGGCGACTTTGCGATGTTTGAATTTGACCGCGGATACTTCGCCGGGGTGGGTGACACCTTTTTTATGATTACGAGCGAGCGGCTGCCTTTTTCTTCGGGCAAGTCAAACTTTTCAACTTTTTCAATTTTTCCACCCAAAACTTTGATTGACTTCGCGGACTCTTCGATCTCGTTTTCAACATTGCTTCCTTTGAGCGAAACAAAAAATCCACCGACTTTCAACAGCGGCAAACAATATTCGCTGAGGACTGTTAACTTTGCAACCGCGCGCGAAGTTACGATGTTGAATCTTTCACGAAAATTTTTATTTTTTCCACATTCTTCAGCGCGATTGTGAAAAATTTCCGCCGTCAAATTTAATTTTTCCACAAGCTTGTTTAAAAATATAATCCTCTTATTTAAGCTATCCAAAAGCGTCAAATTGATCTCCGGGTTCGCAATTTTAATCGGCACACCGGGAAATCCAGCGCCCGTGCCAACGTCGATGAGCTTGGTTTCGGAATTCAATTTCAAAAATTTAGTCAGTAAAATGCTGTCCAAAAAATGCTTTATAATCACGTCGTTTTTCTCGGTGATGGATGTCAAATTCGTGTGCTGATTGTACTCCACAAGAAAATTATAGTAAATTTCAAATCTTTCCAAAGCTTTTTCGTCCAAGTTTATTCCATAATTTTTCGCATAATTTAAAAGTAATTCCATTATTTAAACTTCTCCTCGTTTATTTTTTGAAGCAAGAAAAATAATCAACACGGAAATATCCGCAGGGCTGACGCCCGAAATTCTGGACGCTTGACCGATATTTAAAGGCTTGATTTTGCTGAGTTTTTCAATCGCTTCCAGCCTTAATCCTTTTATTTCATTATAATTTATATTTTCGGGGATAATTTTACTTTCAAGTCGGCGCATTTCTTTAATTTGGTGATTTTGACGGGCAATATATCCCTCGTATTTTATCTCGGTTTGAACTTTATCGAAAACAGATTTTGGTAAATTTTCACGATTTTTATCAAAAGGAGCAAGGTCATCATAGGTAATTTGCGGGCGTTTTAGGAGCTCGCTAATTTTCACTCCGCTGACAATCGGAGATGTTTCACGTGAAACAAGTACTTTATTTAGCTCGTCGGTGGGGGATAAAACCTCCTTTTTTATTCTTTCTAATTCTTGCTTTTTTAAGGACAAAGAATGCTCGAATTTTTTCATTCTTTCATCGCTGATAAGCCCGATCTTACGGCCTATAGGAGTAAGTCTTTCGTCGGCGTTATCCTGCCTCAAAACCAGTCTGTACTCCGAGCGAGAAGTCATCATTCGGTAGGGATCGTTCACGCCTTTCGTGACCAAATCATCTATGAGCGTGCCGATGTACGACGAACCTCTATCGAGCGCCAACGGCTCCTTGTTTTTGGCTTTCATGGCGGCATTTATTCCCGCGACGAGCCCCTGCGCACCGGCTTCTTCGTAGCCCGAGCTTCCATTGAATTGACCCGCACCGAAAAGCCCCGGAAAATCCTTGAATTCGAGCGTGTTATTCATTTGAGTCGGGTCGGCAATATCGTATTCAATAGCATAGGCAGGGCGCATGATTTTCACGTTTTCAAGCCCCGGAATCGTCCTGTACATCTCAATTTGAACCTCCTCCGGCAAGGACGTAGACATGCCCTGAAGGTACATTTCTTCGGTGTTTATACCGCAAGGCTCGATAAACATTTGATGGCGTTTTTTGTCAGGAAATCTCACGATTTTATCCTCTATACTCGGGCAATATCTCGGGCCAACACCTTCGATTTTACCGCTATACATCGGGGCTCGGTGAAGATTTTTAAGTATGACTTCTTTGGTTTTGTCATTCGTCCAGGAAATATAACATTTAACTTGATTTTCGCCCGGATTTTCGGTGTCATATGAGAACGGAATTATCTCATCGTCGCCGCATTGCTCCTCAAGATTTTCAAAATTTATGCTTGATTTCAGGGCTCTGGCGGGAGTACCGGTCTTGAATCTTTTGAGTTTCAGACCAAGTTCTGCCAAAGATTTGCCTAATAAATTCGCCGGGAAAATTCCGTCCGGGCCGCTGGAATACGACGTTTCGCCGATATGAACCTTACCCTCGAGGAATGTACCCGTCGCCAAAACAACACACTCGGCGCTGTATTTCATCATGTTTCTGGATGAAAGAATCCATTTTCCGTTGGTTTCGTCGCGCTTAATGTCGGTTATTTCCGCCTGTTTTAGAGAAAGATTTTTCTGAAGTTCCAATTTATGTTTCATAACTTCTTTGTATTTATTCCTGTCAATTTGCACGCGAAGCGACCTAACCGCGGGGCCTTTGCCCATATTGAGCATCCTGCTCTGCAAAAAGCATTCGTCGGCGGTTTTGCCCATTTCTCCGCCAAGGGCGTCGATTTCTCTTACAAGATGCCCTTTCGCTGTTCCGCCAATCGAAGGATTGCACGGACAATTTCCGACGGAATCCAAATTGACCGCAAATACCGCAGTATTGCACCCGAGCCTCGCCGCCGCAAGACCGGCTTCTATCCCGGCGTGGCCGGCGCCTATTATTATTACCTCATAATTTTCTATTTGATTCAAATTTTTACACCTCTTATTATTTTTGCACTATTTTCTTATGAAATATTTTGGAAAAACTTTATTGATAACTGCCTCGCTGACCGTCTCGCCCGTGAATTCCATGAACACTTCCAACGCATCCTGGAGAAGCACCGTGACGGCGTCCAAAGTCATTCCGATATCAATTTTGGCACTCTCTTTTTTGCATTATTTCCCGACGCAAAACTTGGAAAAAACTTTATTGATGACTGCCTCGCTGACTGTCTCACCGGTGAATTCCATGAACACTTCCAACGTGTCTTGAAGCAGCACCGTTACGGCGTCCAAAGTCATTCCGATATCAATTTTGGCACTCTGATTTTTGCATTATTTTCCCACGCAAAACTTGGAAAAAACTTTATTGATAACTGCCTCGCTAACTGTCTCGCCGGTGAATTCCATGAACACTTCCAAAACATCCTGGAGCAGCACCGTGACGGCGTCCAAAGTCATTCCGATATCAATTTTGGCACTCTCTTTTTTACGTTATTTTCCGACGCAAAACTTGGAAAAAACTTTATTGATGACTGCCTCGCTGACCGTCTCGCCCGTGAATTCCATGAACACTTCCAATGCGTCTTGAAGCAGCACCGTGACGGCATCCAAAGTCATTCCGATATCAATTTTGGCACTCTCTTTTTAGATTATTTCCCGACGCAAAACTTGGAAAAAACTTTATTAATAACTGCCTCGCTGACCGTCTCGCCCGTGAATTCCATGAACACTTCCAAAGCGTCCTGAAGCAGCACCGTGACGGCGTCCAAAGTAATTCCGAGCTCCAATTCCTCGAGCGATTTTTTCAAAATATTTTCAGCGTTTTTGAGCGAAGCGAGTTGCCTTTCATTGGAAATCACGACGTCAGCAGGGTCCAATTTTGAAACCCCGACCAAGTTTTCAACACAGTTTTTCAGCTCGTCCATGCCTGTGTTTTTTAGTGCCGAAAGTTCAACAATTTCCGCTTTATATGTTGATAAATCCGCTCGATTTATTTTTTTCGATTCGTCACATTTGTTGAGAATTATTATGGATTTTTTACTGTCGATATCGTCAAGTATTTTCCCATCTTGTGGAGAAATTTCAGACGAAGCATCCAAAACAACAAAGGTAATTTCGGAGTCTTTCATATGATTTTTAGCTCTCTCAACGCCGATTTTTTCCACAGTATCGTCAGTCTCACGAATCCCGGCAGTATCGACCAGAATCACAGGAATATCGCCAATCATTATGCTCTCTTCGATTGCGTCGCGGGTGGTGCCCGGGATATCGGTTACAATGGATTTTTGCGAGCCTGACAGGCAATTCATGAGCGTTGATTTTCCAACATTCGGTCGACCGACTATCGCAACTTTCACGCCTTCTTTGACGGCTTTAAACATGTCGTAATTTTTTATCATTTCGTCGAGCGATGATATTATTTCCGAAATATTATTTTTTAACATTTTTTCGTCAACCTGTGGAATATCGTCCTCGGGATAGTCCGCCCAGACGCTCAACGCCGCCATGATGTCGGTTATTTTTTCTTTTATTTCGGATATTTTCTCCGAAGAATGCCCTTCTTTCATTCTGAACGCAATTTTATTCGCGCGCTCGCCTTTTGCAGAAATCAAATCCATTACGGCTTCGGACTGCGAAAGATCCATCTTTCCGTTTAAAAAAGCCCTCTTTGTGAATTCGCCCGGCCCGGCAGGAATTGCGCCCGCATCGAGCACGGCTCTCAGAACTTTTTTGGTAATATAAAGCCCGCCGTGGCACGATATTTCCACGACATCTTCGCCGGTGTAACTGTTCGGCGCTCTAAAAACCAAAACTACAGCGTCGTCAATCGGCTCGCCGCTTTGTATTATTTTACCATATTTTGCTCGATATCCTCCAAGATTTTTTATGCAATTTCCTTGCTCACCAACATACGGGTCAAAGATTTTGTCGGCAATCGCCAAAGAATCCTCGCCCGAAATTCTTATAACACCTATACCTCCGACACCGTACGCCGTGGATATAGCCGCAATTGTACTCATAATTTTTTTAACCTCCAAATAATTTTTGCCCCCTAAATCAGAGAGCAAATATCTAAAAACAGTATTATTATGCTAATTTTTATAATCGTCCGGCGCTATCACTACGTGACGTCTTTCGCCGTCGCCGACTGACCATGATTTTACTCCTGCGAGGTCTCTTACAGCCAAATGTATAGTCTTGCGTTCGTGCGCTCTCATAGGTTCTAGATTGATTATCCGATGAGTTAAACAAACTTTTTCCGCAATTTTTTTGGCTAATTCCGCCAAAGTTTCTCTTCTTTTTTCTCTGTAATTCCCGGCCTCCAACCAAACATTACAAAAATCATCTCTGTCGGATTTTTCGTTCGCTACACACGAAGCCAAATATTGAAGCGAATCTAAAGTCGAAGCGTGTTTTCCAATAACCAATCTCATGTCGTCGGGATTTTCGCTATCTATTTTAATTTCGCATAAGCGAGGGGTGTCAGAGAGTATTTTCACCGACATATTTTCAAATCCCATATAGAAAAATACTTCTTTTAAGTATTCGGCAGCCTTTACAGACGGCGATTTTTTAAGAGTTGCTTTTACTTGAGCAAGCCTTCCTCCGAACATTCCAAAAACCTTTCTGGACGGCTGTTGAATCACTTCGAAATCAACATATTTTTCTTCTGCGCCCAGCATTTCGCAAGCTTTTTGCTTTGCCAAAGCCACGGTTTCGTCCAGCGCAAAAACTTCGTTTACCATAAATTGACACACCTCTGTTTATTTAATTTTTTTGACCTTGGATTCTTGCAATTCCAACCATGCACATCTTGCGGCTTCGTCCTTCGCACTTATGGTGTATTTATTGTAATATTTATTGAGTATCAAACTTTGAATTACACCGATTCCCGAAGAAATAACCCAGTAAAATCCGATTGCACCGGGAACTGTAGATGAATACCATGCGATTATCAAAAAGCTTACATACGGAAGATATTTTCCGCATCCCGGCATTTGATTATTTTGAGGATTGGATTTTTGCATTATTATTGCCGAAGCAACCGAACCTACAAAACACAGCACCGGAATAACCCAGAGCATATCGGAAAATTTGGATTCATTCGGCTTTTTAAGAAGGTCAATTCCGCAGAAATTGAATCCCGAACTGTATTCTTCTATGTCAGCGAGCTCATCCTCGTTCATCATTGTAAGTTTGTCTTTTACTTCAGGGAAATATTTTATAACCTGAAGCTCCTCATAGCCTTTGCTTACTTTGCCTTCGAGCTCAGGGACTGTCGGCAAAACTTCAACTGCCTGAACTATTTTTTCTTGAGGAATATGTAAAGTATTTTGAAGAGGCTTGTTGATTGCTCCGATAATACCGCTAAGTAAAAGCAGCGGAATAAACATCGGGAGGCAACCGCTAAGCGGGTTAAAACCCTCTTGTTCATAAAGTTTAGCCACTTCTTCGTTATATTTTTTCGGATTTTTTTCATATTTCTTTTTAAGTTCCGCTTGTTTTTCCGAAACATAAGCATTTTGTGACATGGATCTTTGCCTTTTTACAACTATAGGAAATAAAATAGCATTAACTATCAACGTGAAAAATGTAATCGCCAGCGCATAATTGCTCACGGCATCAAAAAAGAACCAAATTACATAACCAAACACACTACCTAAAAAATCAAAAATAACTCCCAAACAAAAAACTCCTTTATCCTTTATTTATATATACATTTTTAGGATAACACAATTTTTATTTTTATCCAAGCTATTTTATTATATCTTCACGGAACGGGGTCGTATCCGCCTTTGCAAAATGGGTTACATCTTAAAAGTCTCCATAATCCAAGCAAGATTCCAACCACCACGCCGTGTTTTTTTACGGCTTCTTTGGCGTATTGCGAACAAGTGGGCGTAAATCGGCAACAGGGTCTTTTTAAGGGCGATATAAATTTTTGATAAAATTCTATCAATCCTATAAAAATTTTTTTCATTGAAGAAGACCCAAATCCAAAAGTTCTCTTTCCATGCTGGCAAAAACATCCTGAGTTTTCATTTCGCAAGTTGGCTTTCTTGAAACAAAAACAATATCATAACCGTTGCGAATTCTGTGTTTAAGCTTTGCAAGTGCAGCTCGAATGATTCTTCTTGCACGGTTTCTCTGAACGGCAATACCGGTCTTTTTGGTTGTGGTTATGCCAAATCTTTTAATTCTGAAACGATTTCGCACAGCATATGTAACCAATATTGGGGAAGAACTGAATTTCCCGCGATTGTAGGCTCTGCGATAGTCCTTATTTCTGTTCATTACGTGTTCTTTCTTCATAAAAAATTCCTTTAAATACTAAAATAATTAAAAATAAAGACCACCAGAGATGGTCTTTTGATGAATCTAAACATATTTTCTGATAGCTAAGTTAGTGATTAATGGCTCAGTCTTTTTCTTCCTTTTGCTCTTCTACGCGCAAGAAGACGTATGCCGCTTCTTGTGGACATTCTTTTTCTGAAGCCATGTTCTTTTTTTCTGTGAAGTTTCTTTGGTTGGTATGTCCTTAACATCTATTTTCCCTCCGAATCGTTGTTTGTCAATGGATAGTTAAGTAAATCTGTTTTTTTACTCTCTCCTCTTCACGATATTTATTATATAACAGGTAATTTATAATGTCAACAGAAAAAAATATAACTAAATCAAAATTTATTCGTAATAGCTTCAATTGTTGAAAACTTTCTAAAAATATGTTATCATATTGTGATAAACGCCCAAAACCGCGACATATATTACATCATTATTGGAGGTCTTATTTTTTATGGATTCTTTTAACGAAGCATGGAGCATTATATGCGACTTTTGCAGAGCAAGCATTACCGATGTTGCATATAAAACATGGATAAGCAGAATCGTGCCGATTGAACTTGATTTCGAAGCCGGCAGAGCTGTTCTTATGGTTCCGAATGAATTCCATCGTCAAACTTTAAACAGATGTTACAAAAAACTTTTAATAAATGCTTTTGATCAAATTTTTGGTTCAGGCATAGATATTTGCTTTTCGATACCCGATGAAATCAAAAAGCTAAACAAAAAAAGCGACCAGAATCTTGCAATAGATTCCGATTATGAGTTTACTTTTGATACATATATAGTAGGTTCATCAAATAAATTTGCTCATGCTGCAGCGCTGGCAGTTGCCGCAAATCCCGCCGGAGCGTACAATCCTCTTTTTATTTACGGAAATTCCGGGCTCGGAAAAACGCACCTTCTTTACGCCATTTGTAATGACATAAAAAAAAGCCGGCCGAAAACAAAATGTCTATATATAAAAGGTGACGATTTCACGAACGAACTCATCGAATCAATCCGAAAAAATAAAATGAGTGAATTCCATCAAAAATACCGCCAGACCGATATACTCCTGGTTGATGACATTCAATTTATAGCAGGAAAAGATTCTACGCAGGAAGAATTTTTCCATACTTTCAATTCGCTCTACGAAGCCAAAAAGCAAATCGTTTTGACCTCGGACAGGCCTCCAAAAGAAATTCAAACCCTCGAAGACAGGCTCAGAACCCGCTTCGAATGGGGACTCATAGCGGATATTCAACCTCCGGATTTCGAAACAAGAATAGCTATAGTAAAAAGAAAAGCGGAACTTTTGGACATAAGAATGCCGGATGAAGTCTGTGAATTTATTTCTAAAAAACTTAAAACAAATATCCGTCAGCTTGAAGGCGCAGTCAAAAAAATGAAAGCTCACCACCTTTTGGGCGGCGAACCAATGGGTATTCAGACCGCAAGGATAGCCATTTCGGACATCCTAAATAACGACCAACCGCCTCCGGTAACAATCGAAAAAATAGTCGAAGAAGTTGCGCGCACATTCAATGTTACCGCACAAGATATTCGTTCTTCAAAAAGATCGGCTTCAGTCTCGACCGCTCGTCAAATCTCGATGTACGTCGTAAGAGAAATCACTCAGCTGCCCCTGGTGTCAATCGGCGAGGAATTCGGCGGCAGGGATCACTCTACTATAGTATACGCTCTTCAGCAGGTTGAGAAAAATCTCAGCAAGGATCCAAAAACAAAAGCCATGGTCGAAGACATTATAAAAAACATCCGCGACAGGTAAAATCATATATTTTTTTGCCCAAAAAACTTTCAACAAGTTTTTAACTTTCAACAACAAGTTTTCAACATCGTTGTTGAGAAATTTTGACCCTGTGGAAAATTTTCAAAACACTCAACAAACTTTCCACATGTCCAAAAAATTGTTGAGAATATATTTTTTCTGGCTTTGGACAATCTTTCAACATATTAACAGCCCCTACTACTATTACTACAATATTTAATACTATTCTATACTTTCTGAGCGTAATTAAAAAAAGAAAAGGATTGATTATGTGAAATTAACTTGTGAAAAAGAAAAACTCGTAGAAGCTCTGTCAAACGTCCAAAGAGCAGTATCTCAAAAATCCACAATCGCAGCCCTAGAAGGAATTCTCATCAATGCAACGGACTCAAAACTCGAGTTGTGCGGATACAATACAGAACTTGGAATAACAACAGTCATACCGGCAACAGTTAACGACAACGGAACACTGGTCTTGAACGCAAGACTGCTTACCGAGATTGTCAGGAAACTTCCCGGTGATGTTCTGGAAATTTTTGTAGAAGAAAACCTCAAAACAACCGTAACTTGTGGGCGCAGTAAATTCGAACTGATCGGCATCGACGCAGAAGAATTCCCGACTCTACCTTCTGTCGAAAACGCAAGGGCCTTGGAAGTCTCGGTCGGAATTTTGCGAAGCATGATTCGTCAGACGATATTTTCGGTTTCGGAAGTTGATACCAAGCCCGTTCATACCGGGACGCTTTTCGAAATCAGAGATAAAACTCTCACGCTCGTGTCGGTTGACGGCTATCGATTGGCACTCCGAAAAGAGCCCATAAAAGAAGACCTGGAGCTAAGCTTCGTGGTGCCGGGCAAGACCTTGAGAGAAGTATTAAGGCTCCTCCCGGACGATGATGAAGAACAAGTTACTATTTCGGCAGGCATGACTCATATAATCTTTTCTGTGGGCGATTATACGGTAGTATCGAGGCTTTTGGACGGCGAGTTTTTGGATTATCATTCTACGATTCCAAAAAACAGTGAAAAGGAAGTTTTTGCCAACACGAATGACTTTATAGAATGCATCGAGAGGGTGTCGCTTCTCATAACCGACAGATTGAAAAGCCCGGTAAAATGTATGTTCGGGAAGAGCCATATTCACCTTTCGTGCTGCACTTCGATAGGAAAAGCCGATGATGAATTACAATGCACCAGCACGACTTCCGATGAGCTTGAAATAGCATTTAATAACAAGTATATGGCCGACGCACTTAAAAACTCCGAGACGGACGAAATCAAAATCACTCTTAACGGTCCTTTGAACCCCATAAAGATAACGAATAAAGACGAAACATCATTTATTTTCATAGTCTTGCCGGTCAGAGTGAAAGCTTAAAAATTTTTAAAAGGTGTTACGATGAAAGAAATTACAATTAAAACTGAATATATAAAACTGGACTCTTTTCTAAAATACGCAGGTTTGGTATCCACAGGCGGAGAAGCTAAATCTTTAATATCTTCGGGAAGGGTAAAAATTTTGGGCGAGACTTGCACAAAAAGAGGCAAAAAATTGACTGATGGTACGGTATTATGGGTAGATGATGAAGAATATAAGGTTTTGAAGGCGTGAAAATTTTAAATTTATCTTTAAAAAATTTCAGGAATATTTTGGAACAAGAATTTGAATTCAGCGACGGCGTTAATCTTATTTACGGGAAAAACGCTCAAGGTAAAACCAATATCACCGAAGCCGTTTGGATGTTCACCGGCGCTAGGTCTTTCAGGGGTTCAAAGGATATTGACCTCGTGAATTTCGGCGAATCTTTTGCTCGGATTGACGGAGATTTTTGGTTTGAAAATAGGGAACATGAAATTTCGATTTTATTTTCCGGCGGCAAAAGAAAAGCCATAATGGACGGCATAACCAAGCCATATCCCACGAATATAATAGGCAGGTTCCGGGCCGTTATCTTTTCGCCGATTCATTTGTCGCTCATAAAAAACGGACCGGATTTCAGAAGAAGATTTTTAGATGCCGCGGTTTGCCAACTAAAACCGACATATACTTCTTTGATTTCAAGGTATAATCAAATATTGAAACAAAGAAATTGCTTTTTGAAAAATTTGGCCGGCAAAAATCCCGATGACAGTCTTTTAGAAATTTGGAACGATAAAATCAGTGAAATCGGGGCTTTAATCATAAAAAATCGCCTGGAATATCTCGAGATTTTAAAAAAACACGCCTATAAAATTTTTAGTGAAATTTCGGGCGGAAATGATGAGCTGGTTTTGAATTATAATTCTTCGATATCCAAAAATTTGGATTTTAATACTCCTGTCAAGGAAATCGAAGAAAATTTCAGAAGCAAACTCCAAAAATTAAAATCATCTGAGTTAAAATGCGGATCAACACTTTGCGGCGCTCACAAGGACGATTTGGACGTTATCATAAACGGCTACCCGGCGAGGAATTTTGCCTCTCAAGGTCAGCAGCGGTCGGCTGCACTTACGTTTAAGCTTTCCGAGGCAATCGTTCTGGAGGAAGTCACCGGCGAATCGCCTGTCATTTTGCTTGACGACGTCATGAGCGAGCTCGACCCGTTCAGAAAAGAGTATCTTATCAACAACATGGGCAGCAGGCAGGTCTTTATTACTGCTTGCGATTTGAGCGATCTGGCCTCTGCAAAAAAGGGTAGGGCATTTGGAATAAACGCCGGAAAAGTTTTTGAAATTAAAGATTTTTAGCGGGAGAATTTTATGTATATTAATATCGCGGGAGATTACAGCTTAAAAACATCCGAAATAATAGGCATATTCGATATCGATAAGCTCACGGTTTACGGGTCCAACAGAAATTATTTGTCAAAGATGGAGAAAAGAGGTAAAATAATAAGTGTAACTGATAAAATACCGAAGTCTTTTTTGCTTTGCGGCACTAGAAAAGACAGCGTTGTTTATCTTAGTAATCTTATGCCTTCAACGATTTATAAACGGCATGAATCGTAAATTTTTGGAAAGGAGTGAAAATGGTTGGGTAATTTAAAACTGCCTTTTTGCCCTTATTGCAAGGCCAGGCTGTGGTATGCGGAAGCTTTTTTGTCAAAAAATCGTGATTCATATAAATGCAAATGCTGCTCAAAAATCGGAAAAGTTGAAGTTGATACAGGGATATTTAAATTTTTGGGTTTGGTAGAAATTTTATCTGTTATTATTTTTGCTCTGTCGATGTTTGCCGGTGGGAGTTATTGTTTTTATGGGCTTATTTTAATTTTGGCTTTATTCGGATGTTTTTATCTTATTTCGCCTTACAAAATTACGATTACAGAATCAGAAGATGATTTTGACGAAAAAGAGGAGCATCCGTACGATACCACGCATACTGAACGGTTTGGGAAAGATACAGATACCGAAATTTACAGTAATTAGAGGATATTTTAAGAAGGGAGCTTTTATATTTTGGATACTAACGAAATGAATCAAAGCGGCGAAAAATATGGCGCCGGAGAAATACAGGTTCTTGAGGGTCTTGAAGCTGTAAGAAAAAGGCCCGGAATGTATATAGGCACCACAGGGCCGAGAGGGCTTCACCATTTGGTGTATGAAATTGTAGATAACTCTATCGATGAAGCTTTGGCGGGATACTGCGACGAAATTAACGTGGAAATTTTGCCCGGCGACGTGATAAGAGTTACCGATAACGGAAGAGGAATCCCCGTAGGAATGCATCCGACGGCCGGTTTGCCTGCTGTTACGGTTGTTTTCACGGTTCTTCACGCGGGAGGAAAATTCGGAGGAAGCGGCTACAAAGTTTCGGGAGGTCTTCACGGCGTTGGTTCATCGGTTGTTAACGCACTTTCGGAGTGGCTGGAAGTAACCGTTTATGACGGTAAAAATATCTACAGACAAAGATTCGAAAAAGGAAATATCGCAAGTGACCTCGAAGTAATCGGCACTACAGACCGCAAAGGTACCACAATAACATTCAAAGCCGACCCTGAAATGTTCAAAGAAACCACTGTATATGATTATCAGGTCCTTCAAACAAGACTCCGTGAACAGGCATTTTTGAACGCCGGCGTGAGGATTACTCTTAAGGATACAAGAGATCCCGAAAATATTTTGGAAGATGATTTTAAATATGACGGCGGTATAAAGAGTTTCGTTGAGTATATACATAAAAAAAGAGCGCTGGAAGTTGTCAATCCCGAAGTAATAAGCTTTTCGGGAGTGCTCCCCGATAACAGCGCGAGCGCCGAAGTGGCTTTTCAGTTCAATGAGGGCTATAATGAGCTCATTTTGTCGTTTGCAAATAATATTCACACAATCGACGGCGGAACCCACGAAGATGGCTTTAAAAGGGCTTTTACAAGGGTAATAAATGACTATGCCAGGAAATATAATTTACTTAAAGAGAACGACCGCAATTTTTCGGGCGATGACGTCAGAGAGGGTCTTACCGCGATAATAAGCGTGAAAGTAACCAATGCGCAATTTGAAGGTCAAACCAAAACTCGTCTCGGAAACACTGAAATAAGAGGCCTTGTTGATGGTTTGGTCGTAGATAAACTTTCGTCTTACCTCGAAGAAAACCCTGCGGTTGCGAAAGCAATAATCGAGAAGGCTGTTTCGGCTTCAAGAGCCAGGGACGCCGCCAAAAAAGCCAGGGATTTGGTAAGAAGAAAATCCGCAATGGAAACCGCTTCGCTGCCCGGTAAGCTCGCAGATTGTCAATCTAAAAATTCCGAAGAGACCGAGATTTACATCGTAGAAGGAGACTCGGCAGGAGGATCCGCAAAAAGCGGGAGAGACCGTAAATTTCAGGCGATTCTTCCACTTTGGGGAAAGATGCTCAATGTAGAAAAATCCAGGCTCGATAAAGTTTACGGCAATGAAAAATTGATGCCTGTAATTACCGCTTTGGGCTGCGGAATAGGCGATGATTTTGATCTGTCAAAATTAAGATACGGCAAAGTTATAATAATGGCCGATGCCGACGTTGACGGTTCGCATATCAGAACGCTTCTTCTTACGTTCTTTTTCAGGTTCATGAGGCCTGTCATCGAAGAGGGGCATATATACATCGCTCAGCCGCCACTTTACAGGATTACAAAGAATAAAAAGCATTTTTATGCTTATTCCGACGAAGAAAGAGATAATATTCTGAAAGAACTCGCAAACGGAACCGAAATCCAGCGTTACAAAGGTCTTGGTGAAATGGACGCCGAACAGCTCTGGGAGACAACTATGAATCCCGAGACCAGAATCATGCTCAAGGTCACTCTTGAGGACGCTGCGGCAGCGGATGAAACATTCACCATTTTGATGGGTGATAAAGTTGAGCCGAGACGTGAATTCATAGAACAAAATGCGAAGTACGTTCAAAATCTTGATGTTTAATTTTTGGTATATAACAACAAATTGTTGAATTATAGAGTGAAAACGTGTATAATTTATATAATAATATAAATAAAAAATTTAAAAGGAGAAGTAATGAGTAAGAACGATTCACACCCTGCGGAAAAGTTGGATGTTAAACCGGAAAATCAAATGGATTTAAACGCGGAGCTTAATGAGGAAGATGAAAAGAGCGAGAATGACGAAGACGGTGAACCTCCCGAACGGTGGGACGGTTCCGAAGCAGAGATAGTTGTCGACGATGAAAGCGAATCTTACGATGAGGAAGAGACCGGCATAAAAATCAAGTACAGTCTTACTTCGAGCGAGATTAGGAGCTTTATCAGACGAAGTGAAATCTATCAACGAAATAAAAAATCACAAAAAAAACACACTATTATTCAAAGTATATTTTTTGTTTTAATGGTAATACTTGCAATAATTTTTAAAAACCCGTACTACGTATGGCTGTCGATTTATGCTGTTGTTTTTTTGGCGCTGATATGGATTATTCCCTCGATTGGCGTCAGGAGAATCGTTAAGAGAATGTTTTTTAACGAAGAAATAACCGCAGAAATTTTTACCGATAGAATCGAAATTCAAAGAGGAGATCAAAAAAGAGATATTAATCTTGACGGGTCTTGCAATTACGAAGAATATGACAATATGATTATCATTTCTTCGCCGTGCGACGGATTGAGTCTTATTATCCCGATAAGAGCGATTGAGCCTGAGTTCAGAGCTGAAGTTCAGGCCATGCTTCTTGCCGGTTCGGACGATGAAGAAGAAAATAAAAATAAAACGAAAAAAGAGAAAGAAAAAGAGGAAGAATAACTTCTTACTGGGATTTAATTTTTAAAAAGAGAAATTTTTCAAAGGGGTACTCAGATGGATAATCAAGATGAAAAAAATATCATAGAGCCTAAAGTTATAGACGTGGATATCGAAAAAGAAATGAAGCAATCATTTTTGGCATATTCTATGTCGGTAATAGTTTCGAGGGCGCTCCCGGACGTTAGGGATGGCTTGAAACCGGTTCACAGAAGAATTCTTTATACTATGTTTGAAGATAATCTCGGACCGGATAAGGCATACAGAAAATGCGCAAATACCGTAGGTGCGGTGCTTGGAAGATATCACCCGCACGGCGACGCCTCGGTTTATGATGCTTTGGTTCGTTTGGCGCAAGACTTTTCGATGAGATATATGTTAGTTGACGGTCACGGAAACTTTGGTTCGGTGGATGGAGACCCTCCGGCAGCGTATAGGTATACTGAGTCCAGAATGAGTAAAATCGCTGTGAAAATGCTCACGGATATCGATAAAGAAACAGTAGATTTTATTTCTAACTACGACGACAGACTAAAAGAACCTACCGTTTTGCCGTCACGTTTTCCAAACCTTTTGGTTAACGGTTCGACGGGTATTGCCGTGGGAATGGCGACAAATATTCCTCCTCATAACATGAATGAAGTCATTGACGCTATGTGTTATCTAATCGATAACCCCGACGCAGAAATCGCTGATCTCATGAATTATATCAAAGGCCCGGATTTCCCGACCGGCGGCATTATTATGGGCAGATCAGGTATCAGAGCCGCATATTCGACCGGACGCGGAAAAGTAATTGTCAGGGCAAAAGCCGAAATAGTTGAAAGTAAAGATTCAAGATACAAAATCATTGTTTCGGAGCTCCCGTATCAGGTGAATAAAGCCAGGCTCATTGAAAATATCGCCGAAATGGTTAAGGATAAACGAATCGAAGGGATTTCTCATATCGACGACCATTCCGACCGTAATGGTATGCACATAGAAATCGACGTAAAAAGAGACGCATCACCTCAAGTTGTTTTGAATCAGCTTTATTCGTATTCCCAACTCCAAACGACTTTCGGCGTCATAATGCTTGCTATCGTTAACGGCGAGCCGAAGATTTTGAATTTAAAACAGGTTCTTGAAGAGTACATAAAATTCCAAATCGAGGTCGTAACAAGAAGAACACAATTCGACCTGAAAAAAGCCGAAGAACGTGCTCATATTTTGGAAGGACTCAAAATAGCGCTCGATTTCATCGACGAAGTCGTTGCGATTTTGCGTTCATCTAAATCCATCGCCGAAGGAAAACAAAGACTTTCCGAAAGATTCGGTCTTGACGATATTCAAACTCAAGCAATCGTTCAGATGCCTCTGGGTAGATTGACCGGCCTTGAAAGACACAAAATCGAGGAGGAAATCGAAGCTTTAAGAGCTAAGATTGCGGACTTTAAAGACATTCTTGCAAGCGATACAAGACTCCGCGAAATAGTCAAAACCGAGGCTTTGGAAATCAAGAATAAATTCGGCGACGAAAGAAGAACCGCTATCGAAAATGTCAGCGGAGAAGTTGATATCGAAGACCTCATTCCGAGGGAAGATTGCGTTCTTACCATGACTCGTTACGGCTATATAAAACGCCAGAGCCTTGACAGTTACAAGACTCAAAAACGCGGTGGCTGCGGTGTTTCGGGCCTTACAAGGCGTGACGAAGATGTCGTAAATGAGCTCTTTATTATAAACAGCCATGATTATGTTCTTTTCTTTACGAATTTCGGAAGAGTATATCGTCTTAAATGCTTTGAAATTCACGAAGGTTCCAGGACATCTAAAGGCAGCAATATCGCCAATTTACTGCCGATTGCAGCCGATGAACGTGTGACCTCTATGATAAAAGTTACAGAATTTGAAGACAATAAATTCTTGATAATGGTCACCAAAAACGGCATAATCAAAAGGACGGATTTGAAATCATTCAATACCGCAAGAAAAGGCGGCCTCATCGCACTTGGGCTGGATGAAGGCGACGAACTCAGTTGGGTTCGCATGACTGACGGTTCCAACGATATGATAGTTGCGACAAGACTCGGAAAATGCATCAGATTCAGCGAATCAGACGTCAGAGCAGTTGGAAGAACCGCAAGGGGAGTCCGTGCGATAAAACTCAAACCCGGTGACGAAGTCGTCGGAATGGCGATAGTCAACCCCGATAAACTTGTGTTTACAGTGTCTGAAACAGGTTATGGACGCCTTTCTAACCCCGAGGATTACAGAGTTCAATCCAGAGGCGGCCAGGGTGTTATAAATTATCATACCGAAAAATATGGCAACGTAGCTTCGCTCGTAAGCGCAGGACTTGACGAAGATGTGATTCTAATCTCAGACAGCGGTGTTATTATCCGTATGCACGCCGATTCCATCAGGCTTTGCTCAAGGCCTTCAAAAGGCGTTAAGGTGATGAGGCTCAGGGGCATCAGCAAGGTTGTTGCCGTTGCATGCGTCCCGAGAGACGAATCTGAGGAGGTTGAAACTCCCGAGGAATCGCCCGAAACTTCGGAAGAAATTTTAGATAAAGATAATTGACAATTTGGGGGTTCGTGAATTGCAGCCCCCGATTTTTGCTCTAGTAAAAATAAAGGAGATGTAAATATGGAAGAATTTTACCTTGTTAAACCCGATTCATCTATGGAAGAAGAAATTGGTGCTTTTAAAAAAGAATTTTTGGATTCCAAAGAGGAAAAAATGCCCGGTTGCAGTGATTTGGAAAAGTTTTCTGATATGGCGGATTGGATCAAGTATACTCAGGATATTTCTTCTGAATTTACTCTCCCGGAAGACAGCGTTTTGTCGGAGCAATACGTATATATTCGAAAAAATGATGGCAAAATAGTCGGAATGATCGTCTGTAGGAAAATTCATAAAGGCGATGATTTAGAGAGCTACAGAGGGAATATAGGCTACTCCGTTAGGCCGTCCGAAAGGCGAAAGGGTATCGCAAAAAAGATGCTCAAGGATATCTTGCCGAAGTGCAAAGAAATGGGCTATAAAAGCATATCCGCGATTTGCGACATGCACAACGAAGGCAGCAAACGAGTTATTATTTCATGCGGCGGCAGGCTCGAAAAAAAGCTTTATTACAAGTCCCACAGCATATGCGAAGAGAGATACGTAATAGATTTATAAACAAAAAAATAACCCCCTAGAGGGCTATTTTTTTATGGTTTTTTTAGTACGTAAAATCAGTAGTATACCCGAAATTACCGCTGCAAACGCCGCAAAAATCACTGCGCTGTTACTGTCTCCTGTTTTGTAAGTGGTGCCGCCGGGTTCTTCGTCGCTATTTTTTTCTTCGTCGATTGGAGTTTCATCTTCGCCGGAAGAAGGCTCCTCCTTAGAGTTAATTTCATCTTTAATTTCATCCTCTTTATTATTTATATTTTCGTCTTTTTCTTTTTCAACGATTGTTAATTCTACAGGGAATGGATATTCTTGTTCGCCCTGGGAAAATGTTTTGGGATATTTTTCTTCCTCTGGTAGTTCTGCTTGGTAGGTTACTAAGGCGTGTTCATCGCTGTCAGCTTTTGTCGTGGAGGTGTTATTTTTCACAATGCAAGCTTTAAAAGAAACTTTATCTCCTGCTTTAATTGTTGGTAGGAGAGAAATTTTCCAAGGATTTTGAGGATCGACTTCAATGTAGTCTGAATATTTATCATCATCTATTGCGACTCCGTTGATCTTAAGGTCTTTAATAGTATTAATATAATTTGTAAGTTTATATTTTTCTTCAAAGTCAGTTGCTATTTTTTCAGGTAATTTTAATTCAAAGCTACTGCCGGGAAGTAATTTTTCTATGGTCTTATCGACAATCAAACGCCTCGCACGTGTAACTTCAACAGGTGTGGTTGTTTCTTTGGTTGACCCTGTTTCAACGGTAGGAGCGTCATATTTTTTATGTTCCTTTTCTGGAATTTGTGATAAATCTATTTCTATTTCCTTTGCCTTTTCTTTATTGTCTCTTACTATATTACCATAAATTTGATAACTTTCCATTTTCACCATGTCGGTTAAAATAAAGAAAAAACCATTAACGCGGCCATCGGTCTCCTCAATCTTTACTATGCCTTTTTTAATATTGCTTGGGTCAATGTTTAAATATGCGCTCGGGTCATTATGGAATGCGAGGTTTTTGCTATTATGCGTAATTTTAATTATGTCTCCGATTCTTAAATAATCTCCTATAAGATGTGCGTATCCTATGAATTTTTCATCTACATTTAGGTCAATAGGGACGGTGTCGGAACTTTGTTCTGTGATGCTCTCGGTTGCATGGACTTGAGCCATCGGAGACGAAAAACACATTGAACCGATTAATGCGCAGCAGGTTAAACATGATGCTAAAATTTTTTTCATGATTTTCCCTCCTAAAAATATTTAATAATACAAATTTATTTTCGATTTTTCTAAAACAATACAAGAACAGCCGAGTGTTAACGGCTGCTCTTACTGTTTATTCACGAATTATTTTTCTTCGTTAACATCTTTTTGTTTTCTGGACGCAAATGCTACTAAAGCCGAAAGTCCAATTGCTAATATACTTGCTGAAATCGCCATGAAATTGTCGCCGGTTTTCGGATAGGTTGTATTTTCTTCCGTTACTTCTTCGACTTCTTCAGGAATTTCAACATCGATTTTGCTTACTGCAAAAAGTTCATCTTCATAACCTTCAACATAGGCGAGGATTTCTGTTGAACCATTGTCCACAGCTGTTACAGTTCCGTCTTCCGAAACAGTTGCAACGCCTAAATCTCTTGTCGCGAATGATACTTTAAATTGACCGTCCTTTTTCCTTGCTTCGAATTCTTCTTTTACTTTAGGATCGGCGTCTTCATCGAGTTCAACGCTTGCATCTAGTTTGAAAGTTTCGCCTTTTGATGTTAGTTTTTTATACTCAGGTGTCAATTTTAAAAATACATCTGCTTCATCTTCGCCATCGTCAATGATGTCGCCTTTGCCATCGTCAACAATTTTGAATTCCACAGGAACTGTATATGTAGGGGTTTTGTCTTCCGGAGGAAGTTCTTCGCCGCCTTCATCTCCATCGCCTAGAGAAATGTCGCCGCCGTCTTCGCCGCCTTCGTTTCCTTCACCGTCGCCCAAGTCTTCAGTATTGTAAGTTACAAGTGTCGCGCTGCTGTCTCCTGCTGCCAGCGGGCCATAAGCAATACGTGCGTCTATGTGGAATGATAATGTTTCACCCGGTTTAGCGTCGTCAGAGATTTTTCCTGTGAGGCTTGTTAGAGTTTTATTTTCTTTATCAAATTTGTCCCAAATGATGTAATCGTGTTTTGTGTCTGATTTTAACTGTAAATATTTAGTTGAAAATTTTTGATTTTTAATGAAATAATCCGGTAGATTAAGTTTGAAAGTATCTCCGGGGTGTACCTCAACCGAGGTTTTCCTTGGGAATATTTCGTTGCCTGATATTACTTTTACTTGTATCGGATTAGCCTTCTCAGTCGGTCTTTCTTCCTCCGGTAAATTTTTTACTTTATCTGTATAGTCAGCGGCTGCTTCGTAGTCCTTTGTTTCCGATAAGTCTAATGTATACTTATAATTGTAATCTTCTTTGTTATAAACGCTCGAGAGCTGAATGAAGTATTCTTGGATAGAGTTTTTTCCGGTTGTATCTACATATCTTATGTGTTTATAAGGTATGTTGGTGTTTCCGACTAAAAGCTCAGTATTTGAACCGTTTATCTTTTCCAGTTCATACGGTTTGTCTTCTACAAGTTCGTATCCGGTTAGATCCACGCCTGTAACTGAAATTGTATCGCCAAATGTTACTTTTTCGATAACGTGAGCGCGTCTTGGTGCTTCGTTTAAGTTCAAATTTATCTCATGGTCGTATTTCGCTGTGGTGCTGCCGGTTCCTCCTTCGGTGCTCATTGCATGCAGCTGAGCCATCGGCGACGAGAAACACATCGAACCGATTAATGCGCAGCAGGTTAAACATGATGCTAAGATTTTTTTCATAATTTTTTACCTCCTAAAAAATACTTAATAATACAAATTTATTCATATTATCCCCGATTTTTTCAAAATAATACAAAACAGCCGATTTGCTAACGGCTGTTTTAATATTCACTCAGGAATTATTTTTCCTCGTTAACATCTTCTTGTTGTTGCTTCTTGGACATCAACGCTACTACCAAAGCCGAAAATCCAAGTGTCAATATAGCTGCTGAAATTGCCATGAAGTTGTCGCCTGTTTTTGGATAAGTTGTATCTGCTTCTTCCGGTTCCTCTTCAACTTTTTCTGCAATTTCAACGTCGACTTTACTTGTTGCAATAAGCCCCTCTTCTTCGAAACCTTTAACATAAGCTACGATTTCTGTTGAACCATTTGCCACAGCTGTTACTGTTCCGTCTTCTGAAACAGTTGCAACGTCTGTGTTTTTGCTCATGAATGATACTTTAAAATGACCGTCTTTTTTCATTGCTTCAAAAGATTCTTTTGCTTCAGGATCGGCGTCTTCGTCGAGTTCAACACTTGCGTCAAGTTTATAAGTTTCGCCTTTTGACGTTAATTTTTTATATTCAGGTGTCAAAATTAAAAATACCGGTTCTTCTTCGCCATCGTCAATGATGTCGCCTTTTCCGTCGTCAGCAATTTTGAATTCTACAGGAATCGAATATATCGGGATTTCGTCTCCGTCGCCCGGGTCAGAATTGTAGGTAACGAGTGTAGTAGTGTCATCGCCCATCGCCATCGGAGTATAAGAAATACGTGCGTCTATATCGAACAATACTGTTTCTCTCGGTTTAGCATCGTCAGAGATTTTTCCTGTTAAGCTTGTGTAGATCTCTTCTTGGTCAATTTTATCCCAAATAATATAATCGTGTCTTGCATTTTTCCCCAATTCTAAATATTTGCTCGAAAAATTCTCATCTTTAATGAAATAATCCGGTAAATTAAATCTGAAAGTATCTCCTGGTTTTACTTCAGCTGAGAATCCTTGGAAATTAATATTTTTATTTTTGGGGGTGTAATGTATCGCAACATCATCTATTGAAGAGTAAGATTTTGTTAATGGTAGATCTAGTGAAAATGTATATTTTTGAATATCACCTGTCTCTGTTTCGGATGTTCTTTCTGTCGCAAGGTCATATAATTTTATAGTATATGTTTTGGTAATGCGGCTTGTAGGATCTATACGTTCAAGCTCGATAGAACCGGCTTGGTGTTCATCTGTATTACCTATTTCAAATTCAAATACACTTTTTTCATTAGTGGGTTTTTCAACTCGTTTGACTTCCCCACTGACTGATGTGCATTTATACGCACCCGCAGGTAGACCGGTAATAGAGAATATACTATTTTTTGGCAAGTTTTGTATCTCATAAGAAGAGTTTTCTATTTCTTCCCACAAATCCAGCTCTATATCATGGTCATACTTTTCTGTGGTACTGCCTGTTCCTCCTTCGGTGCTCATTGCGTGCAGCTGAGCCATCGGCGACGAGAAACACATTGAGCCGAGCAGCGTACAGCATGTTAAACATGATGCTAAAATTTTTTTCATGATTTTGTTACCTCCTAAAAATTTGTCATTCGATGGTCAATGCGCTTAAAAACCTATCTCTAGCCAGGTTTTTACTACTTTCGAGGCATTTATACGTTTTGAAGAGCATTTTCCGCCAAATTTAAGTGGTTTTGTATAAAAAATCTTACATATTCCCTAGTATAGTACTTTTCGGAGGTTTGTCAATTAAGTTTTTGTAAAAAAATATGATTTTCTCTTATTATTTATTTAATTTCTTAGATTTTATTGTTATATTATCATATTTTCTGCGCCGATTCACGGCTTGATGGGATATTTTGTATTTTTAATTTGTAAGTTTAAATTATCATAATGATAATTAAAATTTATTTTTTCACACGGATTTGAAATTATTGTCAAAAAATATTTATATTTTCAAAAAAATAAATAACTTACCCAAATACGTGCTTTTTATCCATATTTACTTTGTTTTTTAACGTATTTCACTAAAAAATTACATTATTTACCCTGCGCATTCTGACAAATCTCTTATTTTTTTAGTGATATCTTTAAATTGAAAATAATATTTTGCAAGGTGATTTTATGTACAAATACGAAAGAAAAGACAAATGTATAAGCCCGTACTCTGTCAATTATAAAGCTCTTTATGGTAATCAAAATTCGATTATTGACATCAGCAGCGACGAAAAAAAGGGCAAAAGATTTCTGGGCAGTTCGAAAAATAACGAATCTCAATCCCGAATTTTCAAACTTTTTCTCGTAAGTTTATTTCTTGCGGTTTTTTCGATTGCTTTCGTGATGGCTGTGGGGTTTTTCTCGTGCCGTGATGACGCTGTCAATCTTAAAAAATTTGATAATATAATTCTCCCCGTGGTAATGCAAAATCCGGAGCCTTTTAACGAAAATAATCCTCCGAGCCCGCAAATTGTGATTAATTCGGCCGTCTGGGACGCCGCCATGAATAATCAAGAAGTGATTTCGGACGACCTTGGCAGGATTATTTTGAGCAAGGACGAGGTTAATAAATCGGCGAACCGGCTTTTTAACGTGGATATTGATTTTAACGGAATTGAAAATTCAAAAGATAATTTTTATATTTTTCAGCCCGAAAAAAATGATTTCCTAGTGAGCGCAATCAGCGGCACGGACAATTTTGTTCCGCACACGGTTAATTTTTGTAAAAAGGGTTCGGAAATAATTTTGAAAGTCGGATATGTCGTCCCTGCAAACGGCTTCAACAGCGGCATGACGCTGCTTTCGGAAGATAAAATCGAGAAATATATGCAATATCATTTGAAAAAAAATAAAAGCACAGGAAAATATTTTATTTCCGCTGTGCTTTAAGCCAGGAGGTAAAAAAGTACCATTATTAATGTGAAATTTTCTTCGTTGTCCATCAAAAGAATGATCAGCATGATAATCAAAGTTTTATCAGGGTCTTTTAAAACGGCGTCAAGAAAACTTGTCATTATTTGAGGCGGGGGAGTAGTTTTATTTTTTTCGTGAGGAGTAGATTTTTTTTCGGGGATTTTTTCTTTTTCCGAAAATCTTTTTCCTTGATATGTGTTATTTAAAGAAGTGTTTTGTAAGTTATTTTTTGATTTTGAATACATTTCACGCATTTTATTTAACGATTGCTCTTGCATATTTTTAATTTCAGAAGAATATTTACCGGGATTTGTCATTTAATAACCTCATATTATTCCGTTGTTTTTTAGAAATGGTATCATGCGGACAAGCTGCAAAATTTGTGAGGAGCTGTCAAGTTTTTTCCTTCTTTTTTCGGAAAGAAGCGGTCTTAAAGCTTTTAAAAACCTTGTGTATTTATCCTCTTTTTTTATCGAGGACAAAAGCGGAGCGAGTTTCATGACGGTGTCTATAACATCCAGCGGCATCTCAAAATTTTCATTAGTGTTTTCGGAATTTTCATCTGTATTTTCCGAGCTCGGAGGATCTGACAGCCCGGAAAAATCTTTCAATTTGTCCATTATTTCCGGATTGCCAAGTAATTCGGTAATTTTTCCTGCCAGATCTTCCATGAATTATTTTCCTCCCAAGAATTTTTTTAATAGTTCTTTTGCTTTTGGCGTGGAGAGTAATTTTGAAGCGGCTTTTTTATCTGAAAGAATTTTTTTGATTTTTTCGGATTGTTCAGGCCCCAAATTATTAAGTAAATTATTTATGTTTCCGTTTTTGGCTGCGTTTTTCAATTCCTCTGGCTTGGTGCCGAGTTTTTGCGAGGCTTTTTTTAGCATTTCTTCCAGGGATGGACTTTTTTCGTTCATTAAATTCACCTCCGAACAATAGTAAACCAAAATTATTTGGCTTATTATTTATATGTATAAGTAATCTTTGGTATGAACTGTTTATTTGTTAAATTTTCAATAATATACTTAAATCTCTTGACATTGGATGGAAATTGTATAAAATAACTAATATATATTCGGTTTCTAAAAATATTCAGTAAAGGATGGTGAAGAGCCGCTGAGGCTCGAGATATGGCTGTTGTAAATGCAAATTTAAACGAAGTATTAAAAAATAAAAAATTTGTCCAAGAGATTTTGAAAAAAGAAACCGGCGAACAAGTCAAAAAAGCGCTGGCGGAAAAAGGCGTCACAATCGGAAGCGACGAGGATCTTTCGAAACTTGCTTTGATTATGATTGAGGCTTTTAAAGAATCTGATAAGTCATTTTTGAGAGAGGATGACCTCGAGAAATGTGTCGGTGGGGTTATGGACGTGAATATCGGCGAATTTAACGCTATCGCCAGAGAGATCGGCCCGATGGACGTTTGTTGGGCGATGCAGGATGCAAACGGGGAGATAATTATCAAATAAAACAAAAAAATAAAAACAAAAAGAGCTTTGACTTTATCGTCGAGGCTCTTTTTTAATCACGTATAAAACAAAATATCCATGCTGAATAAATTCAACATGGAGGAGTATAAAATGAAAAAAGATATAAAAATTAGTGCCAAAACAATCTCAGCTAGATGTTTATAAATCTAACTAAGATTCAAAAACACTAACAAGTACATTATAAAGTCTAAAAAATAAAAAGTCAATAGCAAAATTATAAAAAATTGCATAAAAAAAGTTGGCGTTTCCCTATCTTCCCAGGCCGTTGCCAGCCAAGTATTTTCAGCACTACCGAGCTTAACTACCGTGTTCGAGATGGGAAC
>CAKUVH010000008.1 GCA_934695425.1 uncultured Eubacteriales bacterium | reverse complement strand
GTTTTAATCTCACGCGCTTAGCGCGCGGTTTTTGAACTACTCAAAGCGTAGTTCTTTGAGTTAAAACATAATAAAAAAAGTCACGCACATTAGCGTGACTAAAAATTATTTTTCCAACTTTTCTAAATAATATACACGTAATGACCCCAACTCACGGCACATTCTCTCTAATGTGTTGAGGCTCCAAATTTCTTTGGTGGTGTCAGTTTCAATCTCACATAGCTCTGATTTAGGATTAATGCCTACAAGATGTATAATACCGCCTCTTATGCCGATTGTAAGCACTCCGTAATCTTCAGCAAGAGAAATTATAAGTTTCTTCAGGTTTGAAGTACCTTCGATGGTTGTACTGTCTTCAAGAGGAAGGTCGTATATTTTCGGCACATAACAATAATTATACGGGCAATATCTTTTTGTGCGTACAAATATTTCTCTCGAAGGATATAAACGCTCAACATCTATTAAATCCGCCAAAGAATTTTCTTGTAAGGTTTCTTGATCAAATACTTTGTTCAATCTTAAAAGTTTTCTCCAAAATATTCTTCCTTTTCTGTCTTCGTGAGCTTGCAAAACTTCTTTCGCTTTATTGTAGTAATGTTTAAAAGCAGGGTTTGAAGTGCCTTCCGGAAGAGGTTTCAATTTTATCGAGTCATGTTTAGTCTTTGAAGTTTTCTCTGCTCCTTCTTTCATTGCTTTTTGCAGACGAGCCTGATTTAAATTTACGATAGAGTTCACAAGGCATTTTTCAAATTTATTTGCGCCGATAACTTGGCCCACTTCTAAAAGCCTTCTGGCTGTAGCCATGTTAAGGGTAAAACTTTGAGATGAAGCTCTTCCTCTCACAGGAATTGATTTAGGAAATGAAGTTTCCATAGCGCCTAGACTTGTTGCACTTAATCCGATAACCATCGAGCCTAAAACTAATTTTTTTAATAATTTCATCTGTCGAGTCCTTTCTTTTTTTATTTAAATTTTTTGCAAACTTACCCATAGGTTGTAAATGGTTTTTTAATCTTATTTTATAGTATTATAATTTAATTTTAATTTCAATGCTAAGGACAAAATTTTTCACATTATCACACTAATTATTGTAATAGTAGAAAAAAACTATAAATAATATTGAATCTTAAAAAGTTGCCCGATGTTAAATCCATCTGTGATTAAAAATCTTTGTATGTGCCAAAAATATTTTTACAAAGATTTTTAGGGAGTGAAGTTTCATGGAAATTAAAAGAGGAGATATTTTTTACGCAGATTTGAGCCCTGTCGTCGGCTCTGAGCAAGGCGGTGTTCGCCCGGTGCTTATAGTCCAAAATAATGTAGGAAATAAGTATAGCCCAACCGTCATTGCCGCAGCGATAACCAGCCAAGAAATGAAAACAAAATTACCCACTCATATAAATCTAGCTTCCGGCGGATGTGGGCTCGCCAAAGATTCCGTGGTTCTTTTGGAGCAAGTCAGAACAATCGACAAGAAGCGACTAAAAGAAAAAAGAGGCTGCGCGAATAAATCCGCCATGGACAAAATTAACGAAGCATTGACCATAAGTTTTGGTTTAAACGATGTGTATTAGTCTACATATCAGCGTGTTTTTACTGAGTTTATTCTAATTATTGATAAAAATAACTCAATATAAATTATTATTTAGTGAAAAATTAATGGTTTAAGTTTGAATGTCGTGATATAATACTGGTGTATATTTAAATAATATAAAAAAACACATTCGAAAACTTTTTTTATAGCACTTTTGATTTAAAACTCAAATCAAGTTTATAAAAAGGTTTCAAGATGTGGAAAAAATGGCAGAGGAATGAACAAAAAAGGAGATGGTGTGGACGATCCTCTGGTAAAAAGGGAAGTTGTTGAAGGAGAGATAAGGATGTTTAAGGGGAAGGAAAAACAAAATTATCGAAAAAAGTTGAAATCTGAAAATACCCTTGACTATTACCTTAGCCAAAAACTTTCTGAAAAGGATACAAATTGGTGGAAAAAAGGCGCCCTGGATGAAGAAGATTGGATTAATGATAAAAAATATGAATTTTTAAGAGATAATATTGAAATATCCAAAATAATTCCGGACGACACTTTTAAAAATCATGATATCCCGGATAACTTCGGTTTTTTTAAAACTTCTTTCGGTACTATGGAAGTTGGATACAAAAAAAATCAAAGAAATAACGAAGTTGCATTTTCTTTGATGCCTGAAGAAGTAAGAGAGGAAAAAAATATTAAAGATGATAAACTTAATGACCCCGATAATTATTTCGGAGGTGAGAAAAATCGTTTAAACAAAAGATTCAAAGCCAGTAAAATAAGTTTTAAAGTAAATCCACATAGTAAGCAAATTGAGAAACTTATAGAAGATGACGATGGTATGCATGATAAACAGGACAGTTTGCTTTACCAGAACGAGAAAGATGAAGAAAGACTGGAAGACTTAAAACTTATTGATACTGAAAACGATCCTTCATTCAAGGAAAAAATTAACAACGAAATGGATAATATCCGAGAAATTCAAAAAGAAAAAGATCAAGACAACGAGGCACTGGTAGAAGATATAGAAAAATTTATGGATCGCTTAAAAAGAGAAAAAATCAACAAAAAAGTTGATTCCGACGACGCAATAACAAGAAGACGCCGTATAGCGATGCTTTCTTTAGAGAAAGATTTATCAGCGCTGGATTTAATTCAACTTAAAAGGATGCTTGAAAAAATGATGAAGAGAGAAGAAATTAAGAATTTAAAAGAATGTACTAAATTAAGAAACAAAATCAATTCACTTACAAAAGAACAAATTTTGGACTGTATAAAAAGCATTGTCGCTTTCTGTCCGGAGATTTTAGACTAACTTCGATTAACAGTAAATTAGGGCTCATTTCCCTATTTTATTAGTTAAATAAAGCGAGTTTTTGCTCGCATAGTACTTTGAAAGAAATCTGAAGCATTTCAAATAGCTTTCAAAGTAAATTTAAATTATATTTTAAGTGTCAGAAAGGAGTGAAAGGTTCTTGCTACTAACCTAGTAGAGAACCGAGATGATTATGGCAGAGTATTTATCTCCGGGAGTCTATATCGAAGAATTCGATAGCGGTCCAACCCCCATGCAGGGCGTGGGAACAAGTACAGCAGGATTTATTGGTGTTGCTGAAAAAGGTCCTATAGTAGGTATGCCTGTTTTAGTAACCGGTCCATCAGATTTTAGCAGAAAATTTGGCGGTTATTTGCATGAAAATGAATTTGGTCAATACAGATTCTTAGCTCATGCAGTAAATCAATTTTTTGCAAACGGCGGTTCAAGAGCATTTGTTATGCGTGTAGCACCTGCGGATGCTACAATTGCAAAAGCTTCATGTAAACAAGGGAAAGACGGAGTTATAAGCATCTCCGCAATTAACCCTGGTGCATGGGGAAATTCAATAATAGTCTCATTTGAAGAAGTGAGCAATAGCAAAACTCAAATATTAGAAGACTTAGGTGAAGGAAAATATCGCTTCAAAAGTGTTGCCGGATTTAATGTTGGCGACGTAGTATGTGTCAAAGGTGGAGAAGAGGAACAATTTGGATTAATTACCAATGTCGCCGGCGACCTCGTAAGTTTTGCGGAACCTTTCGAAGGAGATGTTGTTGACGCAGGACTTTTACCTAAATTTACAGTAAATTCATGTGAACTTGATGTAGTTGTGGATTACAAAGGAGAAGTCGAAAAATACAGCGGCGTAACATTTAATTCATCAGCTCCGTCATTCATAGAAAAAGTTATGTCCAAATCGGAAATTGTTTCTGTAAAAGCTCAACCAACCGATGAAGCTGTATCACCGATGGATGTAGTGAAACAAGTATTCTCGGGCAAAGGCGAAGTTATGAAAGTAACACTTTCCGGAGGATTTAACGGTACAGCTGCAAGCCTCACCGATGCCGACTTTATCGGTAAAGATGAAGGCCCCGGAGCAAGAACCGGTATCCAGTCATTCATCGACAACACCGATGTAAGCATAATGGCTGTTCCGGGAATCGTAAGCGCAAATGTACAGCTTTCATTGGTTTCACACTGTGAAAACTTGGCAAGCAGATTTGCTGTTTTAGATGTTCCGATGACTGCAAAAACAGTTACAGACATCCTAAAACACAGAGATATCGTAGACAGCGATTACTGCGCTATGTATCATCCGTGGATTCAAGTATTTGATCCTCTTGATAAAAAAGATACCTTTATTCCGCCTTCAGGCTCAATAATGGGTATATTTGCAAGAAGTGACAATGCAAGAGGTGTTCATAAAGCTCCTGCAAACGAAGTTATCGCAAACTGCACAGGTTTGTTTGTTAACTACAGTGTTGCAGAACAAGATTTATTGAACCCGAAAGGTGTAAACCTTATCAGGAAATTCCCGGGTGCAGGAATAAGAGTTTGGGGAGCAAGAACAGCTTCGTCCAAGCCACTCTGGAAATATGTCAACGTCAGACGTCTCTTCATTTACCTTGAAGAATCTATCAAGGCAAATACAAACTGGGTTGTATTCGAGCCAAACGATGCAAATCTCTGGTCACGTGTACAACGTACAATAGAGATGTTCTTGGAAGGCGTATGGAGATCCGGCGCTTTGGTAGGAGGCTCACCTTCAGAGGCATTCTTTGTTGATATCGGCCCGAACACAATGAGTAAGGATGATATCGATAACGGAAGAATGATTTGCGTAATCGGTGTTGCCCCTGTTAAACCTGCTGAATTTGTAATCTTCAGAATTACTCAAAAAACAGGTGAATAATAATTAGATTTTAAAAGAAAGGAGAATGATTATATATGTCAGACGGATTAGCTACTACCGGTATTCAAGAATTAGGTACAGAAGTACTGTCTACCAGTGCTACCGTATCAGGTGGTTTATCGGCACCTATCAGAGGATTTAGATTTACAGCAAATTTTGATGGATTAGGAACTACATCTTTCAAATCTGTATCGGGATTTTCATCCGATGTTAACGTATCTGAATATAGAGAAGGTGGATTCGGATATCTTACAGCAAGAAAACTTCCGGGACTCGTAAACTACGATGATATAACTCTTGAGAAAGGTTTATATCAAAATCCTCTCTTATACAATTTCTTCAATGATTATTTGGAAGGAAATAATTTTACTCCGGTTAATGCACAAATTATAGTTTATAACAACGCCGGTGTTCCAACAGCAAGCTGGACTGTTATAAACGCATGGCCGAAGTCTTATAAATCAACCGACCTTAGTGCGGATGACTCACAGGTTCTTATCGAGACCCTTACTCTCGCACACGAAGGTATTAAGAGAGATGTTAGCGTAGCAGCAGCTCCCTAATAGAAATTTATTATTTAATATTTTAACTTTTCTCCTCGCTTTTCGGCGAGGAGAGAAGCATATAATTTAAGAGGAAGAGTGATTATTAATGGCATTACCTTTTGAAACAGAAGTAAAATTTGAGTTACCCCGCGGATACGTTGACAAAAACGGAGAAATTCACAAAGAGGGAGTTATGAGGCTTGCAAATGCGGCAGATGAAATTGTGCCACTAAATGACCCAAGAGTAAAAATGAATCCGGGTTATCTTAGCATTTTGCTGCTCGAAAGAGTTGTAAAAAGTTTAGGTACTTTAAATCGAGTGGATGCACATGTTATAGAAAGTTTATTTACCGCTGATATGGCGTATTTGCAAGATTTATATCAAAAAATAAATGCTGTGGAGCCTCCGATGATTAGTGTTGTTTGCCCGAAATGCGGTCATGGATTTGAGTATGAAACGCCTTTTTTCGGGGAAGCCTAAAAAGTTATCCAAGCAAAGTTCTATATGAAGAGATAGCTTTTTTGGCGTACTATTTTCATTGGTCCAGGGAAGAAATAATGCTTCTTCCGCACAGAGAAAGAATCAAATTCTGTAATGAAGTTTCTAAGATAAATAAAAAAATGAACGCTGATTCCAATAAGAATCGAAAAAATATTTTTGACATAAGCGACGAGCTTTAAGTTTACTTTAGAGAGGTGCAAGATAAATGGCTTTTGATGCTCAACAAGGATCTCAGATTATTGATATGGGGTTTCACAAAATACCGGCTTTAAATGTTTCATCTTTAAAGTATTTGAGTGGTAACTTTAGGTTTATTGTTACTCTCAATGAATTTACATTTGGCTTTAAATCGGTTTCGGGTTTGTCCATATCAAGAGAACTAAGAACTATAGAAGAGGGCGGCGTAAATGACCATGGTATATTGGTCGGGCAGCCTGATACTTCCTCGCATACCCTAAGTTTTAGCCGAGGCCTTATGTTGCACTTCCCGGAAATGCTTGATAAATTTGCCGTAATGGCAGCAACACTTACCCCCGGAACCGGCATGGCAAGACTTTTAAAACTTGCAATGGCTGCGTCTATCAGTCCACAAGCTACTTTGGAAAAGGGCCCTGCTTTGGGAACCATAATAGCTTATGACAGATACGGAAACGTAAGAGGAAAATATACTTTTATATCTTTTGGTATAACAGAGTGGAGAGTTTCCGACCTCGACGCAACCGATAGCGGTATGTTAATAGAGGAGTTAACTATAGCTCATACCGGCCTCACCCGTGAGCCGATAACCGTTATGCCTACTTCCATGATTTCAATAGGCGGAATAAGCGGTGCTGATCGGGCAGAAGTAAATGCTAAAAGAGCAGAAGAAAAACTCGCTTACCAAAAGAACAGAAAAAAATGGGCGGAAAAACTTGGCGATTTGGAAAAAGAAAAAGAAAATAAAGAAAAAGAACTTGAAAAAATCAGGGAATTAACAAAAAAACTTGCCGACGGCGAATTGGACGAATCAGCTATCGAGGCTCTTTCGGACGTAAGCGATGATGTTAAGAAAATGCTCAAACAATCTCTCAAAGATAAGAAAGTCAGAGACCAGCAAGAAGCTGATAGCAAGGCAATAAAAGCAGTTAAAGATAAGCTCAGAGATGGCAACAAGCTCAGCGAAGCCGATATGGAAGGCATGAGCGAAGAAGCCAAAGAAGCCTTCAAGAAAGAGCTCGCGGGCATTGATGCTAAGAAATCCAGAGCCTCAAAAGATGAAGCTAAACGTCAAGAACTTGACGAATACACCAAAAATCTTGAAGAGGAAAAATCCTGGAAAGCCGAAGATGCTCAAAAAGCCGGCGAAGAGCAAGAAGCTAAAAATGCCGAAATGCGTTCTAAACAAATTGAGCAAAATACTAAAGAAAATTATGAAAAAGCTCGTGACGAGCGCAAAGCTCAAATGGAAGAACAAAATGCAAAACGTGCTGAACAAGTTGCAGCTTCCGAACAAGCCAAAGCCGAACAGCAAGAGAAGATTAAAGAGCATGGAGAAAAAGTAAAAGAAAATCAAGCGGCAAACAAAGAAAAATTCGAAAAGGTTAAAGAAAAACAAGCCGAACAACAAGAAAAAGTTAACAAGTATCTTGAAAGCACCAAAGAAGACCGTGAAAAGGCCAAAGCCAAAGGCGACGAATTAAGAGAAAAATACGCAAAACAAGCCGCCGCACGTTCCGAAAAAGATAAAGAAGCTCGAAAAGAACTTGATAAATATAGCGAATCCTTAAGCGATAAAAAGGACGCAAAAGCAAAAGAACAGCAAAAATTAGCGGATAAACAAAACGAAGAATATAAAAAGAACAGAGAAAAATCCATGCAAGAAGATTAAAATTATTAGTTAAGAAGGTGATGAATCTCTATGGAACTTGATAATCACGTGTCTGCGCTTGAGCGCCATATCCAAAAACTTCGCGAAGACCTAAAGAAAAAAGAGTTAGAAATAGAATCCGTAAAAGAAAAAATTCAAGCTCTTCTTCCCATCAAAATTTATACCCGAAAAGAATTAAAATTGATGGCGGACAAGCAAAAAAGGAAAGAAGAGCAGAAAATCAATTATGAAAAATCTAATATTGATTTAATCACCTTAGATGCGATGAGAGAAGCCGAGAAAGTCAGAGCCGAAGCAGGTCCGAGTGAACTCGAGAAAAAAGCTGCGGAATTAAAAGCTTTAACAATGGAAACACAAGCCTTGGAAAAAGATATAAAAGTAAAAAATGAAATAATTCAAGAAAAACGTCTCCGTATGGGAAAACAAATGGCAGAAAAAGTTATAAACGAGGCAAAGCTTAAGAGATTGGAAAGAAAAATAAAAATGGATCGAAATATCCCGTCTCAGCAATTGTCCGAAATGAAAAAAGAAATATTTTATCTTAAGAATCAAATTAATTCTCTAAGAGAAAAATACTTCGTCCTGGTGAAACAAGTAGAAAATATGGGAATAAAAGTAACGAATTCCGAAAGAGAATTGATTCTAAGAAAAACAAAACTTAAAAATTTAACTTACTAAAAAGCTATTTAATTATTTCAAGGCGGTAATAAAAAAATGAAAGAAAAAAGCATTAATTCAACCGGAATAAAAGCTATGACAAACGTCAAACCATCCGGTAATTTAATAACTTTAAAAAATAATAAAAGCTTTTGCAATTATTTTATAAATCATAACTCAATGGCGTCTTTGATTGACAATTTCGGTGAGAATGATTCTCCTCAAAGCCAATTGATTTATGATTATTCCGGCACGTCATCTCTCTACGAAGACGTATTAGGAAAAATAATTGACCTTTTATTTCAACTTCGTGCGGCTCAAAGCGATCAAAATGTTTTTGTTCAAAACAATACAGTCGTACGTGAGCAGATACTTAATCAACTTCAAAACGAGATTTTAAAAGTAAGTCATAAGCTATCCAGAAATCAAATAAAAAATCTTGAAGTTATTTCAAGTAATTCTTTTGACGAAGATAAGCTCAATGAAATTTTAAAATCGTTTTTGGAGAGTTCAAAAAAAAAATCACTCCAAGATGATTTAACCCCCCGTAATTCGGGAATTTTAAATAATATTAATTTAAGAACGCTTGAAAATATCAGGAGGACATATTCAAGTGTTCTAAGTGCTGTTGTAAACAAGAAAACTCTTACGCACAGAATTTTTAATACTCAAAATTACCAAGATAAAAGTTTTAGAACCGAATTAATTAACATCAAACCGCCTGAAAGCAAAATCCCGGATTCAAAACCCGAATCGTCGAATCGTGCATATTCCGGAAAATTAATAAACAGGAACATAACTCAAAGCACCGAAGAAATAACCCCGGAGTCTACACAATTCTACGAAGAAAATATTCTTGAAAATATTTCTAAAATTTCTCCTCGAATTAAAAAGACCAAAAAATTTACCCACGTAGATTTTTTAACAAGAGTAAATTCATTTGTTAAAAACATTCTTGACTCCACCGAAATTGAAACAAGCTCAATTTCAAAAAACATAAAAAAAGTAAAAGATTCTTACGAAAACCAAACCATATACGGCGGCAAAAATGTTTTTGATGTTTCTCATAAACTTATAAACAGAAAAAACATAAATGTTGAAAGTGAAAACATTGAAAATTTAGAAACCGAAAAGCAAAACTTAAATAAATATAAATATCTCATAAGCAACAAATTCGACGAAATTATTAAAGATAAAAATATAATTTCAAAAGAATTCAAAATAAAAAATCAAAAATATCAACGCATATTTGATTTTGTGGAAAATAAAAATAATATTATTTCCGAAAAAGAGTCAAATATTCAAAAAATATCAAGATTAATAAAATTAAATTCCAAAGATTTAATATACAAAAACACGAATCTTGAAACCGATAATCTTGAGCATACCGATTCAAACACGATTATAAACAAAATTTTGGAAACCAAACACATAAAGGACATACAAGAGCAAAACAAAGAAATTCAGAAAAATATAAATATAATAAAACAAAACGATATACACCAAAAATATAAAATTAAAAATAACAAAACTTACGAAAACGAAATTTATTACGAAAAACCGCAGGCCCTAACTCATAGAGTTGATATCGTAAACCTGGATTCCAAAATTATAAACAAAGAAGACATTTACAAAGTAGTCCCGAAATTAAAAAATGAAACAAAACTTGTAAAAACCGAAGTTCAAACTAATGTACTTAATAATATCACCAAATTTTTATCTCCCCTTGTCAACAGGCGTTCGACATTCAGCACCATAAACAAAGAGCTAAATGAAGAACACGTAAGCAAAAAACTTACGCACCTGACAAACAAAGTAGGAAATGTACGAGAAAAAATCTTAATAAACGATTCATACAAAATTTCCGACGCAGCATACACTCCCCCGGCAGAAGATTACATGGTCTATAAAGAAGAACCTCAACAGAGTGCGCCGGAAACTATCGAGAAAAAAGAGAAAAAATCCAAACCGGTTGAAAAAGTTAAAAATAAAGAAGTTAAAAATATTCTTCCGCAAAAAGAAGAAAAAACGGATTTATCAAAAATAAAAAAAGAAATAATGGCAAATTCTTTAAAACGCGAAGATGTAGAAAAAATGATAGTATCTCATATAAGGAGAATGAATCTGGATTCAATTTCCAGACGAATAGTAAAAGACGTAAAAGATGCAATGGAACTTGAGAATATCAGAAACGGAATATTTAGTTAAGTAAAGAGGGATGTTTAATATGGGTTTAGGTGGTTTAGGGTCGTTGGCAAAGGCTGGAGGAATAGCTTCCAGTGTCGCAGGAGCGGCAGCCGGAGTAGCTGGAGCAGCTGGAGCCTTGGCCGGCAAGTTCGGTTCAGTACTTGGAGGCGGTGGTGGAGCAGATAATCTTAATCCGTCTTTCGCCATGTCATTGGATGGCAAACCGTATAAATTTTCGAGCGAATCGTCAATACTTACCGATGCGTATGTCGATTATACGGTTTTTGATTCAAAAGCCGGCGTATGTGTTATAAAAGTTGTAAACAAAAGCGTGAAAAATAATAAAAATGGAGTTGCCGTATCCGAAGACTTTAATATTCCTGTCGGTAGTAAAATAGAATTTTCGATGGGTTATAACGGCGAGACCAAGCCTATTTTTACCGGATATGTTTGTAAAGTAAATACCGATATTCAGTCAGCTGATAACGGTTCGGCCGACTCCACCCTGACCGCAAAACTGACAGTTACGTGCATAGATCCCAAGTGGTACCTTATGGTTGGCAAAAAGTCAAATGATTATCCTCAATCCAAAACATACAGCGCAGTAGTTAACGAAATTTTAAAAAACCAAACTTATAGTCAAAAATCCGGCAACCCTAACGTAAACATTAAAGACGAACCCGATGCGTCGAATTTCCCCGAGCGAGTTGCTTGTCAAATTGATGAAACGGATTTTGACTTTTTAAAAAGGCTTGCAGTAGAAACAGGTTGTTTGTTTTTTGCCGACGTAAAAGGAGTTCTGAATTTTGTTTCTCTTGACAGCCCCAGTTTGCCCAAAGGAAGTATATCCGAACTCACGCAAGATGCTGTATTGGGTGCAGAATTTGAGACAAATAGAGGTGACATTCCCACAAGCAGTACGATCGTTGGAATTGATTCAAAAGATTTAAATAAAATTATTTCAAGTGATATCAAAGACAGCGTCCCGATTGGAAGCGGTAAGGACAGCGACGGCTTAACCAAAAATTTTTCAGGAATCCTTGGCAATATTACAAATGTAGGTGTCCCGATACCAAAAAAATTAGTGGACTTTTTGAGTAAGGCAGAGTTGAATTTAAAAGAACTACATTCCTCACAAGCCAAACTCAAAATCAAAGGAACCACCGAATTTGTGCTTGGTCAAAAAATCAAGCTTAAGCCCATAGCAACGGTACCCGATAATGAATATTTGATTACAGGAATTAATCACACATATTCTTCATCAAGCGCCCCAAACTTTGTGACAACTTTAAAACTGAATTCCACTAGGTCCAAGCCTATAAAAACAGATAAAAAATTATAATTTAGAATGAAATAGCGAGGTATATTATGAAGCCCGATTATGGTTTAAAAATTGGTATAGTTAAACGTCCGGAAGCCGGTGGCGGCGGAGGCGGTGGTGCTGCAGGTGGTGGTGCAGGCGGCGGCGGTCAGAAAAAGGACCCGAATTGCGTTACAGTAAGTATTCTTGAAGGAATTGACAGCACTAAAAATCCTATCTATAAAGATGTAACCGCAAGAGTTCTGGCATCCTTTGCCGGGAGCAATGACTGTCTTGGAATTTCTTACGGCAGCGTTATAATCCCACAAAACGGTGAGCAGGTTCTGGTTGGATACTTGAACGGTAACGCCGAAGGCGAAGCCTACATCCTCGGGAGTGTCTTTCAAGGAATGGTCAAGCCTCCATACGATATAACCAAAACTAAAGCTCCCACCGATGTAGCGGCAGCAGGCGAAAGTATGTTCGTGAAGTTCAAAAACGAAACGCAAATATCTATAAATAACGTAAGCAAGGACACCACTTCCATGGTAATCACTACCAAAAAAGGTAGGGAAATAAAATTTTTGGAAAACCAAAACGAAGCCCTGGTGCAAATCGGTGATAATTCAAGTCAGCCAAAAACTTATTTAAAAATGGATCTTCAAAATGGGGCAATCGAATGCAAAGCCACAAAAACAATAACTTTCGCCGCCGGAGATGGGCAAGACAAATGTTCCATAGTTATAGACGGAAACAGTGGAAACATCGATATAAAGAGTGTTCAATCGAATGTTACCATAGATGCTAAGCAAAATTCTACTTTGAAGTGCGGAACAAATTCTGTAGCCGTTGCAACGCAAGGAGTAGAAGTCAAAGGTACTCAGGCAAAAGTAGAGGGCCAGAGTATGGTTAAAGTTAGCGGACAAGTGGTTCAACTAGGATAAAAATAATTACAAGAGAGGGGAATTAACATGCCGGTAATAAAAGGTTGGAAATTTCCTGTGCAAATAGATAAAAGCAGTGGGAAAATTCAAACTGTAGAAGATAATGAATGTGTAAAACAATCTGTAAGAGTTATAATCGGAACTCAACAATACGAAAGAAAAATAGTACCTAATTTCGGCACGGATTTAAGATGGTTTATGTTTCAGGTGGTGGATCCTCCTTTTATTTCGGAAGTGCGCAAAACTATCACCAACGCAATAAACGAGTGGGAATCGCATATTGAAAGTTTGAATGTTTCGGTAAATACTTCAGCGGGTCCAATATGTACCGTCACAGCAAACGTCGATTACATCACCGACATAGAACCCACTCAAGAAAGAATTTCTCAAAGAATCGATGCAAATGATTAGCAAAATTTTAGGAAAGGAAGTGAACCGAGCTTAGCTTTTTACCTCCTCTTAGCGAAGGTGGACGTGCGGCTCTGAAATACATGGGTAAAATTCCAAACCTTGATAATAGAGACTACAGCAAATTATTAGAAGAAGTGAAAGAACTGGCCAGGCAATACACGCCCGAATGGAATTTTGATGAAAAAAGTTCCGATTTCGGTGTTGTATTTTCAAAAATATTTTGTAAAATGATGGAAAACACCATCAGTAAATACAACAAAACTTCATATAATCACTACCTTACATTTCTTAATATTCTCGGAACTCATTTAAGGTCTTCGGCTCCCGCTTCCGGTATGATTATTTCAAAAGTTGCGGAAAATATGAATTCTAAATATTTGGATAAAGGAACGAAGCTTTACGTAAATTCCGATAATTCCGATGGCTCCGTCGTATATGAAACTACAGACCCTGTGACGGTTCTTGATACTTCAATAAACAGTATTTGTATAACCGAAAAGAAATCGGATTTCATTTCGTATGTTTACGATGTAAATAATCCCGACAACGCTACATTTACTCCGTTTAGAATTTTTGATAATGTTCTTAATAAAAATTTGCAATCTCACATCGTTTATTTCAAAGATAATATGATATTTTACATGAGCAAAACTTGCTTGGAATTCAAATTTTTTGACAGATTATCAGAAAAAAGAAACAATTCCCTCGCCGATGTGTTCTCAGATAAAGAAAATGTTACCTGGGAATATTACGATGGGAGCAAATGGAAAAAAATTGAGTCCGTTGAAAAGATCGACAATGCAGTAAAAATATCCTTCGATGCTTGCACTCAGCCGGTTTCGGTCATGGGCGAAACAGGAAGATATATAAGGTGCGTATTCAAAAGAATTCCTTCCGAAAATATATATCTCACCTCTGTAAAATATAGGTCTTTCTCGTCGGAACTTTCTCCGGATGTTTATATGCTCGATAATTTGGAACTTGAAAAACATGATTTTTATCCTTTTGGAGAGCAGTTCGGAATGTATAATATGTTCACTTTCTCCTGCGATGAAGCCTTTACTAAGAAAGGCGCAACAATCCAAGTGGATGCCGATGTACAGTTCGTGAAAATCAGTACAGATTTAAAAATGCCCGGGAAAAGATATAAGAACATCATGACCGATACTGATTTCGCAGATTTGCAGCCCGACGACATAGAGATACAAGGTTTGATCTGGGAATACTGGAACGGAGATGGTTGGGCAAGACTGGAATACGATGAAGCCGGACGAGATTTCTTAAAAGTGTCCAAGAAAAATCAAATTCATCGTTCTTTTAAATTTAAATGCCCCGAGGATATTCAAAAAGTTTCAATCGGTTCTTTTGAAGCGAATTATATCCGTGCAAGAATTTCAAATATTAACAACCAATATGATTATTACGCCAATTACATCACCCCGTACATTCACGCTATTTCCGTGAAATATCAATACGAAGGCGATGGCCACTCTCTAAAGAGTTTCAAAGCTGAAAACGAATTAAATAAACGTGAAGTAAAAATCCCGGATACCGGCGAAGCGATTGTACTCGAAAATAATCTATGCGAATTCCCCGCGATGTATATTTGTTTATCCAAGCCTCTCGACATGGGAATAATTAGGGCTTTTATAAACATAGAGGAAGGAATCCACAGATACAATCCAACTTTGAAATGGGAGTACTTAGCGGATGATAACAAAGGAGGATATCTTTGGAAACATATCGACACCATCGACGCCACGGATAATCTTTCGCACAGTGAAACGATTACATTTATAGGCAAAAAAGATTTTAAAAAGAGCAAAATATTTGGCTCCGAGGGATATTTTTTAAGGGTGCTTAACCCCAATAAAAAATATTCCGAAACAAGCGACATAGTCAGCAGACCGATAATTAACAGCATAGATTTTAACGCCGTTAAGATAATTCAAAAAAACACCCGCGCACCTGAATATTTTTCAATCTCTTCAAATGAAGAAAATAAAATGTGTTATCTTTCCATGCCCAATGTTTCCGACGTAGAAGTATGGGTAAATGAATTCGAAAATATTTCGACGGTTGAACAAGAAAGATTTTTAAATATGCCCGCAAGCGTTGCCGAACCGCAATACGATGATTTTGGCAACCTGGAAAAATTATGGATAAAGTGGAAAGAAGTCCCCAACATTATCGCCTACGGAAATTCAGACAGAGTCTATGAAATAGATTATCCAAAAGGAGAAATCAGATTTGGCGACGGCATAAACGGCAAAATTCCTCCCGAGCAGTACGACGAAAGTATAAAAATTAAGTATTCAATTTGTAACGGTGAGGAAGGCAACATAGAAAGCGGTGAAATCGAAGGATTTATGGATTCATACCGTGAAATCGCCAGCGTCACGAACCCTTATCCGATTATGGGCGGAGTGAATATGGAAACTGTTGACAGCGCCGCCAGTAGGATGTTCAGTCAAGTGGCAGGCGGAAACAGGTTGGTCTCTTTGACCGATTTCGAAGACGCAATTAAATTCAATGACAGAAATATATACAGTGTAAAATGCGTCGCACACGTTGACGAAGACAGCAAACCCGCAGTAGGAATAACTTCAATAGCAATTCTTCCCAAAAAATTTATGCAAGGCTTCGAAAAATTCCAGGGAATAAAAAATCATATCTGGAAGTTTATTGATGAAAAAGCTCCGGCTACGCTTTCAAATTCAGTTCGCCTCAGAGTTTTTGAAGTCAGCTATGTAGAAACAAGCGTTTCGGTAGATGTTGTGGTAGATGATTTTAACGCTTATCAAGGAGTTTACAGCGGCATAGAGAAAAAACTTGAAGAATTTTTGAATCCTGTTACCGGGAATTTTTCAAGAAAGGGATGGAATATCGGAGATTTCCCTCAAAAAGAATTTATCTATGACTATATAAAATCCGTGCCCAACATAAAATGGATAAAATCCGTAAATATATTCACCAAACTAATTACTCCCGAAGGCAAAAAAGAAGTAGACTGTGAATATATTAAAAACAATAATTTTGTGGTTCCGGTTTTCGGAACGCCGACGATAAATATTACCGTAGAGTAGAATTGGTAGGTGAATTTTATGATAGAGCTTGAAAATCTTGATAATCGTTCGCTCGAAGATATTTTAGATGAAGCAAAAACTCAAATAGGATATTTAAGCACCGAGTGGACAAATTTTCAAGAAGCAGACCCCGGTATCACGTTAATCGAGCTTTTCAGTTGGTTAAAATCCGTTCAACATGAATACTTAAATCGTGAAAAACCGGCGGTAAGTTTAAAACTTCTTAAGCTTCTTGATGTTGAAATGCGAAAAAATAAAGGCTCCACGACACTCCTTGAAATGCTTAACATAAAAGAAGATACATTTGTTCCAAAAAGAACTCAGTGGAAATCCGGAAAAATGGTTTTTGAAAATGTAAATTACCAAACTTTCACAGGTTCCAATATTCTCAGCGTATGTTTTGAGAATCCCGAAATGCCAAGCACCGAAGAGTATTATAAATTTGACGGAAATAATGTCTACTACTTATTCGGCAAGGATATAGACCGTAAAAACGATAAAGATGTACACAGAAGATTTACAATTAATTTTGATTCTTCTCTTTCCAAAAACAGTGTTATCAACCTGTATTTTGGCGTTCATGTAAGTAAGGGCCTTGTCCGAAATCCGATAAAAGCCGGCGATGTCTTTGAAAGAATGGCAGATGTAGAGTGGGAATACTACGGCGAAGAAAACGGAAAAATCGGCTGGCATAAACTTGAAGTAATCAACGATGATACTTATAATTTCTTGTTTTCAGGAATAGTAAGAATTAAAATTCCGGGAAAAATGACTTCTCTCGAAGGCGAATATAAAGTTCGAGCCACCCTCGTAAACGATGAGTACGACTACCCTCCCAGAATAGAACGAATTCTTACGAATGTGTTTAAAGTTAAACAAGAAGAAACAATTTGCGAAAATAAAATAATAAAAAAAGAAAATATACTTTCTGACCAAACAGTTAAATTATTCAGCAATTTAGCGGTCTACGGTCGCAGCGAAGTTTATTACAAGAAGAACGGCGGATGGGTTAAAACCGATTTACCTACTTTCAAATCCGAAATAAAAAAAGGAACATTAACCGTGGATTTAGAAAGCATTTGGGATAAAATCAAATATTTAAAATCTTCCGAAGAAGCAATCATGATTGTCTCGTACAGCCAAGATGTAAAAAATAAAACCGTAATCGGAAGTTCAAACGGAATTTCTGACCAGACATTTGAATTTAATATTCGAGATTTGCTTTACGACAACATGGAGTTATTGATATCCGAAGAGATAAACGGAGAAGAAACATTCTTCAAATGGAAACGCGTAGACGATTTCTTTTCCTCCGGAAAATATGACCGACATTTTATCTACGATGAAGAAAAAAGAGAAATTAAATTCGGTGACCACGAACACGGCATGGCTCCGAGAATGGGCACAAATAACATAAAAATTTGCAACATAAAACGCACATTCGGAGCGGATTCAAATATAAAATCAGGAATGATTAATTCTGTTTCCTCGATGAATAAATCTTTGAAAAAAGCCGGAATCAGTCAAATTACAGATGCTTATGGCGGCGAAGACGCCGAAACACTTGAACACGCAGCCGCAAGAGCCGCAGATATATTCAATAATTCCGGACGAGCCGTCACAATACAAGATTACGAAAATATCGTAAAATCAACCCCCGGACTTATGTTCAGCAACGTGAAAATCCTCCCGAATTACATGCCCGGTGAAGATATTTCAAATCAAAACTGTGTTACAATTGCGGTAAGATGGAACCGAAAGGTCGGACTGACTTTACCAAAAAGTTTTGAAAAAAATATAATGAACCATATAGAAAAATACAGGCTCATAAATACAAAATTAAAAATTGTAAGCCCGGAATATATAGGCATTACACTTGAGGGAGAAATCGTTGTCGATTCATCTTACCGTGCAGACAGCCGAGCAATCGAAAAAGAACTTAAGAAATTTATAAACAAAGTAAATGAAAACTTGGGTTCGCCGCTTCATTTCAGCGATGTTTTCGGTATGATTGACCGCATGAAATACGTTTCACGTTTAAATAGCCTAAGAATTATTCCTTCCGGGAATTTTATAAAAAAGACAGTAGCAGAAGACATAATTATTCCTCCAAACGGAGTTTACTATATAAACAAAACTAATTTTAATTATGTTAAAAGCTCAGAAATTTACAGAAGTTAGGGGGAAGTTTAAGTGGCTTCAGGAGCAAAGTGCTTTATACTTAATAGGGAGTCCGATTGGAAAGATAAAAGCATTATCAAAAATTTTAAATTTTCAGATGATAAATTTATATCTTACAATTCAAAAATGGAAAGCAGCATATATATATCCAAAGCTTTCGACAGTACCCAAAAGGAAACCGTTTGGCACAGACTAAGGCTTTTCGCTGAATCATCACCGGGAGTGGCGTTCAAACTTCTTGTGTATGCCGCCGATGATGCCGAGGTATTGGTGCCCATGCCGGGTAATAAAGGTCAAACGAGAGTGGATTTAAACGAATATATCGCTGATTCTACAATAGATATAAATCGAAAAGTGGATGTATTTGAGTATATAGGTTCATCGATTTTTGAAAATTGCACGGACGTGCTTTTGTACAGTTTGAAAGGTCAATATTTATGGATTTGTTTGGAAGTATTCAACAATACCGATGAGAGTTTGAAAATAGATTCCATGAAAATAGAATTTCCTCAAATTTCTTTTGTTGATTACTTGCCCGAGATATATAAAGAAGGCCAGGAAAAAGATTGCTTTTTCCAGCGGTTTATGGGGATATTTCAATCGATCTATACCGACCTTGAAGATAAGATAGATTTCACTCCCTTAAGATTTGATGTTGACAGAACAAGCAGAGAATTTTTAGATTGGATCGGTGATTGGCTGTCAGTCAGGTATGCCGATATTTGGGGTGAAAAAAAGCTTCGAAAAATAATAAAGGAAGCAGTTAAAATTTATAAACTCAAAGGCACCAAGAAATCTATTTCCAAAATTGTTCAAGAGTACGCCGGTGTGGACCCGATAATCGTAGAACAATTTGACGTAAAAAATAATATGTATTATGATAATAATAAAGAAGTTATAGAAAATTTATTTGGTGATAATGGATATACTTTCACCGTGATGTTGCCTCAAAGCTATATAAAAGATTCCGAGAATTATGTGGAACTTTTAAAGCTTATAAATAAAGTTAAACCTGTTGATTCCATATGTAATTTAGTTGCGCTAAGCGACCAAATTTATCTCAATAATCACTGCTATATGGGGATTAATTCTTTTATAACCACCAACGAAGCGCTGGTACTTAATACCAATCGTCCCGATACAAACAATTTGATGATAATAAACTCCGCTATGGAAAATAATTAGGAAAAGAGGAAAAAAAATGAAGAATAAACAGTATTATCTAGCACAAAGAAATAATTATTTTTTCGGAAAACTCATGACCGTCCGTGATTTTGAAAGCGAACAGAATTATTTTAATTCCAAGCGTCGTCTTAACAACAAGATGATGGGAGGCTCCGGAATAGTATCAGGATTAGATGTTATTTTGGTTGATAACAAAACTTTTTCGTTGGAACCCGGTATGGCGCTTGATTATATGGGACGTGAAATAGTTGTCCCCGAACCGTACATCAGAAGGCTTAATGTTATAAAAGGCTTTGAGGAAAATAAAGGAAAAGGAATAGTTTACCTTTGCCTAGGCTATAAAGAAGATTTAAAAGAAACCACATTTTCTGTCGCAGGTTCCGGCAAATCCAGCGGGGTGAGCGAAGAATTTAACAGAATAAATGAAGGCTATGAACTTTTCTTGACTTCACAAAAACCAACCCCTGAAATTAAACTTGATTATCTCATAAATAAAACAGTTGAGATTTATAACAGTCAAGGAATCAAACTCAGCGCTGTAATATCAAAATATGTCAACCCGAAAAAATGTCTTAAAGTTACAATATTATTCGAAAAAGAAAACGTCGAAGCTCCTGTAAGTTTTAATTTTAATATGCAAGGTGAATTCTTTAAAAATATTACCGGGGAAAAAGAAGTAAACGTAAGTTACGAAGAAACAGAAATTTCAACTTACAAAAGCTTTTCAAAAGACTATTATATATACTGCGATGCAGCTTCGGATGCTTCTTCAAATATAACTATTGACCACAAATCTTTCTCTTTGAAAATCGGCCAGGAAGAAACTCGTTTGACCGAAGATTTTAGCATCCCGGTTGCAATTACCACCACTCCGATACGTGATGTAATTATAAAAGACTATTATTCAAGAGATTTCATAAATACAATTGAAAATGTTGACAGTAAATATATCTACCTCGCAAAAATACATCTTGTAAGCAATCAGCTTGATTATTTTATCGAAAGCTTTGAAAAACACCCATACAATCAATATCTCTATAGCAACGAACTCCTTGAACTTTTACAAGAAATAGACGAAGACACCGATAAAGCCCCGGTTGTATCTTCGGAGGAAATAAAAGAAAAAGAAAAAACCATCCCCGAAGTATTTGAAGAGGAAAAACTTGCCACAAGCGAAAATGTAACAACAGGCGTTGAAAGAATAAATCTTGGATTCAGCCCCAAAGTCGGTAAGGCATATTATTCCTATGAATTTGTTCACGGCCTCGGAGAAGGCAATGTTGCGATCATAACCGCAATCGATAACAAAGCAAATTATCTTACAGATGATAAAGGTCTCATAGTTTTTGGCGACAAAGGAATCTTCTCTAAGGAAGAAATATCCGTTTCCGCTCCGAATGTTAAGGTTGCCGCTATCGCAAATTCCAAAAAAGGTACAGTCAGATTGGGCGTAAGACTCCTTGAAAAAACAAGCGCTCAAGCAGTTGACATAAGATGGTGGGCAATTAAACCGACCGAAGTTAAGGACGAGGACGAAGACTTGGTAATAGATGAAAATGTAAAAGTAGTCATTTCGCCGAATACCACTCATGTTAAACCTCTTGAACAAGTCAGATTCGAGGGCCACATCGATGGAGCAATCAGTCAGGAAATCCGTTGGGAAATGGCTGAACCGAATACAGGTACAATCGATAATAACGGACTTTACACCGCACCTTCAAAAGAGGGCGTATATGAAATCAAAGCATACAGCGTTAAGTTTGAAAATAAATTTGATTCTGCATATGTTGTTGTTAGTTCGGCTGAATAATAAAAAATATTTATTAAGCTGAATAAAATAATTAAAAAAAGCTCATTATTCTTTTTGTATCAATCAAGAATAAAGGAGCTTTTTATTATGTTTAGTACCGGAGCCAAGGCGCTTATCTCAGGGTTTATTATTGCAGTGCTTATTTCATTTACCGGATTTTTTAACAGGTGTGAATGTATAAGCGATAAAATTTTCAGACTACATATAATAGCAAATTCCGATTGCAACTTTGACCAGGATTTAAAATTGAAGGTTCGCGACAGAATTTTAAACGATTTCGGAAGTAAATTTAAAGATGTCGAAAATTTGACATGTGTCGAAAAATTAACCGAAGAAAATATTGAAAATATTAAAAAAGCCGCTATTGATGAAATTAAATCAAATGGCTATGATTATCCCGTCGAAATATACTTAACCCGTATGTACTTTAATACCCGCACTTACGACGATATTTCAATGCCTGCAGGCGTTTACGATGCGCTTAGAATAGTAATAGGTGAGGGCAAAGGCAAAAACTGGTGGTGCGTTATGTTCCCGCCAATGTGCGTCCCCGCCGCTCAAGGCAAAGACGAACTTGGCACGGTTTTAAGTACAGAAGAAATCCAAATCCTGGAGAGCAAAAAAGAATACGATTTTAAATTTAAAATTTTAGAAATATTTTCCGAAATAAAAAATTTTATTGATGATATTATTCAGTTTTTTAGCTTCAACATTTGTGAAAAATACGACGTGGATTGTTACATGATTAATGTTTTACAAAGTATGAAAAATAGTTTTTTGGAAGATTTATAAAATAAAATCATAACAGTCCTTGCAATTAGATAAATTATTTGATATTATAAAACTAAGCGGAATAAAAAGAACTTAAGTGCAAAAATAAGTTTTTTTAGGTCTTAAATATTAATATAATAATGGTAAGGAGAAATTAATTATGGCAAAATGTCAACTTTGTGGAAAAGCAGTAGCTTTTGGAATAAAAGTTTCGCACTCTCACAGACGTGCAAATAAAATGTGGAAACCTAACGTAAGAAGAGTCAGAGCAGTTGTAAACGGAACTCCAATGCGTTTATATGCTTGCACCAGATGTATGCGTTCAGGCAAAGTTTCTGAAAATGCCTAAAATTTTTGTCAAGGATAAAAATTCGGACGAAAAAGTTTTTATTGAATATGTTTCAAACTTTGACCTAAGTCAGACTTTTGACTGTGGTCAATGTTTTCGTTGGAATAAAAACGGAAATTCTTACAGCGGCGTTGCTTTTGATAGGGAGCTTGAAGTATTTTCCGAAGATGAAGAAATTATTTTTACCGGTACTACCACAGAAAAATTCAATTCGATATGGAAGAATTATTTCGATTTTTCCACTGATTATAAAAAAATCGGTGAGAACTTTTCTAATTTTAATCCTGTCCTCAAAAAAGCATATGAGTTTTGTCCGGGGATACGCATTTTGAAACAAGATTTCTGGGAGACTTTGTGCTCGTTTATAATTTCTCAAAATAATAATATTCCTCGTATTAAAAAAATTATTTCGTCTTTATGTGAGCAATTTGGAAATAAATTAGAAAATAATTATTCTTTCCCGACTGCAGAAAAATTATCTCTTCTAAACGAAAATGATTTGCAACCCATAAAAAGCGGCTTTAGAGCAAAGTATATCATAGATGCAGCGCAGAAAATCGCTTCAGGAGAGGTAAATCTTCAAAAAATCAGTACTATGCCCATTGAAAACGCTCGCGAAGAATTGAAAAAAATAAAGGGCGTAGGCAACAAAGTCGCCGATTGCGTTTTGCTTTACGGTATGCATCGTCTGGAATCTTTTCCCATGGACGTCTGGATGAAAAGAGTAATGGATTATTTTTTCCCCGGTCAAACTCCCGAAATTTTCGGAGATTACGCCGGAATAGCCCAGCAATATCTTTATCATTACTCTCGTTCGAATCCTGAAATTTTTGAATAAATAATAAACTATCCTCTTTCATAACAAAAAAGGATAGTTTTTTTATTTTCTTAGCATGTTTTGCAATTCAAAAGTATTTCCTTCCATCAAAGCCTTGCGTATTCTCGTTGAGCTCACAGGAGACTTGTTGAACAACACCGGATTCACTATTTTTGTGGTTATTCCGTAGTCTAAACAGATTCTTTTTAAATCCGTAGCGTCCGCAATTCCTCCCGACCCAAAATGATAATTAAATCCGCAAATTACTACTTTTGCATTCAAAGTTTTAAATAATACCTCGCGCACAAATTGTTCGGGGGACATATTTTTTATCTTTGAAAAATCCGCAACATACATAATTTCAATTCCCAAATTTTCCATGGCGTTTTGTTTTTCGGCCATTGAAAAAATTTTTTTCTCAGGTATTTTCATTATTTCTGTTTTTGGATTTGAAGAAAACGTAAAAACAGTAGGGATAAAACCCTCTTTTTTGAATTTAGCGGTTTTTTTCAGTACTTTTTGGTGCCCTATATGAACTCCGTCAAAATACCCAAGCGCAACCGCTGTTGGGGATACTTGTTTTTCTAATGTATTATAAATTTTCATTTTCATCACCGAGTTTTTGATTTTTAAACCATTTATATTTATTTATTTTCAGAATGAATGCACTTTAAAACTTTTAATTCCTCTTTTAGAGTGTTTGTTTTTCCGACCCCTATAAAATTATTTTCGCAGTACAATCTATATATTTCTTCGTTTTGAAATTCACTTTTCAAATGTAATCTCGAAAGCGATAGCGCACCGCCGTTTTTAAATCTTTCGGCTTGTGCTTTTGAAATTTCTATTTTATCGTACCCTCGTAATAACATGTCGGTTGGCAATAAATAATCTTCACATATTTTTTCTTTTGATAAATCTTTTAATTTTTCTAACGATATGCTGCTTTCTATTCTAAATCCGCCGGACAAAGTCCTTCTTAAATACGACATTGCAGCCGGGCAATCTAATTTTTCGCCTATATCCCGACATAAAGCCCTTATGTAAGTTCCTTGAGAACAAAGTACCTTAATTTCTGCCTCTTGATTTTTTTCATCAAAGTTTAAAAGCTTTAAATCATATATTTTAACACTTCGTTCTTCTCGCTTCACTTCTACACCTTTTCGAGCAAGCTCGTATAATTTTTTGCCATTTATTTTTATCGCCGAGAACATAGGCGGGACCTGTTTTATGTCCCCCGTAAATTGTTTCAAAGCTTCAAGAAACATTTTCTCGTTTACATGGCATTCTTTTTCCAGAAGAACATTCCCGGTAGTGTCCAAAGAATCCGTCGAGATCCCTAGTTTAATTCTTGCAATGTATTCTTTGTCGTGGTTAGTTGAGTAAATCTGAAATTTAGCCGCATCTCCGACTACAATCGGCAGAACTCCCGTGGCCATAGGATCCAGCGTGCCCATATGGCCTATTTTTTTCTGATTTAATTTCTTTCTTAGCACAGCAATTACATCGAACGAGGTGTAATTTTGCGGTTTGTCTACAATAATAATTCCGTTCATTTTTTCCACCCAAATTCATGGATCAGAACATCATTTATCTTCTCATAAATTTCCGAAACATCCCCGCTTATCGTGAATCCGGCCGCACGCTGATGACCGCCGCCTTGAAAATACTCACAAAATTTACTCGCATCAATATTTTCAGAAGTCCTGACGGATGCCTTATAGATTCCTCCGACTTTTTCCCTCAAAGTAATTCCTATTTCTACGCCTTCAATTTTAATCGGAATAGATGCGATTCCGTCGAGCTCGTTGTCTGTTATTCCTATTTTTTCCATTTCATTTATAGATATGTGAGTTATCGCACATTTGTCACTAAAAAAATACACCAAATTCTTGTACATATTTTTTTCTGTTTCCAGTTTTATGCGTGATTTTTTTGTAAAAATACTTTCGTTTATCTTTGCGACCGGCGCTCCGCATTCCATCAGTTTTGCGGCTATATAATGCGAATCCACTGATGTGTTAGAATATTCAAAACATCCTGTGTCGGTCGAAATCCCCGTGTATAAACACGCCGCAATTTCTTTGTCTATATCTACACCCAAATCTTTTATAATTCTGTAAATTATCTCGCAGCATGCCGCCGCAGAAGAATTGATGCAAGATAGGGGAGCCTTGAATTTATTCACTTTGTGATGGTCTATGCAAACATCAATTTTATCTTCGTATATTTTTAGTTCCGGTCTTAAAAGCGCCGCCTCTGCAAGGTCTACCGAAATTACAGATTTACATTCAAAATCTTCTTTCTTTACATAATCATACAAAAATCTAAATTTTTTAGGTATGTCATCCTCGTTCAAAACTTTGGCGTGCTTACCGAGCCTTTGAAGAGCCAGGCAAAGCCCAAAAGCCGAGCCCAGCGCATCTCCGTCGGGGTACATGTGAGTGATTATATAAAAGAAATCATTGCTCTTTAAATATGATACGATTTTTTTATTGGATTCCATAAACGATATTCCTTTATTTTGAAAGTAATTCATCAATTTTTTTGGACATATTTATCCCGTATTCAATCGAATCCGTCGGGATAAATGTAATGCTCGGAACGTATCTTAGTCTCAATCTGTTGCCAATTTCTGACCTTATAAATCCTTTGGCAACATTAAGAATCTCTACTGCCTCTTTTGATTTTTCCATGCCTTCCAGCGCACTTACAAACACTCTGTAGCTGGACCCGTCATGCGAGGGAGCAATTTTTATTATGCTCAAAAACATATTTTTGAGTCGTGGATCTTTTAGCTCCCTTATTATTGCTGTGATTTCTCTTTTTATGTTTTCAAAATTATGTTCTGACCTATGGCTAGACATAAAAACCTCCGATTTTTTAATCTTCGCGGTATTCTTCCATTATAAATGCTTCGAAAATATCTCCGATTTTTATATCGTTGAAATTAACCAAACCGATTCCGCATTCAAATCCTTGAGCAACTTCCTTAGCATCATCCTTAAAGCGTTTTAAAGACGAAATTTCATCTTCGCATATTATAACGCCGTCTCTTACAACTCTTATCTTGGAATTTCTTGTAACTTTACCCGAAAGAATATAGCATCCCGCAATTGTTCCGACGCTTGATATTTTGTAAACTTCTCTGCATTCGGCACGCCCGAGATCTACCTCTCTTATTTTCGGAGCAAGCATACCTTTCATAGCGGATTTAATTTCTTCAATGCATTCATATATAATTCTGTACAGCCTCATATCAACCCCATAACGCTTGGCGTTTTCTGCTGCATCGGGTTCAGGCCTTATGTTAAATCCTACGATAATAGCATTTGAAGCGTTTGCAAGCATTACGTCGGATTCATTTATCGCTCCTACTCCGCTGTGAATTACATGTACTCTTACTTCAGGGTTGGATATTTTTTCCAAAGATTGTTTTACGGCTTCTACCGAACCTTGAACGTCACCTTTTACGATAACTTTAAGTTCTTTTACATCGCCCTCTTGCATTTGGTCAAACAAATTATCAAGAGTAATTTTAGTTCTGCTGTTAAATTCAGCTTCTTTGATTGCGTTTCTTCTTTGATCGACGAGTTCTCTTGCAAGTTTTTCGTCCGAAACAGCATTAACAGTGTCTCCGCCTGTCGGTACCACGTCTAGACCGGTAATTTCTACAGGAGTTGATGGCCCGGCTGTTTTTACTCTAAGGCCTTTGTCATTTGTCATAGCACGAACACGTCCTACTGCAGTTCCTGCCACGATAATATCTCCGACCTTAAGTGTACCGTTTTGAATAAGAATAGTCGCAACAGGCCCTCTTCCTTTATCGAGCTTAGCCTCGATTACAGTTCCCTTAGCGTGACGGTTCGGATTAGCTTTGAGCTCTTTCAAGTCCGCAATTAAAAGTACCATTTCCAAAAGTTCGTCGATACCTTGATTTTTCTTTGCAGATACTTTTATGCACGGAGTGTCGCCGCCCCATTCTTCCGGCAAAATATCGTGTTCTGTAAGTTGTTGCATGACTTTTTCGGGGTTTGCGCCTTCTTTGTCCATTTTGTTTATCGCAACGATAATCGAAACTTTTGCAGCCTTTGCGTGATTTATAGCTTCAACGGTTTGCGGTTTAATTCCGTCATCTGCCGCTACTACCAAAATAGCTATATCAGTTACTTCGGCTCCTCTTGCACGCATGGTTGTAAATGCTTCATGCCCGGGTGTATCTAAGAATGTTATATCTCTGCCGTTTGCGTTGACTGTATATGCACCGATATGCTGCGTGATTCCACCGGCTTCCGTCGAAGTAACATCTGCGTGACGTATAGCGTCCAAAAGCGAAGTTTTTCCGTGATCTACGTGTCCCATTACTACAACTACCGGAGCACGCGGTTTTAAATCTTCTTTTTTGTCTTCGCTGTCATCGATTATCAATTCTTCAATGCTTACAGTTTCTTCTTTTTCTATTTTTGCGTGGAATTCCATAGCGACAAGGCTTGCGGTGTCAAAGTCAATAGTATCGTTTATTGACGCCATAACGCCCATCATCATGAGCTTTTTAATAACTTCCGCAGCAGTAGCTTTGAGCCTTGATGCAAGTTCTCCAACTGTTATTTCATCCGGAATGGACACTGTTAAAGGTTTTGATTTTCTTTCTTCAGCTATGCGGCGAAGTCTCTCGGCTTCGGTTTCTCTTTTTGCATTTTTAAATTTATTTCTTTGCTGGGATTTTTGAACGATTTTTTGCTTGGTAGTAGTATTATCGCTCTTGATTTTTTCGGATGCGATTTTATCGTATTTTTCATTGTATTTATCTATATTCACGTTAACATTTCTGGTGTTTATAACCAATCCGTCCGAAATTTCCTGTTCAGGTTGAGAATTTTCCGAGCTTCCTGTTAAAATGATTTTATTTTCGAATTTTGGTTTTTGTGCATTTTGATTTTTAGGATGCTCATTTTTGGAATTTTTAACATTAGTTTCCGAAGATGTTGATTTTTTATCCGATTTTTTTGCCGAAACAGTTTTTGATTTCTTAGCCGATTTAGCGGTATTATCTTCTTTTTCGGCTTCAGGTTTATTGTTTTTAGCAGAAAAATATTCGTCAAAATTTTCTACTTCGTTTTTCTGAGTATAGTATTCAAATATGAAATTCAATTCATCTTCCGTAAGAGCTGTCATGTGTTTTTTCTCTTCGCCAAGGTGCCCTTTTAAAAGCGCGATTACTTCTTTGCTGGCAATGCCTAAGTCCTTAGCAACTTCGTGAACTCTGTATTTTATCATAATTTGTGCTCATTCCTTCCATGGTGGGATTTACTAATAGAGATATTTTATCTGCAAAATTTTGGTCTTTTATCCCGATTATTCCCGCAAATTTATTCGTTGCGTGTTCAATTTCATCTTTCGTTATTTCTGTAGGTAAAATATCAATGGATTTCTCCAAATTATTATTAAATTCATTTATTTTTTCAAAAGAATTTTCAGATATATCTTTGGCAGTAAGTATCAATTTTATGTTTCCTTTAAGGATGTTTTTTCTTACTTCGTCCATTCCGAAAACCAAATTTCCTGAACGCTTTGTAATTCCTAAAAAGGAAAGCAGGGAACTATTCATTTTTCAAAATCAGCCTTTCTAAAGAGTCATAAATTTCCGATTGAATTTTTGAAGAAAAAGATTTTTCTAAACGTCTTCCTTTTTTTGCTTTTAAAAGACAGTCTCGATTACTACATAAATATGCGCCGCGACCCTCTTTTTTATCGTTACCCGATAAGATTTTAAAAGTCTTGTCTTCTTGACATTTTGGTGATTTAACTATCATTAGCAAAAATTTTTTTTCGGTTATTTTCCCGCATCCGACGCATCTTCTTGTGGGAACATGTTTATTTTTCAACATTCACACACGCCTTTGTTTAAAAGTTTTTATTATTCACCATAATATCCGCTTTCCGGATGTATATCTATCTTATACCCGGTAAGTCTTGCTGCCAATCTTACGTTTTGTCCGCGGTTTCCTATGGAAAGAGAAAGTTGATTGTCAGGAACTGTGACTTTGCATGTGTTGGGAGCTTCTTCGTCAAATTCTACATTTTTTACATTTGCAGGAGCAAGAGCAGCTGCGATGAATTTTTTCGGATCTTCGTCATACTCTATGAGGTCGAGTTTTTCTCCGCCCAATTCTTCCATCAAAGCATTTAAACGATTTCCGTGGCTTCCTATGCACGAACCTATTGCATCTACGTTGGGATCATGTGAATATAATGCGATTTTACTTCTTGAACCCGCTTCACGTGACACTGATTTAATTTCTATTATTCCCTCGGAAATTTCAGGTATCTCAGATTCAAATAATTTTCTTACAAAATTCGGATGAGTACGTGAAATCATTATTTTCGGACCTTTTTCAGATACTTTAACGTCCGAAACATATACTTTTAAATGGTCGCCTTCTTTAACATTTTCATTTCCGATTTGTTCGTTTTTCGGAAGAGTCGATTCGGCTTTTCCTATTCTCAAAGTGAATGCGCCTGTTTTTTCGTCTACTCTTTCAATTAACGCACTTACGATTTGATTTTGTTTATTTTGGAATTCTTTAGTTATTTGATTTTTCTCGCCGTCTTTTATCCCTTGGCGAATAATATTTCGAGCGGTTTGAGCCGCTATTCTTCCAAAATCCTTTGTGTCAAGCACGATAGCCACTTGGTCGCCGACTTCTATGTGCTTTCTGATTTTTCTTGCGTCTTCCAAAGAAATTTCTCTTCCCGGGAATTCCACATCATCGACTACTGTTTTAAAAAGTTCTACTCTGAAAAGCCCGGCCTCTTCGTCTATGTTAACGGTTACATCTTCGTTGCCGTCATAGCTGTTTTTGCAGGCAGTAAGAATAGCTTTGTTTATTTTTTCGAGCATGTAATCCATGGGTATGCCTCGTTCTTTTTCAAGTAATCTTAAAGATTCAAAAATTTCAGCACTCATTTTTAAAATTCTCCTTTATTAATATTTTAAGTTCACATGTGATATATTTTTTCTGTTTACAGAGACTTCTTCCGGATTTTCTATATATATATTATCCTTGTCAAAATTTTTAAGTTTACCGGTTAAAATTTTTTCGTTATTAGAATCCGGTCGAATTAGTTTTATGTTTACATCACTTCCTATAAATTTCTCCAAATGTGAATCGTTTGAAAGCTCACGCTCTATCCCCGGGGAACAAACCTCCAGGCAATACGAAACTGGTATAGGGTCAAACTCATCCAAAGGTGCGTCTAATGCGCGGCTCATCGCTTCACAATCTTCCAAGGTTATACCTTCGGGCTTATCTATAAATACTCTTAAGTACCAATTTGGTCCTTCCTTTACAAATTTTATATCCCATAATTCAAGCCCTAAATTTTGAGCTATAGGATAGGAAATTTGGCGAACGGTCTCGGTTATACCTCCGCTTTTTGGTGTGTTTATCATTCAATCCCTCCATAATACGTGCAAAAGAGCGGGAATATCCCACTCTTTTTGGTAAACGAATAAAGTCCAAGACTTTCCATTATTTTATCACAAATTGTTTTAAAAAGTCAATAGCTTTTATATTATTTTTTTTCGGTATAAGTATTTTTTACTTTGTTTATTATTTTATTGGATGATTTATCTATCTTTATTATATTCTTTTGCAGCTTTTGATATTCTTGGCAAATAGCGTATAACTCATAGGGCGTAAGCTGTTTTATGGCGGCCATAGGACTAGTGAAAATTTTTTCTCCGCGGAAATTACATAGGCATTGCGAAACAATGCACGCGTACTGACTTATATCTTCACTAAGCTTTTTATCAAAATTTTCAGATATTAATTTTTTTGATGTTTCGGTGTGCAGTTTTGTACAGAGCATAAAATCGTATGCGGAGAGTAATTTTATACCAAAATATTTTCCGGATACGATTATAGGTTCTATAAAATTGGATTTTTCAATATTTTGTTTTTGACTTTTATTAAACACGTATATTACCATCCTTGTTTTATTAAATTAAACTTACAATATCGAAACCAATTAAAAACCAAAAGATTTCGATATTGTTTAAAATTATGTAGAACTTTTTTCGAGTACTGCTCTTTCATACATGACTTGATTTCCGCAATAAAAGCTTTCGGATTTTTTTATAATATAATTTTCTCCTGCGCATGTTATTATGGTTGTGTCAGGATAAGTACTAAGTTTAATTTCCGGAAGACCAATATATAAAAATTGTTCGGTTTTTGTCGAATCGGTATAATCGCCGTAAAGACCGCTCTGAATATCCGAACGTAATGGCTGTATAATGGCTTTTGTTTCTATGGGAGAAGAAGTGCTGCTCGCCTTGATTATGACTGTCTGGCCGTATTTCAATATAATTTTTCTTGATTCTACAATCATTTTTTAAATCCTCTCAAAAAGAAAATCTGTGTCTTCAAGTATGGGCGCAATAGCTTTTTTGGCTTCTAACCACAGTCTGTATGCCATATTTACGTTAGATTGCAAATTATTCTTTATGCGTAATTCTCCCGCCGCAAAAGATTCCGCATTACCGCCTGAGGCACGGCATAGTGTATATTTATAAAAAGCCAGAGTTGCTGCTGCCATATTTAATTTTCTCTCATAGGGAGCAGTGTCTACATTGCTTTTTAAATTTGAAGTGATTTCTTCTTGGGCATCTTCACACATAGGAATATATTCACAAACTTCATCTTCGGTGATTCCGGATATAAGCACAAAACGCTCTAAAATTGTTTGTAAATTCACTTTAAAAATCCTCCTGTTAAATGAGTGCTTTCCTGCTCATAGTAAAGCAGGAAAGCGTCTAAATTTATATCTTGTTAGTTAGATGATTGATTAGTATTAGTAATTGGATTTATCTGGAGACATTTAATAGCATCTGTACAAATTGGTGAAAATCCTCTTATAACGCTAATTGCAGCTTGATTGAGCTGTTGGTCAATTACTTTATCATATTCGATTGTTAAGTTTCCGGACTGTACCATTTGGACAGCAAAATCTTTATCGAAAGCAAGAAGTTTTTCTGAACTGGTTGTTTTTAATGAATTATTTACGATCAAGTTTGCAGACATAGGATTTATAAATTGGCTACAGCCGTGCATGTGAGTATCTGTATGTATATCTTTTATTTGATCGAGATTCAAAATTGTAGAAATTGTTTCTGATGCACCGATTATTACGTTTGGACTGTAAGAACCGAATTCAGACCATAAATTCGTTATGTCCGCGTAAGTAATTTTAGATGCTGTTGCTACTTTTATGGAATCGCCAAAAGAAGGCATAATTGCAGTGATGAGATCTTCTAATTGTTCGTAAGCAAGATTCCTGCCGATTTGTCTGAATATAACGGACATTAAATCCAAATTCTGGAATCTCATTGCTTCATATGATGAAGAAAAAATTCTGCCGTATTTTTTAAGTTTTGTAAGACTTGTTCCATGTTTTACATTTATTTTTTTGATGGATTCAGCTTCACCGACATATGAACCTGAAGAATCGCTTGTGCCGCTTGCATTTGAAGCATCGTTTGTAGAGACTGCACTTGAAGAAGTAGTAGAAATAGATCTATAATCTACTCCGTCGATTACGCTGGTTGCAGCTACGATTTCCGGTAAAATTTTAAAGGATTCCAAACCCTGTTTTATTGCTCTGGAAATAAATTCCGGGAAAAGTACTGCTGAATCTGTTGTGCTGAAAAATTTTTCTATTTTGTCGCAAGCAGGACCGTTTACTTTTATATCAAATCTTTTTAATTGTCTTTCATATGCGTCTAATCCTGCAAGTGCTGTTCCTTTATAGTTTTCCGATGGATCCAAGCTTTCCAGTACTTCGGTAAAGCTTTTTCCTCTTACATTGTACATACCTTTTTCCAGTCTTATAGAATCACAAAATGACATTTTAAATTCCTCCGTTTTATTTCTAATATTTATATCTTTCATAATTTAAATTGGGTATTCGAACATTCGCTTTTTTTGATTTCCTCTGAAGAAAATTGGGGGTTTAGCGGCATTACTTTTGAGGCTCTTTCTTTGAAACAATCTCTGAATTGTGTGAGCTCTTTTATGGAGATTTTATCCGCAATGCTTTTTATCAAAGAGGAACTTATTTCAGGTTGAACTATACCCGAAAGTTTGATTACCTCTTTTTTTAGTTCTTCTTTGAAATATTCTCCGGCTTCAGCTTTTTCTTTTAGATTTTTTATCAAAGACAATACCTCTTTGGTTTCGTTTTCGCTTAAAGTTAAAGTTTTGCCTGAACCTAGTGCTTTTAAAATTTCGTCCATATTTTTTTCACCTCCTTTCTCGCAAAATTTAAAGGATTTTATAACTCCGGCTGCTTTTTGCGCCGGTACTGCCACAAAAGACCACTCATATGCATCCGTGGGATTGTCTAAAATCGTGTAACAAAGTGTGTATTTTCCGTTTTTGCGGTATTTTTTGCCTTTTGTATGTGCACATGGCTCCTTGTTTATATCTGTGCCGCAAATTGAACATATTTTATTTTTAACGGCGCATCCGACGCTCACTTCTTTTTTTATTCCCGAGTCAATTTCCAGGATAATATTTTCGTTCTTTTGCGATTTTGGCATGTAACATTTGGCTATGAGCCTTTTGTACGGTTCTCCGACGGTGTTTGATTTTTCAGCGACTTCTTCTGTATAACAGTGATAAATTCTTGCAGTTTGATTTTTGCTTGAAGGCGTATGGTCTATTATTCCGGTTTTCCCGATGAATAGCTCAGACAGCTTGTCCAAGGCTTCATTTGTGAATTTTTCATTTTCTCTGTCGATTTCGTTGTCGCAAAGAACGACATTGAAAGTGTATATTTCGTCTTCAGAAAAATTTCTTCTGGTAAGTTTGTTTATCATTTCTAAGTCTTTTGGCAAAATATGTACATCTTTCAGGTCTTTTATTACGTATCCGTCTTTCATTTTTAAATCTCCTCATTTAAATTTTTAAATTTTTCGCCGTATGTTTCTTCCACTCTTTTTTCAATTTCGATTGCTCTTGCGTTGGCAAGTCTTGTGTTTGCTATGTTAAGCCTGTCGCTCAAATCAACCATTTTCCATTTGATTTTGTAATCTTCGCAGTATCCGTTAAATTTCATCCATAGGTCGCATATTTTTGATATCACCGGGTTCAAAGTCCTTCTGTAAGCTTCCAGTTCATTGCTTAGAATATCTGATTGCTGGGCGGACATTGTTTCGGTTGTTGACCAATTTAAACCCAGTAAGAAAGGCGGTATAGAGAGTTTGCTGACAATTTGCTCCAGCATTTGTCTTACGGGTACTTGGCTGTCAAGCACCGTGTTATCTGCGCCTATTACTTTTATATCCACATCTCCGATTGCCACGAAATCGCTGGGTTGATATGTATCCTTCATCGCTTTGCTCCACTCCGAAGCTATTTGCGATGCTCTTTCTTTTGTAAAAGTTCTGTCGCCCATGTCCGAAGAAGGCTTATACGTAACTGCAAATTTTATATTGCCGACTCTTTCCCAGTTTATTCCTATGCTGTTATATATTTTTAGCAAAATATCACTGACAAAAGGCAGGCCTCTCATAATGGAATTACCGTAAATTTCGCCCGGCTCAGGATTTAAAGTTGATATCAAAACAAGTTCCGGGTATTTTACTTTTGACATTGTTCCGTCGGGATTTTTTCGTTTTATTTTTATTTTTAGCGGATTGCTTCCGGTGCTGAGGTCAACATTGTAAAGCGAAGCATTGTACAAAGCTTCTATCTTATTTGAAACAGGATTCACAACTATTTCACCTACGGCTGTTCCATAGGTCAGTAGCTGATTTAAATGGGATAATATAAATTGATTGGCGCCGATCGAACATGAGTTTACGTGGACATTTTTTATAAAGTTATTAATCTCTTTTTGAATGTTTTCGTTTTCACATTCTATTTCAAATTCTCCGGTTAAACGTATAATTTTGGAAATCGCTGCGTCAATGATAGGCACAGCCTCTTTTATTGATTTATAGAGTTTTAATTCACAATTCGAATCAGGTTTATAATTTCTTATTTGACTGAACGGGTGCCGTTTTTGTTCTTGTGCCGGGGCAGTTTGAACGGTGGGGAAGTCTTGTTTTTTCTTTTTAAATAAATTCACTTTTAAGCTCCTTTTTATCTTGTAGTAGCCATTGCAAAAAATGGTTCGTCGTCAGTAGTCATGAGTGTTGTGACAAAGTATCTTATGTCGTCCATCGCATGGTCGTTTTCTTTAACGGGTACATCTCTTGCCGAACTGTTATTCCACCTGTATAAAGAAAACTCTCGTATGGAATTCACGCAGTTTTTACAAATTTTTATATCACCTCTTTTTAATGCGGTTCCGACCTCTCTTATGCCGTTTAAGACATTGTTTTTTGCGGGTATTATCGGAAACGTGACATGTTTTCTTAAAAGGGTTATAAAACTGGCAGCTGACGGGTCCACCGTCATGTAGCTTATGTATCTGTCGTCTATTAATTTGCAGATACGTTTGTAATGTTCTTCGTCGGTTATTGTTTCACCCTCCTTTCTCGAATCATAGTAATATTCATCTATTCTGTACCATTTTCCGTCTAGTTTTCCCCAAAGGCCGCAAGATGTAGGATTTACTATCCCGTAGTCGCACGATAATGCATATTGAGAAAAATTTTCTTTAGGTACATCACAAAAAGATTCCTCACGAGACATATACGGATAAACCAAACCTTCAACTGCAACCCATTTGCCTTCTATAAATCTCTGGTAAAAAGTCCCGGAATAAAGCCTTTCGTAACGTAGCTTCAAAGAAGGGGAAAGCGAAGGGTTATCATCCATTGTGAAATGTATGTAAAATGCTCCACGCTGCGAAGATTTGAGTATCCACTCTTTGTAAAACCAGTGCCCGGGATATTCCGGATTGCAATTAAACCAGAATTTTGAACCTGTTACAGAACATCTCGCGAGGGCCTGTTCTACGAAAGATTTGGGCATAAGCGCTACTTCGTCAAACATCACTCCCGAAAGAGTCATTCCTTGAATCAAAGACGCCGATGATTCATCTTTTCCTCCAAAAAGATATATAGTGTTCTTTTTCCCTTTGTAGAAAATTTCAATCAAGTTTTCGGATAATTTTTGCTTACAATTAAAACCCAATTTTTTCAGAGTAGGCAAAAGGGGAGCGACAACATTTCTTTTTATCGAACGTATTGTTTTTCCGCATAGAGCAAAAGAGGCTCCGTCGAATTTATAAAATGCCCAAAGAATAAAAGAAATTGACATGCAAACGGTTTTGCCGCTTCGGATTGAACCGTCGCAAATTATTGCGTCAAAATTTTCGTAGTTTGAACCCTTGAACCACCACGAAAGGACTATTGTTTGTTTTTTTGAAAAAGATTTGATTTCCATCTAATTTTCCGAATTAAACTGTTCTGAGTTTAATTTTTCGAATCCTTTTTCAAGTGCTTTGTAAAAAGAAGAGCCCTCATCTCTGGTGTTGGCGTCCATTTCCTCCAGCTTTTCAAGTGCTTTAAGCCTGTCGAAAAATTTAATTTCCATAGCGCCTTCACGCGGTTTCCGGATTTCTGCTATGTTAAATAAATCCATTTTTTCCAAATCTTTTGCAGAAATGTTTTCGCAAAACAATAATTTAATAGAGTCGGCAATATTTCCAAACGCCAAACGCTCGTATCCACTGGTGGCTTTATATTTTAAAGTTATTTTCTTTTCGGAATAAAGTTTTTCTATTTTTCTTGAAATTTTTGAATTGGAAAGTAGCCTTATTGCGGTTTCCATCGGCTTCTTGGTGTATCCTGCCAATCTGGCCGCTTCTGGTGCGTTATTTGTTTTTATGTAGTGATAACAAAAAGCCGTTTCCTTTTTTGTAAAAGAATCTTTAGCGTTTATCATATTTTCCTCCTTAAAAATGTTTAATTACATATTTCGTAAAAAACAGAGAGTTTTTTGCATAAAAAAGGACAACAAAACCGCAAAAAATAAATTTCTGCAAAATAAATATAATTTTTTAAAAATAAAACAAATATATGGCAACATTTGTAAATAAAAAAGCAAGGATATAATTCCTTGCTTAAATTAATTATTCCTCATCATCAGGATGCATTATTTTATCGCCCACGTTCTTTGTGAAATCTTGGGCATCTTTTAGGAGCTGTCTGGATTTAAAACGTATCCATCTGTTGTTGTTTACTATATACATCGCAACAGTTCCTGCTATGCTTCCCAAAACCACGCCAAGAGTTATGAGTTTAACCATCTTGCATATTTTTTTGCACATTGGTTCTTCGTGTCTTCTTCCGCAGCAATTATTCCACATAATAAATCCTCCTTTACGTTTTAGTTATTAAATTACCAAGCAATTTTATTGCTCTTATAGTATTTTCCCCAAATTTTTTTTAGTTACGAAAGGATATAATTTGATTTTTTTATTACATTATTTTCTAAAAATCACATAAAACCGCTCATATGGATAAATTAATAGTAAAATCTTTTTATGGGAGGTAAACTATGCCGAATAAAATTTTATCCCGTAAAAGAAAATTAAGATTTATGATTGTTTTGATAATTTTAATCGGGATAACAGTAGGTATGAACTGCAAATTTACCCCCGTGGCGCAAAGTGTAGCCACCGGCAAAGCAAAGTATATTATGTCCGATTTTATAAATTCCTCTGTAGTCGAGGATATGGAAAATTCAGGCGATATTTACTCTCAAATTACTAAAGTAGAAAGAAATGAAAAAAACGAAATCAGCGCTATTTGTACCGACATGAAAAAAATTAATTTTTTAAAATCTCACATAGCTTCACTTATTCAGGATAAAATTGTGAACTTCAAAGAAAAAACATTCTGGATATCTCTCGGAACATTGTCAGGCTTTGAAATCTTAAACGGAAAAGGCCCCAAAGTCCCTATGAAAATATCCATCGCAGGAAATGTTTTTACAAATTTTAACAATAAATTTTCGAACGCCGGTATTAATCAGACAATTCATCAAATATACGTGAATATCCATACAAAAATATGCGTCACAATTCCCGGCAGTACTTCCACGACCGAATCCGATGACGAAATTTTGGTATCTGAAACTGTAATTGTCGGAAAAGTTCCTCGAGTGTATTCATGCTCTGGGAATTTAGATCTTTGCAAGCTTCCGGAATCTTAAACCTTATATTATTTTTCCCCCGGAGCTTGACATTTATATCTTTTATTTCATATAATTTATTTGGTAAAATATAATTTGATCAGTATATTTAAATGTTCCCTCCGGAATGAATGCCTCCGGAGGGAATGCATATGATTTAATATCAGTAATTTATATGGAGTGATTTAAAGTGTCTAAACAGATTATTCTTACAGAAGAAGGTCTTAAAAATCTTGAAAGCGAACTTGAAAATTTAAAAACCGTAAAAAGAAAAGAAGTAGCCGAAAAAATAAAAGTTGCACTTTCTTTCGGAGATTTATCCGAAAACAGCGAATATGACGAAGCCAAAAACGAACAAGCAATCATGGAAGCCAGAATTCTTGAAATAGAGGCTATGCTGAAAAATGTAAAGCTTATAAACGAGCATGAGCTCAGCACAGACATAATTCACGTTGGTTCAAAAGTTAAAGTCCATGATATAAATTATGACGAAGTTGTGGATTACAGAATTGTAGGTTCCAGCGAAGCCGATCCAAGAGAAGGAAGAATTTCCGATGAATCTCCCGTGGGAGCAGCGTTGCTTGGCCACAGAGAAGGCGAGACCGTTAGATTTTTAACTCCGGGCGGAGAATGCGTGTATAAAATAGTGGAGATATATAAATAAAAGTGAGGATTGATTTTAATGAGCAATAAAACAGAATCTGAAATTAATGAAGCTTTGTCTTCGGAGGAAGAAAACGATTTAATTAAAATAAGATATAATAAATTTGAAAAACTAAAAGAAGAAGGCAAAAATCCATTTGAAATAACTTCATACGACTGCACAAGTGATTCCGCGGAAATAAAAGCCGATTTTGAAAATTTTGACGGCAAAGATGTTTCAATTGCAGGAAGAATAGTCAGCAGACGTGATATGGGTAAGGCTTCTTTTATGGATATCCTTGACGGAACAGGAAAAATTCAAATTTACCTTAAAATAGATGATATCGGCGAAGAAAAATACAAAGAAATGGCCCTTTGGGATATAGGCGATATCGTTGGATTAAAAGGGTATGTATTTAAGACCAGGAGAGGTGAAATTTCAGTTCACACCAAAGAAATTACACTCCTTTCAAAATCGTTTTTACCCCTGCCCGAAAAATTCCACGGATTGAAAGACACTGATACTCGTTATCGTCAAAGATACTTGGATCTGATTTCTTCACCCGAAATTAAAGAAACTTTTATAAAAAGAAGTAAAATTATAAAAGCCATTAGAAATTATCTTGATGACAAAAATTTCACAGAAGTTGAAACTCCTATTTTGAATGTTATAGCCGGCGGAGCTGCTGCAAAGCCGTTTATCACTCATCATAATACTTTGGACATGGATTTGTATTTAAGAATCGCTCCTGAACTGTATTTAAAACGCTTAATAGTGGGCGGCATGAACAGAGTTTACGAGATGGGGCGTCTTTTCAGAAACGAAGGTATGTCCACACGCCATAACCCTGAGTTTACTACAATAGAAATATACGAAGCATATTCCGACTACAAAAACATGATGGATTTAACCGAAGAATTAATCAGAAGTTGTTCCATGGCGGCAAACGGCACAGAAGTTATAGAATATCAAGGAGTAGAAATAGATCTCTCCAAGCCTTTTGAACGCCTTACAATGCTTGAAGCGGTAAAAAAATACACCGGAATTGATTTCTTGGAATTCAGAGGCGACTTAGATAAATCGATCGAAGTTGCAAAATCTTTAGACATAGAGTATAAATCCACAGATACTTGGGGAGATATTTTGAACAGAGCTTTTGAAGAGAAAGTAGAAGATAAATTAGTTCAACCAACCTTCATTTGCGATTATCCCGTGGAAGTTTCTCCGCTCACAAAAAGAAAACCGGATGCTCCGTACCTTGTTGAGAGATTTGAATTCTTTGTCACTCAGCGCGAACTTGCAAATGCATATTCGGAGCTGAATGATCCAATAGATCAGCGCGAAAGATTCAAACATCAAATGGAATTAAGAGATGCAGGCGATGACGAAGCTAATATCATTGACGAAGATTTCGTAACTGCTCTCGAACACGGAATGCCTCCTACAGGAGGGTTGGGAATAGGAATAGACCGCTTGGTTATGCTCCTTACCGATAGCCCCTCTATACGTGACGTGCTTCTTTTCCCGACTATGAAACCACTTCCGAGCGAACAATAACATAAAAATTATGGGCAGCCTCAGTACGGCGTGCCCATTTCTTGAATGAAAATATAAAACAAATATAAAATCACATTTGATAAAATTGAATTATACACTTTTAAATACGGAGGATTGCTATGAATAAGCAACGGTTAGCTGCTAAGATTTGGGAATCTGCTAATAGAATGCGTTCCAAAATTGAGGCAAACGAATACAAAGACTATATTTTGGGATTTATTTTCTATAAGTTCCTTTCTGAAAAAGAAGTAAAATATCTTAAAGCAAATGATTGGACAGACGAATACCTTCCGGAACTTACGGAGGATGATACCGAGACAGTTAAGAGCATACAGAAGAATATAGGTTACTACATTTCTTATAAAAATTTATTTTCAACTTGGCTTGCAAAGGGCAGTGATTTCAGTGTCCAGGACGTCCGTGATGCTCTTTCCGCATTTAATCGTTTAATAAATCCTACACACAAGAAAGTTTTTGATGGTGTTTTTGATACGCTTCAAACAGGGCTTTCAAAACTTGGGGACAGCGCAGCTTCTCAGTCTAAGTCTATCAGTGATCTTATTCAGCTTATCAAAGATATTCCCATGGACGGAAAGCAAGGATACGATGTGCTTGGCTTTATTTATGAATACTTGATTGAAAAGTTTGCCGCTAATGCAGGTAAAAAAGCCGGCGAGTTTTATACACCGCACGAAGTATCTCTGCTTATGTCTGAAATCGTGGCAAACCACTTGAAGGATAGAGAAAGAATTGAAATATTTGACCCTACAAGCGGTTCGGGTTCGTTGCTGATTAACATTGGTAAAAGTGCATCAAAGTACATTGAAGGCGAAAATAAAGTTAAATACTATGCTCAGGAACTCAAAGCAAATACATATAACCTTACCCGTATGAATTTAATTATGCGTGGTATCCAAGTTGATAATATTGTCACAAGAAACGGCGATACATTAGAGGATGACTGGCCGTATTTCGATGAAAACGACGCGATTGGAACTTATAAAGCGATTTATGTAGATGCAGTTGTCTCAAATCCACCTTACTCTCAAGCTTGGAATCCGGCCGATAAGGAAACAGATCCTCGATACAGCGAATATGGACTTGCACCAAAGGGCAAGGCTGATTATGCTTTTTTGCTTCACGATCTTTATCACGTTAAGTCTAATGGAATTATGACTATCGTTCTTCCTCACGGGGTGTTATTCCGTGGCGGTGAAGAGGGTGTAATTCGTAAGAAACTTATTGAAAAGAATAATATCGATGCAATTATCGGATTGCCGGCAAATATCTTCTATGGTACAGGCATTCCGACCGTTATCATGGTGTTAAAAAAGGAGAAATCTAACAACGATGTCCTTATTATTGACGCATCAAAAGGCTTTATAAAAGAGGGTAAAAATAATAAGCTCCGTGCTTCAGATATTAAAAAGATAGTTGATGTTGTAACACGAAGAGAAAGCATAGATAAATTTTCGAAGGTTGTAAGTCGAGATGAAATCAGAATGAATGACTATAACCTTAATATTCCTAGATATGTCGATTCCTCCGAAGCTGTTGAGACGTGGGATATATTCGCTTCTATGTTTGGTGGAGTTCCTAATTCGGAGCTTGATAAGCTCGGTGAGTATTGGAAAGCATTCCCGACACTCAGGTCGACTTTATTTGAAAATACTTCTTCTGAGTATTGTAAGCTTGTTGCTCCGGATATCAAAAAGGCAATTAAGGATCACCCTGATATTAAGGAATTTGAAAGCAAGTTCCGGAGCGCCTTCGCCAATTTTGATGAATACCTATATGATGAATTGATTTCTAAAATGGAAAATATAAGCATTTCCAAAACAGAGCCGGTTTTATCAGAAAACATTTTTGAAAGAATGTCTGACATTCCGCTTGTTGATAAGTATGAAGCATACCAGCTCCTTGATGATGATTGGGCAAAAATTGTTGTCGATTTGGAAATAATCCAGACTGAAGGCTTTGCGGCAACTAAGGTCGTCGATCCTAATATGGTAATTAAGAAGAAAGACGGCAAAGAAACTGAAGTACAGGAAGGTTGGAAGGGACATATTATTCCGTTTGAGTTAGTACAAAGCCGGTTATTAAGTGCCGATGTTCAAAATTTAGGTATAGACGAAAACAGAATGACCGAAATAGCATCCGAATATGATGAACTGTTGGACGCCCTTTCAGAAGATGATAAACAAAAACTATTAGATGATGATAATACTTCTTTTGTGGCTAAAGAAGTTGCAAATGCTTGTAAAGAGGTGTTCGCTGATATTTCAACCCCTGAAACAGAAGTTTTACAACAGTACCTTGCATTATCTAAAACGAAGGATAAGCTATCTTTTGCTGAAGAGCATAAAGAAATAGCTTGGGAAAGTATGTCAGCAAATAAAAATGGCACATATGGAAAGGCTGAGATAAACAAGTACATTACTGCTCTCAAGTCTAAAACAAGCTTTGAAGAAGGAACTTATGAATACATAGTTGTCCGCGTCAATGCTCTTATCGCAGAAGAAAAAGAACTGAAAAAGTCAGTTAAAGAAAAAGCGGATAAACTTCATTTGAAGACTAAGGAAACTATAGAGAACTTGTCCGATGAACAGGTTATCGAGTTGCTCAAGGATAAATGGATAAAGCCGCTTACTCGAAATCTTGTTAAGTTGCCTGACAGCGTTGTTGCTGAATTGATCGCAAAGCTCGAAGCACTTGCAAAGAAATATGAAACTACTTTCTCAGATGTTGAAGAAGAAATTTCGGAAACAGAAAAATCGCTTTCAGCAATGATCGACGATCTCGAAGGCGGCAAATTTGATATGCTGGGCTTAAGCGAATTAAAGAAACTGCTTGGAGGTGCGCAAAATGATTGAAAAAAATAGCAAACCTCAAATAAGATTTGCGGGCTTCGATGAAGCTTGGGAACAGCGTAAGTTGGGAGAACTGGTTCGATTAAATGGACGTATAGGTTTTAGAGGATATACCGAAAAAGATATTATTAGCCGAGAAGAAGGTGGCGTTCTAACATTCAGTCCAACCAATATTGTTGATAATAGATTAACTACAAATTGTCGAAATACGTATATTACAAGATTTAAATATGATGAGTCTCCTGAAATTAAAGTACACAATGGAGATATTCTTTTTGTGAAAACAGGTTCTACATTAGGGAAAAGTGCCTTAATTAATGGACTTTTTGAAGATGCAACTCTTAATCCTCAGGTTGTCGTAATGCGAGCAGATAAGGGCGACGAAGAATTTATATCTTCAATGCTTATCACTGATAATGTATTAAAACAGATTAGTGCAGCAAAAATTGGTGGTGCTGTTCCGACATTAACAGAAACAAAAATCAAAGATTTTGATGTTGCAATTCCATATGACAAGGAAGAACGATATAAAATCGGAACATATTTCAAGCACCTCGACCGCCTTATCACCCTTCATCAGCGTAAGTATGACAAATTGTTGAGTGTAAAAAAATCAATGCTCGAAAAGATGTTCCCGAAAAATGGCTCAAATGTTCCTGAAATCCGTTTTAAGGGATTTACTGAAGCTTGGGAACGGCGTAAGTTGGGGGATGTCGTTCAGATAACTATGGGACAATCACCTGATGGTAGTACCTATTCCGATGAGCCAAGTGATTATATTCTTGTCCAAGGTAATGCCGATTTGCAAAACGGCTGGGTTTGTCCTCGCATTTGGACAACACAGATTACCAAGAAAGCGGATTCAGGCGATTTGATAATGAGTGTTCGTGCTCCGGCTGGAGCAATGGGAAAAACTGCTTATAATGCTGTAATTGGTCGTGGTGTTGCAGCAATCAAAGGAAACGAATTCATATATCAACTGCTCGTAAAAATGGATACGGACGGTTTTTGGAAAACACTTTCCTGTGGCTCAACATTTGAATCGCTTAGCTCGGATAATATTAAAAATGCTGAGGTTAAAGTGCCGGCAATAGCCGAACAGCAGGTAATCGGTGACTTTTTCAGCCACCTCGACCACCTCATCACTCTTCATCAGCGTAAGCTCACAAAGCTCCAAAATATCAAGAAAGCGTGTCTTGAAAAGATGTTTGTTTAAGGAAAAGCACAAAATCGTAAAGTTAGGAGGAATTCACCATGATTTTTAATAAAGAGTCAGATTTTGAATCAGCTTTGATAAAGATATTATCCGAAAGAGGATGGGAAAAAAAGGTTCTTAAAAACTACTCAGAGCAAGATTTACTTAAAAATTGGGCGGACATTCTTTTTGAAAACAACAGAAATATTGACAGGTTGAACGATTATCCTCTGACAGATGGTGAAATGCAGCAAATATTAGAGCAAATCGAAGCTCTAAGGACACCCCTCAAGCTCAATGGTTTCATCAATGGTAAAAGTGTATCTATTACCAGAGATAATCCCGATGATAAGCTGCATTTCGGTAAAGAGGTCAGCCTTAAAATCTACGATCGTCGTGAAATTGCTGCAGGACAAAGCAGATATCAAATAGCCCGACAGCCGAAATTTCCTACGAAGTCTAACATACTTAATAATCGTCGAGGAGATTTAATGCTGCTCATCAACGGTATGCCGGTAATTCATATCGAACTCAAGAAAAGTGGAATACCGGTAAGTCAGGCATATCACCAAATCGAAAAATACTCTCACGAAGGTATTTTCAGTGGATTATTTTCTTTGATGCAGATTTTTGTGGCAATGACACCGGAAGAAGCAGTTTATTTTGCTAATCCGGGTCCGGACGGAAAGTTCAACCCCGATTACTACTTTCATTGGGCGGATTTTAATAATGAACCTATAAACGAATGGGACAAGGTAGCTTCTACTTTGCTGTCTATTCCCATGGCGCACCAGCTTATAGGATTTTATACGGTTGCTGACGATTCCGATGGCGTATTGAAAGTAATGCGTAGTTATCAATATTTTGCGGCAAGTGCTATTTCCGATAAGGTTGCTAAAGCTAAATGGGAAGGCAACGATCAGCTTGGTGGGTATGTGTGGCATACTACCGGTTCCGGCAAGACGATGACGAGCTTTAAGTCAGCACAGCTTATCGCCGGTTCAAAGGATGCCGACAAGGTTGTTTTTCTTATGGACAGAATTGAACTCGGTACGCAGTCGCTTAAAGAATACCGTGCTTTTGCTGATGAGGACGAATCAGTTCAGTCAACAGAAAATACAAATGAACTTATGGCAAAACTTAAAAGCAGCAATCCTGCTGATACATTGATTGTCACTTCTATTCAGAAAATAAGCAATATCAAGTACGAGTCAGGGGAAATAAATGCCCGTGATATTGAGTTGATAAACAAAAAACGTATAGTCTTTATTGTGGATGAGTGTCAGCGTTCTACATTTGGAGATATGTTGATTACAATAAAGGCAACATTCCCAAGAGCAATGTTCTTTGGATTTACCGGAACACCTATTCAGAATGAAAACCAAAAGAAAAATAATACAACAACAACCGTATTTGGTGATGAGTTACACAGATACAGTATTGCTGACGGTATCAGGGATAAAAATGTTCTGGGATTTGATCCGTACAAAGTATTGACCTTTAAGGATAGGGATGTTCGTGAAAAAATTGCTTTAGAAAAATCGAAGGCACAGACAGTTGAAGAGGCTATATCCGACCCTAAAAAGAGCAAGATTTATTATAAATATATGGACTCAAGCCAGGTCAGAATGGCCGGGCATTATGCTCCTAACGGTGATTATATCAAAGGAATTGAGGATTATATCCCTAATGTTCAATATCAAACTCCGGCTCATACAGAATCAGTCGTTAATGATATACTGGGAAACTGGGCAACTCTCAGTCGCAACAGTAAATTTCACGCTATTTTTGCTACGAACAGCATACCGGAAGCTATCAATTACTATCGCTTAATAAAGAAAACAAAACCTGAGTTTAAAGTGACCGCATTGTTTGACCCTAATATAGATAATAACGGAAATGTTCAGTTTAAAGAAGATGGACTTGTTGAAATTATTAAGGACTATAACGAGAAATACGAGCAAGATTTCACAATTCCTACTTTTGCCAAAATGAAAAAGGATATTTCTGCCCGCCTGGCACATAAGAAACCATACGAGAGAATTGCCGACGATCCGAAAAAGCAGATTGATTTGCTCATAGTTGTTGATCAGATGCTTACAGGTTTTGACTCTAAGTGGATAAACACCCTCTACATGGATAAAATGCTTCAGTATGAGAACATTATTCAGGCGTTTTCAAGAACGAACCGTCTTTTTGGGCCGGATAAGCCGTTTGGTACAATTCGTTACTATCGCAAGCCGCACACTATGGAACGTAATATCAATGACGCGGTTAAGCTCTATTCCGGGGACAGACCGCTGGGTTTATTCGTGCAGCACCTTCCGGAAAATCTAAAGAAAATAAATGAAATCTTCGATGAAATATCAGAGCTTTTCAAAAATGCCGGAATCGAAAATTTTGAAAAACTTCCGGAGGATAAAGAGGTTTGTAAGAAGTTTGCGAAAGCATTTAATCAGTTTAATAATTATTTGGAAGCGGCTAAAATCCAAGGTTTTAAATGGGATAAATTATCTTATTCTGATGAAAAGCCCGGAAAAGTAATAGATGTTTTGATCGATGAGAATACCTATTTGATTTTGGTGCTTCGATACAAAGAACTTTTTGGCGGAGGAGGAAATGTTGTCAGTGACGATGTCCCGTACGATCTTGAAGGCTACATAACAGAAATTGATACCGGGCTCATCGACTCTGACTATATGAATTCCCGATTCGATAAATACATTAAGTTGCTTAATATCGAAGGAACTACTCAGGAAGCCCTCAAACAAGCTGAAAGTGAACTGCATAAGACATTTGCTACACTTTCTCAAGAAGAACAGAAATATGCAGACATTTTTCTGCATGATATTCAACGAGGTGATGTTGAAGTCGATGAGGGTAAAACCTTGAGAGATTATATTAATAAATATTTATTAAGAGCAAAAGACGACCAAATTCATCGATTATCACTTGCAGTTGGTGTAAACGAGGAGCTGCTTAGAGAGATTATGAGCTTTCGGCTTAATGAAGCGAATATTAATGAGTTTGGCAGGTATAGTGAACTTAAAAAGACAGTTGATAAAGCTAAAGCCAAAGATTATTTTGAAAAAATATACGGCGTTAAACTTATTCCACCAAAGGTAAACGTAAAAGTTGATAATTTGCTACGAAATTTTATTATCAGAGGCGGATTTGATATAGAAATGCCAACTGACGATGAATAAACATGATTCTTCTAAGAAATCAAATTAATCCTTGATGATGCTTGCCCATTTCTTAAATAAATCATTGATGATAAAAAGGAGACTGATTTATGACAGGACCCAATCCGAACAGTATCTACCCGAATGAAAATATAAAACAAATAGTTTATATAAAAAATGTAATTACCCGCCCGAATATCATCGTAGGAGATTACACTTATTACGACGACGTAAACGGTGCCGAAAAATTCGAAGAGCACGTTACTCATCATTATGAATTTTTAGGAGATAAACTTATCATAGGGAAATTTTGCGCCATTGCCAGAGGAATTGAATTCATAATGAATGGTGCAAACCATAGAATGAACAGCGTCACGACATACCCTTTTAACATTATGGGTGGCGGATGGGAAAAATTCACTCCATCTCTTGAAGATTTACCGCTTAAGGGCGATACAGTAGTCGGAAACGACGTGTGGATAGGTCAAAATGTTACCGTTCTGCCGGGTGTTCATATTGGCGACGGAGCAATTATCGGAGCAAATTCTCTCGTTTCAAAAGATGTTCCTCCATATTGTATTGTCGGCGGAAACCCATGCCGAGAAATTAGACCTCGATTTGACAAAGAGCTGACAGAATATTTATTAAATCTTAAATGGTGGGATTGGGACTCCGAAAAAATATTTAAAAATATGGATTCTTTATGCAGCGGAGATTTAAATAAAATAAAAAATATAAAAGACTAAGATTTAAATATGTACCGGGTGCACTGTTTTACGAAAACATAGAATTCAAAATTGTCATAAGCCCTACTCCGGGAATCCCTAAAACAGAAGCCGTCGTGATACTCATTAAATTGAGCGGCACGCTAAGTCCCGTAAAATTATTGATAAAATTCAAAAATCCAAGCCCCAATATTCCGCTTATCGGCGAGCCCAAAGCTTTTATCAAAGGCCTTGGGCTTTTTATTATCAAATGCACAATAAATAAAAATGCTAGGGTAGAGAATGCCGTTAAAATAAGTAAATGATTAGTCATTTTCATTCCTCGCTTTTAGGATATCTTATCCAATTTTATCTGGTTTATTAAATACCGATATCGCGCATACAAAAATTCTCTTCTGTGTATGCACGCTTCTATTAAATCGCTGTCTTTTTCCATTTGGAACCACATGTTTGTTTCTTCAATTTCCATGCACACATCTTTTATTTCGTCTATGAGTTCGTTTTTCTTTTTGAGAATCAGTCTTTCTTCTACTAGTTTTTTTCTTTTTGTTTCAATTTTTTTTAAAAAATTTTTCAAATCTTTCACGTTCCTTCTGATTTTTATATGTATATAAATAATTATCAGTTTTTGGGATTTTTATTCAATGTAAAAATTTAAATCTGTAAATATTTTCAAAAAAGTTAGCCTGGGTTTACTTTTTTCAAAAAATATACTATAATTAAAAATATAATAATATATATTTATCTTAAGAAGTAAAATATGACTCGTTTTGGAAAAATCAGGTGGTGTAAAAAATGAATCTTAGTGAATTACCTGTCAATAAAAAGGCTGTGATTAAAAAAATCGGCAGCAGTGGAACTCTGAGAAGGCGCATGATCGATATGGGAATCACTCCCGGTACTCTCGTAAAAGTAGTTAAATATGCTCCCCTGGGCGATCCCATTCAAATTAATATTCATAGTTATGATCTTAGTATCAGAAAGTCCGAAGCCGAAGCCATACAATTATTTGACAGCGAATATGATGCCGAAAAATATTTGAAAGATTCTTCAAAGTATAAAGCTCATACAGAAGATAAAAAAATAGTTCCCTTTTTAAATTTTCCTGCAAGCGATTCCGGTAAAAAAGACTTTACAGTAGCGTTAATAGGTAATCCCAACAGCGGAAAAACTACTCTGTTCAATAATTTAACAGGAAGTTATCAATATGTGGGAAACTGGCCCGGTGTAACTGTGGAACGCAAAGAGGGTACAATTAAAAATATCGAAAAGAAAATCGACATAGTTGATTTACCGGGTATTTACTCGCTTTCACCTTATTCTCCGGAAGAAATTGTCACAAGAGAATATTTATTCAAAGAATCCCCCGACTTGATTGTAAATATAATTGATGCAACGAACCTCGAACGCGGACTTTATTTGACAACGCAACTCCTAGAGCTTGATTGCAGAATGATTTTGGCTCTTAATATGACCGATTTACTCCTTAGCAAAGGGAAAATTATAGATTATAAAATGCTCGAAAAAGAGCTCGGAGTAGTGGTAGTTCCTATCTCTGCGGGCAAAAATCAGGGAATAGACATGCTTATATCTAAAATTTCCTCAATGTCCAAAGACAGAAGCAGACTTCGAAGAAAATTGGATATTTACTCTCCTGAAATTGAAAAAGCATTTTCAAAAATGGATTTGATTATCAACAAAGATTCGGAATTTAAGGTACATAACAGATTCAACATCGTTAAGGTTTTCGAAAATGACCCTTATGTAATTAAAGAACTTGGAATTTCGGACAGAGATTTGGATAAAATAAGTAAGATTCGCAGTTATATAAGCGTTCTCTATGATAAAGAGCAAGATATTATAATCCCTGACGAAAGATATAAATATACATGCGGAATTTGTTCTCGTGTCGTAAAAAATCTCGGTAGCTCTCAAAAATTGTCTTTTTCGGACAAAGTTGATAAAATTTTAACAGGAAAATATACTTCAATTCCATGCTTTTTGATTTTTATTCTTTCGATTTTTTATATAACTTTCGGACCATTTGGAACTTCGCTTAAATATCTTTGTGAAAGATTTGTAAATGGAAATATTCATATGTTGGTTCAAAATATTTTGGAATATTTCGGCGCATCATCTTGGTGCAAAAGTTTGATTTTGGACGCGGTAATAGATGGCGTAGGCTCGGTTATTTCCTTTTTGCCGCAGGTAATACTTTTGTTTTTGTTGCTTTCTATTTTGGAAGACTGTGGATACATGGCAAGAGCCGCTTTCATAATGGATAAGCCGTTCAGAAGAATAGGACTTTCGGGTAAGGCGTTCGTTCCCTTGATTATGGGCTTTGGATGTAGTGTTCCGGCTGTTATGGGTACCAAAATATTGGAAAATAAAAAAGATAAAAATCTAACAATTTTTTTGATTCCGTTCATGTCTTGCAGCGCTAAATTGCCGGTATATCTGCTTTTTGCGTCTGCGTTTTTCCCGGAGCATCAAACTATAGCTATTTTTTCACTGTATCTTTTGGGAATTTTCACGGCGATATTCACAGCGCTTTTGTTCAAAGATAATCTTTTCAAAGGTGAACAGTCACCGTTCATAATGGAAATGCCGGAATATAAATTGCCTTCTGCCAAAAATGTTTGGCTTAGTGTTTGGGACCGAACAAAAGATTTCGTTGAGCGCGCAGGTACAGTTATATTAATAGCCACGGTTGTAGTTTGGTTCTTACAGTCGTTTGATTTTAGCCTTAATTTGGTTAGCGATAATTCCAAGAGTATCTTGGCATCAATAGGTGGCGCGATTGCACCGATTTTTTCGCTTTGCGGTTTTGGAGATTGGAAATCAGGAGTAGCTCTTCTTACCGGAGTAATGGCTAAAGAATCTATTGTCAGTACATTTTCCGTGCTTTATGGAGCAGAAAATTTGGCTGAACTCAGCGGCATACTAAAAGAAGTATTTCCAATTTGTAGTGCTATTGCATTCATGGTTTTTGCGCTTCTGTATACCCCGTGTGTTGCGGCAATTTCTGCAATAAATAAAGAGCTTAAAAATTTCAAATTAACAATCATTTTTATCGTATATCAATTATTTATCGCATATTTGTTCTCAGCACTTACGTTCCAGATTTTGAGTTTGATTTTCAAATGTATAAAAATTTAAAAAATAAGGAGTTAAAATGAATATAACAGATATAGTTGCTCTCAGCATACTGCTTTTGATAATCGTATTTGCAGTAATTAAGATGTATAAATCAAAGAAAAAAGGTAAATCATGTTGCAGCGGATGTAAAAATTGTCCGTTTTCAGACAGTTGTAAAAAATTTAAAAAGTGAGGGATGGTATGTTTTGCCTTACGGCCTCTTTGGAAGACTATTTGGAAATTATATATATTTTGCAGCAGGGTGACAGCGGGGTAGGAATTACGGATATTTCGCGCGAACTTAAAATTTCTAAACCCAGCGTCACCAAAGCTATCGGAATCCTGCGCGCGGAAGAATTGGTAATTCAAGAAAAATATGGTAAAATAACTCTTACCGAAAAAGGAGTTTTAGCTGCTGAAGAAGTATATAAAAAACATAAAATACTCAGTAAATTCATAAATAAAGTTCTTGGCGTTAATGAACGCACGGCAGAAATAGATGCTTGCAAAATGGAGCACGTTTTGAGCGCCGAAACCTTGCTGGGAATGAAAAAATATTTAAATAAAATTAATTAGGAGATGTAAAAACTTGCGTGATAAAGTAGAAAACAACGGAAATTACATAATTGGGAGAAATGCAGTTCTGGAGGCTTTGAAATCAGGAAGAGTAATAGATTCTATCGCTTGCTTGCCCTCAAATGAAGCTACAGGCTCATTAAAGGCTATTATTTCCAAAGCCAAAGAGCGTAAAATAATATTAAAACAAATGAGCAGGAAAGCCCTGGATTTAATTTCCGGCGGGAAATCTCATCAAGGCGTGGTTGCTTTTGTAGGAGCGAAAGAATGCTGTACGGTCGAAGAAATTTTAAATTATGCCGAATCAAAAAATGAGCCTCCGTTTGTAATTATAGCGGACTGCATCGAAGACCCTCATAATTTGGGCGCTATAATCAGGACGGCCGAATGTGCGGGCGCTCACGGAATTATTATTCCAAAAAGAAGAGCCGCAGGACTTACCGAATCTGTGGATAAGTCTTCTGCGGGCGCTTTGGAGTACGTAAACATCGCTAGAGTAAGCAATATACCTTCAACAATCGAATATCTAAAATCCAAGGGCCTTTGGATTTATGGAGCAGATATGGACGGAGAAGATTATACTTCACAAGATTTAAAAGGCTCAGTGGCTTTGGTTATAGGTTCCGAGGGCAAAGGCATAAGCAAACTCGTCAGAGATAAATGCGATTTTATTTTATCTTTGCCCATGAAAGGGAAAATAAATTCTCTTAATGCCTCGGTTGCTGCAGGAATTTTAATGTATGAGGTCATGCGCCAAAGAGGCTAATAAAGGTGAAAAATCCATACTATAACTCCGTATACCATCGACGCAATCGTTCCGTATACCATTACAGGTCCGGCCATTATGAACATTTTTGCTCCGATTCCAAAAACTTGTCCTTCGCTTTTAAATTCTATCGCAGGAGCAGTAATTGAATTCGAAAACCCGGTTATAGGCACGATTGTACCGGCGCCGGCATATTTTGCTATTTTTCCGTACCAATTCAGCGCAGTGAGCAAAGAACTCAGCGCTATAAGAGTTATTGATACCCAAGTGTTAGCGGTTTTTTTATCAAGGCTAAAATATGTCATGTAACACTGGCAAAGAGCTTGCCCCAAAGTGCAGATAAGTCCTCCCGAAACAAATGCAAAGAATAAATCTTTCCATATCGGGCTGGCGGGACACCTTTTCCCGGTCATTTCGGAGTATTCTTTTTTGCTTAAGTTCATAAGTAAATCACTTCCTTTTGATTTTATTATTTCATTTACTAAATTAGATATTCATTTTACAGGAGAAAAATAGTGAAAAAAAATTTATATGAGTCTTTATGTGCATACAATAAATTAAATAGGTCTTCTTTTCATACCCCGGGTCATAAATGCAAAATCCCGGAATTAAGCAAGTTATATAATGTCGACTTAACCGAATTGCCGCAAACCGACAGCTTATATGAAGCCGATGGCATAATAAAAGAAGCGGAAAAAAATTTGAGCAAGCTATACTCCACTGCCTATTCGGCCTTTTCTTCGGGAGGAAATACTCTTTGCATACAAACCATGTTTAAATTAGTTTCTTCGAGCCCTGGAGATGTGATTTTGTGCGACAGAGTAATTCATAGGTCGGCGATATCAACTATGGCGCTTTTAGATTTGAACCCTGTATGGATAAAAAGAAATATAAATATAGAATCCATGCTCCCTGAAAGAATAGACTTTAAAGATCTTGAAAAAAAATTATCGGATAATCAATCCGCAAAAGGATTATATCTTACCAGCCCTAGTTATCATGGCGTTTTGCAAAATATTAAAAAAATATCTTCCGACTGCAAAAAACACGATATCCCTGTGATGGTTGATAATGCTCATGGATCTCATTTGATGTTTTTAAAAAATAATTTGCATCCTATTTTTCAAGGCTGTGCAATGTCTTCCGACTCTGCTCATAAAACGCTCCCGGTTTTGACCGGCGGCGCATGGCTTCATGTAAATGATGAAAGATTTGTAAATAATGTTAAGCAAAGCATGTTGATGTTCGGTTCTACCAGCCCATCGTACCCGGTTATGGCGTCCATGGATTTGTGCAGAATATGGCTCGAAAAATTTGGAAAAGTAAGTTTTGAAGATTTGGAATTTAGAGTCAAGAAAATCAAAGACGTCGCAAGAAAAAAAGGAATTTATATCCCCGATGACAGCATTTCAGACCCCGTAAGAATTACTTTGGGCGTGTTTAATATCGGATATACAGGCTATGAATTTCGTAAGCATCTTTATAATCACAATATCGAGTCCGAGATGTGTGATGAAAATTACGTAGTTTTGATTGCCACTCCTTTTAATGACGACTTGGATTTTGAAAGGCTATATAATGCAATTTTTTCTGCAGAAGTTCACGATAAAAAAGTCAATAATATTTGCCCTATAGGAGAAAGATTGCCGGAAGTAGTGCTTACCCCTCGCGAGGCGTTGATGGCAAAATCTGTTTCTAAATCTTTAAAAGATTGCAAAAATAAAATCGCCTCAGAAATAATTTGTCCGTGTCCTCCCGGCGTTCCTGTCGTTATGCCCGGGGAAAAAATCGGCGATGAGGAATTATACGCTTTGAAATCATATGGTATTTCGGAAATATCTGTGGTAAAATAATTTAATCAAACTTATAAACTTTTTAAGGAAGTGTTTTTATGAAATTAGTAATGGCTATCATGAGCAAAGATGATGCATCGGTAGTGATGGACGCTCTTACCGAGGAACATTTTCAAGTTACAAAAATGGCTTCTACGGGCGGATTTTTAAAGTCAGGAAACACAACGCTTATTATAGGTGTGGAAGATAATAAAACCAATAAAGTTATTGATATCATCTCTCAGTACAGCAGCAAAAGAGACAGCCTGATGTCAGACACCACGGGCTTTTCCGATGTTGTAAATACTCCGATGTATCAAGTTACAAGCGGTGGAGCAATTATTTTTGTTCTTAACGTAGATAGATTTGAAAAGGTGTAATACATTGGAAGAAAACAATTTAGAAGAATTATTATCACTATCTGAAAATCATTTGATTCCTCATGCCGTCATTGTCGAGTGTAGTAATATTGAGGATACTATGAAAATTATTAAAGAAATCACCCTGCGTGCGTTTTGCACTTCAGAGTCGCAAAAACCATGCAGAAAATGTTCGGGCTGCTTGAAAATTTTAAGTGATTCTCATACGGATGTAAAAGTTATAGCACCTGAAAAAGGTTCCTCGTCAATCAAAGTGGAAAAAATAAGAAAAATTCGAGAAGACGCATATATAAAATCAAATGAGGGCGGTTATAAATTTTATATAATTCAAAACGGCGACCTAATGACCACTCAATCTCAAAACGCTTTCATAAAAATACTCGAAGAGCCGCCTAAAGATGTCATATTTATAATTTTATGCAGTTCTGTGTCGTCACTTCTTGCAACGGTTAGGTCCAGGTGCCAGATTTACAGAATGGTTGATTTTAAGAATGATTTTTTTGAATATGAAGAATTATCATCAAAATTCGCAGACGCAATTTTAGCGGAAGATAAGTGCGAGATGGTTTTACTGACTTCAGAAATTCCAAATGACAGAATAGTATTTAAAAAATTTATTGAACATGTTTTGCATGATTTGTTGATTAAATATTACGAAAAAAGCCACAATGTTTCGGGGGACAAATTTATAAATATGTTAGATAAATTAAAGTATGTTGCGTCGCTGATACCTAAGAACATAAATTTTAATTTATTGCTTTGTTATTTGTGCGCGGAAATGTAAAAAGTAAGGGGAATATGTATGTGCGAAGTTTTGGGGATTAGGTTTAAAGAAGTGGGAAAAATTCATTACCTAATCTATAAAAAAGAAATTTGTAAGGTTGGTGATATCGTAGTTGCCGAAACCAAAAGAGGAATAGAGTGCGGCAAGGTTATATATATAAAAGAAACTGAAAATGATGCCGATTTTATAAATCCTTCTGAAAAAATCATAAGAAAAGCAACTAAAGAAGATTTAAAATCTCTTGATAAAAAGAAGGAAGAAGAAAAAGAGGCTCTTAGAATTTGCCAAGAAAAAATTAAAGAGCATAAGCTCAGTATGAAACTTATAGAAGCAGAGTATATGTTTGACAGAAGTAAAATTATATTTTATTTTGTGGCTGAGTCTCGTGTTGATTTTAGGAGCCTTGTAAAAGATTTAGCATACATATTTAAATTGCGAATAGAATTGCGTCAAGTCGGAATAAGGGACGAAGCCAAAATGCTTGGCGGTTTGGGCCCGTGCGGCAGAATGCTTTGCTGCGATAAATTTTTGAATAATTTTCAGTCTGTTTCAATAAAAATGGCAAAAGATCAAGGCCTTTCTTTAAATCCGACAAAACTTTCCGGTACGTGCGGCAGGCTGATGTGCTGTTTGAAATATGAGCAAGATTTTTACCACGAGTCTATTGATAAAGTTCCTAAACCCGGCGAAAAAGTTAAGACTCCGGACGGCTTGGGCAGCGTTATTTCCGCTAATATTATTTCAAATATTGCAAGGGTTCTTCCCGATAATGCGGAGAAATCGATGGAATTAAAAAAATATGAAATCTCATCTCTTGAACGAATAAAATCTTTTGAGGATTAAACTTACATGAATCTTGGAACACACTAAGTTCCAAGATTTTTGCGTAAATATTTTTAATTTGATTTTTTGAAAAAAATGAGGTAAAATATTAATTATAACACAAAAAATAAATAAGCTTACATGATGTATTTTAAACCTAATTATGAAAAATTTGTAATAAAAAACAATCATATGCTTTAGAACATGGCGGTGCAAAAATTGACTAAAAGTATTGTTACTAGATTTCAAGATTTAAAAAAGAAATTGCTTGAACGCAGTTTTTCAAAGATGAATGAAAATCAAAGAAAAGCTGTATTTGCAGTAAACGGCCCGGTGGTGGTTTTGGCGGGGGCAGGAAGCGGAAAAACTACTGCCATAGTAAACAGAATAGTAAATATGATTAATTACGGTGATGCATATACCACCGAAGAAATTCCGGAATTTTTAGATGAATCTATAATTGAAAATTTGGAAAGTGTTTATAATAACGGCGAAGGCGCCGAAAGCGTAAAAAATATAATTAAACATAACCCGATTCGTCCGTGGAATATTTTGGCTATTACTTTTACGAATAAAGCTGCGGGAGAACTGAAAAGCAGGTTATCAAATGTGCTCGGAGACGTCGGAAAAGATGTTTATGCATCTACATTCCACTCATTGTGCTCAAGAATTTTGCGTGCCCATGCCGAAAAATTGGGATATTCAAATCACTTCGTCGTGTATGATGACGACGATAGCAAAAGATTGATAAAAGAGTGCATAAAAACCCTTAATCTTGATGATAAAATTGTATCATATAAAAATGTACGAAATGAAATTTCCGGAGCAAAGGATAAGCTTATTAATTTTCAGGAATTCAAACGTAAATCCTTCGGAGATTACAGACTAGCCGCAATTGCCGAGATATATGAACTTTATCAGAAAAAGCTGATTGAATCCGATGCAATGGATTTTGACGATTTGATAATGAATACTGTAATTCTTTTCAAAAATAATCCTGCGGTACTCGAAAGCTATCAAGAAAAGTTCAAATATATTTTAGTTGATGAATATCAAGATACAAACTATACTCAGTACGTTTTGATTCGTGATTTGGCTAAAAAATACAGTAATTTATGTGTTGTCGGAGACGACGACCAGAGCATTTATAAATTCAGAGGAGCTACAATAGAAAATATTCTCGATTTTGAAAGACATTTTCCCGGCGCAAAAACCATACGTCTGGAACAGAATTATAGGTCCACTCAAAATATTATAAGTGCCGCAAATGCTGTTATAAGAAACAATCATAATCGTAAAGAAAAAACTCTTTGGACCGCTAACGAGCAGGGAGAAAAAATAAGAGTTCATACCGCCTATAGTGAGCACGATGAAGCAAATTATATTTCTGAAGCGATTCAAGATTTGGTTGCAAGAGGATGCAAATATTCCGATATAGCTGTTTTATATAGGATGAATTCTCAGTCCAACGTCATGGAAAAGGTGTTTATTAAATCCGGAATTCCTTATCGAATTTTAGGTGGATTTCGTTTTTACGAACGAAAAGAAATTCGCGATATGATCGCATATTTCAGCGTTATAAATAACCCTAAAGACGAAGTAAGATTAAAAAGAATTATAAATCAACCGAGAAGATCCATCGGAGAACGCACAATCACTCAAGCTACCGAAATCGCAAACGAAACCGGAAAAGACCTTTTGGATGTAATAAGAAATTCCGGGGAATATGAGCAACTTCAAAGAGTTTCATCTAAATTAAAAGCTTTTTCTGACTTAATTGATGAACTGGTAAGTGTAAGTGAAGACCCGTCAGTCAGTCTACATGAGCTTTATGATATAATGCTTGAAAAGACAGGATACATTGACTATTTAAAGACCGACAAAGATTCGGGAGAAGCCAGAATAGAAAACGTAAAGGAACTTTTAAGTAACATAAAAAAATATGAAGAAGAAAATCCAAACGGCGATTTATCGGGATTTTTGGAAGAGGTATCTTTGCTTACCGATATAGATAATTATGATGAAAATTCAGACGCCATAGTAATGATGACTCTTCATTCGTCTAAAGGCTTGGAATTCCCGACGGTATTTATTCCCGGATTCGAAGAAGGAATTTTCCCGGGTATGCAATCTCTTTCAAGCGAGGCAGAAGTAGAAGAGGAACGCCGACTTGCTTACGTTGGTATTACTCGTTCCAAAGAAAGACTTTATATACTCAACTCGGATAGCCGTATGATTTTCGGCAGCACTTCACATAATAAGTCTTCGAGATTTTTAAGCGAAATGCCGCAAGAACTCTTAGACAGAACTAAATCAAGAGATTGGAAAAATTTAGATAATGAAGAAGACAGACCAAAATCCGCTCAAGAAATCCGTAATCAGTCTCTTATCGCCGCTCATCATTTCGGTCAGGTTGCAGGAGCCGGAGAAGCCGAAAAAACTCAAAAATTCAAGCCTGGATTGACAGTAGTTCATAAAACATTCGGTCAAGGCACGGTTATGTCGGTTCTTCCCATGAACGGAGACAGCTTGCTCGAAATATTGTTCGATAAAGTAGGCTCTAAAAAATTGATGGCTAATTACGCTCACTTAAAAATAGAATAATTTAATAATGTAACAAAAATAAAAATTCTCCCATAATATATATTGAAAATCAGAATTTCAATACGGGAACATAAATGCGCTGAACATGCATTGTGCCCGCTTAATATTATAGGGGGAATTTTATATGACAGAGAATTTTTCTACATTCTCATGCCAGGATAATCAATTTAAAGAATCAGTTTGCATAAATGCTTATAGAATATACGATTCATGCGCTGATAAAGATTGCCTGGAAAATTTGAGAGTAAATTTTAACGAAACCAATCAAAACATCATTGACCAAGCAAATAGTGTAAGAGTAAAGAATGTAAACGTATTAACGGCATATGTTGATTTGGAACCTATCCCTTTTAGAAGAGGATACTACTCCATAGATATAACTTACTTTTTTGAAGTTGCGCTTGAAGCTTTTATTGCTCCGTCCGTAATCCCGGCAAATGTCACCGGTTTGTGTGTCTTTAATAAAAAAGCAGTCCTTTACGGCAGTGAAGGAAGCGTAAAATCATTTAGCTCAGAGGGCTGCTCGGGAATAAATGAAATTTCAAATTCTCTTTTCCGCAATCTTCCTAAAGCCACGGTTCAGGTTGCGCAGCCTGTAGCATTATCCGCCAAAATTTGCGCTCCCAGCGAATGTACATGTCAACCTCAGTGCAGAGTGCCTGACGCTATTTGCAGGCAATTTGGCGGCGAATTTGTAAGAAGCAGCAATGTAACAAAAACCGTTGCGGTTACTTTGGGATTATTTTCAATAATTCAAATTGAACGTAATGTTCAGCTTAAAATTCCTGCATATGATTTTTGTATACCAAATAAAGAATGCGTAACTTCTACAGATAGCCCCTGCGATATGTTTAGCAGAATTAAATTTCCTACAAATGAATTCTTCCCTCCAAGAACTATGGAAACCGGCTTGGAAGAATCTACCTGCTCCGGTTGTTGTGGAAGTAATTAGTGTATCGCTCCGCTTTTTAAAAGCGGAGTTTTCCTATTTTATATGTATTTTGTGCAGAGGATATTCCTTGATTTATAGATTTTAAATTCGTATAATATAATGATATGTATCTTATTTTAAGGAGGAAAAATTATGGATAAAATTTCATCCATAGACATTAGAAATAAATTTATAGCTTTTTTTAAAGAAAAAGATCACATGGAAATAGTGGATTCTTCAATCGTTCCGAAAAACGATCCTACTTTGTTATTTATAAATTCAGGTATGGCGCCCTTGAAAAACTATTTCATAGGTGTTGAAAAGCCCCCATATCCAAGACTTTGCGATGTTCAGCCATGCATAAGAACCATCGACATTGATTCAATCGGGGACAAGCATCACCTGACGAGCTTTCAAATGCTCGGGAGCTGGTCGATAAATGATTACTTTAAAGAAAAAGCAATTTCTTTGGCTTATGAATTTTTAACTAAATCTCTTGAAATACCAAAAGAAAAACTTTATGTTACTGTTTTCGCCGGAGATAAAGAATTAGGATTACCGCTCGATCAAGAAGCGTATGATTTTTGGAAAAAGGCAGGTATGCCCGAAAGCCATATAATCGCTTGCGGAAAAGAAGATAATTTCTGGGGACCCACAGCCGAAACAGGCCCCTGCGGACCTTGTACCGAAATTTTCTATGATACAGGCGAAGGAGAGGAATATACTCCCGGCGGAGAATTTGATACCAAAAAAAGATATATCGAAATTTGGAATGCCGGTGTTTTTATGCAGCTTAATAAAAATGCTGACGGTTCATACAGCAAACTCGGATTCACAAGCGTTGATACCGGCGCAGGTCTTGAACGCTTGGCAATGGTTTTAAATGACTATGATTCAGCTTACCAAACCGATTTGTTATTCCCTATAAAAGAAAAAATAATCGAAAATCTTCCGTCCGAAAATTCACTTTCGGAGATTGAATTAAGAATTCTTACCGACCACTTGCGTACCGCGGCATTAATTCTTTCCGAACATGTTTGCCCGTCAAATGAAGGCAGAGGATACATACCCAGAAAACTTATCAGACGCTGCATGATGATAACCGCAAAAAATAAAATCTCGAATTTTAATTTTTCGGAAATTATTGAATTCATAACAGAAAAATATAAAGAAATATTCCCCAAATTTTTGGAGAATAAAAATTATATAATATCTGAATTTAAAAAAGAAGAAAATCAATTTTCCAAAGTTGTAACCAAGGGCCTAAGTATGCTCGAAAAACTTAAAGATACAGAGAAAAAAATCAGCGGTAAAGAAGCATTTGAGTTGGTTACTACTTACGGATTGCCTTTTGATATCGTTAAACAATACGCAGAAGAAAATTCAATGACCGTAGACGAAAAAGATTACAATTCACGAATCGAAAAACATAAAGAAAAATCAAAAAATTGTGCATCTAATAATGGTGCCAGCGATATGAAATTAATTTTTGATAAATTGTCAGAAGTCAATTCCACTGAATTTTTGGGCTATGAAGATTTTGAATGTGATTCCCGTGTTTTAAAAATTTTCAAAGATAATAATCCGTGCGATTCTGCTTCTTCGAATGATGAAGTAAAAATAGTATTTGATAAAACTGTATTTTACGCAGTTTCCGGAGGGCAATGCGCAGATACAGGTATAATAAAAAATGGTGACTGCAGCATTCAAATTACGGACGTCCAGAAAACCGGAGATAATGTTTACGTTCACAGTGGAATAGTCGCCGAGGGAACTCTAAAAGAAAATGATATAGTTCATATGATTATTGACAAAGAAAAAAGAGTAAATATTCAAAATAATCATACGGCCGTGCATTTGCTTCAAAGCGCCTTGCAAAAAATATACGGAAAAAACCTTCATCAGGCGGGTTCTAAAGTAGAACACAATAAACTGAGATTTGACTTTAACTACGACCACGCTATAACCGGCGAAGATATATGCAAAATAGAAAGCGTTGTAAATTCTTATATTCGCGATAATATTCCGCGCAAAATAGAGGTCAAAAGTTTGGAAGAAGCCATGAAATCCGGCGCTATGGCATTATTCGAAAGTAAATACGGTGAAACCGTAAGAATAGTAAGCTACGGCGATGTTTCCAGCGAACTTTGCGGTGGTACTCATACGAGCAGAACAGGAAATATAGGCTTATTTATAATCTTATCCACCGAAGGTATCGGCAAAGGCTTAAAAAGAATCACTGCAATTACAGGCGATACAGCTTTAAAATACGTACAAAAGAAGATAGAAGATATTAATGACATTGCTTCTGTTTTAAAAGTTAAATCTGAAGATGTTTTAGAAAAAGTAAAGAAAAATATTTCTAAGAAATCTGAAAATAAATCTACCGAAAATCCTCTTGAAGAATCCAAAGTTTCATATGTCTCGGGAAAATCAGGAATTAAGATTGGATATCAAGTAGTTGAAAGCTTTTGCAAAAAACTTCAAAATGAAATCATAAAGATGGCAGATAAATTAAAATGTGTTTTCATATGTATAGTATCCGGTGAGAAAAATCAGGTTATATTAGCGGTTAACGATGAAAATGTGGGCAAATTTGCGGCAAACGAGATGCTTTCTGCCCTCATGGATAAAATTGACGGCAAAGGCGGCGGAAACAAAAAAATCGCCACCGGAGGCGCCAAAATGGACGCAAATAAAATCATTGGGTTTATTTCGGATTTGTAGAGTGAAAGGAATCGCTTAGCGGTTCCTTTTTTGCTGGATTTTGTTGTGATAAGATTATAAATATTTATTATGTTTATAAAAATAAAGCAAAAATGTTATGTTTTATGAACTTTGTACAATGTATCTTAAGATAAAATGCTTCAGTCGCATTAAATAGCGTCAAACCTCATTAAACGGGTAATATTTTAAGGTAAAATTGCTTATTTTGTCGACACTTAATCATAAAAACTATAGAAAACGATAAAGCTAAATTTTTTTTAAAAAAAGTGTTGACAATAATAAAAGGGATATGGTATTATAAAAAAGCGCTCGAGAGAGAAGAAAAAAAGAGAAAGAAAAGAGCGCAAGGACCTTGAAAATTAAACAACACAAGATATGAAGAATATCAAAGACCCGTAATTAATTTGAGATAAAAATCTCGGACAAAATAAATTACGATACAGTCAGTGTATCGAAAA
>CAKUVH010000007.1 GCA_934695425.1 uncultured Eubacteriales bacterium | reverse complement strand
GTTTAGAACAGCCAAAATCTCATCGTGTCGGTCGGCAAAATTAAGTGTCATAGTTTGTGAAGTTTTCTCGCCGCTTTTGATACTCCATACATCAGTCCGTATTTCTTACATTTTGCAAGTGCTCAGGATTAGTCTTGGCGTAGTGCAAATGTACATAATAGAAATAGTCCGTCTGAGCAGGGTTTAGAACAGCCAAAATCTCATCGTGTCGGTCGGCAAAATTAAGTGTCATAGTTTGTGAAGTTTTCTCGCCGCTTTCAAGACTACATATATTAATCGGTATTCCTTACATTTTGCAGGTGCTCAGGGTTGGTTTTGGCGTAATAGGCTTGTCCCGACGGCGAATGTATATAATAGAAATAATCCGTCTGAGCAAGATTCAAGCAGCCAAAATCGTATAGTTCCGCGCGGCAGGACTGAGTATCATAGTTTGTGAAGTTTTCTCGCCGCTTTCAAGACTACATATATTAATCGGTATTCCTTACATTTTGCAGGTGCTCGGGGTTAGTCTTGGCGTAGTCCGAATGAACATAATAGAAATAATCCGTCTGAGCAGGGTTTAGATCAGCCAAAATCTCATCGTGTCGGGCGGCAGGACTGAGTATCATAGTTTGTGAAGTTTTCTCGCCACTTTCAAGACTACATATATTAATCCGTATTTCTTACATTCTGCAAGTGCTCTGGATTAGTCTTGGCGTAGTCCGAATCCACATAGTAGAAATAATCCGTATGAACAGGGTTCAACGCGGCTAAAATCGTATAGTTCCGCGCGGCAGGACTAAGTATCATAGTTTGTGAAGTTTTCTCGCCACTTTCAAGACTACATATATCAATCGGTATTTCTTATATTCTGCAAGTGCTCGGGATTAGTTTTGGCGTAATAGGCCTGTCCCGACGGCGAATGCACATAGTAGAAATAGTCCGTCTGAGCAGGGTTCAACGCAGCTAAAATTGCATCGGTTCCCGGGTTACAAATCGGTCCGGGTGGGAGGCCCTTAATTTTATATGTGTCATAATTTGCGGCGTTTTTCCCTCGAGATTTCCCGCCTTTTTCCTTCATGGCCTCCTTGGTGCGGTAAGGATAATAACTAGTCGCATCAAGCTGGAGCTTGTTAAGATTATACTCTCCGAACTTGTTCTTGCCGTCACTTTCGAGCGTCGCCAAGCGGTTGCTTATAACCGACGAAACCTTATACATATCCTCTTTGTTGGCCGCCTCTGCTTGGATGAGCGAAGCCACCGTGATTAAATAATCAACCGACCATCCCTTTTTCTCGGCAAGATCTTTTATGCTTGTTTTTTCCGCATAGCCCTCTATTTGCGTCGGTGAAATGACTTTCTTTTTGTAATTCACAAGCAATTTATCTATTATCTGTGAAATTTTCTCTCCCTGATAAAATTTATAAGTATCGGGGAAGAGGTACCCTTCAAGAGCGTAAAGGCGACTGGATGAATTCTTAATTTCTTTCAGAAAATCATATTTTTCCCTTATGGCGCTCGAATTGCAGGCCTTTAAAAATTCATCTTTCGAACAGATATCATTCTTCTCCAAAAGCTCACTGTACTCCAAAATATTCATTCCTTCGGTAAAGGTCACTTCGACTACATTTTTGACGTTTTTATTGCTCTGCAGATGATTTAATATAGATTGATAGTCCATATTTTTTTGCATTTCAAAAGAACCCGATGAAAATTGATTTTTTGATTTCATAACTTTTACATAAAGCTTAAAAAATCCTTTTTCCGAGATTAGTCCCTTTTCATTAAGTATGTTCGCAATCGTCGACAAAGACGCACCCTCAGGGATTTCCACCAGCACACTTTCCGATGATTTTCCTATTGCAAGCATGTCGTTTATTCCCACCAGAATGTACCTCGACAAAAGTGCGGATACCAGGCAAAGGCATATGAACCAACCTATTTTGAAAAAGCATCCGTGTTTATTTTTAGATTTTTTATTTGAATATTTCTGCATTTTTAAACCCACTTATTTTTTAATTTCTTTTATGAAAGAGTCCGTCAGAAGCAAATCTACGGGTCTGTCAAAATTTCCGTGAAAAAGATGCCTTCGAATTCCCGCAGTGTAACAAATTCCTATTGTTTCGCCGTGAAATCTCTGCAAAAACCTGTCGTAGTATCCGTATCCGTAACCCAATCTGTAGCCGCTGTTGTCAAAGCAAAATCCCGGTACAATGCAAAGTCCGTTCGATAAATCCGTAACCATTTCGCATTTATCTTTAATCGGTTCCATCAGCCCGAATGTCCCTTTTTCAATATCGTCAAAGGATTTTATCACATAGAATTCCATCTGCCTGCTTTCTTTTGTGCAAGCCGGAATAGCTACCGTCTTTCCGTCGGCCCAGCATTTCTCGATCAATTTGTGCGTGTTTACTTCTATATCTTTTGAATAATAAGTAAAAACTATTCGAGCTTTTTTGTAAACAGATAATATACATATGTTTTTAAGAATCTTATTATCCAGGATTTCCTTTTTTTCGGGATCCATATTTTCTCGAATTTCCCTGTATTTTGTTCTTAATTTTTTTTTATATAATTTTATATTTCTCATTTTTTATTTTCCTTTTAGAATTTATTAGTCAAGAGGCAGCCCGAGATATGCGAATTTTTCACTTTTTTTGATGTTAATTACTGCCTTTTCTGCGGTGAAGTTTAGCGGTTTAATCATCCCGTAAAATTTCGAACGACCATACGATTTAAAAAATTCATTTTCCGCGCACATATTAAATTGATACTCCAAACAGCTCGGAAACTCCCTATATATCGCATTCAATAATGATTTTGAATCCCGAATATTTTCAGCGCAAAAGTACATTATTTTAAGAATATTATTCCCAAGACAAAGACAAATCGCAAAATTTTCGCCCGCGGTAACAACTTTCCCCGTGAAAAATTCGCTGTATAATTTTATCGCATAACTTATATCCTCGCGGCTGTATCTCACATAATTGGTATTATTATACACCATATTGCATATTTTTTCCACAGAGCGCTCGAACTCGCCCCGACATGCGTCTTTGCAAGCATTTTCCGCTATTAATTTTTTAAAATTCTCACCCGAAAAATTTATTTTTCGAATCTTAAAAAAATTTTTATATCCCATTTTTTCGTAATATTTTTCTATTTGTTCGCAGCAAGGAACTAAAAATAAAAAATCCGTATTTTGTTTTCTTTCAATTTCTGCCGTAAAGTTAAGGAGTTTTTCCATAAATCCTTTCCCTCGAAAATCCGGCAATGTCGCCGCTGCATAAATATATTTCGCCGAAAATGATTTTCCGTCCAGGATAATTTCCTGAGGGAACGCCTGGATGCTCGATATGATTTTTTCGTCCTTTATAATTGTGTTGCAAAATTCAGGCTTGAATTTATTTTCAAGGAAAAAATTCAGCAGCGCTTTAGAATCAGGAAAAGACGAGAAGATATTGAATTTTAAACTGTCTAAAAATTTACTTTCTATGCCGGAGGTTAGTAGTCTAATTTGCCGGTTTTTCCAACAGCATCATATTTTTCCAGCAACAAGAAAGGCTTGTAAGAAAGCTTAGCCTTTCTTAATCCTTCAATCCCCAAATCTTCTTCGCGGTTTATAAATTTAAATCTCTCTTCTAAAGTCTTGGAAAATTCCTGATTTATAATCGTATAAGCGCCCTCGAATTCAGTGAACGCCTTCTCAAAATGGACCACAAAATTCTCGCCGTTTATTTTTTCGCCTATTGTGCACGCCGTTATTTCGCCGTCTACCAGTATAATTCCACCCTCAAATTCCAGTTTTTCATAGTTTTCAAAAGATTTTTTAATGGCTTTAAATTCTTCGATAGAATCTTTTCCTTCTTTTTCAGAATTTTTTTCAAACCATTTTTCGAAAAATTTCAAATAAATTTCTTTTTTCTCGGGAACAATTTTCTCGTAAGTCCAATCATAAAGATTTTTGAATTTTGAAATATGATTGCGCTTTCCGTGATATTTTTTCCCCTTTAAATTTGCCAAATCCTCCGAATTATATATATACTCAAACCTATCGCGATTTTCATTTATTTCAAACTCGCCCGGCATGATCCTCTCCAAAGATTCAGCGTCTTGTTTGTTCAGCCTCGAAATCTTAAATTCTTTTCCGCCGCTGTTTTTGCAGTCTTCCATCAGGTAATTAATCGCTTTTTTTAGCTCTTCATCGTTCAATTTTCCAATAGGGAAATAATAATTTAAATCATTTTTATCCGTTTTTATCAAAGCAAAATTTTCATCCATGTGAATTTTTGTTCCGTAGCGTTCCGACCATATAAAGTGCGTTCCGAAAGCAGAAAGCTCATCTTGAGAATTTTTTGAACTTAAAAATTTGTCAAATTTGGTTTTCATTTCGATGTCAGGAGCAATAAATTTAATTTCCATTTTCTTCCTCCTTTGTAATTTTAAATATTTATATTTTTTACAATTTCATCGTGTATGTCCTCAATTTTTCGCATTTTATTTTCTTTTGTGCAAGAAATTTCCGTCCAGCTGTCCTTTTTAATTACGTATTTCGCCGCTTCTTTACAGTTTTTTAAGAATTCAACATTCGCTTCGTGCAAATCTTTTTTGCTGTCATCCCCGGAATATCGCTTTTTCATGAGGCTTTGAGAAACTTCCACAGGCACATTTAAAAATATCACATTATTCGGTTTGGGCAGACCTAATTTATTATATTCATAATCATACAGCCAAGTTAAATAATTTTCCCACTCGCTTTTCGGGAGTTTGGACATTTGATAAAACGTGTTGGAAGTTGTGTACCTGTCGCAAATTATAATTTCGCCGGATTTATAATTTTTTTCCCAAAATTTTTTATAACTTGCGTACCTGTCAACCGCATAAAAAGAAGAAGCCGCATATGCATTCACTTCGTCGGGATTTTCCCCGAATTCTCGGTTTAAATACATTTTTATCAGCGATGATGACGGCTCGTTATAATCCGGAAAAGATAAATATTTTACCTTTTTGTTCTTGTTTTTTAAAAATTCCACCAATAGCTTTACCTGAGTGTTTTTTCCGCACCCATCAAGTCCTTCGATTACAATGAGCTTTCCTTCCATATTGTCGCCTAAAAATGCGATTCACTTCCTTGATTTTATAAATTTTCGAATAATTTTTTCATTTCTCCGGCTTTTTTGCACGACATTTTCCCTTCAGGACACGCCCCTCTGACGCATGAAGGCCCGGCTTTATAAAAAATATTCGGTGCTTCTTTTTTTACAAGTTTTAACATTTCCAAAGCTAAATTTCTTATTTCCCACTGAGCTCTGTTGCAACACCTGTGATTAAAAAAATTAAGAAGACTTCTGGCGTTAAACGTGCAAATAATTTTGGTTGTGCATGCGTTCGGAAGAATATATCTTGCATCTTCTATTGCCGATTTTTCGCACGATTTCTCGGCTTCTATCGAATTATCTTTTTGGTTTTCCATGTGCTTTTTCTTCAAGATATCCGTGAGAATCTCGTATTGCTTTTCAAGATAATTCATAATATCTGTGAAACTTTTCTTGGCTTCGGGTATGCTTTCTATCTCGGGCGGAATCACATATTCAAAATTCGATAAATTTACATATCGTTGACTTTGAACCGAATACGAAGCGATTCTATGCCTGGTGAGCTGAGCGAGCAATGAACGCGAAACCCCTTCTATTCCGAATGTAAAACTTATGTGCTCCAAAGGGCTTTCGTGCCCCATAGATGCCAGCATTTTAACAAATGAACTTATTTTTTCGGGAGTTAAATTTTCACTTGTTTCGTCGATTGTCGCCGGCGAATAACAAAGCCTTGCTGCTGTTGCTACGATTTTTTCGGGATTAGGAGTGAATTCGAGTAATTTTACATTCATTTTTACAATTTCCTTCATCATAAATTATTTCACAGAATAAAAATTATACCAAAAATTATTAAAAAATTCAATTTTAAAATATAATAAATTTACTCCCGAATCATGAATATAGTTTGTTTTTTCAGTCAATAATAATTTTAAAATTAAAGCCGTTGCGAGGTGTTTTGGATTGAAAAAATTATTTATCGCTACTGTATTCGTCATGTTTTTAGGAATAATAGGTTCGTTTTTTTATTTTTCATCGGAAAGAGAAGTAAATCAAAAAGATTCTTCCGTGGTTTCGGCCGAAAAAGAACCTCCCGAAAAAATTCCTCCTGCTCAAAAATATTGCGTTAAAGAATATAAAGGAAATATAGCGGTCTTTGAAAGCGGCAGTGATATGCCGCTCAAAACCACGAGCGTTTCGGTGAGCGAACTTCCTCCCGAAGATAGAAAATTACTGGAAAAAGGCATAATGGTTTCGGGCGAAAAAGACTTGAGTATAATCATGGAAGATTATTGCAGCTGAACTAAATATAATAAATTTAACATCAAAAAAGCCCGGCTTAGCCGAGCTTTTCTTTGTTTTGGTGGACTTAAGGGGATTCGAACCCCTGGCCTCCGCATTGCGAACGCGGCGCTCTACCAACTGAGCTATAAGCCCACAATAATTTAAATATATTCTACCTTTTTTAAAAATAATTGTCAATAATCTGATTTTTTAAAATGAATTGTTGAAAACAATGTGGAATTTGTGAAAAGTAAATATATTTTTACTATTGGGTGTACAAATTTATGAAAATGATTTCAAAAAATTATTTTTAAATTGTAAATTAACCTAAACATAATTAAAGTGTTGCATTATTTTAGTTTTTGTGTTATAATACAATAAGAATCGATTAAGATTTAAAAAAATTTAAGAAAGATGAGTGTTATGAAAAAATTTTTACTAATTTGTACGATGGCCGCGCTTGTATGTGGAAAATGTTCCGAAGCCCATGCTTTAAAGCCTTTGCAGGATAATTATTATTCGTATGAGGTTGAATGTTTAGAAACCCACGATGATATCAAATCGAAATGTTTCGAAAAATTTTCTTTAACAGTTTTTGTTGTGTGCGAAGGTTCGGATTACGTCGCACTCGGAAAGGCTTTCGATGCCCGACCTTACAAGTTTAACGCCGACCCGCAAGGCGAATGTTACATAAAGAAAAACTATAATAATGCCTCGGAAATCCTCGTTATGAACGAAAATAATGCTCGATATTTTTTTGAAAGTTTCGGAGAAACACCCTTTATTAAAAAATTTGAAATATTTTTTGTGTCCGATAAAAATGAAACCTGTATTAAATCCATGGTAAATATGAAATCATTTATTGAAAAAAACATCCGCCCGAAGTATGAATTCGCAAAAATAGGAATGTTAAAATATGAAATTCCAAAATTGGAAGAAAAACCAAAAGAAGAACCCAAATCAGAACCCAAAATTTTAATTCTTCCAAGAAAAATTTACCCTAAACACCTGTGCAGAATGCCGTCTCCGTTGCGACAGATGTTTAGTTGCGAAAAATTTTTCACAGAAGATCTAAATTAAATCATATTGAAATAATTGTTAAAATCACTTTACAAATTTGATTGAATATGTTATAATACTACCATAGAACATTAATGGAGGAGAAAATAATGAACAAGAAATTATTATCATTAACTATGTCAGGAATGCTTTTGGCAAACTCGAGCATTGCTTCCGAAGCAATGGAGCCCCAGAAATTGAAATGCGTAGGCAATGTTGTAAGCACCGCTGTTTCGAACCCCGTAAAAACTTTGCTTGTTGTAGGCGGAATTATTGCTGCACCTATCGCTGCAGTTGCCGCTGCAAAGATTATACATAGAATTGTTAAGAAACCTAATGCCAACGTCGAAGAAATTAAAAAAGAAGTTATCGATAATGTAAAAAAAGGCGAATCCGTAAAAGTTGAGGCTTTTTCCGCAAACGATGCTAAAAAATTTAAATCAGAGATGGAAGCCTCAGGCTTGAAAGTTAACGGCAGCGTTCATAATGTCCCTGATAATGCCACAGGAACCTTTATAGTAATGCCCAGACCTAAAAAAGAGGGCCAACCTGAAGAATTCGACGTTAGATTTGAAGTCGAAAAACCGGCTGAAGTTAAACCTGCCGCGCCTAAACATGAAGTTAAACCTGAAGTTAAACCCGAGATTAAACCAGAAGTTAAGCCGGAAGAAAAAAGACAAGACGCACCTAAAAAAGCAGTTAAAGAAGAACTTAAAGAAGTTCCAAAGGAGCAGCCTAAAGAGCAGCCCAAAGAAGCGCCTAAAAAAATAGTCAAAGAAGAACCGAAAAAACACGAAGCACCGGCAGTGAAAAAGCTCGACTTAGAAGAATTACTTGACGTAAAAATACGCCAAGCAAAAGAAAAGATGCAATCAATAGAAGCTTTAAGGAAAATGTCAGAAGAAATAAGTCGAGTATTTAAAGATGGAGCCGAAAGATTAAAAAGAGCAAGAGAAGAAAGAACAGGCGTATCCGACGAATTAAGAGAAAAAATCCAAGAGTCATTGAACGGACTGATGCAAGAACGCATGCCGTCTCTGTCCGTAGAGGAAGTAACGGGAAATATCAAAGAATCATTTGAAAGAATAGAAAGCGATTCACAAGAAGACGCTGAAAGACTGAATCAGAGAGCTTTAGAAGTAGCCAGAGAAGCAACAGGAGATATTAGATTAACAGAATCCCCCGAATCCGTAGCAGAACGGGAACATGCAATCGAAGCGGAAGCAAGACCGACAGTAGTGCTGGAATTTGAAAAAGGACAAGAAATCGCCAGAGCACATCAAGGGATAAATAAACTTAGCAGAGAGGCGATCGAACATGTCGAAGAAGCGATCGAACATGTCGGAGGAGGTACAGAAGAGAAGCGAGAAGCCATTCTCGAAATCTACAGGCAAGCGAGCGAGCAAGATCAATCGATAGAAGAAAGGGACAAAAGAGAGATGGCTGAAGAAGTACACGAGGCTAGCGGAGAATTTGCAAGAAGAATACAAGAGGCTATGGAAGAAAGTAAAAGAAATATACAAGAATATGAAAGAAGAATACAAGAATTGAGGGACGTACACGAGATTCCGGTAGCAGGAATAGAAACAAGACCGGAAGCACTGGCAAGAATGGAAGAAGAACTTCGCCTAGAGCGAGAACAACAGAGAATGGCTCAGAGAGAATCCGCAAGGCGATCATATGAAAGAAAGTTAAGGAGAAGTTTAACTGAAGAAGTACAAAAGCAAGTAAATTACATCATGAATTGCAAGCCTGAATCAAGATTATCAGAACTGAGAAACCAAATATTATTCATAGTAACGAGATGTGTACCGCAAAGAGACATAAAAAGAATAAGAACCGAAATAAGTACAAATACCAGACCACTAAGATACAGACTTGAAAACTTACTAAGAGGAGAGCAAACCGGGGCAAGTATAAAGGAACAAATGCAAAAGCTGGAAGAAATCTTAAATTACGCACAAAATTATAATTTTAATGCATCATTAGCAGCTTGGGAAGCAGTACATTAATAGTTAATGATTGATATTTTTGGGAGGAAAAATAATGAATAAAAAATTATTATCAAGCCTTATGGCAGGGTTAATGCTAATGCCTCAGGGGATGTCCCTGAGCGCAAAAGGCCCCGTTTCAGAATTCGTAAAAAATAATAAAACCCTCGTAGCAGGCGGAGCGGGCCTTGCCGGGTTGGCAGCAGGAATTGCATATTTGGCTCATAATTCCTATTTCGGTAAAGTTGCTGAGATGGAATTCCCGCCTGTTGGTCCGGACGGTTTGGAAGCTGATTTATTCGAAAAAGTTGCAGAAGAAATATGCGAAAAATTAGACAAAGGCAAAATTGTAAAAATTTCAATGCCGGACAGCATTTTAGCCACGAAACTTGCTCACAGAGTTTATAGGCTCAAATCAAAAAACAAAGCACCTTGGATTTACTATAAACCGCAGGCATTTCCGATGGGCTATAACATGATGGTTGAAGTTGACGCAGAGGATGGTAACGAAGTCGTTCTCACTCTGAATCAAACCAAAAGAGTCGGCAAAAACTTAGCTTTGGAATGCGTTATCGAAAAATCAAAAAGCAAATGTTCAAATGCTAATAAAAAATTTCACGAAAAAAAAGAAAATAATAAAGCCAAAGGTGAAAAGGTAGAAGTTGCCGCGGATTCTTCTGATAATTTGGTTGACAACAACATCGGCGCTGAAACAACTTCACACGAAGAGGGAAAAATAAATTTCGAATCCACCGCTAATTCTTCCGCCTCCTACTTCGCCGATTATTCGGAAGCAGATCTATTAAGAGATTACAGCAATCCCGAAGAAAATGGATTAAGAGATTATACCGCCGAAAATCAAAATGATGATTCCAATAATTCAATTTTTGAATTATCCAAATCCGACGACGAAAATTAAAATATAGAACCCGACCACACAAATTTTGAACTATCCGAAGACCGCGATGGAGCCGGAAATACACTTTACGTTGACGCGCGCTATGGATATTAATTTATTAAAACTAATTTAAAAATCAATTGAAAAATCAGTTTAAATATGTTATAATGATAATATCTTGGAAGAATATGTATAGGAGAAAAAATAATGAATAAGAAATTATTATCAAGCCTCATGGCAGCGCTAATGTTAATTCCGCAAGGAGCACCTTTGAGCGCAAAGAATCCTGTTTCAGAATTCGTAAAAAACCATAAGAAAATCGTAGTAGGCGGAGCAGGTCTCGCCGCCGGATTAGCAGCAGGAATTGCGTATTTGGTTAGTACTCACAATACCGATAAAGTCGTCGAATTGGATTTTCGTGACATTAGTTTGGATGATATAGCTACTCTGGATAATTTCGATAAGTTTGAATATGAAAGATTTTTAAACATCGTATCCAGAGGCTTAGACGGAGGCTTAACTTTGAAAGTTTTAATGAAGGATATCCGCAGTGCCATGGAGTTTGCTCACGGAGTTTATGGCTATAAAACAAAAGATAAAAAAATTCCGATGGACTATAAAATAACGATGGAAAACGATACAAACTCTTGTGGCAAAGTTACTCTTGTTCTAAATCAGACCAAGAGAATCGGCAAAAAGTTGGCCTTGGAATGCGTTATCCAGATATCAAAATATGCGCCGCTATTGGCACTTTAATAGCATCCGCATTTCTTCAAGAAATCGAAAGAGAATTTAAAAATCGTAATTTAGACTCCACAAATGAAGCAAGTCAAAAAAATGAAGAAAATGAAAACTCCGCAGCAAGTGAATTAAAAGATTTCACCGAAGAAAACGAATTAAAAGACTTCAACGCCGGAGTTTAAACATAAAAATTAATAACCAGTCGCCTCGGTTTGAAATTTCAGCCGGGGCGATTAATTTTATTAAAATTAATTTAAAGATCAATTTACAAATCAACTTAAATATGTTATAATGTCCTTGAAGAATTATGTATAGGAGAAAAAATAATGAATAAAAAAATATTAGCAACAGTCATGGCAGCGTGTACTTTGGCGGGAGCTCAGACCTCTCTCAGCGCAGAATCGCCGAGCACTTTCACAAAGTTTAAAACTTATGCCGCCGATTTTGTAAAAAAGAATAAAAGCGCAATAATTGAAACTTCTGTGGGAGTCGGGCTCGGTCTGGTGTGCGCCGGCACGTTTTATATTTATAAGAACCTCGTCCCCGGAATTCAGGACATCGAAATGGATTTTAAAGCCGTCAAAGGTGACAGAACAATTATAAATTTCCGGAAAGATTTTATAAAAAATCTAAGAACATTCCAACGCAGTTTAGTCGTAAATAACATCACTTTGGAGGAAATATGTGACGTTTTCGGCGCAACTTCGTCAGATGAGATTCCTTCGGATCTTCGCAAGGAACTTAAGTCGTTTTTATTCCCTAAAAAAATAAATAAAAATATTTCAATAACCGAAAAAGGAAAATTGACAATTACCAGGACTTTAAAAAACGATAAATCCAAAAATATAGAGATAAAATTCGAAAAATACGATAACAAACCCAAGATCATTAAAAAAGAAAATAATAAGCCCGAAAATAATCAAGAAAATAAAATTACTACCATCGCGAAACCCGACTCTGAAAAATGCACATCAAAAACCGAAATGAGAAAATTATTAAAAGAAGCCATCATTTTAAAAATGAACCCGGACAAAAAATCCTCGAACATAAACGAACAAGAAATGAACAATAAAATAGACACCGCCATCGAAAATTTAAAAAACGAAATAGTAGAAGAATTCGTCGCCTGGGGAATGTCGATAAAACCCGATGATAGTGGCATTGATGCCCAAAAATTAGCGCTGTCTAAAATGTTGTCCAAAGATGTGAACGAAAAAATTCAAAAAAATATCGAAGCTGTGAAAGAAAGAACCCATACCATACTAAACAGCTTTGACGAAATCCGCAGCAGCGTTGAAGATAACAGGCTGCAGCTTAAATCCGGCGAATCGTTCGATAAAATCACGGACGATATTCTTGACGAGATGGTGGATTGTCTTTACGATATCGTTAACAATGTCGATAACGCGCAATAGGCTCGCAAAACTTTGCTTAGTTTAAAAAATATTTACAAATTTCATAAAACAGGTTATAATGTATTTTAAGGTTTAATAAAATCGGAGGAAAAATTAATGAGTAAAAAATTATTATCAGTTGTCATGTCCGGCGCAATTCTTGCCGGAATGTGCCCTAACGCAAAAGCTCAGGAATTGAGCAAATTTCAAAAAATTAAAAATTCTGTCTGCAGCACAGTTAAAAAGAATAATAAATTCATCGCCGCCGGCGCAGCTGCAGCCGTGGGAGCTGTTGGATTTTATCTGTTTGATAGATTAACTTCTGAAAATAATTCCATGTACCCCCACAGACACGGCGATTCGTTCAAAGATATCCAAAAAATTTCGGGAGTATCCAAAAGAAAACATGAACTGAAATTGGTAGATATGTTGAAAAGTAATGAAGATATTTTAAATTTAAAGCTTAATGTATCTGAAAGCAAAAAATTTCGCGAAGAATTATATGAAGTTATAAGTAATCCTAAAAATCAATCATTATTCTATAGAACATATAAAATTTTACCCGAATTCGAGGGAATTCAAGATTTGCCGGATGACGCTCCGGGCACGTTGGTGATGACCAAAATGGAATCGAGAAACGGCACTGTAAACATAAAATTAGAATTTGTAAAAGACAAAGATGACAAAATCACCGAAATTCCCGACATCGAAACCGTCAAAAAAAATCTGTCAGAAGTGGAAGAATCTTTTAAAAATTCATTAATCGAGTCAATTAAAATGAATATTTCCGACGAAAGCGAAGAAAAAAAGAAAGAATCAGTAGATTTATTGAATTCGGAAGTGGACAAATTCAAGGACGCTCTTGTCAATTTGAAATATCTTTCGCAAAAGGAGGACGCTCCGAAAAAAAATCATGAGTATTATAATGAAAATGCAAACTCCAGAATCGTCGTAATCAAATACCGCACGAAAAACATTGTCGATCGCATCTCCATCGCATTGAAAAATACCCAACAAGGCATACAAGACCCCGGTAATGCAATCTTGACCGAAATGAACAGCATGGCTGATTTTGCGCTTTCGTATCAAGAAATTAACAAAGACGACCCGATCGATACTTACTCAAAAATCATCGTAAAAATGGCCAAAAAAAATCTATTGGAAGCGATGAATTATTAATTAAACAACATATCTGCGCTCAAATTATATTGAATTATCAAAATTAATATTAATTCCCCTTAAAATTTAGTTAAAAATGGCATTTACAAATATCATAGAGCGTGTTACAATATATGGGTAAACAAAAACTAGGAGGAAAAGTAAATGAACAAAAAATTGTTATCCGGAATCATGTCAGGGGTTATGTTGGCAGGTTCATGCTCAGCAGTAGGAGCCGAAGCTCCAAAAGCAAGCAAAAATTCTGTGCTTAATTTTGTAAGCAATCACAAAATCGCTATCGGCGGCGCAACCGGTTTGACAGTAATCGGCGGAGCAATCGCTGGAATAGTGTTACATAACAGAAATGTAAAAGTTGATTTCAGCAAATTTGACAATTTTGATGAATTCATGAGCAATTTAGTAGGAGCTGTAAAAGCATTCAAAAACAGCTTAACTGTCAGCAATGTTACAGTGTCCAATGTTAGATCTATCCGTGCAAAATTAGCAGAGGCTTTCGTTGGCGAACTCGGCAAAGCAAAAGACGAAGAAGCTAAGAAAGTTGTATTGAAATTTGCAGGAAATGTTGAAGGACTCAAAGGCCTTGTTGCCGGCGATAAAGGAACTTTAGTTCTTAAAAAAGTAACAAAAGAAGACAAAACTGTAGAAGTAACTTTTGAGTTCAAATTAGAGAAAAAATCTGAAAAAAAAGTAAAAGCTGAAGTTCTAAAAATTGAAGCTCCTAAAGCTGAGGACAAAAAAGACGAAGTAGAAGCCGAAGCTCCAAAAGCTGAAGAAAACAAAGGCGAAGTAGAAGTTGAAGCTCCAAAGGCTGAAGAGAACAAAGACGAAGTAGAAGTTGAAGCTCCAAAGGCTGAAGAGAACAAAGACGAAGTAGAAGTTGAAGCTCCAAAAGCTGAAGAAAACAAAGACGAAGCAGAAGTTGAAGCTCCAAAAGCTGAAGAGAACAAAGAAGTAGAAGTTGAAGCTCCAAAGGCTGAAGAAAATAAAGAAGAAGCACAAGTCGAAGCTCCAAAAGCTGAGGACAAAAAAGACGAAGTAGAAGTTGAAGCTCCAAAAGCTGAAGAGAACAAAGAAGTAGAAGTTGAAGCTCCAAAGGCTGAAGAAAACAAAGAAGTAGAAGTCGAAGCTCCAAAAGCCGAAGAAAACAACAACGAAGTAGAAGCTAATCAATAATTTCCACAGCAGAATTTTCGTGAATTTAACTAAAAATTAGCACAAATTACCCGAGTTTGTTCACTCAAGCTCGGGTTTCTTCGTGTCTTAAACTGCCAGGTTGATACTTAACCTATAAAATATTATAATTATAATCATAAAATATTTTTTGAGGTGAATAATAATGTCAGGACATAGCAAATGGAACAATATCAAAAGAAAAAAGGAAAAAACCGACGCGCAAAGAGCCAAAATTTTTACAAAAGTTGGAAGAGAATTGGCAGTTGCTGCGAAAGAGGGCGGCGCTGACCCTGCTTCGAATTCCAAACTCAGAGATGCCATCGCAAAGGCCAAGGCGAACAACGTCCCGAACGACAACATCGAAAGGATAATCAAAAAGGCTGCCGGCGGCGACGGCAACGATTACGAAGAGATTACTTATGAAGGGTACGGCCCGTTCGGCGTGGCTATCATAGTCGAAACTCTTACCGACAATCGTAACAGAACTGCTGGCAATTTAAGGCATTATTTTAGTAAATATGGCGGAAATTTGGGCTCGAATGGGTGCGTGTCATTCATGTTCTCGGAAAAAGGAATCATTGTAATCGATTCGGAGGACGTCGATGCTTCTAAACTCGAGGAAGATGTAATTGAATCCGGTGCGGTTGATTTTGTTGAAGATGACGGATGTTTTGTAATTTATACCGAAAAAGATGATTATGAAGATGTGTATAATTATTTAAAAAATAAAAATTATAATTTTGTTTCCTCCGAAATCGGGATGGTTCCGAGCACTTACGTCACGCTTTCTGAAGAAGATTCCGCGAAAGTGAGCACGCTTTTGGACATTCTTGACGAGGACGAAGATATTAAAAATGTTTGGCACAATTTGAAATAATGGGTGATGATTTTTGAAATATTTGGTCTTGGACGGCAACAGTATCCTTAACCGGGCTTTTTACGGCATTAAAATGCTTTCGAACAAAAAAGGGCAAATGACTAATGCAATTTATGGATTTTTATCTACTTTGCACAAACTTTTGTCAGAAGTTTCGCCCCAAGCGATTGCGGTGGCGTTCGATTTACCCCAGCCGACTTTTCGCCACAAAATGTATGACGGATACAAAGCTTCTCGCAAAGGAATGCCCGAAGAATTGGCATCGCAGCTCCCGATTCTGAAAGAAATTTTGGTTGCCATGGGATATAAATTAGTCACATGCGAAGGTTATGAAGCCGATGATATTTTAGGCACTTTTGCTAAATATTGCGAGGACAAAGGATACGAATGCACGTTCGCAACCGGAGACAGGGATTGTTTGCAGCTGGTTTCTGACCATGTTTTTGTTAGAATTGCTAAAACTAAATTCGGAAAAGCAGAGTCAATTTTGTATAATAAAGATAAAATAAAAGAAGATTACAACGTAACTCCCGAGCAACTGATTGACATAAAGGCGCTCCAGGGAGATGCTTCTGACTGCATTCCCGGGGTGAAAGGCGTGGGAGAAAAAACCGCGAAAAATCTTATCGAAAAGTACCAAAATATCGAGAATATTTATAATAATATTGAAAGTCTTGACATAAAGCCGAATTTGAAAGCCAAGTTGCTTGCTGACAAAGATAAGGCTTATTTGAGTTATGATTTAGGGAAAATAAACAAAAATGTTCCGATTGAAATAAATGACAGCGAATTTATTCCGTCTGAAATGGACACTGAACGGCTGAAAAAGATTTTCACGGAACTGGAATTTTTCAAAATGATGGATAAAATTGGAATTTCTAAAAAAGTCGATTCCAAAAAAATAATTTTGAATTTTTCGAAAAATTATAGTGAAATTTTAGAAAATCTCGAAAATTGCGGCGAAATATCTATTCATTCTGAGGCCGAATCGAATGTAATTCAAAGTTGTTGCATAGGCGACGGCGCCGATAACTATTATATTTTTAAGGATTTGGATGATAATTTTCGGATTTTTTTGAAAAAACTTTGCGGAAATAAAAAAATTAACAAAAATGTATTCAATTTGAAGAAATTTTACAAAACAATAATGCCCCTCAGAATTAATTTCATGGGTGAAATTTTTGATATTTTGCTTGCGGCGTATCTTTTGAACCCCGAAGGTAAAGAAGACATTTCTACAATGGCGCAAGGACACGATATTTTTCCGCCGGATTTGCCGGAAGTGCTTACAGATGCGGAAAAAAACTGTGTAAAAACGTGCTATTTTATAGATAAACTTAAAGATTTATATAAAACTAAAATAAAAGAAAACAATCAAGAACATCTTTTGACTAAAATAGAACAACCCCTGTCAAAAGTTTTGGCGGACATGGAACTCACTGGGTTTTTGCTCGACAAAAAAGGGCTCGAAGACCACGGCGAAGAGCTCAGCCGTCAGCTCAAGGCAGCCGAAGAAGAAATTTACAGGCTTGCCGGAGAGGAATTTAACATAAATTCCCCGAAACAGCTTGGAAGCATACTTTTCGAGAAATTAAACCTTCCCAAAGGGAAAAAATTAAAAAGCGGGTACTCCACCGGTGCTCAAATTCTCGAAAAACTCCGCGGCTACCACCCCATAATTAACATGATTCTCGAATACAGAGCGCTTGCTAAATTAAAATCCACTTATGTTGACTCCATGGTTAACCTTATCACACCGCGGGGGCGAATTCATACTTCATTCAATCAAACTGAAACCCGGACCGGCAGAATAAGTTCTGCTGAGCCGAATTTACAAAATATTCCGGTAAGAACCGAAAGAGGGCGCAAACTCAGAGAATATTTTAAATCTCCTGAAGGCAGCGTCTTGATTGACGCGGATTATTCTCAGATTGAGCTCCGTGTTATGGCTCATATTTCGGGCGATGAGAACATGATAAATGCCTTCAAAAACAACGAAGATATCCATTCTATCACGGCTTCGCAAATTTTCGGCGTTCCCGTTTCGATGGTCACTCCGGAGATGAGGGCACGTTCCAAAACCGTGAATTTTGGGATACTTTACGGCATGAGCGCGTTTTCGCTCGCCCAAGATTTGAAAATAAGCAGGTTTGACGCGCAAAATTATATAAATAAATATCTTGAGCATTACAGCGGGATTAATAATTATATGAATGAAATTATTTTGCTTGCCAAAAAACAGGGCTACGTCGAAACGATATTCCACAGAAGACGCTACTTGCCCGAGCTCAATTCTTCTAATTTTTTACTCCGGTCGTTTGGTGAGAGAGTCGCGAGAAACATGCCTATTCAAGGCAGCGCGGCGGATATTATAAAAATCGCGATGATAAATGTTTATAAAAGGCTTTCGGATGAAAATTTTAAATCAAAAATAATTTTGCAGGTTCACGACGAATTGATTATCGAATCGCCTGAAGATGAATCCGAAGAAGTGAAAAAATTATTAAAAGAAGAAATGGAAAATGCTGTAAAATTAAATGTCCCGCTGGAGGTTCATATTGCCGTAGGCAAAACTTGGTTCGATGCGAAGGAATAATTTTTATGTGTGAAATACTTATAGAGGAAAGCACTCCTCAGGATATCCCTGCCATGGCTTTAATAGAAACCGAATGCTTCTCGGAACCATGGTCAGAAAAAGGGTTTCAGTCAGCGTTTAACGATGGCATATCATATTTTATTTCTGCTAAAGCAAATAAAATTTTGGTGGGGTATGCCGGCATGTATAATGTGTTGGATGAAGGTTATGTGTATAATTTAGCAGTCTCAGAAAAATTTCGAGGAAATAAAATAGGCAAAAAATTAATAAAAAATCTTCTTGACTACTCTAAAAATAAAAATCTTAGCTTTTTATCGTTGGAAGTACGAAAATCAAATCAAATTGCGATAAATCTGTACCAAAAAACAGGATTTGAAATCATAGGCACAAGAAAAGATTTTTATAATTTCCCAAAAGAAGATGGAATTATAATGACAAATTATTTACAAAACAAATGATTGTAGAGGTAGTTTAATTAAATGAAAATATTAGCGATTGAATCATCTTGCGATGATACATCAGCGGCTGTGGTTGAAGACGGTCGAAAAGTTATCTGCTGCAAAGTCGCCTCTCAAATAAAAGACCATCAAATTTACGGCGGTGTGGTTCCTGAAGTGGCTTCAAGAAAACATATAGAAAACATCTCTCCGCTCGTAAAAGAGACTATCGAAGAGGCAAATTGTTCCTTTAAAACGATAGATGCATTGGCGGTTACATACGCTCCGGGATTGGTCGGTTCGCTGCTCGTCGGAGTTAACTTTGCAAAAGGTTTGGCGCTGGGGACAGGACTCCCATTGGTTCCTGTTCATCATATCAAGTCCCATATAGCTTCTTTGTACCTTTCAAACCCCGATTTAAAGCCTCCGTTTTTATGCCTTGTGGTTTCGGGAGGACATTCCAATATAATTGAAGTCAAAGACTACACAAAATTTAAAATTTTAGGCAGAACCCGTGATGACGCAGCGGGAGAGGCATTTGATAAAGTCGGTCGCAGGCTCGGGCTTGCGTATCCCGGCGGAGTGATGCTTGATAAAATTTCCGAAAACGGTAACCCCAACAGTTTCAAGCTGCCTGTGCCTCTTAGCGGAGAAGATACCTATGATTTCAGCTTTTCCGGCATAAAAACCGCGATGATAAATATAATTAACAATTATAATCAAAAAAATATCGAACTGCCTATAAACGATTTGGCGGCTTCTTTTAGAAAGTCCGTGGTCGATTGTTTAGTTTCGAATTTTTTAAGAGCTGCCAGAGAAAAGGGATACAGGACGCTTGGAATCGCCGGCGGAGTTTCGGCTAATTCGCTTCTTAGAAAAGAATTAAATGAAAAATGCCGTTCTTTACACCGCAATTTTTACGAACCAAAACTTAATTTTTGTGGAGATAACGCAGCGATGGTTGGCTCCCAAGCATATTATGAATTCTTAAGCGGAAAAAGAGCTTCCATGAACTTAAATGCTGTAGCCGCCATGCCTATTGATGAAGATTAAAACAAAAATAAAGCCCCATCATCACGATGAGGCTTTTTATTTTTAAATTTTTACTTCATTTGCTTGGTACAGTAGGTGACGGTTGAATTTTCGAACGGTGCTTGTGCATATTTACAATTGTCGCATATGTCAAAATTTACCGCAGAGTGAGCAGGTTCGAACTTTCCGCAGTTGCAAACCTGAGATTTAAAAGTTTTAAGAAAGTCACTGTCAATATCATCTACAACTTTCGCTCCCCCGACAATATCGTCAGTATCGGACAGATTTAGTTCAGTTATATCGATTTTGTCATTTTCAAATTGCATTTAAACACTCCTCCGTTATTAAATTTTTATTTTTTATACTTTGTATAAGGGTTATGATACCATCATTTCGGGAAAATGTCAACAAAATTTTCTTAATTTTTTGTTAATTATAAATATTGAATACAAAAATAATTTTTGATTCTAAAATAAAACCCAAAAGCGCAAAATTATTGTTAAAATTATTAATGAGTCATCAAAAAGTTCACCATAATCAAAGAAATTATAAACGCGGTGATATCAGCCATCAGGGCGCAGGGAATGGTATGCCGTGATTTTTTGATTTTTACGCTCCCGAAATAAACAGCTATAGTGTAAAACGTAGTTTCTGTAGAACCCATCACCATTGAGCCAAGCGTACCCATAAAGCTGTCCGGACCGTAATTTTTCAGTATATTATCAAGCAGAGCTATCGACCCGCTCCCTGACACAGGCCTCAACATCGCCAAGGGGAGAATTTGCGCAGGAAAATGTAAAATACTTGCAATCGGAGACAAAATATTTGCTATAATATCCAATGTTCCGGAACTTTTCAGCATGCTTACGGCAGTGATCAGCCCGATAAGTGACGCAGAAATCGAAAAAGTAGATTTAAGCCCTTCAACCGCTCCTTCCAAAAATGTATCGAATATCGGGACCCCTTTATAAAGCGCTACAAATATTATCGTTCCCAAAATAATGGGAATAATGTAAAATCCAAATTCATTCATTAATTTTTAATCACCTTTTCAAAAAATTTCGCACAGGCTATTCCCACGATTAATGCGCATATCGAAACGATCCATAAATACGGCACGATTTCCAATGGGTTTTTGCACCCGTATTTTTGTCTTAGTGTACATAAAAAAGTAGGGACCAGCTGGAGCGAAGCCGTGTTTATTATCACGAACATCGCCATGTCGTTCGAGGCGGTATCTTTTCTTAAAGTATTGCATTTTTGAAGTTCTTTAACGGCTTTTATTCCGAAAGGAGTGGCGGCATTCCCGAGCCCGAGCAGATTAGCGGTTATGTTCATACAAATTGCATGTACTGCCTTTTCGTTGTGTGAACTTTGCGGAAATAAAAATTTTATTACAGGCGTAAATAACTTAGAAAGATATTTTGTGATTCCGGATTTTTCTGCGACTTTCATAATTCCTGTCCAAAACGCCATCATTCCCGTGATTGAAATTATAAGATTCACGGCGTCGTGTGCACCTTCCATGACTGAATTTGAGAGCGATGGAATTTTCCCTGTAGTGAATCCACACATGATACTTATCATGATAATTCCTGCCCAAATGTAGTTCATCATATAAATTCCCCCAAAAAATAAAAAAAAATAAATACGAGTTTTTTCGGTGATTAAGCCATTTTTTAGTCGTCGAAATAAAAAATTTAAAAAAAATAAAAGTCAGATATTGACAAAAAAGTATTAATATAGTAAAATTGTAAATGCGCGGTAAAAGAATATAGACAATGTGAAGACCGCCAAAAATTTTTTATAGATGGAGCCGAGCGTATACATATGAAATCGACTGGAATTGTTAGAAGAGTAGACGACCTAGGTAGAGTCGTAATCCCAATGGAACTTCGTAAGAGTTTAGAGATAAGTTCTCGAGATTCTTTAGAAATCTATGTGGAAGGTGATTCAATTATTCTCAAAAAGTACGAACGCAGTTGCAAACTGTGTGGCAGTACTGAGGATATTAAGAATTTTGAATCTAAGTACATTTGTAAAAAATGTGTAGACAAAATTAGTAACCTATAATCGTTTATGATTCCATGGTACGAATGATCTGCTTGATTTTCAGGCAGATCTTTTATTTTTGCTTTTATTTATGATATTATAAATTCGACAACAAATTGAAAAGAGGTTTTTAGATTGAAAAAAGTTCTTGTAGGTATGAGCGGAGGCGTAGACAGCTCTGTATCTGCATATATTTTGAAAGAGAAAGGATATGAAGTTTGCGGACTTACTTTGGATTTGCTCGAAGAAAGCAATCTCAGCGCCATAAACGACGCCAAAGCAGTGGCCGAAAAGCTCGGTATAAAGCATATCGTTTTAAATTTGAGCAAAGAATTTAATCAAAATATAATAAAATATTTTATTTCGGAATATCAAAGCGGAAGGACGCCCAATCCCTGTGTAATGTGCAATAAAAAAATAAAATTCGGGATGCTTCTTGATTACGCTATTGAAAACGGATTTGACTATGTTGCGACGGGTCATTATGCAAATGTCGTGTATGATAAAAATTTAAACAGATGGCTTTTAAAAAAATCCGCAGCCGCCAAAGATCAAAGTTATTTTCTTTATAAACTCAACCAGCATCAGCTTTCTCATATTTTGTTCCCGCTGGAGGATCATCAAAAATCATACGTTCGTGAAATAGCAAAGAGATTAAATTTACCTGTTGCGGAAAAATCCGAGAGCCAGGATATTTGCTTTATACCGAACGGAAATCACACGGAATTTATTTTGAACAATTCTAAATTAAAACTCCCAAAAGGAAATTTTTTGGATAAACAAGGTAATATTCTCGGCCGGCATAAAGGCTTGATAAATTACACCGTCGGTCAAAGAAAAGGCTTGGGTATATCCGCCGCGCATCCGCTTTATGTTGAGAAAATAGATTCAAAAACCAATTCCGTAATCCTTTGTGGACCCGATGAAGGCTACACTTCCGAAATAAAAATAAAAGATGTTAATTTTATAAAATATGATAATCCCACCGAACCGATCAAAGCTCGTGTTAAAATCCGCTACAGAGCCACTCTGACGCCCTGCACGGTTTTTCCTCTAAATGAAAACGAAGCACGAATAGTTTTTGACTCACCGCAAAGATTCCCTGCTCCGGGACAATCGGCCGTATTTTATGACGATGAAGAAATAGTTGTCGGCGGCGGAACAATAGAATAATTTGGGTTATTTTTATATAAAATACGGCATAATTAAAATTAATTATGTAAAAAACACTAAGATTTATTATAATATCAAAATATCTATTGATTTTTTTAACATCAGAATATAAAATTATACTTAGCACTCATAAAAGTTGAGTGCTAACGAATACAATTATTACTTGAGGAGGTTTTTAATATGTCAGCAGTAAGACCTATTTTAGACAAGGTAGTAGTAAAACCGGAAAAATCAGGACGCTCTTCGGGAGCAGGAATTATTCTTGCAGGAAATTCCAAAGAACAACCAATAACCGGCCGTGTAATAGCCAGAGGTCCGGGCGGAATGATTGACGGAAGAGAAGTAAGAATGTATGTAAACGAAGGAGATATAGTGCTTATTCCTGTAAATAAAGGCACTAAATTTACACTGGGCGGAGAAGAATATATCATCGTCCGTCAAGAAGATATTTTGGCAATGATTTCTTAATTTAAATTTTTATTCAAAGGAGCAGACCATTTATGGCAAAAGAAATTGCATACAGTGAAGAAGCAAGAAAAGCACTTCTTGCCGGGATAAATAAGCTTGCAGATACAGTTAAAATCACACTTGGCCCTAAAGGCAGAAATGTTGTGATTGATAAAAAATTCGGTGCACCTCTCATCACAAATGACGGTGTAACTATCGCTAAAGAAGTTGAACTCGACGATAATTTTGAAAATATGGGAGCTCAACTCGTAAAAGAAGTTGCAACAAAAACAAACGATATCGCCGGTGACGGTACAACCACCGCAACTCTTTTGGCTCAAACATTAATCCGCGAAGGAATGAAAAATGTTGCAGCCGGCGCTAATCCTATGGTTCTCAAAAAGGGTATAGATAAAGCAGTAAACGCTGCTGTTGAATCTGTAGTTAGGAATTCAAAATCCGTAAACGGCACCGAAGATATTAAACGTGTTGCCACCATATCAGCTGCCGACGAATTCGTAGGAAGCCTGATTGCTGAAGCTATGGAAAAAGTTAGTTCCGATGGAGTTATCACCGTTGAAGAATCAAAAACTGCCGAAACTTATTCCGAAGTTGTTGAAGGAATGATGTTCGACAGAGGATATGTTTCTCCTTACATGGTAACTGATAACGACAAGATGGAAGCAGTAATCGATGATGCATATATTTTAATCACAGATAAAAAAATTATAAGCATTCAAGAAATTTTACCGCTTTTGGAACAAGTTGTAAAAACCGGTAAGAAACTGGTTATTATCGCCGATGATATCGAAGGTGACGCTTTAGCTACATTGGTATTAAATAAACTTCGCGGAACATTTACATGTATCGGCGTAAAAGCCCCCGGATTTGGCGACAGAAGAAAAGAAATGCTTCGTGATATAGCTATCCTCACCGGCGGTGAAGTTATTTCTGAAGAACTCGGCCTGGAGCTCAAAGACACTACAACGGATCAACTCGGTCGCGCACATCAAGTTAAAGTTGAAAAAGAACGCACAGTAATAGTTGACGGCGCAGGAAATTCCGATGAAATAAGTGCCAGAGTTTCTCAAATTAAAAATCAAATCGAAGAAACAACTTCTGATTTCGACCGTGAAAAACTTCAAGAACGTCTTGCAAAATTGGCAGGCGGCGTAGCTGTTATCAAAGTAGGTGCTGCTACAGAAGTTGAAATGAAAGAAAAGAAACTCCGCATAGAAGACGCTTTAGCTGCTACAAAAGCTGCAGTTGAAGAAGGCATAGTAGCGGGCGGCGGTGTAGCTCTCGTAAACGCTGTTGCAGATGTAGAAAAATTGGTTGCTTCTTGTGAAGGCGACGAAAAAACAGGCGCATGTATCGTTCTGAAATCTATCGAAGAACCCCTCAAACAAATTGCAATCAATGCAGGTTTAGAAGGTTCCGTAATAGTTCAAAACGTAAAGAGCAAAAATCAAATAGGATATGGCTACAATGCTCTTAAAGATGAGTACGGCGATATGATTTCTTTCGGAATCGTTGACCCAACCAAAGTAACACGTTCCGCGCTTGAAAATGCAGCATCCGTTGCAAGCATGGTTCTTACCACCGAGGCAATAATCACAGATAAAAAAGAACCTCAACCCGCAACACCGGGAATGCCTGACGGCGGAATGGGCGGCATGTATTAATAAAATATCCCAGCTCTAAAACAGACCTTTTGGTCTGTTTTATTTTTGTTTTCTTTTGGAAAAGATACATAAATATATATTGACAAGCCATATTTATATGTGTATAATTTATATAAATATTTGATAGAATAATTTTGGAAGAGGGGGATTATATATGGCAAAAGATGAAGAATTTATGAGAGAACTGGAGTCTAAATTAAATAAGCGTAATTCCAACGAAAATGTGTCGGTAAAAATTCCTAATGTTAAAAATAATGAGCCTGAAATAAAATCCGAAAAGGATAAAGGGAAATCGAGCAGTTTATATTCGAAACTAAAAAATCTAGGAAACAAGGCAAGTTCATGGTTCAAGTCAGATAAAGGTAGTTCTGCGCCGAAGGAAAAACCGGTGGCTTCAAACAAAGGTGATGACCATGTCCCGAATGAAAATAGAGTGGTTTTGGGGAAAAATAATAATAATCCGCCACCAAAGCCATTAAAAATAGAAGAGCTTGGCTGGGCTTATGATACTATCGTAAAAGGAATTATGGCACGTGTTGAAACATTTAATGGAATCGTAGAAAGTATTAATACGTACTTCAATAAAAACTTAGAAGGAGCCTCTAAATTAGAAGGATTCACTGAAATTAATCTTAATATTTCTAATAATCCTAATGAAGTTTATAAATATTTTAATGAATTTTGGAAAGTACTTTATTCTACGCATACTGATATTGCAAAGGAAGAGGCAAAGGTTACAGCTCTAGAAGGAGTACAAGAAGCATTAAAAGAAGCATTAGAAAATAATGCAAAAGATGAATGGCCTCCCGTAGATACTAATAACAAAGAAGATTCCTTGTATAGTATTTTGAGGGAAAATTTCGATAAGTACTTAAAGATGATGGATTTTCTGATCGACGCTTTGAATGCGATTGCAAAAAAAGCAGCAATGAGTTCTAAAAAAGATATTAAGAAAGACTTATCGAAAATTGCTAAGGAAAAGTGGGCGAAATATAAATTACTCGCAAATGATTATAATGCCTTTGTAGGTAAGCACAACCAATTTATTGCTGATAATAAAGATATTGTTGGTGAAAATAATATAGAGTCTACAGTTAAGTTGTTAAAAGATAAAGATGAAGGTAAAATAATAGAGTTTAATGATAATATACAGATTATAAAAGCGGGCGCAGAGGGACATGGTAAAGACGATATAATAATAAATTTCTTTAAGAATGAACCCCATAAATGTAAGAATCCCCAAAAGGGGAAAGATCCTTTGGACTCTATTTATAGTGATTTTAAATTGAAAAAAGAAAATGCTTTATGGAAATGCATAACTGACTTTTCAGGTTTGCTAATTGGAGAATATAAAGATGTTTTGGCCAAAAAAATGGAAATAAGTTGTAGAAGTATAGACGCTTGGCATAACCAACCTCTTGAGGTGGGTGTTCTAGAAAGATTGCTTAACGAGGCATTTGACGAGGTAGAATTGGCTTTAAAATGCTTAAATAATTTGCAAAAGAGTGCTGAAAATATTGTAAATTGGGTTAAATCCGGTAAAGAAGGTAAAACAGAAGTTAAAAAATCTTCTTCATGGTCAATGGTAGATAGACCTAAAGATCCGAACAAAAGTTTTGAAGAATTACTACAAAGATATAACAATTTTGTGGAGAAACATAATGAATATTGTATTTCCGGGAAAATAGGAAAATTTTTTGACGAATTACCGGACGAAGAAAAGAATGATTATGATGGGAATATATGGGTTGTAGAAGCTACTCCGTTGGAGGTAGACTATGGGCTTGGAGTAAAAGATACTTCGACGAGGGTAGACTATGGCGGTGGAGTGATTGACAAATACAGAATACTGGAAAAAGAATGTTTGAAATACTTTACAGGAAACACTAAAGAAAAACGAACAAAAGAAATAGAAGAATATATGATCCCTGAAAAAATCGCTTATGTTCCCGAGAAATTTAATTCTATCCTTGATAAGTTAGATGAAACTCTCGGACATTTCAGCGATAGTGAATCCCAGAATAAATCACCTGAACAGAAAGATGTTGTCAAACAAGAAGAGCCCGATGAACCGATAAATTGGAATAATAACTCAGCTTTCAACGAATTAAACTCAGCTGATACAGATAAAGCAAACAAAAATGAAATAAGCGAAGAACAAAAGAATGAAACAAGTGAAGAAAAAAAGATAAAAGCAGCTCTAAAGTCCAAGCGGTCAGAGATGGAAGATAAGTTTGTTAAAGTATTTGACAGGTATAACCGTAAATTTGTTGCAGGTTACAATTCCTTCTATAATAGGAATAGTAACAACGGTAATAATAAGGGTAAAGTAGGTGAAATTGTAAAGAGTGTTTTCCCGGGATGGGAAGGGAATAACCCGTGGAACCCCGATTCAGCACATAGCGTACTTCTAGCTACTGATTTTGGAACATCTGATGTAGACGAACTTAAAAAATCATGGAAAGTGTTTATAATTGTGTTGATTAATTATTTACCTGATAATCTACATGGAAGATATGAGGGTAGTCTTGGAAATATTTTGACTCAAATGCAAAAATTGGACGAAGAATTAACAAAAGAACAAGATGAAATACAAAAGACAGAGATCAATATAAAAAAAGTAGATCTTATGGAAGATTACAATGTAATAGCTAATAAAGTCTTAAGTTACATGCAAGCTGTGTTAGCACGATTAAATTCTAAAGCCGAAGAATTGGATACAGAAGCTGAAGAATCTGATAAAGAAGCTGAAGAATCTGATACAAAAACCTCGAAAAAAAGAGGTATTAAAAAATTTTTAAGAAAGATCACAAGAAGTAAAAAGAAACATAAACCGGAACAAGAGCGGGCACGGGATTTAGAAGAAGCACTATTAATTGGAAAAGATGCAGATGGTAAATTCCTAAAATTTAACACCACTAAAGTGAGTACGGCGTTCAATAAAGCAGCTAAGTTGTTTATAAGAAATGGGAATGTTGTAAAAGAAGATATTGATATTAATGCTTTGATCCGCCAATTTAGTGGAATTAAAGGGTTTAAAGAAGCATTACAATCAGCGTTAGTAAGTCCTAAATTAGTTGGATGGAGTGGTACGAAAGATGGAGAAAAAGTAACAGAAAAAAATCGTGCAGCAATGGGCGTGTTGCTTATCAGTATGGCATATTTACCGGGTGGCTCAGAAAGCATTAATAATGCAAGTGACGGCCTTAAGCAAGGCGGCTTAAAGGGAACAGACATGGGCTTCAAGGAGTATGGATCAGTCGTTCGTAAATATATAAAACGAGAGGCTCTTAAAGGGATTACGGGTGATGAGCTTATCAATGGTTTAAAAGCTGATAGTATGGCAGGTATGCGTCTCGGATACTTTATAAATAAGGACTCAATCAAACAAATAATGGAAAAATTCGCCAAACTAGATAGATCTCAACGTAAAAAAGCTAAAGCAGAAGTTGGAACTGAAAAAACTTCGGAATCCGAAAAAGCTAAATTAACAACTGAAAATGTTCAACAAACTTCAGAATCCGAAAAAGTTAAACCAGCAATTGAAATTACCCAACAAACTTCAGAATCTGGAAAACCTAAAGCTAAAAAATCAAAAACACAAAAAATTAAAAGTATATTTGGGAGAATGAATCCCTTTAATAGGAAGAAAGGCCAAAAAACTAATTCTCCGAAGAAACCTGCTAAAGGTTCAGAGCCTGAAGATCAAGATGAATAATCTATAAAACAAACCCGACCCACATGGGCCGGGTTTCAATATGCGAATATTTTATTTTAAAGAATATTCCCGAGCGTAGGTATTTCTACTTCTCTCAAATTTTTAAGTTCCACCAAAGCGCTTGATGATTCCAGCCAAAAATCCGGGTCGTTGGAATCTTCCGAGGTTTTTACCGTGCTTTTTATGAGGCTTATAGATTCCTCGATTTCTTCGAGCATATCATGGTGAATTATAATTGAAAGCATGGTGTGGTTGCTTTCCCAGAATTCATCCAGCTCCTCGACTTCCGCCTCTGCGGCCTTAAATTGAGAATTCGAAAAACTATTCTGAATATTTTTTACCGATGTAGCGGCTTTATCCGAAACCGTCATCACGTAGAACATGCACAAAACGCATAAAACAACTGCAAAGCCCGATAAAATTGATGTCCATATTAATTTTTTCATTTTATTTCTCCTTTTTTATAATTTTGTATTGTTTTGATTTTTTAGCGGTCATTATAAAAATATCTTCGAGTTTTACTTTTTCTTTTTCAAAAATTTCGCTCAGCCAATCTTTGCTTAAATCACATCTTTGGAGCGAAGATTCCGAAATAATTCCGTCACTCACAACTACGGTTTCCAGTTCGCCGTCGGGTACTTTAAGCTTTAACGTCATCGCATCCGGGGGCTGTTTCTCGGACTTTTTCATTACGCTCATTTGGCCGTTAGTTTCCATTATTGCAAACCAAACATCGTCCAGCGAAAATACATCCAACTGCCTGAGCTGCTCCGAAAGGTCTTCTGTGCTCAATCTTAAATATTCCATTGCCTTTTGGTCTATTTTCCCTTCATTTATTACGATGATCGGCTTTCCGCAAATGAGTTGTCTTATTTTCAAATTTTTCAGCATCAAGAAAGATGCCAATATTTCGCAGCATATCAAAACCAAAATCGGAATTATTCCCGTGAGCAGCGGCTGTGCGGTGTTTTGCATGGGGATTGCCGCTATGTTTGAAATTAAAATCGTGATTACAAGTTCCGAGGTTTGCAAATCGCTTATTTGCCTTTTTCCCATCATTTTTATTGCGAAGATTATGAACGCGTAGAGTACAATTGTTCTTATCAGTGCTACTGCCATATTTTAAACCACCTTTTTGAATTTTATTCATATTTATCTTCGCCAAAATTTTGAGTGCTTATTCACTTTTGTTGAAAAAGAAGCAGAATATGGTTATAATTTAATTTGTAACTATTTTTAAGAGGTGATTTATATTTTAATTTCTTGGGAAAATCTGCCTGAAAATATGAAAAATGAAAAAGTAAGGGAATATTATAATATATTGCAGTCAAAAAAATATTCTCTCATATTCAAAAGAATTTTTGATTTGATTTTTTCAATTTTTTTTGCTTTAATTTCATCGCCGCTGATGCTCATCGTTGCCGTGATTATAAAACTGGATTCCCCGGGCAAGATAATTTTTAAGCAAAAAAGAGTGACCGAAGGCGGAAGAGTTTTTGAAATTTTTAAATTCAGAACAATGGTTGAAAACGCAGAAAAATTGGGTGCTCAAGTAACTACCGGCGAAGATTTGAGGATAACAAAATGCGGCAAATGGCTAAGAAAATTGCGTATTGATGAATTCCCTCAGATTTTTAACATCATAAAAGGCGACCTGTCTTTTGTTGGCCCAAGGCCCGAAGTTGTGCGCTATGTAAAAGAATACACCCCCGAAATGCTCGCGACTTTGCTCATTCCCGCAGGAGTCACTTCCACAGCGAGTATCCTCTACAAAGACGAAGCCAAACTCTTGGAAAATGCAAAAAATCCCGACGAGGTTTACATTCAAGAAATTTTGCCGGAAAAAATGAAATATAATCTTGATTATATAAAAAAATTCGGAATTATTTATGATTTTAAAGTAATTATAAAAACTGTCATAGCCGTACTGGCTAAGTAAGGAGACCTAAAAATGAAACGTACAATTAAATTTTCACCGCCGGATATCACCGAAAAAGAAATAGAAAACGTAGTTGAAACATTAAAATCCGGATGGATAACCACAGGCCCGAAAACCAAGCTTTTCGAAGAGAAAATCGCTTCGTATTGCGGCACAAATAAAGCAGTTTGCTTGAATTCCGCTACTGCATGCCTTGAAATGACTCTAAGACTTTTGGGCATAGGTCCCGGCGATGAAGTAATCACAAGCGCATACACCTATACCGCTTCGTGCAGCGTTATTTGCCACGTGGGCGCAAAGCCTGTCCTTATTGATACCCGGGAAAATTCTTTCGAAATGGATTACGAAAAGCTCGAAAAAGCTATAACTCCAAATACCAAAGCGATAATCCCGGTTGACTTGGGCGGGGTGATGTGCGATTACGATACCATATTTAAAATAGTTGAAAATAAAAAGAATATTTTCAAACCCATGAACGGCATCCAAGAGGCGATAGGGAGAGTCGCTGTAGTTGCCGACGGAGCCCATTCTTTCGGCGCTTGCAGGAATAATAAAAGATCGGGTTCTGTAGCTGATTTCACATGTTTTTCTTTTCACGCTGTTAAAAATTTAACTACAGCTGAGGGCGGCGCTGTTACTTGGCTTGGCGTTGACGGAATAAGCGACGAAGAAATTTATAAAAATTTCATGCTTTTATCTTTGCACGGTCAAAATAAAGACGCTCTGTCCAAATTAAAGGCAGGCTGCTGGGAATATGATATAATTTGGCCCGCATATAAATGCAATATGACCGATATAAACGCAGCTATCGGGTTATCTCAACTCGAAAGATACGACGATATCCTGAAAAAACGCCGCGAAATAGTAAAAAAATATAACGACGCTTTCGCAAACGAAAACATATCATTTTTGCCGCATTTATGCGAAAATTCAACCTCCAGCTGCCATCTTTACATCATGAGATTGCTCGGCAAGGATATGGATTTCAGAAATAAATTCATCGAAAACCTTGCTTTGGAGGGCATTGCTTCCAATGTCCATTATAAGCCGCTCCCGATGCTCACTGCGTACAAAAATATGGGCTTTGACATCAATAATTATAAAAATGCTTATCATTTATTCGAAAACGAGGTAACCTTGCCGCTTCACAACCTTTTAACGAGCGACGATGTGGATTACGTAATAGAAAAGGTAAAGGAAAATATTTAATTTTAAAGGGGAGATAAAATAAAATTGTTAAAATCTTACACTAAGCAAAGTTTTCGCGATAATGTCGTGGATGAATCGCTGTTCAGAAAACTTTTTATAATGACTTTGTCTTTCGAGATGCTTGCCTTTGTAGATATAGCATTCGGCGCAGTAAAGTGCATCCTTTTGATGTGGGGATTGTTCATACTCATAAATAATTATTTTTTAAGCAAACGCATTTTTAAAATAAAATATAAAAATTTATTGCTTTCATTTTTAATTTTAATGGTTGTGACTTCCGCGGTGCATTTTTCCATTTGGTTCATTCCGAACATAGCCCTTGCTTATTGTGTTGCTGTATGCTTTTTTATGTTTTACGGAATGTACACCTCTGAATCTTCCGCAAATTTCGAAGAAGAAATGATTTTTCTTCTAAAATTTTTCGTATATTTCGGATTAGCGGGCGCACTCGCGTCGATTGCAACTCTGTTTTGGCAGGGAGAAGGTTCACTTTTTGGCTATCACCTGGGGATTTATTGCAATCGTCTTATCGGGATTTACACCAATTCAAATATTTTGGCATTTTCGATGATTGAATGCGTGGTTGCCAGCGATATTCTGCTTGGTAAATATATGCGAAAAAAAATCAAGTTGACAAGTTCCAATATTTTCGTGATTATTTTTGCTGCGATTGTATCCTGTATATGCCTTTTCCTGTCCGATTCAAATGCTTCAATGCTGTTTTTGATTATTTACAGCACGATCAGGGTTCTTTGCAGTATGTTTTTTAAAAATAAATTTTCGTATACTGTTAAATTTATCACAAGCATAGTTGTCGCCGTGATATATTGCATTACCATAATGATAACGTGTTTTTCCCTCCGCGACATATGCCAAAGTTTCATCGGACATACAATAACCGGAGTTTATAGATATGAAGAAGAGTTTAAATCTTCCTCCGAAAAAATAGAGATTGAAAACAACAAAGATATAGAACTCGTCGATCCCGGTGACCCTCCCGAATATAAATCCGATATAGAAAATATAAACGAACTTACCATCGGTCGCCACGAACACTATGATGTTAGCAGCGGCAGAATTACGCTCTTTAAGCAGGGCCTTGAAATATTTAAGCACCATCCTGTCATCGGCATAGGGCGGGCGAACTTGATCAAATACGGCAAAAAATATATAAAAGGCGGACTTATAAATTTAGATTTGCATAACGCGTATTTCACTATTTTAGTCAGCACAGGTGTGATTGGATTCGGAATATTTATGATTTTTTCGATTTTGGTCGCTCTGGATGTTTGTAAACACCTGTTTTTTTGCTGTGAATTGCCGTATTTCGGAGTATTTTCCAAGCTGTTCTCGGCATTGGTGGCATATTGCGGCTACTGCTTGCTTGAAAAATCCATTATCTTCGACATGACCTTCATGGTGGGATTCTTCTGGAGTATCCTCGCGTACACCATGTGTTATATGAATTGTAAAAAATAAAAGCGCCACCCGCTATGGGTGGCTATTTTTGTTTGATTCGTCAGAGTTTGAGATTATTTTTTTCGTTTTGCTCAATTAAATAATTGAAAATCATACCAAGATATTCGTCCAAATTAGCTCTTTGCTTTGAGAATTTTTTATCATTGAAGAAATTTATAGTCTCTCCAAAATATTGATCGAGATTATGATTTTTTATCGCAGCATCAATTTGATTCGGAGTCGGGTTCAACCCAGGAAGCAGCTTTTTGATATGCCCTTCCATCAATTCTCTCAGCTGGGTATTTCTGTTGTGCTTAGATTCTTTGAGTATATTTTTGAAAGCCGCAACAGCGTTTTTAACCTTTTCGTCTTTTGTCTGTGGAGCTTCTACTTGTTGTTCTTCAGCAGGTGCTGAGACTTCGCCCTCAGATTTTTCTTCTTCTTTTTGATCTTCAACGGGTGCTGAGACTTCGTTTTGGTTTTCTTCGACAGGCGCTGAGACTTCATCTTCGTGGCTCTCTTCTGATTTTTTATCTTCAACAGGCTCTGATTCTACACTCTCATGCTTTTCTTCGACACTGCTGCTTTCTACCGGAGCAGAGACTTCGTTCTCATGTCTTTCTTCTCTTTGCTCATAGACGGGAGACTGAGTTTCATCCTTTTCTTGCGCTCTTTGACCCTCAATTTGAGCCAATCTCTCTAGCTCAAGTTTCTTATTTTCATTTTGCTCGATTAAATAATTGAAAATTTTCTCGAGATTTTCGTTTAATTGACTTCTTTCTTTTGCATGATTCTTGTCGTTTAGCATTCTCATGGTATATTCAAAATATTGACCAAGATCATGTTTTTCTATAGCACCACTAACCTCTTTATTTGTCAGCTCTAGACCCGGCAATATCGTTTTGATATTGTATGAAATCAAGTCCTTCAGTGAGACGGATCTATTAAATTTAAACCTTTTCACAACATTTTGGAATGCTGCAATAGCTCTGTTGATTTGATTGTCTTCCGCCTGTGGAACATCTAATTTTGGCGCTTCTTGTTCTTTTTCCTCTTCAGCTGGAGCCTGAATGTCGCTCTCGTGTCTTTCTTCAACACTGCTGCTTTCTACCGGAGCAGAAATTTCACTTTCAGATTTTTCTTCTTCTTTTTGATCTTCAACTGGTGCTGAGACTTCACCTTCATGTTTCTCTTCTACTTGCTGCTCTTCAGCAGGTGCTGATCTTTCGTTTTTGTTTTCTTCGACAGGCGCAGAAACTTCATTTTCAGATTTTTCGTCTTCAACAGGTGCAGAAACTTCATCTTTTTGTTTATCTTTTCCGTTTTGCTCAATTAAATAATTGAAAATCATACCAAGATATTCGTCCAAATTAGCTCTTTGCTTTGAGAATTTTTTATCATTGAAGAAATTTATAGTCTCTCCAAAATATTGATCGAGATTATGATTTTTTATCGCAGCATCAATTTGAGCTGGAGTCGGGTTCAACCCAGGAAGCAGCCTTTTGATATGTTTCTTCATCAATTCTCTCAGCTGGGTATTTCTGTTGTGCTTAGATTCTTTGAGTATATTTTTGAACGCCGCAACAGCATTTTTAACCTTTTCGTCTTTTGTCTGTGGAGCTTCAACATGTGGAACTTCTGTTTGCTGTTCTTCGACAGGAGTTGAGACTTCGCTCTCATGTCTTTCTTCTCTTTGCTCCTCGACGGGAGACTGAGTTTCATCCTTTTCTTGCGCTCTTTGAGCCTCAATCTGAGCCAATCTCTCGAGCTCAAGTTTCTTATTTTCATTTTGCTCGATTAAATAATTGAAAATTTTCTCGAGATTTTCGTTTAATTGACTTCTTTCTTTTGCATGATTCTTGTCGTTTAGCATTCTCATGGTATATTCAAAATATTGACCAAGATCATGTTTTTCTATAGCACCACTAACCTCTTTATTTGTCAGCTCTAGACCCGGCAATATCGTTTTGATATTGTATGAAATCAAGTCCTTCAGTGAGACGGATCTATTAAATTTAAACCTTTTCACAACATTTTGGAATGCTGCAATAGCTCTGTTGATTTGATTGTCTTCCGCCTGTGGAGCTTCTACTTGTTGATTTTCGGTTGGAGCAGACGCTTCATTTTCAGAAGTCTCTTCTTCTTTTTGTTCTTCAACGGGTGCTGAGACTTCATTTTTCTGTTCTTCGACTGGAGCGGTGACTTCATTTTCAGATTTTTCTTCTACCTTTTGATCCTCGACCGACGCTGAGACTTCATCTTCGTGGCTCTCTTCTGATTTTTTATCTTCAACAGGCTCTGATTCTATGCTCTCGTGTCTTTCTTCAACACTGCTGCTTTCTACCGGAGCAGAAATTTCACTTTCAGATTTTTCTTCTCTTTGCTCTTGAATCGGAGCAGCGACTTCATTTTTCTGTTCTTCTACTTGCTGCTCTTCAGCAGGTGCTGATCTTTCGTTTTGGTTTTCTTCGACTGGAGCGGTGATTTCATTTTCAGATTTTTCTTCTACCTTTTGATTTTCAACAGGTTTTGAGACTTCACTTTCGTGTTTATCCTTTTCGTTTTGCTCGATTAGATAATTGAAAACCATACCGAGATATTCGTCGAATCTAGCTCTTTGCCGTGAGAAATTTCTTTGATTTAGGTAATTCATGGTTTCTTTGAAATACCAATCGAGATTGCAGTTTTTTATGGCAGCATTAACTTTGTCAGGAGTCAGGTTTAGTCCGGGGAGTAGCGTTCTAATGTGGCTCGCAATCAGGTCTCTCAACAGAATATTTTTATTACCTTTAGACTCTTTGATTATGTTTTTGAGCGATGCGATGGCTCTGTTGATTTGATTGTCTTCCGCCTGTGGAACATCTAATTTTGGCGCTTCTTGTTCTTTTTCCTCTTCAGCTGGAGCCTGAATGTCGCTCTCGTGTCTTTCTTCAACACTGCTGCTTTCTACCGGAGCAGAAATTTCACTTTCAGATTTTTCTTCTTCTTTTTGATCTTCAACTGGTGCTGAGACTTCACCTTCATGTTTCTCTTCTACTTGCTGTTCTTCAACAGGCTCTGATACTTCGTTTTGGTTTTCTTCGACTGGAGCGGTGACTTCATCTTCGTGACTCTCTTCTGATTTTTTATCTTCAACAGGCTCTGATTCTACACTCTCATGCTTTTCTTCGACAGGCGCAGAAACTTCGCTCTTGTGCTCGTCTTCAACACCGTTGCTTTCTATTAGACCTGAAACTTCGCTCTCGGATTTCTCTTCCGCTTTCTTTTCGTCTTTCGCTTTTGCCGTGAATTGCGCGAGTAGTCCGGATTTTTGGAGTCTTTCCAAGTCTGCGATTAGCCTTCTTAGAGTAGCTTCCGACGACTTGGAATGATTTCTTGTAAACATTTCCACACTTGCGGTCATTATGCTGAAAATTGCATCATCCAGCTGGTTTGCGCCTTTTTTCAAAGCCTCATCGGCATTTAAATTTAATACTTGTTCAAGAGTAGGGTGGAGTTCCCGGCGAGGAATCCTTTTCTTGAGGTTTTCAACGAATCCCGCATCGTCCACCTTTATCGAAAACGCCCTAATCGTATTTATTATGCGGTCTTTAACTGTTGTTCCGGGAGCTGTTTTCAGGCTGTCGGAAACCATGGCCTTACTTTTCGGGCTGGATACATGGCTGAGAATTTCATAAAGTCCCACCGCACTTCCTACGCCTCCTGCGATCACTCCTGCCGGAATTCCATATTTTTTTAGATTTTCTTTTGTGAAAAATCCTTTTAATTTTTCCTTGAAAGAACGTGATTTTTCTGTATTATCTAAACCTGAATCACGTGTGGAAATTGTTTGCCCGGCGCCTGATGATGTTTTTCCGCTGTATGCGGACATTCCCGGAGCGCCACTAAGGAGCATCAAAGAACTCATCAGAGCTGCAGAACCCTTTTTCAGCTCACCTTTTCCTCCTGCGACTTCTTCCAAATTTTCTTCATTTAATTGCGAATTTGAATATTTTTTATCCATAATTATACCTCCTTTTTATATTATCAACATAATTCTTAGATATTGTAGCATAATTTTATAATAAATGCAATATAAATTTAGGCTTTTGTCGTTTTCTAACACAAATCGGATTAAAAACCGTAAAGCTTTTAATCCGACTTTCTTAATAGCAGAAAAATTTTTAATAATAATAAATACTCGAAGGCACGACCTTGACTACTACTGGTTTTTCAGTAGAGAATAAATTTAAGAACTCAGTCGCATCAGCGGGGCTCAATTTTCCCATCGCGGTTGTTATTCCTGCTGCGGTAACTAAAAGTCCTGTCGCTATCAATACTGAACTCACAAGCGCTCTTAATGCTGTTTCCATATATGATTCCTCCTATGATCTTAAGATTAACTCTATTATATCATTAATTTAACGAAAAGTCAATTAATATTTATTGTTTAAAAAAGTTTTATTATTTTTTGAAAATACACTATAATATAATTATTAAAATAGCGAAAGTGGTGGATATATAATGAAGATAGGTTGCCATCTTATACCCGAAGAAGGCCTTGCAGCGGCGGCATGTCAAGCAGAAGTTATCGGGGCAAATACTTTTCAGTATTTTACGAGGAATGTTTTTGGCCATTTTTGGCACGACATCGATATCGGTGATGTTGATCGATATTTAAAAGTATGCCGCGAACATAATTTTGCAGAAATAGTTGCTCATGCGCCTTTTACAATTAATTTGTGTTCTCGCACAGAAAGAATCAGGCACTATGGCAAATTCTTAATGAAAGACGACTTGGAGTTTTTGGAGAGTGTAGGCGGGGGGTATTATAATTTTCATCCCGGCAGTCACACAAAACAAGGAAATAAAATCGGAATCGAGCAAATTTCAAGCGCCTTGAACGAAATTTTGACTCCAACTCTAAAAACCAAAGTTCTCCTTGAAACCATGGCGGGGAAGGGCACAGAAATAGGGAGCAAATTCGAAGAAATTCGAGAAATAATAAACAGAGTGAATCTTGCCGATAAATTAGGCGTGTGTTTGGACACTTGCCATGTTTTTGATGCAGGATATGACATAGTAAACGATTTGGATGGCGTTTTAAATGAATTCGATAAAGTAATCGGTCTCGAAAGACTCCATGTGATACATCTTAACGACAGCAAAAACAAATTGGGCAGTCATAAAGACAGACACGAAAAAATCGGAAAAGGGAAGATCGGAAAAGAAGCCATTCAAAGAATCATAAATCACCCCGAGCTCAAAGATAAAGTGTTTATCTTAGAAACTCCTGCCAAAGTTTTGGATGATTTTGAGAAAGAGATTGCACTGGTTAAATCCTTGCTCGACTGAAAGCCGGAGGAAGTTTTAGATGAGTAAAAATGATGATTTTAAAGGCGGTCAAATAAGCAAAATAATTATCGATTCCCTAAAACCGTTCTTGGAAAAAATAAAAAAAGTCGGACTGAAAAAAAGCATGAGCGCGCTTTTCCCCGGAAAAGATGCCGATGAATTTGTGCTGAAAAAAATAAAAAATCAGCTTGCCAAAAAAAGAGCAATAGAGCTCGGAAAAAATTTAGGCAGGCTTGAAGTGCAGTACCGTTTTGACGGCATTCAAATAGAACCTTGCGGAATTTTAAGATTTTTAATAAAAAAAATAACAATAACCGATTTCCAAATACTGCGGTCGTTTGACGATATTTTATCTCAGCTTGAAAATAAGTATCTCAAAGACGACACCTACGTGATAAACAAAATAGACGAAATTATTTATAATTTATCGGATACACAAATCTACAAGCCTGAAACTTCCGAGGAAAAAACGCTGTACGACATGGCTATGCTTATTTTGATAAATTATTATAATTCATCCAGCGACATGCCTTCCTGGGCGGATAAAGCTTTCGAAAATATTCGAAAAGGGAAATTCATAAAAAAATGGATAGAATTTCTCACTCAGTACATTTCCGAAATGATATCCAGCGTAAGTGAAAATATTTTCATTAATTTTAAAGTTACATTTGATTCTTTCGCGGTTCGAACCTTTCTTAATCAGCAAACAAATAAGGGCCAAATCTCCCAGCTTATTCGCCTTTTTAGGATAGACGTCAAAAAACTTATATACAGCTTTGCTCAAAATTACGTCAGCCCCAGTTTTATACGCGGCGCCGGAGAAATAATTTTGGAACTTGCCGAAGATTTTTTGAGCGACATAAACAAAGACTGCGCATGCGAAAGCAATATGAATATTCACGACAAGCCTTTTGGAATTACTGTAAGTTTGGGCGAAAATCCCCATTCTGAACGCAAATTCAGGTGGTTCACAAATACTGATATAAAAAAATGCCACATAGAGTATTCCTATTCAAAAGATTTTAAAAATTCGATCATTTCCGAAGCCTCATCCAAAACAGTTAAAAAACTTATCCCGGTTCTGAATTTAGGTCTTGTTTCAAGTTTTAAAATTGCCGAGTTCACAAAATATTCCGCCAAACTCAGTAATTTAACCCCCGGCAAAATATATTATCGAATAATTTTTGGCGACCAAAAAATAACAGATATTTTCGAAACGACAATAAATCCCGACTCCGAAAAAATTAAGTTTTTAATTCTGTCCGACTCCCAAGGAATGGTTCACAGCGATTATCAAACCTTCCTCGAAATGGTCGAATCCGCTTTTTCAAATACTCCCGGCTCTGATTTCGTGGTTCATTTGGGGGATTTTGTAGATGACGGCAATAACGAAGAGTTTTGGGACTGGATTTTGAACTCTGAAATCTGGAAAAATCACCCTTTTATGCCTCTTAGTGGTAATCATGAGGCTCGAGTCAATTCTCTTGCGGTCAATAACGGCATTGAAAATTCGGTTCTGTCTCATTTTAATATCCCCGATATTCCTCCTCAAAATTCTTCCTACGGCGCATACTATAGTTTTATCTGCGGGAACGCCACGTTCATAGTTCTCAACACCAATACCGGCTGTGATGACAAACTCGACCGTCGTCAATACAGTTGGGCGTTAAATATCGCAAAAAACGCAAAAACTCCTTGGAAGGTTCTTTTGACGCATAAAAGCCCGTATTCCAACGGCCCTCACCACGTTGACCCGGACGTAAAATCCATCGGAAAGCAAATAGTAAACTTGGTCTACGAAGGGAAAATAGATGTGGTATTCGGCGGCCATGATCATGTTTATTTAAGGACGCCACTTTTGGCTCACGGAGAAAAAATTCTATCTTCAAAAGTAAAAATATCCGAAAACGAATATGCACTAAAAACATATTCCACCCCCGAAGGCACGGTTTTTGTAACTCCCGGCACGTCCGGCGTGAAAAATTATCAACAGTATTTCCCCATAGATTTTCCGTATGAAAAATCCATTAAATTGGAATCTCCTGTTTATTCTTCAGTTGAAATCACCAAAAACAGTTTTAAATTCAATGCATTTTCTTTCGATTCCTCAAATAAAACTTTCGAGAAAATTGACAGCTTTGAGCTCCTGAAAGATAATTCCGAAAATATGCATATCGATAGTGCGACGATTTCAAGGTTTATAAAAAATATTCCCGATTGCCCCTGGATATCTCACACAAAGCGTCTGGAAAGAATTTTTGCGCTGTACGATAACCTCGATTATAACGAAAAAGTCCTTGTTGAAAATTATTCTGACCTTTTGGCTGCCGATAAAAATAATTTGAATTACAACAAAATTTTGCAAAGTAAAATAGCAACCATCAAAACCAAGCGTGAATTTATCGAGGCTCTTGAGGACGAAACCATCGGCACCATCATTACTTTATGCGATGAAATAAAATTTGAAAATAAATTTGGCCGCAATTATAAAATATTTTTGAAAAGACCAATATGCATCAGAGGCCATGCAAAACTTTCGAATGTAAAATTTATATTAGAAAGGAATTCTTTTGCAATATTTGCCGATAATGTTTGTGTGGAAAATAATAGGAAATGCGGCTCGCTATACCGTTCTATGAGCTGTTTCGAACTCCACGGCAATAGTGTCCTTATACTGAATGATAATGTCTCTTTCGGAAAAGCTTACGGCATGGGATTCAAAAAATATGCAATATGCGCAACCGGAGAGAATACTGCGGTTTATCTCAATTGTTCCGGGCAAAATTTTGCGGATCACGGTGTTGTTTACTCCGCTCATTCAACTTCAAAAGTAATTGTAAATTCCGGAAAATATCTTTGCGATAAAGATAAATATGCTTTTGATGTCTCGGGCACGCTGAAAGTTAACGGTGGGTTCATTCAAAGTATAATCGGAAGAGCCGGCTCCAATGTCATAATTCAAAGAGGAATAGTGGGCGAGAATGGCAAAACTGATTTTTGCGCTCCTATTGAATCTTTCGGCAACGTAAGGCTGCTCGGCGGAAAGATTCATTCCGTTAACGGCGTATCGGTGATTTTGAGAATCAGACCGGAAATCGTTAATTTTAAATCATCGGAGTCAGTTGAAATTTCAGGGAAAATTTTGTATTATGAATAATGAAATGCTGCATCGCAGGAGGATTTGAAAAATGGGTTGCTACAAGCGTTTATCTCCCAAAGATATTAAAAAAGAAAATTTCTATAAAAATTCGAAAAAAGCAGTAGGAAAGACTCTAAAATGGGGACTCGTCAGTACCGCAGTTTTGGCGGTTTTGGGTATTGGAGTTTTTTCGTTTTACAGTTTCATAGATAAGCAGTTTTACAAAGATGAAACCGAAGGATTAACCTCCGCAACATCTCAAAAACCCGATTTAAACGACACCGAAGAACTCAATGAACTCGGAAAATCAGAAATCGAAAGAGAATCAAAAAAAGCCGAAACATTAACCGATAACGACGCTGATTCCGGCGGTGAAAACATAAAAAAATCATATGATTTTTCCGATTGGAATAAATCTTGCAGCTATGAAATGATGGTCATAAACAAGGATAATTTTATTTCCGATGACATAAATGTTAAAATAAAAAACTGCCGCGGAAAGGAGATTTCAGCGGTTGCATGCGATGATTTAGAATCCATGATAAGCGACGCCAAAAAAGATGGAATTATTTTGTGGATTTCATCCGGATATAGAGATGTAAATTACCAGAAAAAGCTTTTTAACAGGCAGGTGGAACGTGAAAAATCCAAAGCAGTTCTAACTCAAGACGAAGCCGAAAAACGCGCCGAAAGAGTTGTCGCACGCCCAAAGGCCAGCGAACATAATACCGGCCTGGCGGTGGATTTTAATGGCGTGTCGAATGATTTTTACAAAACAAAAGAATACAAATGGCTGATGGATAATGCTCACAAATACGGCTTTATAGAAAGATATCAGAAAAAATGGAAAGATTATACAGGCGTAATTTATGAGCCCTGGCATTTTAGATACGTCGGCAAAGAAAACGCCCCCAAAATCAAAGACAGCGGGCTATGCCTCGAAGAATACGTAGAAAAATTTTTAAGATAATTTTGAAAAAGGAGAATTTAAATGAATGGTAAAGTAAGAACTCGTTTCGCTCCCAGCCCCACAGGATATATGCACATAGGCAACTTAAGAACCGCGCTTTATGAGTATTTGATTTCCAAGTCGCAAGGCGGCGATTTCATTTTAAGAATAGAGGACACCGATCGCTCCAGATTCGTCGAAGGCGCCGAAGCCGTGATTTACAACACCCTTAAAATGGTAGGATTAAACCATGATGAAGGCCCGGATATCGGCGGAAAGTACGGTCCCTACAGACAAAGCGAAAGAAAAGGCGAATATTTAACATACGCCAAAGAACTTGTTGAAAAAGGCGCAGCTTACTATTGTTTTTGCGACAAAAACGAAACCGAAGAAAATATTTCAGGCCACAAAGATAAATGCAGAGATTTACCCCCCGAAGAAGTTCAAAAAAATCTCGCCGATGGCAGATCCTACGTTATCCGCCAGAAAATGCCCATGGAAGGCAAAACAACTTTCAAAGATATGGTTTTCGGTGAGGTTACAATTGATAATAAAGAGCTCGAGGATCAAATATTAATAAAGAGCGACGGATTTCCTACATACAATTTTGCGAATGTTGTTGACGACCATGAAATGGAGATTACGCACGTAGTTCGTGGCTGCGAATACCTTTCTTCCACCCCTAAATATAATCTTTTGTATGAGTCGCTTGGATGGGAAATCCCCACCTACATTCATTTGCCTTTGATAATGGGCCAAAACGAAGACGGCACGGTTTCCAAGCTTTCCAAACGTCATGGCGCGGTAAGTTTCGAAGACCTCGTGAAAAAGGGCTATCTCCCCGAAGCAATCGTTAATTACATAGCATTTTTGGGTTGGTGCCCTGATAGCAATCAGGAAATTTTTTCTCTTTCCGAACTTACTAAAATTTTCACCGCCGAAAGAATAAGCAAATCTCCCGCGGTTTTCGATTATAAAAAATTAGATTGGTTCAACTCCGAGTACATGAAGCTCAAAACCGACGAGGAATTTTCGAATCTCGCTTGCCCTTATATAAGTGAGATTGTCAAGAATTGTGACTGCAAAAAAATCGCAAAACTCCTGAAAACTCGCATTTCGAAATTTTCGGATATTCCCGAATTGATCGACTTTTTTGAAACTTTACCGAACTATGATATTAACATGTTCGAAAACAAAAAAAGCAAAACAAATCTTGAAATTTCTAAAAATGTTTTGGAAAAAATCTTGCCGGAGCTCGAAAATTTAGATCCCTGGACTTACGAAAACATCCACGATCTGCTTATAAATTTTGCAAAAACAAACGAAATGAAAAACGGAACAGTCATGTGGCCGGTAAGAATCGCAATTTCAGGCAAAACAATGACTCCGGGCGGAGCGGTTGAAATCCTCGAAATCCTCGGCAAAGAAGAGTCTTTAAAAAGAATAAAAAATGCTCTTTCAAAGCTTTAATATAAGGAGTTAAAAATATGGAAAAAAATGAAATAAATTTAGATAAACAAGAAGAAAATTTAACAGGAAATTTTATTTTCGAAGCCATCAAAAAAGACATTTCCGAGGGCGGAAGATTCGCTCACGAAGACGTTCACACCAGGTTTCCTCCTGAGCCCAACGGCTATTTGCACATAGGTCACGCCAAGGCTATTTGTATTGATTTCGGCGCTGCCAAAAAATTTTCCGGGAAATGCAACTTAAGAATGGATGACACAAATCCCTCCAAAGAAGATGTTGAGTACGTCGACTCCATAAAAGAAGACGTAAAATGGCTTGGCTTCGACTGGGAAGACAGATTTTACTACGCTTCCGAGTATTTCGATGTCATGTATGAAAACGCTTGCAAGCTCATCGAAAAAGGCCTCGCTTACGTTTGCGAGCTCACTCCCGAGGAAGTCAAAGCCAACCGCGGTGACGCTTCAACTCCCGCGAAAAGCCCGTATCGAGACAGACCTTCAAGCGAAAGCCTTGAACTTTTCAAAAGGATGAAAAACGGAGAATTCCCCGACGGAAAAATGACTTTAAGAGCCAAAATCGATTTGAGTTCAGGGAATTTCAACATGCGCGACCCCGTCATTTACAGGATAAATCACTCTTCGCATCATCGAACCGGAGACAAGTGGTGCATTTATCCCATGTATGATTACGCGCACCCCATCGAGGACGCAATGGAGGGCATTACGCACTCTTTGTGCTCGCTTGAATTCGAAGATCACAGACCGCTTTACGATTGGGTTGTGAATAATTCCGAATTGCCTCAAAAGCCCCGTCAAATCGAATTTGCGAGACTTAACATAAATAACACGGTTATGAGCAAGCGTAAGCTCAGAAAACTCGTCGAAGAAGGCGTGGTTTCGGGCTGGGACGACCCCAGACTTCCAACAATTTGCGGTCTCAGACGTCGCGGCTACACTCCCGCATCGATTCGAAATTTCTGCGAAAGAATAGGTGTTTCCAAAGTTATAAGTACTGTCGAATATGCCTTTTTGGAGCACTGTCTGCGCGAAGATTTAAACCTCAACGCAACGCGCGTCATGGGCGTTTTGAACCCCATCAAACTTGTGATTACAAATTATCCGCAAGAAAAAACCGAAGTATTTGAAATCGAAAACAATCCCAACGATTCCTCCGCGGGCACACACAGCGTAAGCTTTTCGAGAGAAGTTTATATCGAAGCCGAAGATTTCATGGAAGAACCTTCCAAAAAATATTTCAGATTATTCCCCGGCAATGAAGTCCGCCTAAAATCCGCCTATGTCGTAAAATGCACCGGCTGCAAAAAAGATTCCGACGGTAATGTTATCGAAGTTTACTGCGAGTACGACGAGAATTCCAGAGGCGGCAATACTCAGGACGGAAGAAAAATCAAGAGCACAATTCATTGGGTGGACGTTAACACCGCCATTGACGCAACGATAAACCTTTATGATAATTTATTTTCTGTCCCTGACCCGGAATCCGAGGGCGATTTCATGAAAGTTTTAAATCCGGATTCGCTGAAAGTTTTAAAAAACTGCAAACTTGAAAATTATCTAAAAACCGCACAGCTAGGCAATTCATATCAATTCATGAGAACCGGCTATTTTTGCCTTGATAAAGATTCATCAAACGGCGAAAATTTAGTATTTAACAGAAGTGTAGGCCTGAAAGACAGCTTTAAACCAAGTAAATGATACTTTTGATTGACTTGTATAGGCATATTATGGTAAAATTTAGGTTATCTAATTAAATATGCTTAAAAATTTGGAGGACATGAAGATGTTATTTATGAAAAAGATTTTAAAAATCACAAAAGTATTTGTTGCTTTATTTGTTTTCGGAGCTGTCGCATCTGCTATGAATATTTCTGCTCTCGAGATTAATGACCAAAATTTTGTTGAAAAATCCCAAAATTCTGATTTTTGTATAAATGATTCAGAGGAACTTGTCTCATACAATGGAAATTCCACTAAAGTTATAATTCCAAAAAATGTAAAAAAAATAAATTGTGGCGCCTTTTCCGGGCACAGCGAGATTGAGGAGATTTCATTTTCCAAAAAAATAACTTGTATAGATGATTACGCTTTTTACGGTTGTTCGGGTCTGAAAGAAGCCATTCTGCCCGAATCGCTCGTCACCATCGGCAGGTTGGCTTTCGGAAGTTGTGAAAGTATGGAAAAAATTTACATCGGTTCGTCCGCTTCCAACATAATGGAGCTTTCAATGTGTGGCTGTCGTTCTTTAAAAAATATAGAAATAAGCCCTAAAAATAAGTCTTTCAAATCCATAGATGGTATAATGTGCACAAAAGACGGCACTGCTCTTGTCACTTGTCCTCTGGATAGAACCGGAAAAATCACCATCCCTGACTCGGTTATAACCATCAAGGAATGCGCATTTTATGACTGCAAAAAGATCGAAGAAATTTGCGCGGGGAACAATTTAAAATACATTGACGAAGCAGCATTCTATGGTTGCGAAAATCTAAAAAAAGTTAATTTTGGAGATTCTGTTAAAAAAATTCGAGCATATGCCTTTGCAGATTGTTCATCTTTAGAAAAATTTACTACAACTGAAAACCTCACGGCAATCGGCAATAGTGCCTTTTGTGGTTGTAAAAATTTAAAAGAAATTTCGATTTTATCGAATAATATCGTTTTCGGCCATAAAATTTTCGAAAATTGTTCTAATTTAACTATGAAGGGTCACAACGGCAGCAAATCCGAAGTTTACGCTTCGAAACATAAACTCCATTTTCAAAATATTTAAAATTTAGAAATATATTTGCAAAATCGCAGCATACATTAATATTGATTGAATTTTCAATTTCAAATTGGCAATAAGTGTAAAAAATTAATTTTTTTAATCAAATTTATTGAATATATTTAAATTTGGTTATTTACAATTTTAAAATGAGCAGTTATAATATATATGTAAATAATATTATATGAAAGGATTGGATGATCTATGAATGATGCACAACCTAAAGGTTCTGCACAAAAAGAGTTTAGCCCACTCAGATCGGCTTTGTGGCCAATACACGGCTACGAAATGAAAAAGTTCTTGCCAATGAGCTTTTTGATGTTCTTCATTCTCTTCGTTTACACAATGGTAAGAGATTTGAAAGACGTACTTGTTCAATATTATGCTGTTGGCGGAAACGCGGAGTTGGTTCCCCAGTTAAAATGTTGGTTTGTTATGCCTATGGCGTTTTTGCTCGTTATAGTTTACTCGGCATTGCTTAATAAATTCGGGTTTCAAAAGACATTTTACATAATGGTTTCAGCATTTATGCTGTTTTATGTGTTATTTATTACAGTTTTATTCCCATGCCGCTCGGCTCTTCATCCAGGCGAAGCTACGGTGAAAGCTATGCAAGCTTCTTGGCCGCCGTTTTTCTATTGGTTGATTCCGTGTTTTACTAACTGGTCAATTACTTTATTTTATGTTATATCTGAACTTTGGGGCACAATGGCGATTTCATCGCTTTTCTGGCAGTTTGCTTATAAAGCCACAATGAGAAACGAAGTAAAGAGATTCTTTGGTCTTTACGCAATAATAGGTAACATCGGAGTTGTATGTTCTGGAACACTCCTCAAAATTATTCCTAAAATGTTTAGCGCAAATGATTTATATGTTTATATTCTTGTTGGCGGATGCATTTTGTTCGGTATTGCCACAATCGGTATGTACGCTTACATAAATGCTGTAGTTCTTAAAGATCCCAGACTTTATAATCCTGACCAAGTTAAAGAAAAGAAGAAAAAAGAAAAACTTGGTATTATGGATGGAATCAAAATGATCGGAAAATCTCGCTATTTGCTTTTGATTTGTACGATCGTAATTTGTTATGGTGTAGCAATTAACTTCAGCGAAATTGTTTGGAAAAAATATATGAAAATTTATTTCCCAGATCCGGTTCAATATGCAGAAATGATGGCAAATCTTTCGATGTTAACAGGTATTTTAACTATAATCGCTTCGTTTGTAGGTCAAAACATACTTAGAAAAACTAAATGGAGAACAGGCGCACTTATTCCGGCGTTGATTGTAGCAGTTTTTGGCGGTTTATTCTTCATGATAGTTCTTTACGGCAATTATGTTTCACCAACTATTTTAGGCATGAATTTTATAGTTCTTGCAGTTTGGTTCGGTCTTATTCAGGATTCTTTATCCAAGAGCTTTAAGTATTGCTTGTTCGATGCGACAAAGAACATGGCATATGTACCTCTTGATAATGAAACAAGAACTAAAGGTCAGGCAGCGGTTGAAGTTGTTGGAGGACGTGCGGGTAAAGCAGGTGCTTCTTTAATTCAAAGCTTAATGACAAACGTTATAGTTGCAGGCTCCCATATTACAGACCACTTAGTTGCAATCGTTATACTTTTAGGTATTACAGTTACAGGGTGGATTGGTTCTGTCTTTGGTCTTAGCAAAAAATACGAAGCTAAAGTTGCTGAACAAAGCGAAGAAAAATAAGCTTAATAATTTAAAGTCGAGTATAAATAGCGGTTGCGTTAAAGCAGCTGCTATTTTTATTGCTAAAAATTCAGAAAAAGTCTTGATTTTTACTAATTAATGTGGTAATATAAAACGGTACGACTGCAAATGATATGCGTTGAAGCGGGAGGTTGCGACTAATAGTCGGTTTTTCCGTGGAGTATGTCCGATTTTAAACCGGGCGAAAGTTCTGAGATTTTTTAACTTAAATTACATAGTGTTATGAAATTTGTGTTGAAATCAAATACTTTTAAATTAACCGGGTTAAACTATGTGGTTTATCCGTTTTTATTTAATGAAAACGTGAAACACCCGGGCGAGTTGATAATTTAAAAGAGCCGCCCACCATTAACAATGTAAGGAGGCGATTTAATGGCAGTCAAAGAAAAAATCAGAATCAGAATCAAGGGTTATGATGTAAAACTTGTTGATGCAGCATCTCAAAAAATCATTCAAACTGCTTCAAGAACGGGTTCGAAGGTATCAGGTCCAGTGCCGCTACCAACTGAAAAGCAAGTCGTAACAATTCTCCGTTCAGTTCACGTTAACAAAGACAGCCGTGAGCAATTTGAAATGAGAACTCATAAGAGACTTATCGACATTTTGAAACCATCAAACAAAACAGTTGATTCTCTGATGAATCTTGAGCTCCCTGCAGGTGTTGAAATAGAGATAAAACTCTAATCAACGGACACGCAGCCGAGGTCATGTTAGCCTGAAAAGGGTTAACCAATAACCTAAATAGGAGGAAAAAGTTTATGAAAAAGGCAATTATCGGTAAAAAAGTAGGAATGACCCAAATCTTTGACGAAAACGGCAAAGTTATTCCGGTAACAGTTGTTGAAGCAGGTCCATGTGTTGTTTCTCAAAAGAAGACAGTGGAAACCGACGGATATAACGCTGTTCAGATAGGATTCGGGGACGTAAGACCCAAACTTGTTAACAAACCTATGAAAGGACATTTTGACAAGTCTGATGTAGCACCTAAAAAAGTGCTCAAAGAATGTCGTTTTGACGATATTTCTTCTTACAATGTCGGCGATATTATCAAAGCTGATATCTTTGAAAACGGCGAAAAAGTAGATGTTATAGGTACAAGCAAAGGTAAAGGATATGCAGGTGTAATTAAACGCTGGAATTTTAGAAGACTTAAAGAAACTCACGGTACAGGTCCTACAGTTCGTAAAGGTGGTTCTATCGGGGCATGTTCTGACCCTTCAAGAGTATTCAAAGGCAAAAAAATGGCAGGACATCTTGGCGCTGAAAGAGTTACAGTACAGAATTTAAAAATTGCTAAGATCGATTCAGAAAACAATTTAATCGCAATCAAAGGTGCAGTGCCAGGCCCAAATGGCGGCATAGTACTTATTCGCGACAGCGTTAAAGCATAAGGAAGGAGGAATTGTGATGCCTAAAGTAGCAGTACTTGATATGACAGGTAAAGAAGTAGGAACAGTTGAATTATCTGATTCTATTTTTGGAATAGAACCCAACGTATCTGTTATGCATGATGTAGTTGTAAATCATTTGGCAAATAAACGCCAAGGAACACAAAGTGCGTTGACTCGCGCAGAGGTTTCGGGAGGCGGAAAGAAGCCATGGAGACAAAAAGGAACCGGCCATGCAAGACAAGGTTCTATAAGATCACCTCAATGGAGACATGGTGGTATAGTTTTTGCTCCAAAGCCACGTGATTATAGTTATGTTGTTAATAAAAAAGTTAAGCGTTTAGCTATGAAATCCGCTTTTTCGAGCAAAGTTTTAGATAACGGAATTATCGTTTTAGACTCTCTTGAAATGCCGGAATACAAAACCAAATCTATGGTTAATGTTTTGGATGCAATCGGAGCAAATGGCAAATCTTTGGTAGTTTTACCTGAAATCGAAGATAAAATCATCAAATCTTCAAGAAACATTCCGGGAGTAAAAACTTCTCAAGTAAACACTTTAAATGTATATGACATTTTAAACGCTCGCAAACTCGTTATCGTTAAGAGCGCAATCAGCAAAATTGAGGAGGTGTATGCATAATGTTGGCACATGACGTTATAATTCGTCCTATCGTTACAGAAAAAACAATGCTTGGAATGCCTAATAAAAAATACACCTTCAAAGTAGCAAAAAATGCCGGAAAAATAGAAATCGCTAAAGCTGTTGAAGAAATTTTCAAAGTAAAAGTTTTAAAAGTAAACACTTTGAAAGTTAGAGGTAAATTCCGTCGCCAAGGAAGATTCGGAGGATACACTCCATCTTGGAAAAAGGCTTACGTTACTTTAACTCCCGACAGCAAATCTATCGAATTCTTTGAGGGTATGGTTTAGTAGATATTTTAAAATCGAAAAGGATATTTGAAAGGAAATTATCAAATGAAAATGATGAGTTATTCGTTTTTGGTTGATGTGGTTTTATCGGTTATTTTGATTGTTATTTCCTACAATAATTTGAAATATTACTGGTTTGGCGCTCCCGGATATAATCTTTTTCTATTGATACTGAATCTTATAATCATAATACTCAATATTATCAGTATTATTAATTATTTTTCGAAACATTAAAAGCAGTGTAAGGAGGAGTCAGCCTCCGCAAAGCTTAAAATTTAAGGAGAGTGAATTAATTGGCAATTAAAAATTATAAACCGACCACCCCTTCAAGAAGAAATATGTCGGTAACCGATTATTCAGAATTATCAAAAAACGGTCCTGAAAGAAGTTTGCTTCGTTCTTTAAATAAAAAGGCCGGACGCAACAGCTACGGACGTATAACAGTTCGTCACAGAGGCGGCGGAAATCGCAGAAAATATCGTATTATCGATTTTAAACGTCAAAAATTTGATGTTCCCGGAAAAGTTATTTCTCTTGAATACGATCCAAACCGTTCCTCTCATATCGCACTCATTCAGTACGAAGACGGCGAAAAAAGATACATTACAGCTCCTCACGGATTGACAGTCGGACAAGAAATTATGGCCAGCCCTTCAGCTGACATAAAGACAGGTAACGCACTTCCGCTGGTAAATATCCCTGTTGGTACTTTCATTCATAATGTTGAACTTTATCCTGGAAAAGGCGCTCAATTAGCAAGAGCAGCAGGAAATATGGCTCAACTTATGGCTAAAGAAAACGGTATGGCACTTCTTAGACTTCCTTCAGGAGAATTAAGAAATGTTCGCGCAGAATGTATGGCAACAATCGGTCAAGTTGGAAATATAGACCATGAAAATGTTAAAATCGGTAAAGCCGGTCGTAAACGCAACATGGGCTGGAGACCAACAGTTCGCGGTTCTGTTATGAACCCATGTGATCACCCGCACGGCGGTGGTGAAGGTAAGTCACCGGTTGGACGTCCCGGACCCACAACACCTTGGGGTAAACCTGCTCTTGGATACAAAACAAGATCTAAGAAGAAGGCTTCAAATAAATTTATTGTTAAACGTAGAAACAGCAAATAATAGGGAAAGGAGTGCATTGCATTGAGTAGAAGTTTGAAAAAAGCACCTTTTGTTGAGGCTTCATTATTTCAAAAAGTAGAAAATCTCAACAAAGCCGGTGAAAAGAAAGTACTTAAAACTTGGAGTAGATCTTCAACAATTTTCCCTGAATTTGTAGGACATACGTTTGCTGTTCACGATGGACGTAAACACGTTCCTGTATATGTCACGGAAGATATGGTTGGACATAAACTTGGTGAATTTGCGCCAACAAGAACATTTAAAGGTCATGCCGGATCAAAAACAACGGGTAAAAAATAACCTGCGGAAGGAGTTGTAATCATGGAAGCAAAAGCTCATTTAAGATACGCTCGCATTTCGCCACGTAAGGTTTCTATTGTTCTTGATTTAATCAGAAATAAACCTGTCGAGTACGCTATGGCAGTTCTTAAAAATACTCCAAAATCAGCTTGTGAGTATCTTGAAAAATTGCTTAAATCAGCTATGGCTAATGCGGTTAATAATTATCAAATGGACGCATCTCGTCTTTATGTTTCTAAATGTTTTGTATGTCCCGGTCCTATTCTCAAAAGAATCAGACCTATGTCTAAGGGCAGAGCATACAGAATCGAAAAAAGAAGCTCTCATGTTACTATAGTTTTAGAAGAAAAAAATTAGTGGAAAAGGGGGTTAACTATGGGGCAAAAAGTAAATCCACACGGCTTTCGTGTAGGAATAATTAACAATTGGGATTCACGTTGGTTTGTTAAGAAAAAAGATTTTGCGGACGCACTTATAGAAGACTATAAAATTCGTAAAGTTCTTACAAAGAAACTCAAAGCAGCAGGAGTTCCTAAAATAGAAATCGAAAGAGACAACTCAAAAGTTCGTCTTCATATTCATTGTGCAAAGCCTGGCATAGTCATCGGTAAAGGCGGAGCAGAAATCGAAAAACTTAAAGTTTTTTGTGAAAAATTAATAAAGAAACCTGTAGTTATTAATATTGTTGAAGTTAAAAATTCAGACGTTAATGCTAAATTAGTAGCTGAAAATATAGCAGCTCAGCTTGAAAAGAGAGTTTCGTTCAGACGTGCTCTTAAACAAGCTATGGGACGCTCTATGAAAGCTGGTGCTAAGGGCATTAAGACTCAAGTTTCCGGTAGACTTGGCGGAGCAGAAATAGCCAGAACCGAACATTATCATGAAGGAACTATTCCGCTTCAGACTATCAGAGCTAACATCGATTACGGTTTTGCAGAAGCTGCAACAACTTATGGTATCATCGGTGTAAAAGTTTGGATTTATAAAGGTGAAGTTTTAGCAAACGCTGCTAAAGTTGAAAATGCGAAAGGGGGCCATAAAGATGCTGTTGCCAAAAAGAACTAAGTACAGAAAAGTTCATCGTGGAAGAATGACAGGTCGTGCAATAAGAGGAAGTAAAGTTTCTCACGGAGATTTTGGCCTTCAAGCTTTAGAGCCCGCTTGGATAACTTCGAATCAAATCGAAGCAGCCCGTGTTGCTATGACAAGATTCTGCAAAAGAGCAGGAAAAGTTTGGATAAAAATATTCCCGGATAAACCGGTTACTAAAAAACCTGCCGAAACTCGTATGGGTAAAGGTAAAGGTTCACCGGAATTTTGGGTATCAGTAGTAAAACCGCAAAGAATTATGTTTGAAATCGGTGATGTACCTGAAGACGTCGCAAGAGAAGCTATGCGCTTGGCAGCGAACAAATTACCGATTAAATGCAAATTTGTAAAAAAGCAGGAAACGGATGGTGAGGTGTAATGAAGATTTCAGAAATCAAAACTTTAAGTGCAAATGATTTAAACACTAAACTTAAAGACCTTAAATCCGAACTTTTTAATCTTAGATTTCAGCTCGCTATAAATCAGCTCGAAAATCCAATGCGTATTCGCGCAGTTAAAAAAGATATTGCGAGAGTTCAAACTGTTATTCGCGAAAAAGAAATTAGCGAAGCTTCTAAGGCATAGTGGAAGGAGGGTACACTTTGAGCGAAAGAAATATGAGAAAAGTGAAAGTTGGTAATGTTGTAAGTGACAAAATGGACAAAACTATTGTTGTTGCTGTAGAAGATATTGTTAAACATCCACTTTATAATAAAACTGTAAAACATACACAAAGACTTAAAGCTCATGACGAAAATAACGAATGTAAAATCGGCGATAAAGTCAGAGTAATGGAAACAAGACCTCTTTCTAAAGACAAAAGATGGAGACTTGTTAATATCGTAGAAAAAGCTAAATAATTTAAGGTTAATTAAAAAATACTTAACCGGTTAGGAGGAAGGATAACTGTGGTACAGCCTCAAACTCGTTTAAAAGTAGGCGATAATACAGGTGCTAAAGAAATTATGTGTATAAGAGTTCTTGGTGGCACCGGTAGAAAATATGCCGGAATCGGTGATGTTATAGTTGCTTCCGTAAAAAAAGCATCACCCGGTGGCGTTGTCAAAAAAGGCGACGTAGTTAAAGCGGTTGTTGTTCGTACAGTAGATAAAGCTCGTCGTGAAGACGGTTCTTATATAAGCTTTGACGAAAATTCAGCTGTAATTATTAAGGAAGATAAAAATCCGAAAGGCACACGTATTTTTGGACCTGTAGCAAGAGAATTGCGTGAAGGTGGATACACCAAAATACTGAGTCTTGCTCCGGAAGTTCTTTAACAGGAGGTGTTTACTGTTGTTTAAAAAAAGTAGAAATAAAGCGGCTCGTTCCGGTAACGGTACCGTCCATGTTAAAACCGGAGATACAGTCGTAGTGTTGAGCGGTAAAGACCGCGGAAAACAAGGAAAAGTTGTTGCAGTCAGCCCAAAAGAAAGTAAGCTGATTGTTGAAGGCGTTAATGTTGTTTCTAAGCACGTTAAGCCCCGCAAAGCAGGTCAGGAGGGCGGCATTGTAAAAACTGAAGGTGCTATGTATGCTTCTAAAGTTCAATTAGTTTGTCCTCATTGCGGTAAACCAACCAGAATCGCTCATAAAATTATGGACGATGGTTCAAAAAAGCGCAGCTGTAAAAAATGCAGTGAAGTGCTGTAAGGAGGATACTAATGGCAACACTTAAGGATTTTTATAAAAATACCGTTGCACCAAAACTTCAAGAAAAATTTGGGTACAAAAATGTTATGCAAATACCTAAAATTGAAAAGATAGTTATAAACGTAGGTGCCGGAGAAGCAAAAGATAATTCTAAAGTTATTGGTTCTATCCTCGAAGACTTAAGTACAATAACAGGTCAAAAACCGGTTGTATGTACTGCAAGAAAATCTGTTGCAAACTTCAAAATTCGTGAAGGCATGAAAATCGGCGCAAAAGTAACACTTCGCGGCGAAAAAATGTATGAATTTTTAGACAGATTTTTCAATTTAGCTCTTCCAAGAGTTAGAGACTTCAGAGGAATCAATCCGAACTCTTTCGATAAAAAAGGAAACTACAACATGGGAGTTAAAGAACAACTTATATTCCCTGAAATCGAATATGATAAGATTGATAAGATTCGTGGAATGGATATTTCAATTTCCACCACAGCAAAAACTGATGACGAAGCAAGAGAATTACTAAGACTTATGGGCGCACCATTTGCAAAATAAGGAGGGAATATTGTGGCTAAAACGTCATTGAAAGTAAAACAGAGCCGTAAACAAAAGTTTTCAACTCGTGAGTACTCCAGATGCAGAATATGCGGAAGGCCGCATGGTTACCTTCGCAAATTTGGTATATGCCGTATTTGTTTTAGGGAGCTTGCATACAAAGGAGAAATCCCGGGCGTAAAGAAAGCAAGTTGGTAAGATTTAGCAAAGGAGGTAAATGAGTTATGCAAATTACAGATACAATTGCAGATTTACTTACAAGAATTCGTAATGCAAGTTCTGCAAAACACGAAACAGTTGAAGTGCCGGCTTCAAACATGAAAAAAGCTATTGTTGAAATTCTTTTTGAAGAAGGCTACATCAATAAGTTCGTTGTATCCGAAGATGAAAAGCAAGGTATGATAAAGATTTATCTTAAATATACCGAAAATAAAAAGCCTGTTATCACAGGTCTAAAAAGAGTTTCAAAACCCGGTCTTAGAATTTACAGCGATGTAGAAAATATGCCTAAGGTTATGAAAGGCTTGGGAATCGCACTTATCTCAACATCTAAAGGAATTATGACCGACCGCAAAGCACGTAAAGAAAATGTCGGCGGCGAAGTTCTAGCATTCATTTGGTAATAAAAAGGGGTGACAAAAAATGTCAAGAATTGGAAGAAAACCCATAAATATTCCCGCTGGAGTAGACGTAAAATTGTCTGACGGCGTATTAACGGTTAAAGGTCCTAAAGGTACTCTAACTCAAAATATTCATCCTAAAATGGAAGTTTTAATTGAAAACGGAGTAATCGAAGTTAAAAGGCCAAACGACCAAAAAGAGAGCAGATCTCTTCACGGTTTAACAAGAACTCTCATAAACAACATGGTTGAGGGAGTTACAAACGGCTTTAAAAAGGAACTTGAAGTTAATGGTGTAGGTTATCGTGTTCAAATGCAAGGAAAAAATCTTGTTATGAATTTAGGTTTCTCTCATCAAGTTACTATGCCTGAAATTCCGGGAATTAAATTGGAAGTTCAAGGAAATAAAATTTCCGTTTTGGGTTGCGACAAACAGCAAGTAGGACAATATGCAGCTGAAATTCGCGAAAAACGTCCACCGGAACCATATAAAGGTAAAGGTATTAAGTATGTTGACGAGGTTATTCGTCGCAAAGAAGGAAAAACAGGTAAAAAATAATTAGGAGTGTGAATCATCATGGTAAACAAGGCAGATAAAAATCAGGCCCGTTTAAGACGCCACAGAAGAGTTCGTGGTAAAATTTCGGGTACAGCCGGTCGTCCTCGTATGAATGTTTTCCGCTCCAGGAGTAATATTTATGCTCAAATAATCGACGACGTTAAAGGCGTAACTTTAGTTTCAGCTTCATCAGTTGAAAAAGATTTCGGAATGTACGGCGGCAATAAAGAAGCAGCTAAAAAAGTTGGCGAAATTGTTGCTAAACGTGCTCTTGAAAAAGGAATCGAAAACGTAGTATTTGACCGCGGAGGATATATTTTCCACGGACGCGTTAAAGAGTTAGCAGAAGGCGCCAGAGAAGGCGGACTTAAATTTTAATTTAGAGGGAGGGAAATACTTTTGGCTAGAATAGATGCTTCAGTGCTAGATTTAAAAGAAAGACTCGTTGCTATAAACAGAGTTTCTAAGACCGTAAAAGGTGGTCGTATTTTTAAATTTGCCGCTCTTATGGTAGTAGGCGACGGAAAGGGCCACGTTGGATTCGGTATCGGCAAATCAGGCGAAGTTCCTGATGCGATAAGAAAAGGAATCGAAGACGCTAAAAAGAATCTTATAAAGGTTCCTTTGAAAGGCAGTACCATTCCTCATGAATTTATCGGAGAATATGGCGCAGCAAGAGTATTGATGAAACCTGCCGCACCAGGTACCGGAGTTATAGCTGGCGGACCTGTTCGTGCAGTTGTTGAATCAGCAGGAATAAAAGATATTCGTACAAAAGCTCTTCGTTCAAACAATCCTTGCAACGTAGTAAGAGCTACAATCGAAGGATTAAGAAGTTTACGTAACGCTGAAGAAGTTGCAGAGCTTCGCGGCAAAACCGTAAAAGAAATATTAAAGTAAAGGGGTCAGCAGTATGGCATTAGAAATTAAATTAGTAAAAAGCTTGGCTGGCCGCATTAAAAAGCAAATTGCGACAGCTGAGTCATTAGGACTTAGAAAAATCAGCGATGTTTCTGTTCAACCTGATAACGAAGCAACTCGCGGAAAAATTAACGTAATTTCTCATTTAGTTGAAGTTACCGAAAAATAATTTGTATATTATTGCAATTTATAATTTGCAGGAGGTGAATTAAAATTGGAATTACAAGATTTAGTATGTACAGAAGGTTCAAAAAAGAATTCTAAAAGAGTAGGCCGTGGCCACGGTTCAGGTTGGGGAAAAACAGCAGGAAAAGGTCATAAAGGTCAAAACGCAAGATCAGGTGGCGGTGTTCGCCCCGGTTTTGAAGGTGGACAAATGCCTCTTCAAAGAAGAATACCTAAGAGAGGTTTCAACAATATTTTTGCTAAAAAAGTCATAGCTGTTAATGTTGGCGATCTCGAAAAATTCGGCGAAGGTTCCGTTATCGATGTAAACGAACTTATCAACATGGGCCTTGTAAAACGTGATTTTGATAAAATTAAAATCTTAGGTAATGGTACTCTTTCAAAAAGCTTAACAGTTAAAGCACAGATGTTTTCAAAGTCTGCGGTTCAAAAAATAGAAGCAGCAGGCGGGAAGGCTGAGGTGATCTAATTGATTAAAACACTTATTAATTCTTGGAAAGTCCCGGATTTAAGGAAAAAATTATTGTTTACAATATTTATAATTATTGTTTTCAGAATAGGTTCAGTTATTCCGGTACCGTTTTTAAATGTTGAAGCTTTGGCAGGACTCATGGGCAGCTTGGGAGAGAATGGCGCAGTCCTTACTTTCCTCGATACCATCTCAGGTGGTGCATTTGCCCAGGCGACAATTTTCGCAATGTCCGTTTCGCCTTACATTAACGCTTCAATAGTAATTCAGCTCATGACAGTCGCACTTCCGTATCTTGAATCTCTCCAGAAAGAGGGAGAAGAAGGCCGCAAGAAATTGATGGCAATAACAAGGTATTTAACTATAATTATCGGACTTGTTCAGGGGACAGGATTTTATTTGTACTTAAAATTCAACAGCTATGCAGGTCAATCAATAGTAAGATATACCGAAGGAAGCGCAGGAATATTCACTGCAATAGTAATAGTTTGCTGCTTCACGGCAGGAACAGCTCTTATGATGTGGCTGGGCGAGCAAATAAACGTAAAAGGCGTGGGCAATGGAATATCCATACTCATGTTTGCAGGTATAGTTTCCAGAATGCCAAGTCTTATATCTAAATTGGTTAGATATTTCCAATTAGCACTAAATTCCCCGGAAACTTTCGGAAAATTCTTTGTTTATGTTCCGCTGTTTGTGTTCATGTTCTTCTTCATGATGTGGATTATAGTGTTTATGAACGATGCCGAACGCAGAGTTCCTATCCAGTATTCAAAACGCACCGTTGGAAGAAAAATGTATGCAGGACAAAATAGCCATATTCCTTTAAAAATCGGAATCGCCGGTGTTATGCCAATAATATTCGCATCTTCTATTTTGTGGGTGCCAAATATGGTAGCATTTTTCACCCATCCGGAAGGAATTATGAAAACTATTTTGGAATCATTCAAAATTAACGGACCGGGTTATACTATCGCTAATTTCTTCTTGATTTTGATGTTTGCATATTTTTATGTTTCGATTACTTATAATCCAATCGAAATGGCGAATAATCTACGTCAAAGCAACGGAGTAATTCCCGGTATACGTCCCGGAAAACCAACAGCAGATTACTTATCTCGAGTACTTTCAAAAGTTACGCTTATGGGTGCGTTATTCTTAGCGTTCATCGCTTTGATTCCGATCGGATTCGCAAATTTGAGCGGCATGCACGATTTATCCATGGGCGGTACATCGATTATAATTATGGTTGGTGTAGCTCTTGAAACAGTTAAGCAAATGGAATCTCAACTTATGATGAAACATTACAAGGGATTTTTAGACTAATAAATTTATTTTAGAATTTTTTCGCCTGAATTCGTAATTTTTAAAAAAGGGGTTTATTAAAATGAATATTATTTTTCTAGGTGCGCCGGGAGCAGGCAAAGGCACGCAATCGGCACGCATATCCGAGCATTTTAAAATTCCTACGATTTCGACGGGAAATGTAATAAGAGAAGCGTTGAAAAGCGGTTCTGAAATGGGATTAAAGGTTAAATCATATATAGATAGAGGCGATTTAGTCCCTGACGATGTAGTTATTGGGATAGTTAAAGACAGAATAAGTCTTGACGACTGCAAGAATGGTTTCATTCTTGACGGTTTCCCAAGAACTCTTGCGCAGGCCGAGGCTCTGGATAATCTTGGAGTAAATATTGATAAAGTTATTGACATCGAAGTTGATGACGAAGTTATTTATAAAAGAATGTCCGGACGTCGCATCTGCAGCGAATGCGGAAGCACTTACAATGTTGAAGGCGCCGGTGGCGTCAGACCTAAAACAGAAGGTAAGTGTGACGTATGCTCAGGTGCCCTTGTTCAGCGTATGGATGACAAGTTAGAAACAGTAAAGCAGCGTCTTAAGGTATATTATGAACAAACCCATGTATTAAAATCCTACTATGATAAGCAAAATAAAAGATTTGTAATAGATGGTTGCAAATCAGTTGATGAAATTACAAAGGATATAATAAAAGTATTAGAGGCGTAGATAATGATAGTTTTAAAATCATGTCATGAACTTGAACTTATGAAAGAAGCCGGAAAAATTTCAGCCCGAGCGCTAAAGCTTGGAGGCGAAGCTGTAGAACCCGGAGTTTCTACCGAATATATAGATAATTTAATTCATAAATATATCGTTTCGATGGGAGCTAGACCTTCTTTTTTGGGTTATGGTGATTTTCCAAAAAGTAGCTGCATATCTATTAATAATGTAGTCATTCATGGCATACCGAGCAAAAAACGTATTATCAAAAGTGGAGATATCGTAAGTATCGATGTCGGAGCATGCATTCACGGGTATCACGGTGATAATGCTTATACATTTCCGTGCGGTGATATCTCCCCCGAAGCCCAAAAGCTTCTAAAGACTACCGAAGAAAGCCTGTACGAAGGTATAAAAAAAGCCAGAATCGGTAATAGAATAGGGGATATCGGTAATACGGTTGAAGAGTATGTCAAGGCACGTGGCTACTCGGTGGTTCGAGATTTTGTGGGTCATGGAGTGGGTGCGTTGCTGCACGAAGATCCTTCGGTTCCTAATTATGGCAAACCCGGGCATGGCCCAAGGCTTGTCAAAGGTATGACAATAGCGATTGAGCCTATGGTTAATGTAGGGACTGAAAAAGTGGTAATTTTAGATGACAATTGGACTACTGTCACGGCAGATAACAAATTATCGGCTCATTTTGAACACACAATATCAATCACGCCCGATGGTCCACTTATTCTTACAAATCCGGATTAGGACGGTGTATGATGGAAGTAAAAAGAGGTGCAGTAGTTATTTCTAAGGCAGGTCACGATAAAGGCGATTTTCAAGTCATAATGGATTTTGATGAGATTTATGCTTACGTTTGCGACGGGAAATATCGACCTTTAGAAAGACCGAAAAAGAAAAAATTAATGCATTTAAAAGTTACCAATACGGTTTTAGAAGAAAATTTAATTAAAACAAATAAATCCATTCGCGGTGCTCTAAAACCATTTTCAAAATCATAAATTTTTGTGATTAAACGATATAATACAGCAGAGGTGGTGGAGCAAGCAGAGAAGTATTTTGAGATCTATTCAAAATGCAATGCTTATTGATATGTCGAAAGAAGATACTATAGAATTAGAAGGCGAAGTTGTGGAAGTGCTTCCGAATACAATGTTCAAAGTAAAACTTCCTAACGAGAAAGTGATTCTTGCTCATATATCAGGTAAACTCAGAATGAACTATATAAAAATAGTTCAAGGAGATAAAGTCGTCGTAGAGATGTCTCCGTATGATTTGACCAGAGGAAGAATTACATGGAGAGTCAAAAATAATCAGAATTCCGGCGCGCAAATAAGCGATGCCGCTAAGAGTAAGAGTTTGGAGGGAAATGAAAGTGAAAGTTAGACCTTCAGTTAAAAGAATTTGCGATAAATGCAAAATAATAAAAAGAAAACGCAGAGTAAGAGTTATATGTGAAAATCCTAAGCATAAACAAAGACAAGGATAATAAAAAAATACTATGGAGGTGGGTTTAAGAATGGCCCGTATTTCAGGCGTCGATTTGCCAAGAGACAAAAGAATAGAAATTGGTCTTACCTATATTTTTGGTATAGGCAGAACAACAGCAAAAGAAATTATTGCTAAAACAGGTGTAAATCCTGACACAAGAGTAAGAGATCTTACCGAAGATGATGTAGCTAAACTCAGAGCTTGCATCGATAAGAATTACAAAGTTGAAGGTGACCTCAGAAGCAATATCGCATTTGATATCAAAAGATTAATCGAAATAGGATGCTATCGTGGCATTCGTCATAGAAAAGGTCTTCCGGTAAGAGGACAAAGATCTAAAACAAATGCAAGAACAAGAAAAGGTCCAAGAAAGACAATGGCTAACAAAAAAGGCTAATTATGTAAGGGAGGAATAATTTAATGGCAGTACAAAGTGGCTCCAAAAAAACTTCTGTTCGCAGACGTCGTGACAGAAAAAATATTGAACGAGGAGCAGCTCATATACAATCAACATTCAATAACACGATTGTTACAATAACAGATATAGAAGGTAATGCTGTATCTTGGGCAAGCGCAGGAGGACTTGGCTTCAGAGGTTCCAAGAAATCAACTCCTTTCGCAGCTCAAACAGCAGCAGAAACAGCAGCAAAAACCGCAATAGAACACGGTATGAAAACTGTTGAAGTTTATGTAAAAGGTCCGGGGTCAGGACGTGAAGCAGCAATTCGTGCTCTTCAGGCAGCAGGACTTGATGTTAATATGATAAAGGACGTAACACCTATTCCTCACAATGGTTGTCGTCCACCAAAAAGAAGACGTGTTTAATATAAAGGAATCGGAGGTGCAATAAATAGTATGGCAAGATATACAGGTGCGGTTTGCAGAATATGCCGCAGAGAAGGTCAAAAATTATTTCTGAAAGGTGAAAGATGCTACAGCGGAAAATGTGCATTTTCCAGACGTTCTTATGCTCCGGGACAACACGGTCAAGGACGCAAGAAACATTCAGAATACGGCTTACAATTAAGAGCTAAACAAAAAGCAAGATATTATTATGGTGTTCTTGAACATCAATTTGCTCATTATTTCGAAATGGCTACCAAGATGAAAGAGGGTAAAAAAGGCGAAAACTTACTCGCAATTTTGGAATCCCGTCTTGATAACGTCGTTTATCGTTTAGGTTGGGCAAGTTCAAGAGCAGAAGCAAGACAACTTGTTGTTCATAACCACTTCAGTGTTAACGGACAAAAGGTCAATATTCCTTCTTTCTTGGTAAAAGTCGGAGATGTAATTTCTATAAATGAAAAATCTCGTGAAAGCGCCAAGATTAAATCTGTTTTAGAGTCAAACGGTGGAAGAGTTGTTCCAAAGTGGCTTGAACTCAATTCAGAAAAATTGGAAGCTAAAAAAATAGCTATGCCGGCAAGAGAAGATATAGATCTTGATGTTCAAGAAACATTAATAGTCGAATTGTACTCCAAATAATGTTACATTACTATTTATCGTAGCATATTTTTTGAGGCGACTGCCTCATTATTTAAGAGTATCAAGGAGGATTTAATGATAGAAATTGAAAAGCCTCGGGTTACGGTTGAAGAAGTGTCTGAGGATAAAAATTATGGTAGATTTGTTGTAGAACCTCTTGAAAGAGGTTTTGGAAATACTTTAGGGAACAGTTTAAGAAGAATTCTTCTTTCGTCTCTCCCGGGTGTTGCTCCGAGTAGTGTTAAAATTGACGGCGTAATGCATGAATTTTCCACCATTCCCGGAGTTAAAGAAGACGTTACTGAAATCATCTTGAATATCAAAGGCCTTTTGGCAAAGATACAAGGTAACGAACCTAAAACTGTAGAAATAAATGCAGTTGGGCCATGTGAAGTAACCGCAGGAATGATAATTCACGACAGCGATGTAGAAATTATAAATCCTGATTGCCACATTGCCACACTTGGCGAAGGCGCTAAACTTCGTATGGACATAACCCTCGGAAAAGGCAGAGGATATGTTTCTTTGGAGCGTCATAAAGCGAACAATCCAAACCCTGTTATAGGAGTTTTGGCAGTTGATTCCATTTATACTCCGGTTCTAAAAGTAAATTATAAAGTTGAGAACACTCGTGTAGGTCAAATAACTGACTTCGATAAGCTTTCGTTGGAAGTTTGGACAAACGGCGTAATTAACGCCGAAGAAGCTGTATCAATCGCGGCTAAAATACTCATAGAGCATTTTAATTTGTTTGTAGAGCTTTCAGAAGTTGCCGAAAGAACAAACTTGATGGTGGAAAAATCCACTCCATCCACTCCTACCGATTTAGATGTAACGATCGACGAAATGGAGCTTTCGGTAAGGTCTTTCAACTGCTTGAAGAGAGCCGGAATCAACACAGTTCACGACCTCACAAGCAAAACCGAAGACGAAATGATGAAAGTAAGAAATTTAGGGCGTAAATCACTTGATGAAGTAATTGAAAAATTACATTCAATGGGACTTGATTTAGCTAAGCCTTGCGAATAATTAGGGTAAAAAGGAGGTAAAAATATATGTCAGGTAAAAGAAAGCTCGGTAGAGCTACAGCTCACAGACTTGCAATGTTGAGAGCACTCGTAACTTTTCTTTTGGAAAACGGTAAAATAGAAACTACTGTTACAAGAGCTAAAGAAGTTCGCGCACTTGCCGAAAAAATGATAACAATAGCTAAAATCGATAGCCTTCACAACAAACGTATGGTTTACTCTTTCGTAACCAAAAAAGAAGTTGCAAAAAATCTTTTTGAAAAAATTGCTCCGAAATATGCAGATAAAAACGGTGGTTATACACGCATAACTAAACTTGGCCCCAGACGTGGAGACGGCGCCGAGATGGCAATAATAGAATTAATTTAATTCAATAAGATTACTTAAATATCGTCCATGTCGCTTTGATACATATAGTTCGACATGGGCGAAATATATATTTTTTGTGAACAAATTTACATAGAAAGAAGGGAAGTAGAGTTAGTGCGCTTAAATTAGCAGCATTTACTCATTAAAATAATGGATTTGATGTTATTTGTAGCAATAGGTTCTTTGATTTCTCTTTGTTTTGCGGGCTTTTTGTTTAACAGAGTAAAAAGCCATTCCCAAGGTACCGAAAAAATGATTAAAATTTCATCTGCGATAAGCAAAGGTGCAGATGCATATTTAAAACGTCAATATAAAGGCGTTGGAGTGTTTTTTTCAGTGGTATTTGTCGTACTTTTGATTTTGTCATTTTGTGGGTACCTAAATCATTTTGTTCCGTTCGCATTTTTAACAGGTGGATTTTTCTCCGCTCTGTCCGGATTTATAGGCATGAAAACCGCTACCATGGCGAATGCACGTACAGCTTTTGCAGCGAAAGAAGGCCTTAATAAAGGCTTGAAAGTTGCTTTCTCCGCAGGCGCAGTTATGGGATTTGTTGTGGTTGGACTTGGACTTTTGGATTTATCTATTTGGTATTTCTTTCTGAAATATTGGTATAACAACGTCGAAGTCATAGCGAGCGAATCTTTAAGAATTCAAAATATTACTTCCAACATGTTGACTTTCGGAATGGGCGCTTCTTGTATGGCGTTGTTCGCAAGAGTCGGCGGTGGAATTTTCACAAAGGCAGCCGATGTCGGCGCTGACCTCGTAGGAAAAGTAGAAGCCGGAATTCCTGAAGACGACCCAAGAAATCCCGCTGTTATCGCTGATAATGTTGGCGACAATGTCGGCGACGTCGCAGGAATGGGTGCTGATTTATATGAGTCCTATGTCGGCTCCATCGTTTCAACAAGTGCCCTGGCAGTGAGCGCAGGGTTCGGCATGAAAGGCATGGCAGTGCCTATGCTTCTGGCGGCTCTGGGAGTAATCGCTTCAATTATTGGCACATTTTTCGTTAAAACCAAAGAAAACGCAGGTCAAAAAGACCTTTTAAAATCTTTGCGCACAGGAACTTATATAAGCGCAATAATCATAGCAATCGCTTCATTTTTTGTTATAAAATCTTTGTTACCGCAATTTATCGGAATTTTCTACGCTATAATCGCAGGCTTGGTTTCCGGAGTTTTAATCGGATTCACCACCGAATATTTTACTTCTGCAACGTACAAGCCAACCAAAGAATTATCCAAAACATCCGAAACCGGTTCCGCTACCGTTATTATCGGAGGCCTTTCTTTGGGCATGAACTCAACAGTTCTCCCCGTTATAATCGTAGGCGCAGCCGTCCTCATCAGCTTCTTCTCTTGCGGCGGTAATGTAAGCAATTTAATAAGCTTCAACCGCGGACTTTATGGCATCGGCGTGGCAGCAGTCGGAATGCTTTCGACTCTCGGCATAACCTTGGCAACAGACGCTTATGGTCCGATAGCAGATAACGCAGGCGGAATCGCCGAAATGTCCGAGCTCGGAGATGAAGTTCGTGAAAGGACCGACGCTCTTGATTCTCTCGGAAACACCACAGCAGCAACCGGAAAAGGTTTTGCTATAGGTTCTGCGGCTCTTACCGCTCTCGCTTTGATAGCCGCGTACATTTCTGAGGTTCAAATACTTTCCCCAAAAACAGTTTTCAATCTTAATATCACCAATCCTCCCGTCCTAGTTGGATTGTTCATCGGCGCGATGATTCCGTTCTTATTCGCCGCTCTCACCATGGAAGCAGTCGGAAAAGCCGCTCAAAGTATAGTTCTGGAAGTCAGACGTCAATTCAAATCCATAGCAGGATTGCTGGAAGGCGAAGCTGAACCCGATTACGGTTCATGTGTTGATTTATGTACAAAATCTTCTCAAAAATTGATGATTTTACCCGCTGTCCTTGCGGTTGTTGTTCCGATTGTCGTTGGACTTATTCTCGGAGTTAACGGCGTGGCAGGTTTCTTGGCAGGAACCACAATAACAGGATTTGTTTTAGCGGTTATGATGTCAAATGCAGGAGGCGCCTGGGATAACGCCAAAAAATATATAGAAGCCGGCAATCTCGGCGGCAAAGGCTCCGATTGCCACAAAGCTGCCGTTGTAGGCGATACAGTCGGCGATCCTTTCAAAGATACTTCCGGCCCGTCTATCAACATTTTAATTAAGCTTACTTCAATGGTTTCTATAGTTTTTGCAGGATTAACTCTTGCGTTTCATCTTTTGTAAATCATAAAATAATTAGTAGGTGATTAATATGCCCAATATTGTAAAAGCAGGCGCCATGTGTATGTGTTCGTTCGGAGCTGCGCCATTGCCTTTGACTCCTATTCAGCAACAAGTTGTTTCTGCAGGAGGTGCTCCGGCTTTAACTGTTATGGATTTTCCAACAGGAACTTTTGGTATGTGCACGTCTCCTAAAAATCCTGCTACGAAGCCTTTTGGAAGTGGACCGTGTGCTTTCGCCCCCATGCCTCCGCCTCTTTCTGCGTGGGCTCCGGGTGCTCCCAAAGTTATGCTTGGACAATTTGCTGCACTTACGGATTCAAGTAAGTTAAGTTGTATGTTAAGTCCTACTCCGTACAGTATTTCTATTATGCCTGGTGGTGCAGCTCCTACAGTCAGTGCTTAATTTAAATTTAAAAAAGCTTCTGCAAACCGCAGGAGCTTTTATCTTTTATATTTATTTCATAAAAAAACATTTGATTGTTTTTGAAAAAATGTTATAATGTAATATATTAATTTATAGAAAGGGGATAGTTATGGTATATTATAAAATTGCGGAAGGCCTTAAAGAGTGCAACGGACTCGCAGATTACGACGGCGAGACCATACTTCTAATCACGGGCGAGGAAATTAAAAAGAGGACGGACGTAGACAAGCTCGTCATCCCGAATTATAAAAATGCCCACTGCTGTAAGATTACAGTTTTTAAAAATTGTGCTTCGGGAGATATTTCAATAGTCAGCAAAGATAAAAAAATGCTCAGGACTAATTTTGGGTTCATAATAGAAAAAAACAGAGTGATTTTTATTGACGACGGCAAAGCTGTTCAGAGCGTAATACGAAAAATTGCGAAAAATAAAATGCATGATAAATTAACTCTTGAAAGATTTTTGTATGAATTTTTTGAAACTATAATCGAAAAAGATTTAAGATACATCGAGGAAATGAGTGACCGCCTTGTAAAGATAGAAACCGCGGTTATTAGAGGAATTTTATCGGACTTCAACTCCATGATGTTCAACTTTAAGCGCGAGATTTTACTTTTCTATAGATACTACAATCAACTTATGGACATCGGCTACGAACTCGAAGAAAACGAAAACGGATTCTTTTCAGAAGACGCCGTAAGAAGATTCGAAAAATTCACTCGCAGAGCCGAACAATTAAGAGAAGAAATTCAGTTCTTAAGAGAAACCTCAAACCAGCTCCGAGATGTTTATAATTCTCAACTCGACGCCAAAACAAACAAAATAATGAAACTATTAACCATCATCACGATGTTCTTTATGCCGACCTCAACCATAGCGGCCTGGTACGGCATGAACTTCACCACTATGCCGGAACTGACATCCCCGTTTGGGTACATCGGATGCATAATATTCAATATTCTGGCAATTTTGTGGTGCTGGTGGTATATGAAAAAGAAAAAAATTATGTAATATTAAAGACCTCGCTACAACCAGCGAGGCCTTTTTCTATCTAATTCAGTTCTTTAAAATATAGGTCGTACCAAACAATAAATATATATATCGTCCAAACTTTTCGGCTGTTGTCAGCTTTTCCGTTGTAATGTTCATCCAAAATTTTAATCAGCTCTTCGCAATTAAAGAATTGCTCGGCGGTGTCAGATAAAAATGCATCTTTCACTATGCCGTAATATTTTTTATCACGAAGCCAAACTCTTGTCGGCACCGGGAATCCCAATTTCTTCTTTTGAGCTGTGTCAATCGGCAATCTTTTCATCGCGGCCTGTCTTAAAGCGTATTTTGTATTCTCTTTGTTGACTTTAAGATTTGCCGGTATTCTGGAAGCAATCTTGAACACTTCCTTATCCAAAAATGGCACTCTCAATTCGAGCGAATTAGCCATGCTCATGCGGTCAGCCTTCAAAAGAATATCTCCGACCATCCACATATTTATGTCAAGATACTGCATCTTTGTGACGTCGTCATAATCTTTTGCTTTTTCGTAAATCGGCTTGCAAAGATTTTGAGGTTTTGTCGCAAGGGCAGGGTTTTTAAGTATTTTCTGCTTTTCTTTTTTGGAGAACATAAAGGCGTTTCCGATAAATTTATCTTCGATTTTGTTCGCGCCTCTTATTATGAATCCTTGGCCTTTAAATTTGAACGGAATTTTTTGAACCAATTTAGCAAGGAATTTTCTGAATTTTTTAGGAAGGATTTTTTGATATGTTTTGAACACTCTCGGCTCGTTATATATTCCATATCCTCCAAAAAGCTCGTCCGCGCCTTCGCCTGACAATACAACTTTTACATGCTCGCTTGCAAGCTTCGAAACAAAATAAAGCGCAATGCAAGCCGGGTCGGCAAGAGGTTGATCCATGTGATATTGAACTTTTTTAATGGATTTCCAAAATTCATCCGAACTTATTACTTTTCCATAATGATTTATTCCGATTTTTTTGGATAAATTCTTCGCCCAGCTCATTTCATTGTATTTTTCCCCAAAATCAAAACCTACTGTGAAAGCTTTTTGACCTGCGAAATACGATGAAACATAACTGGAATCGATTCCGCTTGATAAGAAGCATCCTACTTCTACATCACTTATTCTGTGAGCTTGCACCGAATTTTCAAAAGCTTTTTCGATTTCGGCTGTAGCCGTTTCCAAATCCATATTTTCATCAATATGAAATTCCGGGTCAAAATATCTTTTTATCTTAACTTCGCCATCTTTATACCACAGGAAATGCCCCGGCATCAAGCAATATATGCCCTCGAAAAATGTTTCCGGCGGCACGGCATATTGGAACGAAAGATAATTATCAAGCATTTTGTAATTTAGTTTTCTTTCCACAGTCGGGAAAGCCAACAAGCTTTTTATTTCCGAACCGTATATAAAATTATCCCCGACTTTTGTCCAATGCAAAGGTTTTATTCCAAATGGATCTCTTGCAATGAATAAAGATTTATTTTCTCTGTCCCAAATCGCAAAAGCAAACATTCCTCTGAGTTTCGGAACAATTTCTTCGCCCCATTCTTCAAACCCGTGAATAATTACCTCCGAATCGGTTTCGGTGTAAAATTTATGACCGGCTTTCAATAGCTCGTCCTTCAATTCTTTGTAATTATAAATTTCACCGTTGAAAGTCAAAACCAAGGTATTTTTTTCATTGTATATCGGTTGGTCTCCGCCGCCCAAATCAATGATGCTCAAACGTCTGAACCCCATTGCGATGTGATTATCGCCAAAATATCCGGCGCTGTCAGGACCTCTGTGTATTATCAAATCAGCCATGTTTTCTATGACCTTAGACTTGTCAATGACTTCACCTGTAAATCCGCAAATTCCGCACATGTTTCTTGCCTCCAAATATTACTTTTTTTACGCATTGATTATACCATGCAACCCCGTGATTTTCAATTAGATATATAAGCCTCATTTTTTAAATTTATTGGGTATAAGTAGTAACGCGCATTTTATAAGTCATTTTTAATCATGACCACGCCTAAGAGACGTGGTATGGGAAAGCCCTATAAGGGCATAAGAGTGCCAGCCATCTCAAGACGGC
>CAKUVH010000006.1 GCA_934695425.1 uncultured Eubacteriales bacterium | reverse complement strand
AATTAAAATTCAACAAAAAAATAAAGTCATGTTGACTTTTAAGAATTCGTGACATATAATAAAAAGTAGTAGGAGCGAAACCGTTTAAAAAGCGGTCAGCCTCCAAGATTTAAGTTTTTGAATAAAAACCGAACTTTGGTCGAGGAACGGTTTTTATTTTTTTGTGTTTTTATCAATAAAATTTACAGCACTGAAAAGTACTATAAAGTACATTACAAAAATGCTTGCAAAGATGATAAAATCCAACATAATATCTACCTCCAATCGGAGGCAGAGTAACCGCTCTCTATAGGCTAAACTCCTACTACAGAACTTAATTATATATTAAAAGAAATTAAAATTCAACAAAAAAATAAAGTCATGTTGACTTTTAAGAATTCGTGACATATAATAAAAAGTAGTAGGAGCGAAACCGTTTAAAAAGCGGTCAGCCTCCAAGATTTAAGTTTTTGAATAAAAACCGAACTTTGGTCGAGGAACGGTTTTTATTTTTTTGTGTTTTTATCAATAAAATTTACAGCACTGAAAAGTACTATAAAGTACATTACAAAAATGCTTGCAAAGATGATAAAATCCAACATAATATCTACCTCCAATCGGAGGCAGAGTAACCGCTCTCTATAGGCTAAACTCCTACTACAGAACTTAATTATATATTAAACAAATTCAAAATTCAACAAAAAATTAACAATAATATGATTACTTCAAAGGCTTGCCGACGCAAAATCGGTGAGCCTAATTTTATTTCTACACTTTAATTAATTTTAATGAAAGTATTAAGAAATATTTTGTATATACAATCTAAAAATTATCTTGCAAAAAATTGTGAATTGTGAGAAAATATATGTTATTAATAATTCTTTGCTTTTTGGGGGTTTATTTTTATGAATAAATTAAAAAATATTCTCGTTAAACTTGGCAGAAATTTGTTTTTTATTTGTATACTTGTCGTTGCGGGAGCGCTGACAGTATACAGCATCGTTCAGGCTTTGGAAAATAGCAATTCCACTTCGTCGACAAGTAGTGCCGATTCATCTTCGACGAGCAATTCTGAGAATAAATTGACGGCGGAAGAAATCGACAAAATAGTCGAGGACTTAAAAATTTCGGGCAATATAGATAATATCCTTGAAAAATTGGATGATATCATATACAGAGCTCAGCTGTCCGGAAACTCCGCGCTTCAGGAATATGCAACAAACATGAAAACAAAATATGAATTACAAAAGCAACTCGACAGCGTAAACGGGTTACTTTCGTCGATGAAAAAAAAGAATTCCGGGATAGCGAAAGTTGACACTCAAGTTACGAAAATCCTTTCCGTTAACACGATAACCGAGGATTTACGTGGAGCGGTTTCGGATGAATGTTTGATCATTTTAGAGTCGCTCAGCGAAGAAAATGTAAAAAAATTACAAGAAACTTACAGCGAAATAGAAACTATAGTAGACATAAAGGATGTAAGCTCTTTATCTGTTCAACAGAGGAGCTTGCTGGATGTATTACTTCTTAGCAAGATAATCGAAGAGAACATGGTCGACAGCGAAAGATTAACTCTTGCAAAAGAGACCCTTTCTGTTGCCGTAACTATATTAAAGTCTTATGAAAAACAAAATTATCCTTCCGAAGATTACGACAAACTGGTTGCGGATTCCGATAATTTCACGAAAGCAGGAAGAAAAGCCTCATCGGTAATTCCTGAGCAAATTGTGTTTTTAAATGGTTATTTCAAAATGAAACACGCACCTATAATGTATGACGGACACATATTAATGGCTGTCGATGATTTATATCAATATATTGATGCTTCCATTGAATATATGTACAACAACGCCACCATGGTCATACAATCTCCCGGCAAGGTTCTTGAAATAGTCAGCGGGAAAAACGAAGCATATTTAAATGACCAACCTAAAAATATTCCTGTTCCGATTTTGAATTACAACGATAATATTTATATGTCAGTAGAATTTTTTGCTGAGTGCTATGATATCTCATATAAATATGTTGCAGATGAAGAATTTTTGATTCTTTACTATAACTTGGTTCAACTTGAAAATCAATCTGTTCCAAACGAACTTCATAAAGATTAATAAATTTTAAGGAGTGAATAATATGGCTAAATATACAATAATTTCCGATGTCGGAAAAGCTTTGCTTGCGCTTTTGAAAGATAAATTGGTTCCGGATACTGTGGATAAAGGCGAAAGCATTGGAATATGTGACCCGAAAGACCGCGGAGATTATATAGTCGGAATACATCCTTATGACATAAGAGAAGATACCAGCGGAAAAAATACCGAATCAATTTCACTTCCGGACGGCAGCACTCAAGACGCCCCTGCCATGCTCGAACTTTATTATGTTATTTCAGTTAACAGCAAGGCGGAAATTGGCGACAGAGCCCTTGATGAAGCCAAAATAATAGGGAAAATAATTCAGGTTCTTAAAGATAATTCAATAATTCCTTCGATATATATGCCGAGTAATATGGGCAGCGCCGTAGAAAAAGTCCCGATTTCCATGTTGCCGCTGAGTATGGAAGAAAAAGTAAAGGTTTGGACTATGTTCGGCGAATCGTATAAGTTATCGGCGTTCTATGTTGTCGGCCCGGTAGCGATAGATTCCGAGAAAGTCTCCAAACCCAAAAAGAGAGTTGAAACTGTATTCCTTGACAGCAAGCATTATGCGTTTAAGAAAGTTCTTAAATTTGAAACATTTATTAAAGAAGAAGATATCGACGACGAATATACTCAACGTCCTGACGAGGATGAGGATGAAGATGAAGATTATGGTTCAGATGACGATTACGGTTCGGAAGAAGAGGGCGAAGATGATTACGGCTCCGAAGAAGGCGATGATTATGGTGCAGAAGAAGGCGGCGAAGAAGGCGATGAAGGATCCGATGATTTAGACTCCGATTTGGATTTGGACAGTGACCTTGACCTCGATTCTGACGATCTAGATTTAGATTCCGACGACTTAGATTTAGATTCAGATTCCGAAGGCGACGCTGACACTGGCTCCGATACCCAAGAGACCGCAGGAGACGCCGAATCAGATTCATCCGGTGGTGGCGATGATTTGACTTTTGAAAATGGAGAATAATTTTAAAAGGAAGAGGTTACTATCTTCAGAATTATTTAGATCTCTCATGTATCAGAAAAAATAAGAAGAAATAATAAAGTAAAGGAAGAAATCATAAATGAGAAAAATATACATGGCTTCGCTTGTTATAATGCTCAAAGATATATATTCCAAATCACCGATAAACGGCGCAGTTATCCTTTGTAACGGGAAACAAAATCCATACACAAGGAAAAAAGAAGGATATTATGTATTTTCGAATCTTTATCCTCAGAAATGCGATGTAAGCATAAGCTGCCGTGGGTATGTTGACCTTAATTTTACGGTCGAACTCAGAGAAAACGAAACTCAAGTTATATACGCCAACATGCCTTACGCCGTGAATAACGAAAACCTCGTCCGCATGACAAGGTTTGAAATTTCGGTTTATGAAAACAAAGAAGCTTTAAAAAATACAGATGTTAATCTGAAACTTAACAACCCTGCTGAATTCTTGAAGCTCGTCGAAAAATCCGAAGCCGGCAGTTATGATGTTAAATTGAACATCGAAGAAATGACTCCGGGAATCATCGGGCAAGAATATATTTATACCGAGGGCGAAAACTCCACGAACCTTTCGCTGTGGGGTTATGACGCCGAAAAAAAATGTTATACTTTGAAAAACCCGCTTGAAAACGAGCTGAATCCTGAAGGGAATTTTTATCCCATCTGGAAATTGAAAACAGACGGCAACGGAAAAATCACCATGCCTTTGATAGAGCAATTTATGAAAGATAATGTTCTCAAATTTGAATGCAAAACAGACGAAAGCTCCGCAGAAGCCTCTGTGGATGTTACAGGTAAACATGAATCGGGAGAAGTTTTCTATTTGGATATGAAGCTCAAAAAAGATAAAAAATAATTTTTAAATCGGAGTGCCTGATGATGGAATACAACATTCAAGAATTAGTTGACTATAGTTTGGGCGGGCAGCCTTACGAATCATATTCTGATTATCTCAAAGACCAGTTCGTATTCGTGCAAATGTACGTCGGGCTGTATTTGGAAGCCTTGGAAAACGGCGATTTTGAGTCCGTTCACATGAAATTTTTGGAGAATTATATTCATATTAAATCTCACGTAAAATCACGAATAATGGCGTCAAAACCAAAGTTTTTTTTCGGTGAATATTTTAAAAATTTATTTTCGCTCACCGGTTTTGAATGGTTTTGCGTTTTGAGTTCCGTCCTAATTGAATTTGACAGAAATTACCTTTTGGATTTTTTGAAGATCGACAACAACCCCGACAGTAAAAATCTTTCGTATGAATTACTTTTTAAGATATATTCTTTGGTTAAGGATTCATCCGACGCATCTGACTTTTCCGATATTTATTTTGAATCAAAACAAAAATTGGAATCTATATGTTTCGTTGAGGATTCTTTGAAGTGTGACCCGTGCATTTTTGAGGCGATTATAAGCAATATAAGCGAAAATATAGGGTACAGCGGCATGAAACAACGAGGCGCCGACGACGAAAGCGAAGCTCTAATTGTTCACGAAGAATTATCTTCTAAGCTTTTTGATTTTTTGAAAAACATCGACAAAGAGCCAATGTGCATTAATATTAGCGGAATCAAAGGAGTGGGCAAAAAAACCATCGTAAGGCGTGTGTGCGATATGCTGGGCAAAGACCTGATAGAAGTGGATTTTAATTATTTTTCCACGGAATCAAAAGAAAGCCTTTCAAAGTTAGTTTCTATTTTCAGATTGGCACTTATAACTGACAGCTACCTTTGCTTTCATAATTTTGAAGCTGTCGAAGATTCAAAAAATTCGCTCTATAAAAAATTTATATTCAAGAAAGCTTCTAATTTTTCGCAGGTTGTGTTTGTGCTTTCAAATTCGGAAAAATACGTTTATATGACGGAACTTAACGTCCCTGTGATTAATTTTTTCATAGATGAACTTTCGGACGAAGAAAGTTTTAGAATGTGGGAAAAGGAACTTTCTGAATTTGAGAAGGATGAGAACTTGAATGTAAGGGAGATTTCAAATAAATTCCAGTTTACTCCTCTGCAAATAAAAAACACCTGCAAAGAAGCCTATCTTGAATGTAAATATAATCATAAAGATAAAATTGACAGCAAAACGCTAAGCAAATGCGCTCATCACCAGACAATCGGCAATTTATCCGACAAAGCTGTTCTTATTAAGAAAAAACATACCTGGAACGATATCGTTCTCCCGGCTCAACAAAAAGAACTCCTTGTAAGAGCTTGCAATCAAATAAAATATAAACATATAGTCTATGATAAATGGGGTATGAGCAAGCGGATTCTTTACGGGAGAGGTCTAAGTATGCTGTTTACAGGCCCTCCGGGTACAGGTAAAACCATGGCTGCTCAGGTTGTGGCGAGCGATTTGGATTTGGAAGTATATCGTGTCGATCTTTCCAAAGTTATTTCGAAATATATAGGAGAATCCGAAAAAAATCTGAGCGAAGTTTTTGAAAGCGCCAAAAAAAGCAATGCGGTTTTGCTTTTTGATGAAACCGACGCATTATTCGGAAAAAGAACCGAAGTTAAAGATTCCCACGACAAGAACGCCAATGTTGAAACTTCTTACCTCCTTCAAAAGATGGAGGAATACAGCGGAATCACAATAATGACAACCAATTTTATAGAAAATATTGATAAAGCCTTTTTCCGAAGAATAAACTATGTAGTGCACTTTAATCTTCCGGATTTTGACCTTCGTTTAAAAATATGGAAAAAAATGTTCCCGAATAAGACGCCCATTTCGGATGATGTCAATTTTGAATATCTTGCAAAGAATTTTGAAATTGCGGGAGGTAGCATAAAAAATATCGTTTTAACCTCAAGCTTTATGGCTGCTTCGGAATCCGACAAGGTTGAAATGAAACATATTATAAAAAGTATAGAATATGAACTCAAAAAACAAGGGAAAATGGTTTCAAAGAGCGATTTCGCTCAATATGCATATTTATTGTAAAGGAGAATTATTATGGAACTTACTTTGGAAGCACTTGGACTTTTATTTGTTCTGGTATTTGGCACGTGTTCGCATTTTATATATGAATGGTCGGGGCACAACAAGCTGGCGGGAATACTCTGTGCGGTTAATGAATCAACATGGGAACACATGAAAATGGTGATAGGGCCGTCGCTCATTTGGATGATTATTGAAACTCCGTTTTTGTACTCTAACCCTAATTTTATTCTTGCTAAGGCGCTATCTATAACCGCCATGATGCTGCTCATCCCGATAATTTTTTATATTTATTATTGGATTTTAAAAAAAGAACTTTTAATACTCGGAATTCTCGATTTTGTTTTTTCGGCGATAATCGGTCAATGGATTTCGTACAGCATTTTAAAGTATGATGGAGTTTCGCCGATAGCAAATTGTTTAGCTATCTTGAATTTAATTTTGATTATTTATATGTATCTTAGATTTACTATAAATCCTCCGAAAATATTTCTTTTCAAAGACCCGATTACAGATAGCCACGGTTTTGACGGACATAGCCATTAAAAAAAGCGTACTCTTATGAGTACGTTTTATTTTTGTCTCTGGAGCTACCGGGCGGACTCGAACCGCCGACCTGCTGATTACGAATCAGCTGCTCTACCACCTGAGCTACGGTAGCATATATAAGATTATATACAATTTTTATATTTTAGTCAATGATATTATATTTTAGGTTATTATATTTTTCAGTTTATAGTATAATAGACCAGTAACTTAATATTTAATAAGAGGTGCTTATAATGAATTTAGTAAATACAAATTCGATGCTAAAAAAAGCTTACAAAGAAGGCTACGCAGTAGGGGCTTTTAATGTAAATAATATGGAAATAGTCCAAGGAATAACCAAAGCCGCACAAGAAATGTCCTCGCCGCTGATACTTCAAGCTTCATCCGGAGCAAGAAAATACGCCGGTGCTACATATATGAGAAAACTCGTCGAAGCTGCCTGCGAAGAAACAAACATCCCGATAGCTTTGCATTTGGATCATGGCGATTCTTTTGAACTTTGTAAAAATTGTATTGACAGCGGATTTACTTCTGTTATGATTGACGGCTCTTCGCTTGAATATGAAAAAAATATCGAAGTGACCAAAAAAGTTTGCGATTATGCCCATAAATACGGCATTTCCGTTGAAGGTGAACTCGGCAGCCTTTCGGGTATTGAGGATAAAGTTAATGTTTCTGAAGAAAAATCTTTTTACACCGACCCCGAACAAGTTGAAGATTTTGTAAAAATAACAGGCGTGGATTCTTTAGCGGTTGCCATCGGCACAAGCCACGGAGCATATAAATTCAAACCCGGTCAAAAGCCCGAACTTAGATTTGATATTTTGGACGAAATAGAAAAGAAATTGCCCGGCTTCCCGATTGTTTTACATGGAGCCTCGAGCGTAATTCAAAAATATGTAAAAGAAATAAACGAATTCGGTGGGAAATTGGATGAGGCGATAGGCATCCCCGAAGAAATGCTCCGCAAGGCAGCGAGTTTGGCCGTATGCAAAATAAATGTGGATTCCGATTTAAGACTTGCAATGACGGCGTCAATAAGAAAGAGCTTTAGCGAGCATCCCGAGAATTTCGATCCTCGTAAATATCTATCCGCAGCCAGAACATCAATCGAAGAGGTCGTTAAACACAAAATCGAAAATGTAATGGGAAGCAAAAATAAAGCATAGTATTTTTAAGGTCGGATTTGGAGTGTAACCATAATTGTTCAAAAGAAAGGATTTTTACAATGAATGTATCTGTTTTGGGGTGCGGCCGATGGGGAACCTTTATCGCGTGGTATTTGAATAAAATAGGTAAAAATGTTGTACTTTGGGGGCGCAAAGGTTCCAATCACCTTGCAAAGCTTGTTGAGAAGCGAAAAAATGAGTGGCTTAATTTGGATGAAAAAATCGTTTTGACCGATGATATTAAAAAAGCACTCGGCCACTCTGAAATCATAATTATATCCATAAGTGCGCAGTGCTTGTCCGATTTTATGAAGGATTTATCCGAGGAATTCAGTCTAAATGATTTAAAGAAAAAGACTTTCGTTCTTTGCATGAAAGGAATAGAAGAAAGCACCGGTCGGAGGCTTTCTCAGGTGATGGAACAATATCTCGGCGAGGATTCGAATATTGCGGTTTGGGTCGGTCCGGGTCATGTTCAGGATTTCGCCGATGGGATTCCCAATTGTATGGTAATAGATTCCAAAAAAGATGAGGTAAAAAAAGAACTCGTCAATAAATTTTCGAGCTCTCTTATAAGATTTTATTACGGCACTGATCTTATCGGCAGCGAAATAGGAGCCGCTGCGAAAAACGTAATGGGCATAGCTGCAGGAATTTTGGACGGGCTTGGATATGTTTCGCTCAAAGGTGCGCTTATGTCAAGAGGCACTATGGAAATTTCTCGTCTAATAAAAGCCATGGGAGGCAATCCATTGTCTGCGTTCGGGCTCGCTCATCTGGGTGATTATCAGGCTACTTTATTTTCTCCTCATAGTAATAATCGGAAATTCGGCGAACTCCTTGCCACGAACAAGCCTTACGACAAGCTCGCTGAAGGCGTGGCGACTTCTTATGCGATTGTTGAGCTCGGCAAAAAATACAAAGTTGACCTGCCCATTTGTAATGCAGTAAATCAAGCCGTAAAAAACAAATCAGTAACCAAAGAATCAGTTACAGATTTGTTTTTGAGAAGTATAAAGAACGAATTTTAAAATTCCGGATAAACAAAACTCTGAATAATATTTTCTATTATTTCAAAGTTTTCATCCGGGATCTCCTCGGGATAGCTCATCAAATTCAATTTCATGGGCTTGTCCCCTTTTCTTAGAGGCAGTTGATAATATTCGTGATTATTTAGTTTGAATCCTAATTTTTCGTAAAAATTTTTTCTTTTTATGCTGATTTCGTCATTAGGAATTTCAATTTCAAGCACGATAGGCTTTTTGGAATTGTTTATAAAATCTTTCATTATTTTTGAACCCGTTCCTTTTCCTCTGCAAGAAGGGTCGACCGCCAAATGCTCGATAAATGTAAATTTCGGGAAGTCCCAGCTGGCAAGGAATGCTATCGTTTTGCCGGATTCATCGGTTTTGACGTCCAGTTTGTACATAGGATTTTTCAAAAGCTTTTTTTGATTTTCCTTGGTGCGATATTCATCCTTCGGAAAAGATTTTTCCATGAGCTTAAATACTTCTTCAAAGTGGCTTGTCACAATAATTCACTCCTTTTTTTGTTTTATTTTATTCTATTATAAATTAATATTAAAATCAAATAAGAATACGATAAGCTTAGTTAAAATTTACAATAATGTATGTTTTGCTTTTAAAAATATGATACTATTATAAATTGAGATAGTTATGTATTCACATAAATACGCTTAGTTTGTGAAAAACTTTTTTAAAATTAATTTTATAGTAGATTTTACTTCTGTTTTGAATTAAAATAAGACTAAAAATAGCGTTAAATTAATATCGAGAGGTGTAAAATATGAGTTTTTTAAAATTATTGTTTGGAAATTACAGCAAACGTGAACTCAAACGTATAAGACCGATAGCAAATGCGGTATATAATTTAGAAACCAAGTATTTAAATATGACCGACGAGGAGCTTGCTTCTCAAACGCCGGTGCTAAAGGAACGTCTTAAAAACGGTGAAACTTTGGACGATATTCTCCCTGATGCATTTGCGATTTGCCGCGAAGCTGCCGACAGAGTTCTTGGAATGCGTCCATTCCCGGTTCAAGTTTTGGGCGGAATAGTTCTTCATCAAGGAAGAATCAGTGAAATGATGACCGGTGAAGGTAAAACTTTGGTCGAAACCATGCCGGCTTATCTTAATGCTCTTACCGGAAAAGGCGTTCATGTCGTAACTGTAAACGACTATTTGGCAAAGCGTGACTCCGAAGAAATGGGTAAGATTTATAAATTCCTGGGCTTAACTGTAGGCCTTGTTTTGAGTGGAGATACCAGACAGAAAAAAATCAAAGCCTATGCTGCTGATATAACCTACGGCACGAATAATGAGTTCGGGTTTGATTATTTGAGAGACAACATGGTTACGGATATGAGAGCCAAAGTTCAAAGAGGACATAATTTCGCTATAGTTGACGAAGTGGACTCAATTTTAATCGACGAAGCAAGAACTCCGTTGATTATTTCGGGCGAAGGCGATAAATCTACTGAACTTTATACAATCGCGGATAATTTTGCAAAATCTCTAAGAATGTTAAAAGTTGCCGAAATAGACGCAAAAGAAGACAACGAAGAATTATTCCAAGACCACGATTATGTAGTCGATGAAAAGGCAAAAACAGCCACTCTGACAAAATCGGGCGTGGAAAAAGCCGAAAAATATTTCAACATTGAAAACTTGACAGACCCCGAACACCTTAATTTACAACATCATATCAACCAAGCCATCAAAGCTAATGGCGTTATGAGAAAAGATATTGATTATGTTGTAAAAAATGGCGAAGTCCTCATTGTTGACGAATTTACCGGTCGTATAATGATTGGAAGAAGATACAACGATGGTCTTCATCAGGCAATCGAAGCAAAAGAAGGCGTAAAAGTTGAAAAAGAATCCAAAACTTTAGCTTCAATCACTTTCCAAAATTATTTCAGACTTTATAATAAGCTTTCCGGAATGACCGGTACTGCTATGACTGAAGAAGAGGAATTCAGAGAGATTTATAAGCTCGATATCGTTACAATTCCTACCAACAAACCGGTTATAAGAGAAGACCTTCCCGATGTTGTTTATAAAACTCAAATGGGAAAATATCATGCAATAGTTAAAGACATAATCGAAAGCCACGAAAAAGGCCAGCCGGTGCTTGTCGGTACAGTTTCGATTGAAAAATCCGAAATTTTAAGTAATCTGTTAAGAGAAAAAGGCATTAAGCACGAAGTTTTAAATGCTAAATATCACGAAAAAGAAGCTGCTATCATTGCTCAGGCGGGCAAGAAGGGCGCTATTACAATCGCAACGAACATGGCAGGACGCGGAACCGATATAATTTTGGGCGGTAACGCAGCATATATGGCCAGAACTGAACTCAAAAAAATGGGCTATGACGACGAAATGATTAACGAAGCCGACAGCTTTTCTGAAACAGAAGACGAGAAAATTTTGAATGCAAGAGAAAAATATAACGACCTTTATAGAAAATATAAAAAGAATCTCGAAGGAGCCGCAAAAGAAGTCAGAGACGTCGGTGGACTGTATGTAATCGGCACGGAACGTCATGAAACCAGAAGAATTGACAACCAGCTTCGCGGAAGATCCGGAAGACAAGGTGACCCAGGAAAGAGCCGATTTTATCTGTCGCTTGAAGATGACCTCATGAGACTCTTTGGCGGAGACCGCTTGAAACGCTGGATGGAACATCTTAATGTTGATGACGAGACCCCTCTCGAAGCTAAAATGCTTACAAGATCCATCGAAGCCGCTCAAAGAAAAATCGAAGGCCGCAACTTTGCAATTCGTAAAAATGTACTTCAATATGACGACGTTCTTAATCGTCAGCGTGAAATTATCTACGGTCAGCGTGACCAGGTTCTTGCCGGCGAAGACATTAGTAAGATGATAATTTCGATGATTGATGAAATGTCCAAGATAGTCGTTTCTCGCTTTATAAATCCCGGTGCCGCGAAAGAAACTTGGAATATCGAGGGCTTGAGAAGTTATTATATGGGATGGGTTCTTAGAGAGGATGAACTTAAATTCGGCGACGAAAATCCGATTGATATGACTTACGATGAAATCGTTGAGTTTATAAGAAAGAGATCCCAGGATATCAGAATTAAACACGAAGAAATTTTGGGCGAAGAAGCCTCACGTGAGCTCGAAAGAGTGGTTCTTCTCAGCAATGTTGATGAACAATGGATGGATCACATTGACGCGATGGAAGAGTTAAAACGAGGAATTAATCTTAGAGCATACGGCCAGAGAGACCCGGTCGTTGAGTATAGGGTTGAGGGCTTCGACATGTTTGACGCCATGATTGAAACCATCCGCGAAAACACAGTAAAAATGCTGCTTTGCTTTAAATTCAATATCAAGATGTAAACTTGGAACCCGCCCGCCGTGGCGGGTTTGTTGTATAATAAGAGTGATTTCACGGCACGCAGACATGTTTGCAAGTACCATGAAATTCAACGTGAAGATGTAGTTTAACCCGCAAGTTTCATATAATTAAAGCAATTTCACGGCACGCAAACGTGTTGAAAGCACCATGAAATTCAACGCCAAGATGTAGTTTAACCCGCTCAGCGCCGTGAGTTTCATATAATAAGAGTAGTTTCACGGCACGCAGACATGTTTGGAGGAGCCGCGTAAATTCAACGCGAAGATGTAGTTTAATCCGCCCAGCGTTGGGAATTTCATATAATAAAAATAATTTCACATGTTGCAAACACCATGAAAATTCAATTCCAAGATGTATTTTGAATCCGCCCAGCGTTGCGAGTTTCATATAATGAAAGCAATTTCATGGCAGGCAAACATGTTGCAAGCACCATGAAATTCAATACGTAGCCACAAAACACAGAAGTTTTGGGCACAAAAAACTCGGCCCGATGAGCCGAGTAATTATTTTATCTGTCTTTTTTGAATATCGACATTATATCGTAGAAACTTTCATCTTCTTGTTCTTTTTGATTTGATTGCGCAAAATTATTTTTTGAAGAATCCATTCCGTTATGTACACCGTTTTGCTTACCGTTTGATGGGACAGGCATGAAAGATTCACGAGTGGAAAATCCTGTTGCGATAACAGTTACGCTGATTGAATCGTCCATATTCTCGTCGAAAGCAGCACCCCAAATGATGTTTGCGTCTTCATCAGCTTGCTGAGAAATAATCGAAGATGCAGTTTCGATTTCATCAAGCCCGATGTCAGGCGAAGCGGTAATATTAATGATTACACCTTTAGCGCCATTGATTGCTGTTTCGAGAAGCGGGCTGGAGATTGCCATATTTGCAGCAACTTCTGCTTTGTCTTTTCCGCTTGCTTGTCCGATTCCCATGTGAGCGTATCCGGCGTCTTTCATTATAGATGTTACGTCCGCGAAATCCAAGTTTACAAGACCCGGTAAAAGAATTAAGTCAGAAATGCTCTGAACACCTTGTCTTAAAACATCATCGGCAACGATAAATGCATTCATAAGAGTGATTCTTTGTTGGCTTGCGAGTTTCAATCTTTCGTTTGGAATTACAACCAAAGAATCAACGTGTTCTCTTAATGCTGCGATTCCGTGCTCTGCCTGAGCCATTCTCTTTTGGCCTTCAAATGCAAATGGCTTTGTTACGATTCCTATGGTAAGAATTCCCATTTCTCTTGCGATTTGTGCAACTATAGGAGCAGCACCTGTTCCTGTTCCGCCGCCCATACCGGCAGTTATGAATACCATGTCAGAGCCTTTAAGTGCAGCGATTATTTCGTCGCGGCTTTCTTCAGCGGCACGTTGACCGACTTCAGGCTTAGAACCTGCGCCTTTACCTCTGGTGATTTTTTCTCCGATTTGAATTTTATTGGTAGCCTTAGAACGAAGTAAAGCCTGTCTATCTGTGTTAACGCAGATAAACTCAACGCATTTTACTCCCGAATCCACCATTCTGTTTACAGCGTTTCCGCCACCGCCGCCTACTCCGACAACTTTTATTTTAACTATTTCCTCAGTGTTATTATCGAACTCAAAACCCATATGCTAACCCTCCGTGTTAACTGGCAATTTAAATTGCAAATTTATTATTTTATATATTATCCATCAAATTCTTCAATTTAGTATAACACATAAATATATTTTTTTCAACAACATATAGTTAATAAAAAAATAAAAAGTTAAATATTAAAATAATTTTTTTAAAATTAGTGATTAATTTTGATTTGACAAGCATTAAAATAAATGGTATTATTGTTAATAAATCCAAAATAAAATTTATGATTTAAATAAGGGAGCAAAATTATGGGAAAAATACGTATATTTTCGACCACAAAAGCAATTTTTTTAGCTATAATAGGAATTTTTGCAATAAATTCCGTAAAAGTTCACGCAGATTATCATTTTCTTGATAATAAAGGATTTATTGGAATGTTGTATGACGAAAATGAGCGCCAAATTTTCAAAAAATTGTACAATTATATGAATACCACTCTCAGATTAGACAGAAAGAAAGAAATTGAAGCTCTTCTTCCACAGGAATTCCAAAAAATGCTTGATCAAAAAAGAACAGGTTCTATGTTTGTTATTTCAAAAAGAGGTTTTAAATACGCTTTAGGTGAAGTTTTGAGCAAAGTGATACCGCTATTTGACTTTGGTGACGGTGACGCCTTGAAATTGGCCGCAATTTATTTAGGGGTCGAAGTTGACGACATACTCGAGAGCGCTCAAGAAGGCGGCGCTGAGTTTATGGGTTGCAGAGAGTTCGGTTATAAAGTTGAGGAAAAATTAAACAGAAAGGCGAACGGTATTCGCAGATTCTATTTTGTTTATGATGATGATTCCGATATTGATTGTGAATCTTTCGACGGATACAGTATATAATATCAATTAGATAAAACAAAAAAGCTCCCTTAAAAGGGAGCTTTAATTAATTTATGCTGGATTCCAAATACTCATCGAGCTCTTTGTCTTCTCTTTTTTTCTTTCTCTCAAATAAAAGCACCATCGAAACCGCCACGGTTATAATTGTAAATACTGATGCTATTATTCCTACAAACATCATGGAACTTAATTTATTTTTTCCGTTCATTTTAATTTCCCCTTTCAATTTGTCTTAAGTTTATACTAATTAATTTGAATCGGTAAGTCAATTAAATTTATGTCGAATGATTTTTTAAAATTAATTTTTCGGTCCATTTTTCCCAAGGAATTTTTGAAAATAACTCGTAAATTACATATCCCGTTACAAAAAGAGGTATGAAAATCAAGAAATTTACCAAGTTAAAAGGTTCAACGCTGAATACATTCGAAAATACTGTCATTCCTATTAAGAATGATAAACTCACGCCCCATAACAAGCTTTTTCGCAGTTTGTTGAGAGGCAGCGAAATATTATATAAAAGCATAATCCCGATTGCACCCGTTATCAAAACCGCTAAAGTGGAATATTTAAAATAGCTTAGATTAAACACCGCATATAGTCCTACGCAAATCAAAATTTCGCTCACGATTGTAAGTGCCGCCGGTAAAGCCTTGCTTACTATGTTCGTGAAAAGGTTCCCTTGAATTTTTTGCCTGTTCGGCTCGAGCGCAAGCACAAATGAAGGTATTCCTATCGTTAGGGAGCTCAGTAAAGTCATTTGAATTAAAATAAAAGGGTAAGAATACGGAATAATCACAAATAAAAGCGAAAGCAAAAATGAATATATGGTCTTTACAAGGAACAAAGAAGACGACCTTTGAATATTATTTATAGCGATTCTTCCTTCTGCCACCGCCAAAGGCATCGAGGCAAAATCAGAATTCAAAAGCACCAAATGAGAAATATTTCTTGCGATATCACTTCCGTTAGCCATCGCCACGCTGCAGTCGGATTCTTTCATCGCCAGAACATCATTCACGCCGTCGCCGACCATCGCCACGGTTTTTCCACTTTCTTTAAGGGCTTTTATTATGAGTTGTTTTTGCGGTGGCGTTACCCTTCCGAAAATTGTATATTTTGTTGCAGCTTCGCGGATTTCCTCTTCGGATTTCAATGTCGATACATCAATATATGAATCGGTATTATCAAGTTCAACACGCTTGGCTATTTTTGATACCGTGATCGGATTGTCTCCCGAAATAACTTTTATATTTACGCCTTGCTTTTTGAAAAAGTTCAGAGTTTTCGCCGCGCTGTGCCTTATTTTATCTTTTATGAGGACTATTCCGATGTATTCCAAATCATCCGGCAAATTTTCATTTTTGAAAGAATTTTTCGAATGAGCAACAGTTATGACTCTATAATCTTCAGAAAGTTTTTGTATATCGTGTTCAACTTTATAATTATTATCTTTAAAAATTATATCTCCCGCGCCCATTACTATTGTCCCGAGCTCCTTGGATTGAATTCCGGACCACTTTTTTTCGGAAGAAAATGGGATAATTTTTTCTATTGTCATATTGTTTTCCTTGCTTTTGAACACCTCGGCTATGGCCTTAAAAGTTTCGTTGGAATCATTTAAATTATCAGCGATTGCCGATAAATAGCGACTCATTTCTTGCTTCGAAAAATTGCTCGATGGGATAACATCATGAATTTCAAAGCTTCCTTCGGTTATTGTTCCGGTCTTGTCGAGGCAAAGCGTATCGACTCGGGCCAAAGTTTCAAGACAGTAAATATCTTGTACGAGGATTCTTTTTTTCGAGAGTCTCAAAACGCCAACAGCAAGCACAGAGCTTGTTAAAAGAACCAGTCCCTCGGGAATCATGCTGGTTAAAGCTGCGGATGTTGTTATTATCGCCGAGGAATAATCATATCCCGATGATAATAATTGACGGTAAAAAAGTATTCCGCCGATGGGTATAATTGCTATCGAAATAATTTTTATTATTTTGTTTACAGTGGTCATGATTTCGGATTTTGTTTTTTTGATGCACTTGGATTCTTTAAGCATCGCCGAAGAATAATTTTCTTTTCCCACGTGTTCCGCCTGGGCTGTGCATTTTCCGCTTACCACATAGCTCCCGGCAAGTAATAAATCTCCGGGCTTTTTTGAAATTAAATCGGGTTCTCCGGTCAAAAACGATTCATTTACTTCGCATTTTCCGTGCTTTATGACGGAGTCCGCCATGATTTGATTACCCGGCTCGAAAAACAATACATCATCAAGCACAACCTGTTCTATCGGGATTTTTTTATGCTTGCCGTTTCTTATAACATTCGCGTGGCTGCATGATATGAAATTCAAACGCTCGACCGTGCTTCTGGCGCGGAGTTCCTGGCTGATTCCTATTATGCAGTTGCATATAACTACTCCCATAAACATAAGATTTTTATATAAGCCCGTGTACATAACCGCCGCTGCGATGATTATATTCAGTATGTTGAAAAGTGTGAGAACATTATCTTTTATTATATCGGAAGTGGATTTTGTTTTTATGGATTTGTCAATGTTTACAAGTCCGTCGTTTATACGACTTTTTATTTCTTTATCGGTAAGTCCAAAATTTTCTTTGGGGTGATACCTTACGATTTTATTTTCAGCTTCTTCCATAAGTTCCTCCTATAAGTTCATTTTAGTAAATTATAAATAATTCGGTGAATATGTCAAATATATATCTTGAGGTGAATAATTTATATGACTTGTAGAATAGTAGATATGAAAAATAAAGAAGTTATAAGCGTGAAAGACGGCTGCAGAATAGGGTGTGTCAATGATGTGGAAGTAGATATGAAATGTGCAAAACTTGTTTCTATTATTGTTTACGGCAGACCGAAATGCCTGGGTATTTTCGGTCGGGAAGACGACGTAGTCATAAAATGGGAAAACATCGAAGTTGTCGGCGAGGATACAATCCTTGTGAATTATAACCCCGTATTTAGAAAAAAGCGAAAATGCACATGCTTTTCGCAAATTTTCAGACTCTGGAAATAATTATAATGTCCCCAGATAACGAATATATGAAAGTATGTATTGCCAACTGTCCCTTGTTATTTTCCTAAGAAGGTCTCTTTTTACATAAATCGTGCAGTTAAGCCCTTTTTGGAATTTTGTCCACATGGATTCCTTTAGCGGTAAACTAAAATTCGTCCTGATGTCATTATCTATGAGAAGTATATCAAGATATTCAAAATCATCGATTGAAAGGAATTTCCTGTTACTTGGAAGGTAATTTAGTGCCTTTGTATATACATAATCCCTGAAAAGATTTATATCAAGCGCTTTCCTTTTTTCGACCCTTTCTGTTTGGGGAGTAATTTCTGCAACAACAATCGCTTCATTCGAAATTTTTTCGTTTCTGTTTATTGTTATATACAAATAAAAATTATCACTTAAATACTCCAGCGTATCCAAATCGCATGCCCTGGGCAAATACGAATATTTATGAGGCTTAGGGTACATCGCGTATTTGGTCTCTTCCCAGGAAACGGTTTGGCCGTTGGATATGATATAATCCATGTCTTTGTTGTACGCCAGCGCAAATTTTTCAAAAAATAAATCAGTGGGAACATAGCCCATAAAATCGCGTCTTACGAGCATGCAAAGATTGGACGGTTTGCGTGCCACGATATAGTTTTTGGAAACGGTTTTTAACTCTTGGTAGTCTAATATTTTTTCGTCAAATATCACCATGTCGAAATAATCCGTAAGAATAAATTCTTCGGGTGTTTTTTGAAATCCAAAAAGATTTTTATTTTTCATTAGAAATTTTTTGATATCTTCGAGGCATGTGCGTGATTTGTAAGAATCAAAATTCTCGGGAGTGATGCTGAAAAAATAATGATTGCTTGCCAAAGATTTTGATATGGTAAAGCAGATTCCGTTTAAGATTTCTTTTTTAATGATGGTCATAAGTTTGGTGTCTGAATTTGAAGGAGCAAGAGATTTTTTCTTTTCTTCCGCTTCAAAATCTTTAAAAAGATTAACCGGCATGAATTCTTCTTTGGCGGGCTTTAGGAATAATCTAAAGAATTTGCCTTTCCTGTAAACAACGGACCTTCTTATGAACTGAGTGTCCTTTTCCAGGTCGTCGGCAAGGCCATGCACAATGATAGCATCCAACCTTTCAAGAGGATTCGAAAGTGGCTGGTGGGATAGTTTTTGAGTATATTCAAACGCAGTTTGATTATCTGTTAAATATTTTTTTACGGACTCCCAATCTACAGGATGCTCGAAAGAATCAGAATATTTCGGAGTTATTTTAAGCATTCTCATCGTCCAGTTCGGCACGGACACAATTTCATAATTGTAATATTCCGAAGTATTATTTTTTTCGATGAATTCATCCAAATGATGGGTGCGGGGCATTGATTCGCCGCCATATGTTAAAACCACATTCGGGTCGGCCGGAGTTGGGCCGGGAGATGGGCTTTTTTCCAGTTCTTTTTCGTAAAAATCCGTTTCATAAAATTTGTCTTTGAACTTGTTTTTGGTGTAAATATTATAGCCGTCTATCATAACCCTACCCGGAATATCACCGAGTTTTGACCAGTTGGTATTTTTAGAAAGAAAGCCGTCTTCCAACGCTATTCTTGAGTCTATAATCAACGCATCGGCATAGGTTAGGGCTTCATTTTTGTTTAGTACAAATGTTTTGTATTTGCGATGAAAAATTTCTTTTTTTGAAAGAAGAAATTCTTTTATATCTGTTTCGCTTAACTTTTCAGAGGAGTCATAATCTCCCGTTGGGGTGATTTTTATGGCCTGTCTTGTGCAGCCGTCAACTTCTATGATTTTAAATCTGATATTTTTATTTTCGGTTTTTCTGTCGCAATAACCGCATTCTTTATTTGTGATATCACAGCCGTGTAATTTTGCTCTTTTGATTTTTTCGTAAGCGGAACATTCCCCGAACATTCTTTTGGCTGCCGAAATTTCATTTCCGCCGATTGCAAATGCCGTGCTGCTTGTGATTGAAATAAGCGACACTGCAGCGAGAGTGATATTTTTTGCTAGTTTAGTTTTTTTAGACATAAATTCTCCTTTTTAGATTACGAGTACTTGATAGTGACAGATACTTCCTGTCAAAACAAACAAATGCCAGATGAAATGTATATATTTTACTTTTTTACCAATAACATACAATACCGCGCCAACCGAATAAAAAATTCCTCCGATAAACAGCCATTGTAATTGAGGATAACTTAAACATCTCATGGCAGGCTTAGAAATAAATACAACGCTCCAACCCATTACCAAATAACATACCATCGAAATTTTAGAAAATTTGTTTACATCTATGAGATTTAAAATTATCCCCACAACAGCTACAGCCCAAACCGTCAAAAGAACAACCGTTCCTGCTGTTTCCGTGATGTAATTCATACACAGAGGAGTGTACGTCCCGGCGATGAGCAAAAAAATAGAGCAGTGGTCAAATTTTCTGAACAAGGATTTAAGATTTCCCCCAGGCAAAGCGTGATATATTGATGAAACGGAATAAAGAGTAAAAAGTGTAGCGCCGTAAATTAAAATTCCCGGCAAAGAGCGTTTATCGCCGCAATTTTTAATCACCAAAGCTATTACTCCCCATATCGCAAGCAATGCGCCGGCACCGTGAGAAAGTGTGTTCAAAAGCTCTTCCATCGGAGTATATACGGGCATGGCAGGTTTGTTTTTGGTAATAGATTTTTTAAGCATTTTCATCACCCTTGTTTCGTATAGCATTTTAATTTTCACTAATACATTATACCCACACATTAAGCGATTTTCAAATAAATTTTAAATAGTGTTAAATATTTTAAGAAATGCATATATATACTTCAAAAGGAGTGAGATACATAACATATGAAGTTCGTAAAAATTATAAAAGCAAAAAAATTTTTAACTTTTATGTGGGTAATAGGGTTTGTATCCGTGTTCGCACTGGGATTTGTTGTCTATGGAGCTATAAGCGATAAAATAGGCGGCGAAAAAAACGATGTTCCCACGATTATTTTAGACCCAGGTCACGGCGGCGAAGACGGCGGCGCGGTGGGAATTGACGGCATTATCGAGAAAGATATAAATTTAAGTATATCTTTAAAGCTGAGGGATCTTTTGCAAGCTGCCGGCTATAAAGTTATCATGACCCGTGAAACAGATACCGCGATATACGACGACGATTCCAAAACTTTAAGAGAAAAAAAGCGCTCGGATTTATATAATCGTGCGGCGATAATCAAAGATAATTCCAAAGAAAAAACCATTTTTGTGAGCATACATCAAAACAAATTTCCAAATGAAAAATATTTCGGCTCTCAAATATTCTACTCAAAAAATCACGCCGGAAGCCAAAATTTAGCCTCCGGGATAAAGGACTCCCTTGTGGGACTTATCCAGCCCGAAAACACAAGAGAAACCAAGCCTGCGGATAAAAAAATATTCTTACTTCATAATGCCCAAATTCCCGCGGTAATTGTTGAATGTGGATTTCTTTCCAATGAAAACGAAGCGAACAAACTCACAAAGCCGGAATATCAAACTCAACTTGCATTTAGTATTTATTGCGGAATCTCAAATTATTTCATCAATAATTCGGCCGAGAAGGCTTGACATTAATTTTTAATAATCTACTTCTGTTTTTAATCTAAACTTAAATTAATATTGACTTTTTATAAAAAATATGTTAAAATTAGGATATAAAAAATTAAAGATCAGGAGTGGTTGCGTAATATGTTTTTTCCATGTTTTAACATGTGTAGCCCGGATGTTTCGATGGATTCATATATTTCTACTCCGACCAGCATTGTGGAAAGTAGGAAAGAATCATCCGAAAGTTATAAAATGGAACAAGAAACCGGGGATTATGCTTATCTCCAGTCGCAACTTTGCTCTGATAATTTGAAAATAGATTTGGAATTCAAAGAAAAAGATGATACTTCGCCCAGGAATTTTTCCACTACTTTAAAGACTCCGTTCGGCGAAGTTACCGTCAGATTTATATATTGCCCCGCTCAAAAGCGTTATAATAGGTTTATTTGTGGCGGAGGAAAATATACTGACCTTTTAGAACAATTAGATAAAAAATATGTAAGCTACCAATCAAGAAAAGCCATCTATAATCAGATACTTAAATATTTAACATCGCATCCCGTGTCCGAAGGCACAGACCCGTGGAAATGCGAGCTTTTTAAATCAAAATATGAGAATAAAATTTTGGCATATTTTTGTGCAATTTTGGCAGTGTGTGACCCTTGTTTCGGCGAGGGATCAGACGGCGGGAAAGACGTTCGTTCGGTGCTCAGGAGTGCCGAATGCTTAAAAGGATGCTTGTTTAAAAAGTTTTTAGAGCCCTCGTTTTACCCCATGTCGCAGCGAGGAGCCTATCGTCTTGCCAGAAAATTAACAAAAACCCCTAAAATATCCGGTCAGCCGGGCACATATAAAGGCTTTGCAACTCTCACTAATAATCACACTCCCTTAAAGCCGAAACTCAAACGCTCTGCGACTTTGTAAATAATCCTTAACAGAAGCCTCTAAAAGGTGTAGTATATTTAGTGAAAAAATATTTTTAGAGGAAGAGATTATGAATAAAAAAATAAAAACAGTATTTGTATGTTCGGAATGCGGTTTTGAATCCGCGAAATGGAACGGAATATGCCCATCTTGCGGGCAAGGCAACACCATGTTGGAAGAAATAAGGGAATTGTCTTCGAAACAAAGCAAACTCGGAGCGGTAAAATTCAGCCCGTCGCAAGTTTCCCAGGTTTCTATGAACAGCATTGATATAGACGAAGAAACCCGTTACTGCACGGGCTTTAATGAGCTGGACAGAGTTTTTGGCGGCGGAATCGTCAAAGGCTCGCTTACTCTTCTGGGAGGAACTCCCGGCATAGGCAAATCAACGCTCCTTTTGCAAATTTGCAATAATTTAGATAAAAAGCTGAAAATTCTTTATGTTTCTGGCGAAGAATCAAAGCGACAAATAAAAATGCGTGCTTCAAGGCTCGGCGTATGCAACGAGAACCTGTTCATAATGACCGAAACAAATATAAATCTCATAGCGGCCGAAATCGAGTACACTCGCCCTGATTTGGTTATCATAGATTCGGTTCAAACTATGAGCAATCCCGAATCATCGACTTTCCCTGGCAGCGTGTCTCAGGTGAAAGAATGCACGAATACTTTTTTAAAATTATCCAAATCTTTGGATATTACCGTGCTGCTTATCGGGCACGTCAACAAGGACGGCGCTATTGCCGGGCCTAAAGTTCTGGAGCACATGGTTGATGCTGTGCTTTATTTTGAGGGCGACAGTCAAACTGCTTACAGAATTTTAAGAGCAGTCAAAAACAGGCATGGTTCCACGAATGAGATAGGCGTTTTTCGGATGGATGATACCGGTCTACAGGAGGTAGAAAATCCGTCGGCAATGCTTCTCGCGGGCAAGCCTCAAAACGTCTCGGGGATTTGCGTCGCATGTGTTATGGAAGGCTCAAGGCCCATTCTCACCGAAGTCCAAGGACTGGTTACTCCCACGAATTTCGGCAATCCAAGGCGCATGGCTACGGGGTTTGATTACAATAGAATGTCGCTTATACTCGCTGTCCTTGAAAAAAGAGCCGGGTATTTCTTTTCTTCCATGGATGCATATGTCAATGTAGTCGGAGGATTAAAACTCGAAGAGCCCGCCGCTGATTTATCGGTTGCAATTGCGCTGGTTTCCAGCCTAAAAGACGCCGTGGTGAGCGACGAAGTAATAGCCTTCGGAGAAATAGGTCTTGCCGGGGAAATTCGTTCGGTCCCGAATTGCGATATGAGAATTCAAGAGGCCGAAAGATTGGGCTTTAAAAAATGCATTATTCCTTATTATAATTTTAAATCTCTTAACAATACTAAAAAATATAAAATAGAAATAATAGCCGCAAAAAATATCCGCGAAGCTGTTAACTCCGCGGTAAATTAAAGATTAAAGTATCTCTATTAAATTTTTTGGAATATTATTTTCTGAAAAATTTTCTAAAACATTTTCCATGAGTTCTCTCGAGCTTTTGCGTTCGTCAGTTATGGTTATCTCGCATTTTTTTCTGAAATCACAAAGATAAGAATAGTTAGTCAAAGCCGGAATAAGTTTCACAAAGAAATTTTCGTCAACATTAATAACTACCGAATTTTTACAAACCGGATTTTTGCGTATGAAAATAATTTTTTCATTTTTAGGTATGACGTCTTCCACCACTCTTGAACGCATCCTGCGGTGCATCGCGGATGATGCGGGACAAAGTAATGTCACCGCCAACATTGTAAAAATAATTTTTTTGAATAATGATTTCATAGTATCAATTCCTTTCAATTAATTTATATTTTTATTATTAAAATATTGACCCAAACTAAATGAAAATATTCCTATTTCCGAAACTTCTGCGCCTTTTATTTCTTCAATTGCTTTTTTGTAAATCTCCAGTTGACTTTTATATTTTTCATAAAGTGATTTGCAATCGGCTGCACGGTCGGTTTTGTAGTCTATAATTACATACTTGCCGTCCTCTTTGAATGCGCAGTCCAGAGCACCTTCAACCACGATATTTTCGGTTTTATCGGCGTCTTTCACTATTTGATTTGTGGGGAGCATTATCGAAAATCTATACTCTCGCAAAACCTCTTCGCTTTCCACAATTCTTTTGAATAATGTTGAATTTTTGAAGTTAATCAAAGCTTTTTTATCCAAAAGTTTTGCTTCTTCCATTGTCAAAAAATTCTTTGAAACGAGGTTCGAAATAACCGCATCAGCGCCGAAAAGATTGAATTTTTTGAAGTCGGCATAACACATGAATTTGTGCATAGCGTTACCTTTGGCGGTAGCGCTTATTTTATTTTTGTTCATAAAATCCGGCTTCGAATCTGCGATGTATTCTTTCCATACTAAATTTTCCGCCAGCTGCGAAGCCGCAACCTTAAGAGGTGCCTCCGATGAGCTTTTTTGATAATTAAAATTGAATCTTTTTTTGAACTTTTCAAGAAGGTTCTCATCCGCTTTGATATCCTCATTTAATTCGTCCGGCGGAGTGGGGATATCTTCTTCTTTTTTATTTTCTATTAGTTTTACTTCTAAATTTAAATTATTTTCTTCGAAAGATTCCGAAATATTTTCTCCAATTCCCAAAGCCGAACATATTTTATTTCTTGCGCTGCTTTTTCCCAGCGCCACAAGCAAGCAGTCCGAGAATGATTTTATGCAGCTTAAAATATTGATATCATTTTTGGCTAGCACATCCGAAAGTATAAATTTTTCCCGAACAGTTTTTTGCGGGTCTTTCAAAGAAGAAATCAAAATAAGCTTTTGTTTTGCCCTCGTAAGTGCAACGTACAATATCCTGAGTTCTTCGGCGACGGATTCTTTTTTATTTTGGATAGAAATGGCTTTTCGTATGATATTATCGCATTTAACGGTATTATTTTCGGTTTTTATTTTTGTCCCCGGGCCCAAATTTTTGTGTATCAAAAGTCTGTCAGTGTCAATTTTAAATTGCCTGGCGCAATCTGCAAGTATGCACACGGGAAACTCCAAGCCCTTGGATTTATGTATGCTTAATATTTTTACATTGTTTTCCGCTTCGGAAGAAAGCGACGCCGCCGGGATGTCTGATCCTTTATTTTGTATATTTTCGAGATATTTCAAAAATCCTATGATTCCTTTATGAAAGTTTGCGTCATATTTTCGAGCATATTCCGCGAACAATTTTAAATTAGCGGTTTTTTGCGCTCCGTTTGGCATTACGCTGCATATTTCGGGGTAAAATGTTTCGTCGTAAATATAATTTATAAACTCGTCACAGGTTAAATTTTGGGATATGTCTCGGTATAAATTTATCTGATTTAAAAATTTTTTGGCTTTTAAATTGCCTTTTTCTGCGGATTTTTTCAGGGAAAAATAAAATGGCAAATCGCTGTCTTCCTGCCTTATAATTCCGATTTCGTCCGCGCTGAAATCAAATATAGGGCTCATCATTACGCCGATTAGAGCAATATCTTGCACGGGATTGCTAATGGTTTTAAGAAGCGAAATCATGGTGGTAATTTCCTTGGTCGAAATGAATTTCTCGTTGATTTCACAATGCGCTGGTATACCGCATTTAATCAGTTCTTCGGCGTAAATATGCGCCTGATTATTGGAATTCCTTAAAAGAATGCAGAAATCGGAATACGTTGCGGGACGCTTGGCTCCACTTGTTTCGATTTCAAATCCCGTGCTTATCATTTCCATTATTTTTTTGGCGATAAATCGAGCTTCGACAGTAGCGGAATTTTCTTCGGATTCTTCTTGATTTATTAGATTTAATTCCACGTGATTTTTAGGATTTTCTTCGGAATTTATTCCCGGTATCAAAAATTCTTCGTGGTTATACTCTATTTCTCCGGTTTCTTTTGACATTATGTTTTCAAAAATGAAATTTACAAAATCCAAAATTTCTTTCTTACTTCTAAAATTTTTCCCCAGGCTTATTTTTGCCGGATAAATTTCCGATTCAGGATTGTAGCTTGAAAATGCGTCCTTTTTTTCGAGGAATATCTGCGGGCGGGACTGCCTGAATTTGTAAATACTTTGCTTGACATCGCCGACCATAAAAAGATTTTTTTCGTTTTTTGTAACCATTTTAAATATAGTGTTTTGAATGTCGTTTATGTCCTGATATTCGTCCACCATCACTTCGATGTAGTTTTCCGAGATATCTTTTGCAATTTGAGAAGGAATAATTTTTCCGTCTTTTTCATCGCACAAAAGCTTTATCGCAAGATGCCCCAGGTCGCTGAATCCGAGCGAATTTTTTGAAATTTTTATCGAATAAATTTCCCGTGAATAATAATTTACCACCTCAAAAAGAGTTTTGAAAATACTTTTAAGTTTATCGGCAGCAAGACGATTTTCTTCTTTGTCGCCGCAAAAATACTCGGTCATTTTTTTGATTGATTTTTTAACCAAATCTCGAATATATACGATTTTTTCTTTTATTTGTATGTCTTCCGGCGATTTCAAGGCCTTTAATCGTGAAAATTTAAAATCTGAAAGATATGTTTTTATTTCGTCGATATTTTCCGAAATAATTATCTTCTCAAGCCTATCAATTTTTTCCAGGTCGTCGTTTAATGTTTCAAAATAAGCTTTTTTTATGTTGTCAAAATTTTCCGAGCATGTTTTTGCCTGCGATAAAAGGTTTTTCATCGAAAGAGTTTGTTTTTTGCAGAAATCCAAAATGTATTTTTCCCAGATTGAAACCTCGGAATAATCATATAATTTTAAAATTTCTTTCATCCACATTTCTGGAAACACCATGGAATTTGTAAACTGATACATTTGATTTATTATGTCTTCCAAATTTCGGTCGTCTTTTTCGCCTGTAAAAAAGTTGGCAAGCTCTTGAAAATTAGGGCTTTTTTCTTCGTAAAAATGCTCTAAAGTAGTTTCCATCGCGGAATTTTTTATGACTGTTATTTCGCTTTCGTTCGCTATCCTGAAGTTTGGCGAAATGCCGAGCTTAAAAAAATTCTCTTTGATTATATTTCGGCAAAAGCTGTCAATAGTGCCGATCGAAGCCGATTGAATGAGCAATTGTTGCCTTTGAAGATTTTTATTTTTTGGATTTTTACGAATCATTTCCGAAAGTTTTTTTGAAATTCTTATTTTCATTTCCTGAGCGGCAAGTTTTGTAAAAGTAACGATTAAAAATTTGTCGATATTAACCGGGTTAATTGGGTCGGTAATCAAGTTTATGATGCGCTGCACAAGAACAGAAGTTTTGCCGGACCCTGCTGCTGCCGAGACAAGTATCGTTCCGCCCGAGGCGTTTATTGCGTTTTGTTGGTCGGTTGTCCATGTGGAACTCATTTTAAACTTTCTCCATTTCTTCGATTGATTTTTCATTGCTTATCTTTTTAATGTCCGTAAAATCGGCCTTTTCATAGCAACAAATAGGGAAAAATTCACACCATTTGCACGCGGTGTCGGTATTTTTTATCGGGCTTTCGAAAATGTTTCCATTTTTTAATTCTTCGATCATATTTTTTATTTTCTGTTCGATATACTTATATATAATTTCTAATTTGTTAAAATCTGTAAGAGAATCTGATTTTATTGTTTCGCCGGTAATTTTCGCAGGGATAAAAATCCCTTCGCCGTCTTTTTCCATTGCGGAAATTACTTTGATATTATCCAAAATCAGCCCGTTCATTTTTAATTTTTGATCAAGTTTTTTCGAAATTTCTCCGGCTTCTTTTAATGTTTTCGCTTCGCCGATAGGTTTCAATGCCGGGAAGTAAAACACTCCCGCAGGCAGAACTTTTCCGTATTTTTTTTCGCCGTTTTTTTGAATTGCCATCAAATAAATTAACATCTGCATATTGAGTCCAAAAAGAACGTCCGAAAGTTTGAATTCTTTTGAACGGGTTTTGTAATCGATTATGCGCACATAGGTGCCCTCGGGCGAATTAAAAATATCAACCCTGTCGATTTTACCCTCTATTTTGGTCGTGGTTCCGTCGCTGTTTTGGAATGTAAACGGCGGTATTTCACCTTTTTCCGAAATTTCCAATTCTAAATCCGAAAGCCTGAAAAGAGTTTCTTTAAATTCCTTTTTAAAATGTTCGACGATATATAAAATTGATTTTTTGATTTTTTCTATTATGTATATAAATCTTTGACTTTTGTTTTCGAATCCGCCGAGTTTGTTATTTACAAATTCATTTACCAGCAAATTTATTTCGGTGGAAATTTGAAGATTAGTTTTGGAAATAACGCTTTCCTGCGGATATTTTTTAAATAATTTTTCCAGCACGAAATGAACTATATTTCCGTACTCAATGGCGTTGAATTTAGCGGGCAAATTATTTTTGGCTTTTAGAATATATTTACAAAAATATCCAAATCTGCAATTATAATACTTTTCTATTTGAGAAGCCGACAGAATAGAAGTACTTTGAGTTATTTTTTTAATATTTTCGGAATTTTTTAATTTCATAGGAGAATCATCGCAAATCTTCTTAAGAATATTGCATTTTGAGCTGTAATTTTCGTTATTTTCGAAATAATATTTTAAAGTTTGCGATAACAAAGATTTATCCTTGTATTTTGCGGCATATGTTGAAAATGCAAAACTTTCGCACCAGATCGCCTCTTCTTCGGTAAAGCAATACCTGTCCGGGATTTTTATGGCAGGGAAAATTTCTCTCACTTCTTTTATGATTTCGGACGGCAGCATGACGTTGTTTTCCGGGCCCGCCGAAGACCAGGTGATGAATAATTTTTTCGTCGGACTTGTTAAAATATCATATGCTAAAAATTTTTCTTTTTTTAAGAATTCTTCGTTAGCGCTGCCTAGTTCTATTCCGAGTTCGCTTATCCCCGCGATTTCGGCGTTTGTGAATAAATTTGACTGAGAAGGCGCCTTTGGAAATTCTCCGTTTGCCGCGCCGATTGCAAATAAAATTTTTGGGCGGTTGATGTAAGTCCTTTCCACAACGCCAACGAGAACATGGTCGGAGCTTTGCGGAATGGACGAAAAATCCACGTAATTTATCGCACAAAAAAGAATATCTCGGTACTTTGAAATGGGGAGAATTTTATTTGAAAAAATCATGCCGATTTCATTTAAAATTTCCATCAAAATATCCCAGATTCTTGCGCATTCCCGGGCGATTTTCGGGTTGTTTTCGTTAATATTTTTCAAGCAAAAGTTTTTTAAATTTTCCGAAGCATTAATATCTTCCAAAAAATTGTAAATAGCTTTTGAAATTTCTTTTCCTGAAGATTTTTTCACAGAATTTTTTAATTTTTCGAGCGGCTCAATTATTTTTATTCGAAGTTCGTTGAGCTTTGTAAGAATTTGTTCGTCTTTTTCGCTTAGACCCGATTTAAACCCCTCAGGGTGCATCGTAAAGGGCTTTAACCAGTCCTTGCCTTTGATTTCCCAAAGCAAAATATAATTTTCAATCAGCGAAATTTCCTCGGTCGAAAGGTCGGTCAAGCCGCTTTTTATGTATCTCGTAACGTCCTCGGTGCTGTAGTTTGACTTTATCGAATCAATGGCGGCAAAAATTAAATTTATCAAATTATTATGCAAAATTTTCTGAGGAGTATCCAAAAAGAACGGTATGCCGTATTTTTTGAATTTGCTTTTGAATAAACCGGCGTATGAGTCCGCCGAACGCATAACCACCGCAAAATCCGAGTATTTATAATTGTCAGTCATAACCATCTTTTTGATGTTTGCAGCTACAAATTCTATCTCTTCGTCGGTAGACATAGCCCTATATAATTTGATATTTTGAGGGCGGTTTGGATATGAAATTTTTTCGGAATTAAAAATATTTTTTTCTAAATTTTCGAGTTCGTTGTTTATTTTGCAATGGCTGAAATTATCTATATTCTCGGCGCTATGCGTGGGCACGGAATTTTCTGAGGCTATTTTTTTAATTTGATTTATTGATTTTTTTACTGAATAAAACAGCCCTTCGGAGTCATTATTCTCTGCGGGAAATTTGAATGAAAAGTAAACATTTTTCGCTTGAGAAATTACTATTTTTAAAATTTCAAGCTGCTGCTTCGTGAAATTTGCGAATTCATCTATATAAATTGTATAGTCTTTAAAAACATTGTTTTCTTTTATTATTTTTTCCAAAATATCCAGGCTGTCAAAAAGGTCCACAAATTTATTTTCCGTCAGATTTTTATATTCGGATTTTATGAGTTGAATTTCGGAAATTTTTTGTTTTAGATACGATTTCTCGGTTGAATTTATAATTTTTTGTAGGTCGTCGTCGCTGATTTTTTCCGATTTAAAATCCATAAGGGTGCTCAAAATCAGTTCAACGGTATTGGCATCGTTGCTGTTTTTGCTATATAAGTTTAATTTATCTTTTACGTTTTCAATCGCTGCATTCATTAAAAGAATTTTTTTCGTATCGCTTATCGGCTTGATGGGCGGAATTTTTATTATTTGAGAAACAAAATCGTAAATTCTTGAAAAACTCAGAATTTTTATTTTTGCAAAATTTTTATTTCCGACTCGTTTTAACATTTCACGTTCGCAGGCAAATGAGCTTTGTTCGGGCACAATCAAAACTGTTTTTTCTTTTTTGGACGTAATGTTTTCGATTAATATTTTTTTGAGTTTTTCTGAACTGTATTGTCTGTCAAAAATGAAGTAAACCAAATAAAATTCCACCTTCCAAAATGTAAATAGATTATCACAAAAAAGGCAAAATGTCAATTTTTGACGATTTTAATCGGGATGTATTTTTTGTCGAAAAGGTCACATAATAACAAAGTACTTTAAATTTGAAGTACAATAAAAATCAGGAGGGGATTGAAATGAAGGAAGAGAAAAATTTACAGGAAAAGCAAATGGACAAGGTTTCAGGAGGAAAAATCATCAAAACAGAAGATGATAAGTTTATGGCCGTCCCGAAATCATGTAAAGAATGCTCAACTTTAGGAGAAGCAAAAAGCTGCAAAGAAAGACTCGACAAAAATGAAAAATGCGATTGCCACGAGTGCGATAGCGCCGTATGCCCTAATCATAACAAATAACCATTTTTAATTTGTGCATAAAATATATATAAATTTTGGGTATTGACAAATAAATTTATATATTATACACTATACATGTGCAAGATGTACAAATTAGATAAAGGAGGAATTTTTTATGAAAAAGGAATTACAAAGCGTGGCTCTGGGCGATGTCGCAGGAGGAAAAGTTGTTGAGACTAAAGATGGAGTTTGGTTAGTTGTTCCATCTTTTTGTAAAGAATTTTCCACTAAAGAAGAGGCCGAAAAATTTGAGGCTTCTGTCAGAGAAAAACTCAAGAACCCTAATCATAAATTAGTTAAATAATTACGATTTGCATCCGAGACAATGTCCGGATGCAATTTTTTTACTAAATATTCAAATTGTGCTTGACAAATATTTGTGCATTGTTTATAATAAATATGTGTACAATACACAAAAATAAAAAAGAAAGTGGGGAATATTATAGAAGAGAATTTGAAAGACACAGAATTAAGCAAAATATCCGGCGGAATAGCCACAGAAATTACCGAAAATAATGGAAAGTGGAAATTCAGCGCCTTATGGGGCTCTGAGGTTATGTCGGCGGATTTTGACACAGAGGAAGAAGCCAAAGAATACGAACAAGAAGTTCGAGCACTGTCGAAGGTATTTAGTAAAAGAGAAACCCCTGAGGCAGCGCATCGTCATTGGCTGGAAAAAATATATGGTAAAAAATCAAAATCAGATCCGTGGGCAGTTTATGCGGCTTCAGAATTCGGCAAAGGAGGAAATTAATCATGGAAAATAAATTAAAAGACACAGAACTCGATAAAGTTTCCGGCGGAGAAATTACTGAAATTACTAAGTGGAAAGTTCATACCGTATGGGATAATGACGAAATAACAGGAGAATTTTCCACAAAAGAACAAGCCGAAGAATATGAAAAAAGACTTGAAAAAATAAGAGAAAAATGCGATATACGCGACGCGGCTCATATTGATTATCTTTGGTTTGCAAGTAAAAAAAATAAAAAATAAAGGAGAGAATTAACATGGAAAAAGAATTAAAAGAAACAGAATTAGATGAAGTAGCAGGCGGAAAAGTTTTTAAGAATAAAACGACGGGAAAATGGCATACCAGTTGGGATCCAGCCGAAGAATTTGACAATAAAAAAGACGCAAAGAAATATGAAAAGGATTTCAAAAAAATGCTTATACAACCTCTTTACTCTGCTTCCCAAGAAAATGACAAAGGAGAGGATTAATTATGGAAAAAGAATTAAAAGAAACAGAATTAGATGAAGTAGCAGGCGGAAAAGTTTTTAAGAATAAACTGACAGGAAAATGGCACACCAGTTGGGATCCAGCCGAAGAATTTGACAATAAAAAAGACGCAAAGAAATATGAAAAGGATTTCAAAAAAATGCTTATACAACCTGTTTACTCCGGTTCCCAAGAAAATGACAAAGGAGAGGATTAATTATGGAAAATAAAATGAATAATTCAGAATTAAATGAGGTAACAGGCGGCAGAGTCCAACAAGCACCCGACGGTAAGTGGATGATTTATCCGTACCCGAGAAGATTTTCCTCGGAAAAAGAGGCCGAAGAATACGTAAGTTCAATTGTAAAAGCAGCATCACAAAAGAATTATGAGCTCCAAAAGAAGCTGCTTGACGATTTGCATATAGAAGAAATCACTCCGGAATTAGATAAAGTAACCGGCGGCGCAGGCGGAGGAAATATGAGCTTAGACGACCAGGTAGATATGATGGAAATAATGGAAAGCCAAGAGTCCGGCAAGGTGAAGCATTATTCTAAGTTCAAGAGAGGAGCGCTCAAAGCCGTTCTCGGTGTGCATAAATTCGGTTCAGGTGTTAAGAATAAATTTAAATTTTACTTTGGGAAAGCTACAGGCAAGAAACATAAGTAAAGGAGAAAAATAAATATGGAAAATAAAATGAATAATTCGGAACTAAATGATGTATCCGGCGGCAGAATTCAATTAACATCCGACGGCAAATGGAGAATTTATCCCTTTTCGAAAAAGTTTTCCACTGAAAAAGAAGCCAAAGAATACTTAGATTCAATCGCAATCGCACGAGCAGCAGGAAATCACGAGCTCGAAAGAAAGCTATTGAATGATTTGGATTTTGAGGAAATTACTCCGAGATTGGCCGAAGTAGCAGGCGGAAAAGGAGCAATCGTCGAAACCAAGGATGGAAAATGGGTTATATGTGAATTTGGTCAAAAATTTGACACCGAAATGGATGCTTTTAAATATCTGTATGAATATATAAACGGGCCTGATGAACCCCTCACAAAAAAGTAAAAATAAAAAATCCTCCGAGTAATATCTCGGGGGTAATTTTTTAAAAAATATGGTCCTAAACAGTTGACAAATACCAAAATATATTGTATAATTAACATATACTTTACAAACAGATAACACGGAGGAGAAGAATTATGAAAAAAGAATTAAATGCTTTGGAACTCAGCAAAGTTTTCGGCGGTAAAAAATGTTCGAAGTTTGAGAAGAGATTTGACGACATGACTATATCTGAGCAGGTAAGTATAGTTGAAGATGCATGTATTCACCATGTAGGCAACAAAAAGCGTAAGCATCATTTTACAAAATTTGAAAAAGCGTTTCTTATAGCGTACCTGGTTGGACGCAAAGGCTGCGTAAAGGTGAAAGACGGCTTTGATTGGTGCTATGAAAAAGCTTTGGGGTAGAGCGAAATCAAGTCCAAATAGTTGAGTATAAATGAATCCGGAGGAGAAGAATTATGAAAAAAGAATTAAACGATTTAGAACTCAGCAAAATTTCCGGCGGTAAAAAATGTTCGAAGTTTGAGAAGAGATTTGACGACATGACTATATCTGAGCAGGTAAGTATAGTTGAAGATGCATGTATTCACCATGTAGGCAACAAAAAGCGTAAGCATCATTTTACAAAATTTGAAAAAGCGTTTCTTATAGCGTACCTGGTTGGACGCAAAGGCTGCGTAAAGGTGAAAGACGGCTTTGATTGGTGCTATGAAAAAGCTTTGGGGTAGAGCGAAATCAAGTCCAAATAGTTGAGTATAAATAAATCCGGAGGAGAAAAGTTATGAAAAAGGAATTAAACGGTGTGGAGTTAAACAAAATAGCCGGCGGGATGATTACCGGCTCGATTACCGAAACCGAAGACGGAAATTGGCGAGTAAGTATAGAATTGAATTTTCGTACGCTTACGGGAGTTTTTGCCACAAAAAGAAAAGCAGAACAATGGAAAAGGGTTATGGAAACACATTGGAATAGTAAATTTTGTCCGTTCCATTGCTCCAAACAGTTCTGCGCATTGAAAAAGTATTGCTAAGAAAGAAAATTAAAAATGAACAGAGAATTAACCAGTGAAGAATTAAGCAAAATATCCGGCGGTGAAGTCTTTGAAACCACAGACGGAAAATGGCAATCCGGTTTAGAGTTTCTTAAAGATAAAAAATTCGATACAAAAAAAGAAGCCGAAGATTACGAAAGAGCTTGGATAGGTATATTTATAGCTCTAATTTAAAATAAAAAGCCTCCGAGCAATAGTTCGGAGGTTAATTTTTATTCATCGCTTTCGGGTGTGGCGCTGTTGTTAATGCCTAAAATTTCCATTGCGGTTACATCGTTCTTTTTAGGTGCGAACCATATATTATTGTCTTCGTCGCCGAGCATGAATCCGCGGGAGTTGTTGAACAAACTTCTGGAATTACAAATGTCTCTTTTTAATGTTACATCAAAAACATCTTCGAATTTCAGTTTGTCAAATTCCTCTTTGCTGTTTATTGTTTTAAGTTGATTTTTCACTTTGATACCTATAGGATACGAAATATGTTCTCCAATAGATTTCATATCTTCTTTCTCTATGTATCCTATAACTTCAGTTGCAAACAGTTCCGCTTTATCATGGGTGTCCGATGACCAGTTGGTGGTGTCGTGATTGCTTACCACTCTGATTTCTTCGTTAAAATCACCGTCTACTATGCTGATAATTCTAAATTCTGAATTACTTATGTTCATGGGCGAGAACCAAATATTGTGATTCCCTTCTCCGAGCATAAATCCTCTCCAGTTGCTGAAAAGAGTTGTCGCAGAATCTAAAGTTTCTATCATCTCGTCATCAAAAACACTCTTGAATTTAAGTGCTGCAAAATCTTCTTTATTTGAAATAGTTGTAAGCTTGCCGTCAACATTTATTGAGATTGGATATTCAATCATTTCGCTTAAAGCTTTCATATCTTTGGTACCAACGGTCTCAACGATTTCTTCGGCAAAGTTTTCAGCTGATCTGTGTGTTACTTCGCTCCATAGTGAATTGTTGTCGCTGGTTATGCTTTCTTTTACTACAGAAGAAGTGGTATCTTGGTTTTCAGCGCTTGACTGTGAGGTTGAAGATTGGGTATCCGGTGTTTGTGTGTTATTTGAACAACCTGCTGCAAGTAAAAACATTGAAATCGATGATGCTACTAATAATGCTTTTCTGTTCATTTTTATCTACTCCTTTACAAATAAATTTAGAAACTTGAAATCATTTTTGTTTCTATTTGTTAATTTTAAACAAAAATAATCTATTTGTCAAGGGGTATTTGAAATATTTTTTATTCTTTGCTCAAAAATATATAAAATAATAAAAAAATTGTGTTTTTATTTAGCGGCTAAAAATGCTAGTCTATTATTTTGTATTCAAAGTGATCATCGGGATTCTCATATTTAGAGCATTCCCTTTTCATGTCATCTAATAGTCTATTCATAATATTAATATCGTCCGTCAGCGATTTTGGAATTTTACTTTCTCCTGTGATTTCTACTCTACTCGCTTCCATATGACTCCATAATGAATCCCAAAAAGCATCCCAGTTTTTACCGTACCATTCCGGAAAATCGAATGCTTCTTTGATTCTGTCATGGATTTCAGCTAAATATTTACAACCTGTCAAATCTAACTTTATTATTTTTTTCTCGCTCATATTAGAATCTCCTTAAATTATTTCATAAAATGTTGCATAATGGTCATACGTTTCGTCCTATACTTCATTCAAAAATCGGCGCGGTTTTCATGTCTTTTGTTGCATTCCCGGCTAAAAATGTTTCCCTTCAAACAAATACAGCGCGATCAAAACCACTATTGAAATTATTTTAGAATTATCGTATAATAATAGTATTAAAATACATTTCGAGGTGATTTATATGATAATAAAATCTTCTACTACACTCAGGAACGACTATAATCTTATTTCAAAATTAGCGCATGGAATGGATGACCCTATTTATATCACTAAAAACGGCGAAGGCGACTTGGTTGTTATGAGTATGGAATCTTTTGAAAAACTAGAAGAAATGCTAAAGCTCAAAACTAAAATTATGATATCGGAACATGAGCGTTTATCGGGGAAACAAAGTGTTTCGCTTGATGAAGTAAAACAAAGGTTAGAGGCAAAGTTTAATGAAGAAATATAAGATTGAATTTTTACCGTCAGCATGGCGAGAAATTGATGAAATATCAAGTTATTACTTAAAGAAAGTTGGCCCTAAATCTGCTAAGAAAATATTTGATAGAATACTTAAAGCGATTCAAAAACTTGAAATTTTTCCGTTGTCCTGCCCTTTGATTAATGACGATGCATTGAGGCAAGAAGGTTATCGAATCCTTATTTGTGATGATTATATTTGTATTTATAGATTGATTGATGAAGTTGTTTATATTTATCACATAGCAAACGGGAGAACAAATTACAAAAGTTTGATATAAAAAAAATCGGGCATTTTGCCGATCGCAGATCACATCTTTTTAAAAAATTTCGTTATATAAAACAGGAGGCAAATAGAGATGGAAATAAACGAAAAATTTTGGAAATATATGCAAAGGCTTGTGGATAAATCAGAAATAGTAATAGATCGTCCTAAAGGCTCTCGCCACCCAAAATTTCCTGAAACCATTTATATAATTGACTATGGATATTTAAAAAATACGGGTTCATCAGACGGAATGGATATAGATGTATATGTCGGAAGTGGAAAAAATCGTGATGTCTGTGCGGTAGCAATTACAGTTGATTTTATTAAGAGAGATTCTGAAATTAAAATTTTAATCGGTTGTACAAACGAAGAAATAGAAAAAATACAAAATCAGCTCGGTAGTTATGAAACTGCAGTAGGTTTGATTATAAGAAAGGACAATTACACAAACTAGGTTTATTTTAGTGGCAAGTATTCCTTTATTCCCCTATTTCGGATAGTCAATTATAATCTTGTAGCGAAACAACAACGTATCAAAAGTGATATATAATTGATCACATTTAACAGCTAAGCAAATATTATAAAAACAAATAAAAAATCAGTACATTTTAACCGTGCGAAAGTATGCAACCCCCTTGGCAAAATTTATAGGAAAGTGAAACCTCAAGCAACGAGGTTTCACTTTTTTAGTATTTAACTTTTAAACGAACCAAAAAAACTGAAAATTTGAATACAAAATTTATATCTAAACATAAAGAAAGCCTAGTAATACTGGGCTTTCAATTGTATCAAAAGATACGTTTTATTATGGTCGAGGTGACAGGACTCGAACCTGCGGCATCTTGGTCCCAAACCAAGCACTCTACCATCTGAGCTACACCTCGAACTTCATTATAATTATAATTGCATAATAAATTTTTGTCAATAGTCTAAATTAACAAAGCCAAGCTGATTTTTCAGCTCGGCTAAAATTATTCCGAAATTTTGAATGCTACGGCGCTTATATCGTCGTCGTGAGCGTCTTTTCTTATTGCCACGGCAGAATTTACTATTAAATTTGAAAGCTCTTGCACGGAATTGTAATTCTCGGAAGTCAATATTTTTTGAATCCACTCAGAACCTATATCCGTCGCCCCGTCCGAAACCATTAGGACTGTATCGCCGCTCTCCAGGCTGTGAATTTCCTGAGAGAATGTTACCTCGTTTAAAATGCCTATGGGTAGCGATTCGAAATTAATATCAAATACTTTGCCGCCTCTTAATATGAAAGTTGAAGGCGAACCGGCTTTTATAAATTTTGCCTGCCCCGAGAATAAATCCAACGATACGATATCCATCGTTGTTAAAAATTCATCCTTAGGTTTGAGCATAAGCGCCGAATTAACCAGCCTCAGAGCTCCTGCAAAACTTATCCCGGATTTTATAAAATTTTTCATTAATTCGGAAGCCACAGCTCCTTCCGCCGCCGCAGAGCCTCCCGTTCCCATTCCGTCACTTATTATCACGTTAAAGTTTCCGCTACTGTCCTCAAAATAACAACAGCTGTCGCCGCAAAGTTTCCCGTTATTGCAAGCGTGCTGGCTTATGCCGATTTCCACTTTGAAATTCTTTTTCTCGGATATTGAAATTTTATAACAATTATCAAAATCCGTTATTGTCGGCATGTCCATTTCTCGACCACAGTTTTTGGATATTTTTTTCCTGAATTTTTCTAAATTTTCTTTTTTAATGTAAGTCTGGCTTTCCGCGTCAATAAATAATTTGTCGCTCTTATTAGTGAGGCAGGTTATATTTGATATATTCAAATTCATATTATTTGCGATGTCCTTAACTTTGTTTTCCATATCTTTGTCGGTTTCGGCGATATCCTCGAGCTCGGAGGATAAATCTGTTAAAACCGATCCCACAGCGCTGAACTGGTTCGACATTATGGATTTAAATTCATTTATTTTAAGTTCGGCTGATTTGTAATTATTGAAATTCGAAAAAGCCTCCGAAATTTTATGTATTAATAAATCTGTTTTTTTGCACCTGCCAAGGAAATCCGAAGAAAGTTTAAACGCTGAATTTTTTCCGCCCGAAACAACATGATTATATATGCTTTTTATGCCGTCGGATGTACTCTCGTAATTTTTGGACCAGCAAAAAGAATTAAGTCCGCAAGAGCTGCACTGAGAATACGCCGCTTTTAAGCACATTTCCGTAGGGTTTTGTTTTGGAGATTTTGAAAATCTATTTGAGGCTTTATCTAAAATTTTGGTAACATTATCGAGCGATTCCGAGAAAAATTTTAATTTTTTTGACAATATATTTTTTGAATTTATACAGCCGTATTTTTGACCGAAAGACGGGAGCGAAAATTTTATCGTATTTAAAAATGATTTTGGAAGAACCAAAAATAAACAAATTCCAAGTATTGATTCGTAAATCCCTGATATCATTTTGGTTACGTCTCCTATCTGGAACGAAAGCAAAGTGTTTGCAAATAAAAATGCCAAACATGCCGCAAATTTACCGAGCCCCGAAAACATCCCCGAGATTAGCCCTCCGAATGCATATGACCCCGAAATATAGGATTGTCCGAAAGACGGCAAACTAAATATAATTCCTGAACATATCCCTGAAATTGTGCCCATTGCCGGTCCGAAAATATATGATATCGTTAAAATTATTGCAATTGCCAAAATTTTTCCAAGCGAAATTCCCGCCACAGATAATTTAGAAAGAGAACAAAGTACGATGCTCATACTTATTGCTACGCATACAAATTCTTTCTGATTTAAGGAATAAAGTTTCTTGTTTGATAATATCTTAAAAGTAACATCAAAAAAATACGCCGCTCCCGCTGCAAGGATTGCTTCAAGAATACTTATAGAAATATCCCGGCTGTCAATCCCGTACGCCAAATCCATGGAAATTCCCGTTACAAGTGATGAAAAAAATACCACCAGGGGTGTGTAAAGAACATGATTTTTTATTTTTGAAATATCACTTAAAGTCCATTTTATAGCCGTGATCGCAACTACAGTAGCTATGTACCTTATGGCGCACCCTAAACGCAAAGGAAATAAATATCCTACGGCTGTGCCGATAAGTGTAGGCGTCAAGAATTTTAAAGGCGCTGATGCCGAAAACGATAATCCGAACGGATAATATCGTCCCAAGACCTCTCCTCTGGATATCAAAATTGCAGATATGAAACACATCATTTTGATAAACAAAAATTTTAAAGAATAATTTTTTGCTGAGTTTAATAGTTTCTCTTTAGTGCTTGCAGTTATACTTTTCAATTTACTACGCCACCTTATATCAATTATTGTTGATTTGACACCATTATATTAAATTTTAGGTGAATTTTATTGTCATTCCGCGCTGGAGATTAAATTGTGTTTTTGATTTATTTTATTTTTTAATTGATAATTTAGGCGATTTATAAACTCAAATAAATTATTATGGGAGATTTTTAGTATAATTTTGTAAGTTTTGATGATTTAAAAATAATATTTCATTGTTTTTTCTATCTTGATTTTTGCCTTTTTTATATGCCGTGAAACGCAAGAAATGTCGATTCCGAGCTTTTCAGAAATATCTTTCATTTTCATCATTTTTCCGTAGTACAGCAAAATACAAATTTTTTGCTTTTCTGTCAATTCTCCGTTTACGATTTTTTTCAGAGATTCTACCATTTTCTTGTGATTTGTATCTTCAGCGTCAAAAAAATTTTTGTTATATAACGACATACTGATAAGTGATTCCGTGAAACTATCCATAGAGAAGGGCCGTTTAGTCATTCTTCTGTTACCTCGCTTTTTCTTTTTAAATATCTACCTGTGTGAAGCAAGTCCAAATACATTGAGTATAAAATGCGCAATCTACAATTGACATCGGAGCTTTTTTCGGGGCTAATCTTCACATATTGTGTTCTTATAGATTTTATGTGTTTTTTAAGTATTTTCGCCTGGCTTAAGTATTCGTGTGCTAATCTCTTATAATACATTCCATCCCTCCTAATACACGAAATGTGTAGAAAATCATAAAAAAATAAAAACCACAGGTATATTTGGTGTTCCGATAACCCTTTTCGGTTCGCACGTACTCATGGTATCATATGTATATTAAATCGTCAACCATAAATTGGTTTTTAATGTAATCTTACAAAAAATATAATAATCTTATTCAGGATATTTTTACACAGTAATTGAACACTATATGTGTAAGTGATATAATAACTGTACAAATTAAGTTCCTTCGACAAAATTTTACTAACTTTTACATTCAAAAATATTAGTATTAATTTGTAGGTTAATTTACAGATTAATTTTACATAAGCCAAAATTCCAGACTAGGAGGGATTACTATCAGTAGTAAATTAGGTTTTAAACTAAAAAAATTAAGAAAAAAATCGGGTATGACCCAAGCTCAGCTTGCGGACAAGCTTAATATTTCTCATTCCGCGGTGGGGATGTATGAGCAGGGCAGGCGAGAACCCGATAATTCAACTTTGGCAAAAATTTGCCGTATGTTTGATGCCAGCGGAGATTATATATTGGATCTCAAAGATGATGATTCAGACGAAATTGAAAGCAATGAAATCTACAGCATTATCTCCAACTTTATAAGTTGCCTTGAAAAGCAGGACGATTTGATGTTCAACGGCGTCCCCATCAATAACCTTGAGAAAAAAAGGATTGCATCCGCTTTAAAAGTTGCCGCAGCGGTTACTTTGTCGGACATCAACTGCGATATGTAAAGCGCTTAAATAACATTTTTCTGCCGTGTGTATATAATATATAAAAGAGTTTTTTAATGTTTAAGTTTCCGGTCAAGAAATTATAAAATAACGGCGGTGAGAATTATGTGTGGATATAAACAACAAGGGATTTTAGCGCTCGCATTTGGACTGGGGCTTACACTTTCATTTTTATTTCCGGAGTCAATTATTATAATTGTTATTTCAGTAATACTCGTTATATTGGCTATAGCACTTATAAAATGCTGATTCTTTTGTATTGGGGGTTTGAATATATGAAAGTTGTGTTGATAAAAAGTCCCGGATTTTTAGGTTTTTTTCTAAGAAAGATATTTGGAATAAAAAAAGAAAAAATTTAAATAAAGAAAATTTAAATATAAAAATAGGCTCCTTTCCAGAGGGGCCTTTATTATGTTGTAAATACAGAAAATATATAAATTTAACATAAAAAACCCTTGACAATATATATATATATATAATGACAAATGTAATGTGTCACATTAATAATAAATTATACAAAAAGGAGAGGAAAATTATGACTAACAAAATTACCAGAACAGAGCGTTGCTTTGGCCAAAAAGTTAAATGTGAGTATGAATTTAATACTGATGATTTAGGTTATAGCGAAACTTATGAATTGGACGTTGAAAAATGTAAAATGCAAAAAGGAGCAATCGATCCTGAGGAAAAGTACGAATTCTGGGTAAGTACATCAGAGTTTAAAGATTTTGCGGATTGTATGGAGAAACTAATGGATAGCATAATACATTTTTCTCCGGATCTTAAAAAGAAAACAGTTAAGATTGAAGAGATTTATCCTGAAGGTAGGCCATTTGTAATGAAAATTGATGGAAGAGTTTTCCAGACAGGCAAAACAAAGTGCTCAAAAGCCGGATTAAAAAATACAAGAGAAAGATTAATTCCCGGGAAAAAGATTCCGGAATAAAAAATTTTTCGTGTAATTATTGAACTTTAATTTAAACTCAAACCCAAATCCACAGCTCCTCCGAAAAGCTGTGGATTCTTTATGCGCAAAAATCGAGCAGTAATTTATTTGTATGCAATTTAATCCCCCGATGTGATATTTATAAGATGCGCAACACCCGGAATCGTTTCCGCCCTGTTGCGAAGAGGTTGGAGACATCAATGCGCCTGTCGCCATGAATAAAATATTTTTCCAATCTTTATTTTTCACGTGATTGAGCATATACGAGCAAAGTATGGAGGCCGAATATCCTGTCTTCGCCAAGTTATCCCGAAAAGGCACGCAATAGCCAATTAATTCCCCGATGTGATATTTATAAGATGAGCAACACCCGGAATCGTCTCGCCCTGCTGCGAAGAGGTTGGGGACATCAGCGCGCCTGTCGCCATGAATAAAATATTTTTCCACTCTTTGCTTTTCACGTGATTGAGTATATACGAGCAAAGTATGGAAGCCGAACATCCGCACCCCGAGCCCCCGGCATGAACGTCTTGCGTTTCCTTGAAGTACATCATCAGCCCGCAATCGTTGTAATTCTTCCCGAGCACCAAATTTTCTTTTTTCATCAATTCTTTCAATAAATCCGAGCCGACTTCTCCTAAATCTCCCGAAAAAATCATATCGTAATCGTCAGGCTTTGTGTTTGTGTCCTCAAAAAAAGATATGAGAGTTTTTGCTGCTGCCGGTGCCATCGCTGCGCCCATGTTGTTCGCGTCTTTTATCCCAAGGTCAACTATTTTGCCTATGGTGGCTTGCTTTATTTGAGGATTTTCTTCGTTTTTTTCAACTATTATCGCGCCCGAACCCGTGACTGTCCATTGTGCGGTTGGAGTCCTTTGTCCACCGTAATGAAGCGGAAATCTAAATTGTCTTTCCGATGAACAATAGTGCGAAGAAGTTACCGCAACGGAATAATTTGATATCCCGGCTTCGATTGAAGTCGCTGCCAAAAACAAAGTCTGAGCCATTGTCGAGCACGCCCCAAACTGCCCCAAAAATGGCATTCCGAGTTCCCGCAATCCGAACGCCGACGACATGCACTGGTTCAATAAATCTCCCGCAAATATATAGTTTATGTCTTGCGTGTTGAGCATCGCTTTTTCAAGGGCTGTGTTCACTGCAACCGCTTGGAGTTTGCTCTCTGCTTTTTCCCAGGAATCTTCCTTTAGAGTCGTGTCTTTGAAAATTTTATCAAATTGATTTCCCAGCGGCCCCTCAGATTCTTTTTTCCCGCACACAGATGCGTAACTTTTAATTGATGGGTTATTTTCGAATTTAACTGTGTTTTTTCCTATTCTTTTTGCCATAATTTCACTCCTCAAAACAAAAAATACTAAATATGAAAAATTCTTTTCACATCTAGTATCTGATATTTTCGGAATAATATTATAATTTATTGAGATATATTTTTTGATGTATTTTCTTTGACATTTCCCGACTTTCTCATATCGTTTTCGCTTATTTTGTACATACTTAAAATTTTTTCTTTTACCATATCATTGAGCACGAACTTGGATTTTTTCATATTTGAATTTTCCTGGTTCAAAGTCATCACCCACTAACACAGCTATTTAATTTTCGTATAAATAAATTATACTACCCGCATAAAATATTTCAATAGATTTTATAAAAATTATTTCTCTCAAAATTCTACTATTTTTATTATAAATGTGCAAGTTATTATCTAATATTATCAATAATAAAAAGCACCTAACATCACCATTTGGAAATAATTGTCAATTAATTTTTGTTGACTTCCGAGCAATGTTATGATATAATTAAAACATGATAAAGATATAATAAAAATAAAGAGGAGAAAAAATGAAAAAGATGAAAAGAATTTTTATAGCGTGGAGCTTGCTTTTTACGCTTGTTCTTTCTGCTGGCTGTAGGATTTTTGCGGTTGAGAATTCTTTACAATTGCCGGGATGCGAAGTTATTGAAGTTAAAAATTTGGACAGATTACCGAGCGCCATAGGAAAAGAAATAGTAAATAGTAAAAATCTAGTGAGCAAACTGGTTAAAAATTCCAAAAATAATATTAAATACATCGTAAAAAACACCACCCGCCAAGGAATCGAAAACTGGGTAATAATTTTTATGGTAAATTTATGTCTCTACGTTGCGATAAAGGTGGCAAACAGCCAAGTTTCACAGTACATGGTGTTGGACGACGGCGGATACTGCAAACAATTTAACAGTTGTATGATTGATTTTGTGAAAAAGATTTCTTTGACAGATAGCGCCCGTTCGTAAAAATTATGTTAATAAATCATTATAAAAAAGCACCCGCTTATGAATTTTTCATAGCGGGTTTTTCGTTATTTTTGCATAGATTTCGCTGTTGCAACTGCGCATGCGACCGTCGCGCCTACCATTGGATTGTTTCCCATTCCTATAAATCCCATCATGTCCACGTGAGCCGGCACCGAGGACGAACCTGCAAATTGTGCATCACCGTGCATTCTTCCCATTGAATCCGTCAGACCATATGAAGCCGGTCCGGCGGCCATGTTGTCAGGATGGAGAGTCCTTCCTGTTCCTCCGCCCGAAGCTACTGAGAAATACGATTTATTATTTTCAGTTGACCATTTTTTGTAAGTTCCCGCCACTATATGCTGGAATCTCGTGGGGTTGGTGGAATTTCCTGTAATAGAAACATCAACCTTTTCGTGTTTGAGAATCTCGAGCCCTTCAAGAGCTTCGTTCGCACCGTAGCACTTTATGCTTGATCTTTCGTTTTTAGAGAATGATTTTTCGGATAAAATTTTTAAATTTCCCGTACTGAAATCGTACTCGGTTTTAACATACGTGAATCCATTCACTCTTGAAATTATATACGCTGCATCTTTTCCGAGGCCGTTCAAAATTACCCTAAGAGGAGATTTTCTGGCTTTATTTGCGTATTTTGCAATTCCGATCGCGCCCTCTGCAGCGGCAAAAGATTCATGCCCGGCGATAAATGCAAAGCATTTGGTTTCTTCGTTTAATAATCTTGAAGCCAAATTTCCATGCCCCAAACCCACTTTTCTAGAGTCCGCTACCGACCCGGGAATGCAAAATGCCTGTAGCCCGATGCCGATATATTTCGCAGCTTCTTCGGCTATTTTAGCGTTGTTTTTTATCGCAATCGTACACCCTAAAGTATACGCCCATACTGCATTTTCAAAAGCAATCGGCTGAGTTGATTTTACGATTTGGTCGGGGAATACACCGTTATCTTCGCATATTTTTTTTGCTTCCGATAAATCTTTGATTTCGTATTTTTTCAAGCATTTATTTATTGTTTCTATTCTTCTTGAATATCCTTCAAAAATTATATTATCATTCATATTTTATTTTCCTTTCGGATAAAATTTTATGCTTATTCATTTCGTGGATCTATATACTTTGCTGCATCGTCGTATCTTCCGTAGGTTTTTATTCCCGAATTATATGCTTCTTCCGGCGAAATGCCTTTTTTGATTTTTTCGAGCATTACTCCCGGATTAATGAATTTATATCCAATCACTTCATCGTTTTCATCCAACGCCAAAGATAATATATACCCTTCAACCGTTTGCATATATCTGACGCCTTTTTCTTTCGAGCTGAATATAGTCCCGATTTGAGAGCATCTTCCTTTTCCGAGGTCTTCGAGACTCGCACCAACAGGCAAACCTTCCTTTGAAAAAGCAGTTTGAGAACGCCCGTAAACCAATTGCAAAAATATTTCTTTCATGGCGTCATTTATAGCGTCGCACACCAAATCGGTGTTCAAACATTCCAAAAGAGTTTTCCCCGGCAGAATTTCCCCGGCCATCGCCGCAGAATGAGTCATTCCCGAGCACCCGATGGTTTCTACAAGAGCTTCTTCAACTATTCCATTTTTCACATTTAGAGTAAGTTTGCAGGCGCCTTGTTGTGGTGCGCATTTTCCTACTCCGTGTGAAAGCCCTGATATGTCCTTAATTTCCAAAGATTTAACCCAATTTCCTTCTTCGGGAATGGGCGAAGGTCCATGATATGGGCAAGAATTTATTTTGTGCATGTTCATTATTTCCGGTGAGTAATTCACAGTTTAGCCCTCCTGTTTATTCACAATATTTTTTATTATTCTGTATATTTTTTCATCTGAATCGGTTACCGAAATTTTTCTTAGGTTTTTTGAATATTCTTTCGCAACCTCTCCGTCATTTTCGAGTATTTTATTTATTTCTCGGATTAAATTATCTTCATTTAAATTTTTTTCTTCTATTATGCTAGCGGCATTTTTCGACACTAAAGCCATTGCGTTGTGGAATTGATGATTTTCGGCTACATTCGGCGAGGGAATTAGAATCGCAGGTTTAGCTGTGCCTTCTATTTCGCTGATTGTTGTCGCGCCGGCCCTGCAAATTATTAAATCCGCCGCAGCCATGCATTCCGCCATGTTATGTATATAATTTTTTATTATAAGCCTCGGGCTTTTTAAATCCACCCCATGGAGCTTTTCCAAGAAATTATTACAGGATTTCCCAAATCCATGAATAAAATTATAATTTGTTTTGCTGAAATTATTGCTTATAAGCTCGCTCATAACATTGTTTATCGCTCTCGCGCCCAGACTTCCTCCAAATGAAAGTATCGTCGGAGCATCCGTTAGATTGAGCTCTTTTTTTGCTGTTTCTTTGTCTATTTTAGTGATTTTATTTCTGATCGGCGTGCCTGTTATTTCTGAGTTTATGCTCTTAGGCAGGTGCTTTCTTGCTTCGCTGTCCACAAGCAAAACTTTTGCCGCTTTTTTTGCCAGCAATTTTGTGGTGACACCCGGGTAAGAGTTCGAATCATGTATAACGTACGGAATATTCATTTTCCCGGCAGTTCTCAAAAAAGCTCCGCAAACATATCCGCCCGTTCCGACGCAGATATCCGGCTTGAAATTTTTTAGAATTATTTTTGACTCGTACGTTGAAATAATTATATTTTTAAGAGTTTTTATATTTTTTTTCAATCCCTCAAAATTTATCTTCCTTGAGAATCCCGAAACGGTTATTCCTTCGAATTTGTATCCGCACCTTGTCACCAATTCTTTTTCCATCCCGTTTTTCGCGCCCACATAAAGTATTTCTGCGTCAGGTTCCTTGCTTTTTACATAGTCAGCCAGAGCGATGGCCGGATTTATATGTCCTGCGGTTCCTCCGCCGACAAATATTATTTTCAAATCATTTTCCTCCTACGTATTAAGTTTTTTCCAGGTGCGCTGTTCGAGAAATAGACAGTATAATTCCCATCTGCGCCAGAAGCATAAGCAAAGACGTTCCGCCGTAGCTGAAAAACGGCAAGCTTATTCCTGTATTTGGAATTGTGTTGGTTACAACGGCGATATTTAAAATAACCTGAAGCCCAACCTGCGCTGTTAAACCTATCCCCAAGAGCATTCCGAATCTGTCTTTTGCTCTCATGGAAATTACCATTCCTCTCCACACTAAAAGAGCAAATAAAAATAATATTAAAACCGCTCCGACAAACCCGAGCTCTTCGCACACTACTGAAAAAATAAAGTCATTTTGCGGCTCAGGAATAAAAAGGTATTTCTGCCTTGACTGTCCAAGCCCCAGACCCCACAGTCCGCCCGAACCTATAGCGTAAAGTCCTTGGCGTGTCTGCCAGGTGTCTACGCCCGCTCCCGGAGAAAATGGGTCAAACCATCCAGCAATACGATTGTTTGCATATGTTAATTTGTCTGTGAATAAAACCAAATATAGCAAAGCGGCTGCTATTGCACCGATTACCATTCCGAACCATCTTAATTTTATCCCGCCTATAAAAAGCATTCCCGCTGCAAGTAAAATTACGATTGCCGAGCAAGATATATGGGGTTCTAGTACTAAAAGTAATACTGTAGGCCCTAGAATTATCAAATAAGGGAGGATTCCGTATTTAAAGGTTTGCATACGATGAAAATTTAAGTTTATAAAGTGAGCAAAAGAAACCACGATGGCAAATTTTGTTATTTCTGATGCCTGGAACCTTAAAAATCCCAGTTGAAACCACCTGTGAACGCCGTTTATCGGTGGCATTATCAGAACGAGGATCAGCAAAACGAACGAAACGCCCAAGATAGGTACTGCCCATTTATGAAAATAATTATAATCAATACATGAAATGGCAAGCATCCCGATTATTCCCAGAACAGCAAAAACCAGTTGACTCTTTATAAAATGAGCGCTGTCTCCGCCATGCAAAAAGTAGGCGTTCGGGTAACTTGCCGAATACATCATGACAAGCCCTATGACCAAAATAGTTAAAACCAAAAATAAAAACGGTAAATCTATTCCGGATTTTATAGAAACAATTTTTATGTCAGAAATAATTTCCTTAAAGCTCTTTCGTGATTTTTTAGAAGCTTTTTTTGAATCATCTTGACTCTTATTTTCTTCTTGGTGCATCTGATTTCTTTCTTTCAAGTTTTTTCTTGACCGTAATCGTTTTGCTCTCATCGAGGTTTAATTTCCTCCTTAAGTTGTTAATTTATTTTTACATGCCGTATATTACCATGAGGGTTGATAAAACCCCAAGAATAACTGTTGCAACGCTGAAAACTGCGCATATTTTTACTTCGTCCCAGCCACACATTTCAAAATGGTGGTGAAGAGGACTCATTTTGAAAAGCCTTTTTCCGTGTGTAAATTTGAAGTACAAAACTTGAATAATAACCGAAAACATCTCGGCGATATAAACAAAACTGAGTACTATAAGAGGAATATAAAGGTTCGCTCCCATAAATAACGCGCAAACCATTCCGCCTAAGAATAGGGAACCTGTATCGCCCATAAATACTTTTGCCGGATGGAAGTTCCAGAATAAGAATCCCAAGCACCCTCCTGCAAGAGCCGCAGCTTCAATGCTTAACCCGGACATTCCCAGGATATTTAAAATTACCATTGCAAAAAGCGCCGCGAAAAATGTTACCGAAGTGCATAGACCGTCAATTCCGTCGGTCAAATTGGCTGCGTTTACGATTCCTACTACGATAATGGCAAAAATTAACCAGTAGAAAATTCCTAAATCAACACTTCCCATAAAAGGTATCTTAACAGTAGTTAAAACCGGTCCGCCGAAAGATTTATTTACAGCGTGAAGCACCAAAAAGTAACATCCCACAATTCCAAATTGTAGAATTAGTTTTTGCTTTGGAGTTAGGCCTTTGTTCTGTTTTTTGCTTACTTTTACATAATCATCCATAAGCCCCACGACGCCATATGCCACCGCAAGTGCAAGACCTGCAAATATTTTTACAATCATGAGAGGAGTTTCTGTTGCGTTTACACCTGAAATTTCAGATATTTTATAATAAGCAGGTACGCATATTACAGTAGAAATAACAATTCCTACGATAAACATTATTCCGCCCATTGTCGGTGTGCCTTGTTTGTTTTTGTGCCAAGAAGGCCCCACTTCCAAAATTGTTTGACCGTATTTTAATTTGTGAAGAAAAGGAATTACAATTTTCCCCGAAAATAAAGTTATTAAGAAAGAGATAAATACAGCACTTAGAGCTGATATAGCATAACTGTTCATGCGATTAACCGCCTCCGTATTATTATTTTTTCCGATATATGAATGAATTATGTTATAAATTATATATCATTTTATGAATTATTCCAAATATATAATTTTTAAGTTACTTTATCTTCGTGGATAAACCCGACATTGATCGTTGTTCCCGGACTGACTTCCGTTCCTTCTGCCACGCTTTGAGTCGAGGATACCACGCCCGCATCCGATAGGTTGGAGCCTGATATTTTAATATTCAAATTAAATGCAAGAGCTGTTTTTGTCGCCTCAAGAACCGACATTCCGATGAGCTTTGGAACTTTCACCGATGTATTTTTGCTTTCGCTGTCGGTGTATAAAACTATGTTCCCGCCTTGAGAAATTTGTTCTGACGGCTGTGGAATTTGTGCAATTACATTTTCGCCTTCGCCGATAATTACCGGTCTTAAAGACATGCCGGCTGCCGTTGATTTTGCGTCGCTTACCGATTTTCCGATAAGTTCCGGAGTTTTATTTTCAAATTGTTTTTTCTCTTCTTCGGTGTATATTTTTTCGATTCCCATGTAGGGGAGAATATCTTGCATGGCTTTTGCAAACACAGGAGCAGCTACGGCGCTTCCGTAATAATACTCGCCTTTAGGTGTGTCAAAAAATACAAGCATTGCGATTTTCGGATCGTCCGCCGGAGCAAATCCGCAGAATGAAGATATGTAATCTTTTTGTCCCGGTGTGCTCAAACCTATTTTTTCCGAAGTACCTGTTTTTCCCGCTACTCGATATCCCGGTACATAGGCATTTTTAGCAGCTCCGTGAACCGCATTTTCATATAGCATGGAGGTTACTCTCTTGGCGGTTTGCTCTGAAATCACCTTTCTTTTTACAATAGGATCTATCGTTTTAACAATGTTTCCATTTTCATCCAGTATTTCTTTTACAACGTGCGGCTGAACCAAATTTCCGCCGTTTGCAATCGTTGCCGCTGCCGTTATCATTTGTATCGGTGTGATACCGAAGTTTTGCCCCATTGACGCAACCGCAAGGTCAGTGAGCGTCATGCTTCCGTCTGCGTGGAAGAATAAGTCACCCGATTCGCCCGGTAAATCTATTCCGGTTTTGTTGTGGAATCCAAACGCTTTATAAAAATTAAAGAAATTTTCGGTGCCGATTCTTTGACCCAGCATAATGAAAGCAGGGTTGCAAGAATGGCAAAGTGCTTCTACAAAATTTTGTGTTCCGTGGCCGCCTCTCTTATGGCATCCGATAGGCTTTGCGCCTTCGCACGGCTTGAATGATCCGTTACATGTAAAAGTTGATTTCTCATTAACAACATCAAGTTCCAAGCCCATAGAGGCTGTTACCATTTTAAATACAGACCCCGGATAATATGTATCACTTACCGCTTTGTTTCGCCATTGTTTGCTTAGTGCTTCTGCTTTTGCTTTAGGTTTTTCTTCGTCGCTCAGAGAATTCACCCTGGCTTCTTCTTCGGGATCGGCAATCTTAAACGGTTCGTTCGGGTCAAAATCACCCTTTACCGCCATTCCTAATATTTCGCCGGTTTTCACGTCCATAGCTATCGCCGCCGCACGATTTTTTACCTTGTGATTTATTACGCCCTCTTCAAGGTTTTTCTCCATGAGGTGTTGAATTGTTTCATCTATGCAAAGTTTAAGGCTGCTGCCGGGCTTTGCGGAAATTAATTGCTCGTAATCAAACGGCATTTCGGTTCCGACCGCATTCTTAGCGGTTACAATTCTTCCCGGTTCGCCTTTAAGAACTTTTTCGTAATACGCTTCGATCCCTGCAAGACCTTGGCTGTCTGCGCCGGTGAATCCTAAAACAGGAGCAGCGAATTTTCCGTACGGATAATATCTTTTGTAATCTTCGATAAGCCTTATCCCGCTCGAAATTTTATGAAGATTTTTAAATTCTATTATTTTATCTTTTATTTCGCTGTCTACTTTTTTCTTTATTATAGTGTAGCAGGATTTTTTATTCGAAAGCTCCCTTAGTTTTTCCTTATCCATATCAAGGATTTCGCTAAGACCACTGCAAATTATTTCTTTTTTATCGTCGGAACTTATGTACGCAGGTTCAAGCACCACATTCCAAACTGTTGCGCTCTGTGCAAGAGGTTTCATATTTCTGTCAAAAATAGTTCCTCGTCTGGCGCTGATTTTTGTGTCCGCAAGCTGTTGCTCCGACGCCATTCTCTGTAAAAAATCACCCTGGCATATCTGCAAAGCGATTAATCTTATTACCAAAAGAGAAAACCCTCCGAATACCAATATCGCCAGCACCACGAGCGATCTTCTCCACATTCTTATAGTAGTTCCTTTAGCCAAATTTTTCACACCCCATAAATTTTGAGTTGTCTGCCTTTTTATAAAATATACTATATTTTATTTTAATACTTATTTACGTTTTAAACAAGTTATTACTATTATCAATTTATAAAATATTTGTTTTGGAAAATTTTTTATAGAATTTTAGCCCATAGATATCACCGACAAATCATATTTTGTAATTAATATATTTTCTTGACAGAATCGATTAAAAATGTTAAAATAAGTCGTTGCATAATTTGGTTATGCATCTATAACTTACACATAGGAGGTGTAACATGCCAACATTTAACCAATTGGTCCGCAAAGGAAGAAAAAGCCATGAAAGAAAAGCTAAGGCTCCTGCGCTTTTAAAAGGCTGGAACTCTAAAAAAAGAGAAGCTATAGACCAAACTTCTCCGCAAAAAAGAGGCGTTTGTACAGCTGTTAAAACCGCTACTCCTAAGAAACCTAACTCGGCTCTTAGAAAAATCGCCAGGGTTCGTCTTTCAAATGGTTTAGAAGTAACTTCTTACATTCCAGGAATCGGACACAATTTACAAGAACACAGTGTCGTTCTTATCCGTGGCGGACGTGTTAAGGACTTACCGGGTGTGCGTTATCACATCATAAGAGGTACCCTTGACGCTCAAGGCGTTGCAAAACGTATGCAAGCTCGTTCGAAGTACGGAGCAAAACGTCCTAAAGCAGGCGCAGCCAAGAAATAGGACCTTAAGAAAAAATGATAGCTTTGCATTTAAGTACAATGCAGAAGCGTTTTATATATAAAATGCCTCTGTATTGGCCGGCGGAAGCTAAACTACTTTCGAGTACCTATGATATCATTATTGTGAAGGAGGGAAGAAACGTGCCAAGAAGAGGTTCGGTTCCCAAACGTGATGTTTTACAAGACCCCTTGTATAACTCTAAATTAGTAACTCGTCTTATCAATAATATTATGATAGACGGAAAAAGAGGTGTTGCTCAAAGGATAGTCTATAAAGCATTTGAAATAATTCAGACTAAAACCGGAAGAGAAGCACTTGAAGTTTTTGAACAAGCTATGGAAAACATAATGCCTACACTTGAAGTTAAAGCCAGACGTGTCGGAGGAGCTACTTATCAAGTTCCTATCGAAGTAAGAGCTGACAGAAGACAAACTTTAGGTTTAAGATGGCTCACAAGATACTCCAGACTTCGTTCAGAAAGAACAATGGTAGAAAGACTTGCCGGGGAAATTTTAGACGCTATCAATGAGTCCGGAGCGGCAGTTAAAAAACGCGAAGACACTCATAAGATGGCAGAAGCAAACAAAGCATTCGCTCACTATAGATGGTAGGAGGTGTGTTTTGGTGCGCTATATTTCTTTGATTATATCAGTTTTAAATGTGGTGCTTGCAAATTGTAACTATGCGCACAGAATTGATATCAAAGCAAATGACCCCAAAGTTCTTAACTCTACTATTATTGATGTTAGAAATAATATAGAGAATAGTTTACGTGCAGGAAAAGTCTTAAAGCGCGACGAAAGCCTCAAACGATTTTTTAATCGTGATGAAGTTATAATGGTTTTAAACTCGCTTGATGTGGATCGCGAAGAATTTAATGATTTTTTAGATTAATTATGCACATAATAAATAATACAGATAGAAAAGGAGGATATTATGCCCAGAAAAGTGTCATTGGAAATGACTCGCAACATTGGAATTATGGCTCATATTGACGCCGGTAAAACAACGACTACCGAACGTATTCTTTATTATACCGGTATAAATCACAAAATAGGCGAAACTCATGACGGAGCTGCGACTATGGACTGGATGGTTCAAGAACAAGAACGCGGAATCACAATTACTTCTGCTGCAACAACTTGTTTTTGGCATAATCATCGTATAAATATAATCGACACTCCGGGTCACGTTGACTTTACCGTTGAAGTTGAGCGTTCCCTTAGAGTTTTGGATGGTTCCGTTACTGTTCTTTGCGCAAAAGGCGGGGTTGAACCTCAATCCGAAACAGTATGGCGTCAAGCTGATAAATACGGCGTACCCAGAATGGCTTATGTTAACAAAATGGACATAATGGGCGCAGACTTTTACAATGTTGTAAAAATGATGAAAGAACGCCTTAATTGTAACGCTGTACCGATTCAATTGCCTATCGGTTCAGAAGATACATTTAAAGGAATTATAGACTTAGTTGAAATGAAAGCTTACGTTTACTATGATGATCTCGGAAAAGACATCAGAGTAGAAGAAATCCCTGAAGATATGAAAGAATTAGCTGAAAAATATCATTCAGAGATGCTCGAACACGTAGCTGAAGCTGACGACGAGATAATGGAAAAATATCTTGAAGGTGAAGAAATCACAATAGACGAAATCAAAAAGTGCATAAGAAAGGCAACCATCGACAATACAATGGTTCCTGTAACTTGTGGTACATCCTACAGAAATAAGGGCGTACAAAAACTTTTGGATGCAATCGTTGATTACATGCCTTCTCCTACAGACGTACCTCCGATTAAGGGTGTAAACCCTGATACAGAAGAAGAAGTTGAACGTCCATCTTCTGACGAAGAACCGTTTGCAGCTCTTGCATTTAAGATTGCAACCGACCCATTCGTAGGAAAACTTTGCTTCTTCAGAGTATATTCAGGTACTATCGAAGCAGGTTCAACTGTTTATAACTCCACAAAAGATAACAAAGAAAGACTCGGAAGAATTCTTCAAATGCATTCAAATCACAGACAGGACATCGAAAAAGTTTACGCAGGAGATATCGCCGCTGCAGTAGGACTTAAAAATACTACAACAGGTGACACCCTTTGTGACGAAAGACATCCTGTAATCCTTGAATCCATGGAATTCCCGGATCCTGTTATCAGAGTTGCTATTGAACCTAAAACAAAAGCCGGACAAGAAAAAATGGGCCTGGCACTCGCTAAATTAGCTGAAGAAGATCCAACTTTTAAAGCTTACACAGACGAAGAAACAGGTCAAACAATCATTGCCGGAATGGGTGAACTTCACCTTGAAATCATCGTAGACAGACTTTTACGTGAATTCAAAGTAGAAGCAACCGTCGGTAATCCTCAAGTTGCATATAAAGAAACAATCCGCAAACCTGCAGATGTTGAAGAAAAATATGCAAGACAATCCGGTGGACGTGGACAATACGGTCACGTTAAAATCAAAGTTGAGCCGAATCCAACCAAAGGTTACGAATTCGTTAACGAAATCGTTGGGGGAGCTATCCCGAAAGAATACATCCCTGCGGTTGATAACGGTATACAAGGCGCTATGCTTTCCGGCGTGCTCGCAGGCTATAATGTTGTTGACGTAAAAGTTACACTTTATGATGGTTCATATCACGAAGTTGACTCATCTGAAATGGCATTTAAAATTGCCGGTTCTATGGCGTTTAAATCAGCTATGAAACAAGCTGACCCGGTTCTCTTGGAGCCTATAATGAAAGTTACGGTTATTGTTCCTGAAGAATACATGGGCGACGTTATTGGTGATATCAACTCTCGTCGTGGTATGATTCAAGGAATGGAAGCAATTTCCGGCGCTCAAAGAATCAATGCAATGGTTCCGCTTTCCGAAATGTTCGGATACGCAACCGATATGCGTTCTACAACCCAAGGAAGAGGACAATACACAATGGAACCAAGCCACTATGCCGAAGTTCCGAAATCTGTTTCAGAACAAATTATTGCCGCCAGAAAAAAAGATTAATTTATTTTTAGTGAACTAAATTCACAAGAATATTTTAGTTGATTTTTTGGATAATAGTTGGTAAAATCCATATATAGCTTAATAATGGCTTTGGAGGTTGGGGGTATGGACATTAAAGATTTTGGTCTTTGTGAAGATAGCCTTGAAAAAGTTTCCGGAGGCGCCGATATGCCTCAGATTCTTGGCGGAAAGTCAGGAATTTGGAAGCCTGTATGTCCTTCTTGCGGAAAAGTAATGAAGGGCGGGGCAGAAGTCATCAGAGTACAAGCTGATGGTTTTGATTCACCGTATTTTTGCACCGAGTGTGCCGAAAGTCTTCTTAATGGCGGTAAGGCCGTCATTGACCCGGGTTATGAATTATATTACCAAAAATACGAAAAGTCCATCGACTCCAAAACCGGCGAAGTTATTTATGGCTGGAAAAAAATATAAGATTTTATAATCATATATTAAAATTTATTTTTAGGGGGAAATTTAAATGGCAAAAGCAAAATTTGAAAGAAATAAGCCACACGTAAACATTGGTACTATCGGTCACGTTGACCATGGTAAAACAACTCTTACAGCAGCTATCACAAAAGTTCTTAATCTCGAAGGCGACGCAGAATTCGTAGATTATGCAAACATCGATAAAGCTCCTGAAGAAAGAGAACGTGGAATTACAATCAATACTTCTCACGTTGAATATGAAACAGCAACTCGTCACTATGCACACGTTGACTGCCCAGGCCACGCTGACTATGTTAAAAACATGATCACCGGTGCTGCTCAAATGGACGGTGCTATCCTCGTAGTTTCCGCTGCTGACGGTCCTATGCCTCAGACTCGTGAACACATCTTACTTGCACGTCAGGTTGGCGTTCCAAGCATCGTAGTATTCATGAACAAAGTTGATCAAGTAGACGACGAAGAATTACTCGACCTCGTTGAAATGGAAGTTCGTGACCTCTTAACCGAATATGGTTTCCCGGGCGACGATACTCCTATCATCAAAGGTTCAGCTCTTAAAGTTCTTGAATCAACTTCAAAAGATCCAAGCGCTCCTGAATACAAATGTATTACAGACCTCATGAAAGCTGTTGACGAATTCATCCCAACACCTGAAAGAAAAGCTGATCAACCGTTCTTAATGCCTGTTGAAGACGTATTTACAATCACAGGTCGTGGAACAGTTGCTACAGGTAGAGTAGAACGTGGACAACTCAAAATGAACGAAGAAGTTGAACTCGTAGGTCTTACCGAAGAAAAGAGAAAAGTTGTTGTAACAGGTATCGAAATGTTCAGAAAACTTCTCGATTACGCTGAAGCAGGAGACAACGTTGGTGTTCTTTTACGTGGTGTACAAAGAGAAGATATTCAACGCGGTCAAGTTCTTGCTAAACCTGGAACAATTCATCCTCATACAAAATTCAAAGGTCAAGTATATGTTCTTACAAAAGATGAAGGCGGACGTCATACTCCATTCTTTAACAACTATCGTCCTCAATTCTATTTCAGAACAACTGACGTTACAGGTGTAATTTCTCTTCCAGAAGGAACCGAAATGTGCATGCCTGGAGATAACGTAGTAATGGATGTTGAACTCATTACTCCTATCGCTATCGAAGAAGGACTCCGTTTCGCTATCCGTGAAGGCGGACGTACAGTAGGATCCGGTGTTGTAACAGAAATTTTTGAATAATAGGTATTCAAAATAATTAAACCTACCTGATTAATTTCAGGTAGGCTTTTTTTAATTGATTTTATTTTTATATTCAAATAAAGGTTCTAAATTTTCTTTGCTACATAGCGCACAAAAATGGCAAACTTTTCCATTATGCGTAATCGTAGAGTAGAAATTTTGATTGCTAGCCATGATTTTTCTTCCACATAGGTCACAGACCACTGTTAAATCATCGATCATTTGATTGCCACCGGAAATACCTCCGGAAACTTGATTCAAATCTGCTTCGTTTAAATTTTTTTCGTTTTCCGTTGTAATCACCCCTCGTGGCGGTATTTTTTTTGAATTATTTGTTTTTAAAAAGAGATTTTAATTTTTTCTCGCCGCAAGACTTGCAAATGTGGTGAGTCAAATTGTTGCCCGTGCGCATAATATAGGCATTTTCGTCAACATTCTTGATTTTTTCCCCACACACATCGCAGATTGTTGAAAATTTATTCGTTTTTGAATCAAAACTGGCAGCACCGCCCGAAACCTCATCTAAATCAGCCTCATTTAATGAATTTTTTTGGGTTTCCATGGCAATTCCTCCGCTTCGTCTCCAAATAAATGCTTAAACTTTTTACGACAATACTTACAAATATGGCGCAACTCTCCCTTATGAAAAACGAGTGTAGAACCGCCGTCATGACCGTCGGCCATAATTTTTCCGCCACACACATCACAAGTTATTGAAAATTTATGTGTTTTAGGATCGCTGCTGACAGTTCCTCCGGAAACTTCATCCAAATCGACTTCATTTAAATTTTTTTCGCTTTCCGTTGTAATCACTCCCTAACGGTTGTATTTTCCAATCTATTTATTATTTTTATCTTCGAACAAAGATTTTAAATCTTCGCCGCCGCATGATTTACAAATGTATTTCCATTTTCCTGTGACGGGCGTGTACATACTGTAAACATCCTCTTTGGGATTTTCGGCTTTTTTCCCGCATATATCACAAGTTACCACGCGTTCTTTGGTTTTTTCATCAATGTAGGCAGCGCCGCCCGAAATTTGCTCCAAGCCGGCCTCTTTCAGCGCGCTGCTTTCCAACTCTTTTTTGTTTTCCATCGCAATTCTTCCTTTTCTATCCTTTATTGAAGACCGCTTTTGTCACAAGATTCACAAATATGGTGAACCGTGCCGTTATACACAAAAGCTCTGTATTTTTTATCATCAAGCTCTTCACCGCACACATCGCAGTAAGGAATTGTCAAGGGTCCTTTAACTTTTATATTCCCTGAAATTTTATTACCATTTTCATCTGTGGCGGAAACGTCTAAGGAACCTTTCAAGTTGACAAATTTCATAGAGCCGCCCGAAACTTTTTCTGCGTCATTTTCGTTCAATTCATCTTTTTTATCTTCCATAATAAGGCCTCCTTAATTCCAAAATTATTTTTTGCCGGGAGTAGTTGTAATAGTGATATTTTTTGTGCTCGGTTCAGGACCGTTTTGAGGGAGAACCAATTTAATCACGTTATTTTCTCCGACTGAATCTTTCATTTTTTCAAGACATTTCAAACAACAGTCTTGTCCATTTACTAAAGGCATAGTGCCGTATTTCCCGCAGAAATCGCATTTGTGGTAGCTTCCTGTCTTGCTTGCGACTCCAAAAAAGTTTACTTGTTTTCCTCCTGCAACTTCAGATTGCTCAGCGTCATTTAATAATTCTTTTTCATTTTCCATGGTAAATCCTCCTTAAATTTTTTAAATTCTAAAATTATTTTTTGCCTGGGGTAGTTGTAATAGTGATGTTTTTTGTGCTCGGTTCAGGACCGTTTTGAGGGAGAACCAATTTAATCACATTATTTTCTCCGACTGAATCTTTCATTTTTTCAAGACATTTCAAACAACAGTCTTGTCCATTTACTAAAGGCATGGTGCCGTATTTCCCGCAGAAATCGCATTTGTGATAGCTTCCTGTCTTACTTGCGACTCCAAAAAAGTTTACTTGTTTTCCTCCTGCGACTTCAGATTGCTCAGCGTCATTTAATAATTCTTTTTCATTTTCCATGGTAAATCCTCCTTAAATTTTTTAAATCTTAAAATTATTTTTTGCCGGGAGTAGTTGTAATAGTGATATTTTTTGTGTTTGGTTCAGGACCGTCTTTAGGCACAAGCAACTTAATAACGTTGTTTTGACCTACTGCATTTTTAATCTTTTCAAGACATTCCAAACAGCAGTCCTGCCCATTTACCAAAGGTAAAGTGCCATACTTTCCACAAAAATCACATTTGTGGTAACTGCCTGTTTTACTTTCAAATCCTAAAAAGTTTACTTTTTTTCCTCCGGAAATTTTTGAGAACTCCTCATTAGTGACATTTTGCATAGAATTTTTTTCATTAATATCCATATTTATACCTCCTAATATATTTTACATAGTATATTATACACAATTATTTATTTAATGTCAACAAAAAGCCTTATTTATTTTATGCTTTTAACAGCAATATTTATTATCTTTGCAATTATAATATTTTTATTGACCCAAAGTGATGGGTAGTTTAAAATTATAAGTAGGACAATATCTATTTTTAAGAACGGAGAAATTAAAATGTTAAAAAAATTATTTACATCTGAATCGGTAACCGAAGGTCATCCCGACAAGCTTTGTGACCAAGTTTCGGACGCCATTTTGGACGCCATTTTGAAAAAAGACCCCGAAGCGCACGTAGCTTGTGAAGTTACAGCTTGCCGAGGACTTATACATATAATGGGAGAAATTACCACAGATTGTTATATCGATATAGAAAAAGAAGCACGTAAAGTTATAAATGAAATCGGCTATGATAATTCTCTTTACGGGTTCAACGGCAATACTTGCGGGATAATAACTTCCATAAATTCCCAATCGCCTGATATAGCTCGTGGAGTTAATTGCTCCCTCGAAAAAAAAGAAGGCTCTTCTGACATTGATATCGAAATAGGGGCCGGAGACCAGGGAATGATGTTTGGTTTTGCTTGCGATGAGACTCCCGAACTTATGCCTCTTCCGATTTCTCTCGCGCATAAATTAGCCAAAAAATTGACCGAAGTACGCAAAAAAGGAATACTCAATTATTTAAGACCTGATGGAAAAACTCAAGTTACTGTTGAATACGATAATGACGTCCCTGTCAGAATAGATACCGTTTTAATTTCTTCGCAGCATTCCGAAGATGTAAGCCAAGAAAAAATTAAAGAAGATATCATACAAAATGTTATCCTGCCTGTAATTCCAACCGATATGATGGATAGTGATACCAAAGTTTTGGTAAATCCCACAGGAAGATTTGTAATAGGCGGACCCGCAGGCGACAGCGGACTTACCGGACGTAAAATAATAGTTGATACATACGGCGGATACTCAAGGCACGGCGGCGGTGCGTTTTCCGGAAAAGATGCCACTAAAGTTGATCGTTCCGCGGCTTATGCAGCAAGATATATTGCGAAAAACATAGTCGGAGCTTCTATTGCAAGAAAATGTGAAGTCCAACTTGCATATGCTATCGGTGTTTCTAATCCTGTTTCTATCAGGGTCGATACTTTCGGCACATCGGAGTACGACGATGAAATATTAGCCGAAATTGTAAATAAAATTTTTGATCTAAGACCTTCGTCAATAATAAATAAATTTAATTTAAAATCGCCTATTTATTTGCCTCTCGCCGCTTACGGTCATATGGGTCGAGAAGATTTAAACGTAAAATGGGAAAAACTTGACAAAGTTGATGAAATAAAAAATGAACTTAAAAAATATAAATAAAGTACATTTAAGGGGGAATGCACTATGGAAAATAATTTAAAAAACGATATTCAAACCAAACTCGAAAGCCTGAAATCATCCGCTTCCAAAATCCAAAATTTAAATGAAGTAAATAATTTAAAAGATGAATTTCTAAAAAAATACACAAAAGAGTTATATGGGATTTTGAAAACCGCCTCGGCTGAAGACAAAAAATCCATCGGAAAAGAAATAAACGATTATAAAAAAGAAGTCGAATCAATTATCAAATCTCTCGAAGAAAAATTTAAATCCGAAAAATCCTGCTCAAAATATGATGTAACTATATTCAAAGAAAATATAAAATTAGGCGCAGAACATCCTCTCGTTAAGCTGTATAAAAAAATAGAGGAAGTACTCACCAGCATGGGATTTTCGGTTGTTCAAGGTCCGGAAATAGAGCTTGACAGATATAATTTCGAAATGCTTAATATCCCATCCCATCACCCCGCAAGAGATATGCAAGATACGTTTTATATTTCCGCTCCGAATGTACTTTTAAGATCACATACCTCCTGCGTACAAGTAAGAACCATGGAAAAAAACACTCCTCCTATCCAGGTCATTTCACCGGGAACCGTCTATCGTGTCGATGATATTGATCCTCAGCACACTCCCATGTTTTACCAGGTAGAAGGCTTGGTGGTTGCCGAAAATATTTCTTTTGCAAATTTAAAAGCTGTTTTGATTAAATTATTAAAAGAGGTATTCGGCGAAGAAATAGGCGTAAGATTCAGACCGAGTTATTACCCCTACACAGAGCCGAGCGCAGCAGTTGATATGTCCTGCACTCAGTGCGGCGGAAAAGGCTGCAGAACCTGCGGCGGCTCCGGTTGGATAACTGTTTTGGGTTCGGGAATGGTTCATCCAAATGTTCTTGAGGGCGTCGGATATGACAGCAAAAAATACTCAGGATTTGCATTTGGGCTCGGGCTCAATAGATTGGCACTTCTATATTATAATTTGGACGAAATCCGTAAATTTTATGAAAATGACATAAATTTATGGAACCAAATATAATCGGAAAGGAGAATGTAAATGTTTAAATTTTCTTTTGAATGGTTAAAAGATTACTGCGGAAAAAATATCAAATTTGACGATATTATTTCCAAATTGAAAATTCAGGGGTTTGAATTTCAGGGAAGTCAAAAAGCAGGCGATGACGTTGTGACCGCTATAGAGGTTAAGGCAAACCGCCCGGATATGCTCTCTCATATGGGCATAGCTCGCGAAATAAAAGCATTTGACGGCCAAAAAATTCCTCATGTTGAAAAATCAAATATAAAAATAAATAACGATGAATTCCCCCTACACATAAATGCAAATTCAGAGTGCTGCAAGCGTTTTTGCGCACTTAAAATCAAAAATGTTGATAGTTCGGTTAAAACTCCCGAATACATTACAAGAAGGCTCCACGCTTTAGGGATAAATTCAGTAAATTCTGTCGTGGATATCGGAAACTACATAATGATTGATATGGGTCAGCCCGTTCATTGCTACGATGCAGATAAATTGTCCGGCGGCCTGAATATAAATTTTGCCGAGCAAGACAAAGAAATTACCACTTTCTCAGGCGAAACGGCAAAAATAAAAGCCGGTGACATAATTATTTCCGACGACAATGATATTAAATGCGTAGCGGGAGTCATCGGTTCCGATTCCGCTGCCGTTACCGAAGAAAGTAAAAATATTATCTTAGAAGCCGCCGTTTTTAACGAAGTAAGTGTAAGGCTCACTTCCAGGAGACTTAAAATTTCCACACCGTCCTCGTTTAGGTTCGAAAGAGGAGTAAATTCCGAAACTTCTTTTGATATTCTTTCAAAATTTGCTCAAATGGTGACAGATATCTGCGGAGGAACCATCGAAGATTGCGGTTTTGATTATTACCCCGAAGGCAATGTTGAACAGCACCTGAAATTCAGTATAAAAGATAATAATAAACTCTTGGGAGTTGAACTTTCCGGAGCCCAGATAACAAGTTATCTTGAAAAATATGATTTTAAATGCCAATTCGAAAGCGACGATATAATAGACGTTACAATCCCAAATTACAGGCTTGACGTGAAAATTCCCGCTGATATAGCCGAAGAAATCGCCAGAATTCACGGCTATGACAATATAACCCCTGTCATGCCGACGATTCAAACAAGTTACCGCAAAAACGCCGTCTGGAATAACATGGATACTATACGTGAAACCTTGAGAGGACTGGGATTCAACGAAACAATAAATTACTCATTTATTCCTGCGGACAGCATGAAAATTTTTGATATAGAACTCGGCCATAGATTGTACTCAGATTTGATTTTGCAAAATCCAATCGCAGGCGCCTATGCTTTGATGCGCCCCATGATGACATATTCTTTGCTCAATTGCTTGGCTTATAATTATTCCGTGGGCAATTCGAACCTTGCTTTATTTGAAATCGGCAGGGTGTATTTCAAAGACACAGGCTCCGATACCGGCTGCAAAGAAATCGACACATGCGCATTTATAATGTCAGGAGTCCGCACTCCTCGTGGGTTTGGCAGCGATAAAGATATTAAATATACTTACTATGATTTGCTCGGCTATTTGAATATTATAATGAATAAATTTGGCTGCGAATTTAATCTTGAAAGTGATGATTATAAATTTTGCGAAGAAGGTTCCGGCTATTCAATAATTATAAATGGCAAAAAAATAGGATTTATCGGCGAATTAAACAGGAGCAAACTCAGTAAAATTCCAAACGTCAAACTCATAAGGGATAAAATTTTCTACTGCGAATTTTATCTGTCTGAAATCACGGAAAAAGTCAAAAAAATTAATTTTATTTCGAAATATCCGCCCGTTCGCAGGCTTTATAACTTGGTTCAAAACAAAAACATCCCTGCGGCCGAAGTCATAAGAATAATAAAAAATTCCGGCGATGTAGTTCAAAAAGTTACGGTAAATGATATTTATTCAGACAAATCTTTTGCGGAAAATCTTCACGCAGTTTTGTACGAAGTGAATTACTGCAGCAAGGTCGCAACTTTGACCGCCGAGGAAATAGAAAATATAGAAAAAACTTTCCTCTCAAAACTCAGTTCGGAATACGGAATAGAATTTAAAAAATAAATTTTGCTTTACATGATTATGGAAAAGTGATATACTTAAGAAGTATCATACCCCCTTTCACGGACTTTAAGTCTGAGATTGCCGCAATTTGCGGTCTGGGTAAAATAAAATGAGGTGTAAAATATGTTACCAGAACAAAAAGATGCAATTATTAAAGAATATGCTCGCCACGAGGGCGATACCGGTTCTCCGGAAGTTCAAATCGCTTTACTTACAAAGAGAATAAACGATCTTACTGAACATCTTAAAATTCACAAAAAAGATCATCATTCAAGAAGAGGACTTCTTATAATGGTTGGTAAGAGAAGAAGCTTGCTTAATTATCTTACTAAGAACGATATTAACAGATACAGAGCTATCATTGAAAGATTGGGTATACGTAAGTAATTAAGTCAAGAACTGAGCAGGCAGTTAATTTAACTGTCTGCTTTCTTTAGAGTTAATATATTTATTTGCAAATTAAAAATAATTTTAAATATGGAGGAAGTAAATGTTTGAAAATTACAGAGTCTTTAAGACTCAATTGGCGGGAAGGACACTTGTCGTAGAAACAGGAAAATTTGCACAGCTTGCAAACGGCTCGTGCATGGTAAGATACGGAGACACTTGCGTTCATGTGGCTGTAACCGCTTCCGAAAAACCTCGTGACGGAATAGATTTTTTCCCGTTAGCGGTTGATTTTGAAGAAAGACTTTATTCAGTAGGCAAAATCCCGGGCTCTTTTTCGAAAAGAGAAGGTAAGCCGTCGGACAAAGCCATTCTCGCGTCAAGAGTTATTGACCGCCCGATAAGGCCTCTTTTCCCCAAAGATATGCGCAATGATGTTTCTGTAGTTTGTACCGTAATGTCTGTTGATGAAGATTGTTCCCCTGAAATAACTGCCATGATTGGTACTTCTATAGCGCTCAGCATTTCGGATATTCCGTGGGACGGTCCGATTTCCGGCTCGTTTGTAGGCCTTGTGGATGGCGAAATAATAATAAATCCTACTGCCGAGCAGCGCAAAAATTCTGATCTTTCTTTAACCGTTGCATCGACTGCGGATTTAATCCCGATGATCGAAGCCGGCGCAAAAGAAGTTTCGGACGAAAAAATGTATGAAGCAATTTTAGCGGCTCACGAAGTTAACAAAGAAGTAATTAAATTTATAGAAGATATAAAAAATCAAATCGGAAAAAATAAATTTTCATATGAAAGTTTTGAACCTTCAACAGAAATGTTCGAAGCTGTTAAAAACTTTGCCGAAGACGATGTCAAAGAAGCTCTTTACACCGACGACAAAACTGTCCGTGATGAGAGACTTGCTCCGATTTACAAAAAAGTTCACGAAAAATTTGATGAAATTTATCCTGACCAAGAAAGCAAAATCGATGAATGTATGTATAAAACTCAAAAATATATCGTTCGTCGTTGGCTTCTCGATGAACAAAAACGTGTTGATGGAAGAAAAATGGATGAAATTCGTCCTTTAGACGCTCAGGTCGGGCTTTTGCCCAGAGTCCATGGCTCAGGAATGTTCACAAGAGGTCAAACTCAAGTTATGACAATCCTGACTTTAGGGCCTATGAGTGACGAACAAATCCTTGACGGAATAGATTCCGAAGAATCAAAAAGATACATGCATCATTATAATTTCCCATCGTATTCCGTCGGAGAAACTCGCCCGAGCCGCGGTCCGGGAAGAAGAGAAATAGGCCACGGAGCGCTTGCCGAAAAGGCTTTAGTGCCGGTCATTCCGTCGGTGGATGAGTTCCCATATGCATTAAGACTTGTTTCGGAAGTTCTTTCGTCGAACGGTTCCACATCACAAGCGTCGGTTTGCGGTTCTACTCTTGCGCTTATGGATGCCGGCGTGCCTATTAAAGCGCCTGTTGCAGGTATTTCTTGCGGCCTCATCACAGAAGGCGATCGCTTTATGACTATGGTTGATATTCAAGGTCTCGAAGATTTCTTCGGAGATATGGATTTCAAAGTTGCAGGTACTCACAAGGGCATTACTGCAATACAAATGGATCTGAAAATTCACGGTCTTACCAAAGAAATAATAAAAGAAGCCTTAGAAAAAACTCATAAAGCAAGAAATTACATCCTTGATGAAGTTATGCTCAAAACCATTGCCGAGCCGAGAAAAGAGCTTTCAAAATACGCTCCGAAAGTTATGACGACTCTAATTCCTATAGATAAAATAAGAGAAGTTATCGGTTCGGGCGGAAAAGTCGTTCAAAAAATATGCGCCGATTTTGATGTCAAAGTTGACATAGAAGAAAACGGCCAAGTTTACGTCATGGGCGTGGACACTGTAAATTGCCGCAAGGCTTTAGATACCATAGTTAACATAGTTCGTGAGCCCGAAGTCGGTGCAATTTACATCGGGAAAGTAATAAGAATTATGGATTTTGGAGCTTTCATCGAGTTCCTGCCGGGCAAAGAAGGCCTTTGTCATATTTCTCAAATTGAAAATCGCCGTGTAAATAAAGTCTCGGACGTTTTATCCGTGGGCGATGAAGTAACGGTAAGAATTACCGAAATAGACTCCAAGGGAAGAGTAAACCTTTCGATGAAAGAATTCAGATAAAAATTTTTAGGATGTTTAAAATAGGTTTTGCCGTTAAGTGAGGTATTTTTGTGAAGAAGAAATTTAGTAAGCGTTTTAGTCCCGGATTGGTTGCTTTCGTAACTGTTTTGGTTTGTTCAGTTATTTATATTTTGGCTGAAAATCATAATAAAACTTTGCCGCCTAAAGTTTCGGCGATTGTACCTGTTTATAATACCGAAAAATATCTTGACGAATGTTTAAACAGCATCGAAAATCAAACTTTAAGAGATATCGAAATCATTTGTGTAAATGACGGCTCAACAGATAATTCCCTCAAAATATTGGAATCTCATGCCTCTCGTGATGACAGAATAAAAATAATAAATCAAGAAAATCAAGGCGTTTCCGTTGCCAGAAATGCAGGGATCGAAGCTGCAACGGGAGAATATATATCTTTCGTTGACTCGGATGATTTGCTCGTTGATTTTGCCTACGATAAGAGCTACGAAAATGCCTCCCGATTCGGCGTTGATATAATGGAATTCAATTGCTTGGAGTTCTTTGACGGAGAGGATTTCGAAATACCATCCTATGAGCACGATTACTCAAAAGTTAAAGTCAGGAAAAGGCGCAAAAATCAAGATCCATTCGAAACGCTTGGACTAGGGAAAGGCCTTGTGTGGAATAAATTATGGAGAAGAGAATTTATTTTAAATAATAATCTGAAATTTTGCGAAGGAGCTTCGCGCGGAGAAGATACTATTTTTAACGATTTGAGTATACCATTGATATGCAAAACGGTAATAGACGATAACGCTTTATATTGCTACAGAAGGAACCGAGAAGGCTCATTAATGAACACGTCTGAAGCCGATGTAAAAAAGAAACTGGACAGCTATTTGATTTTGGTTGACCATTTTATTGATAATTCTCAGAAAATAAATTATGACGGAAGCGACGACTGGAAGTTAGATGTTGTAATTGAACTGTCGCACGATGCTATTGTTAAGTTCATAAAAAATGATGAGGATATAAAAAATTACTCTGTTAAATCTTTAAATTTGGTGAATAAATTTTTGGAAATAAACAAAATGACCCCAAACGAACATTATCAAAAATGCATAGACCATTTACACCAAATGGCGGAAAATTAATTAAAAAATGGTTAGTAATATTAAGGAGAATTTGTATATGATAGAAAAAGATAGAATCCGCAACTTTAGTATTATTGCCCATATTGACCACGGCAAATCAACCCTTGCAGATAGAATCCTTGAGCTCACTGACGCAGTTTCGAAGCGCGAAATGGAAAGCCAGCTTTTGGATAATATGGATCTTGAAAGGGAACGCGGAATAACGATAAAATCCCACGCAGTAAGCCTCCTTTATAAGGCTGATGACGGCAAGGAATATCTTTTCAATTTGATTGATACTCCCGGCCATGTCGATTTTAATTACGAAGTTTCAAGGTCGCTCGCTGCCTGCGAAGGTGCTATCTTGGTTGTTGACGCGTCTCAGGGAATAGAAGCTCAAACTCTCGCCAACACTTATTTGGCTCTTGATGCCGGGCTTGAGATAATCCCTGTAATTAATAAAATAGACTTGCCCAGTGCCGAGCCCGACAGAGTGTGCCACGAAGTTGAGGACGTTATCGGAATTCCCGCCGAAGATGCTCCCAGAATTTCAGCCAAAACAGGTCAAAATGTTAAAGAAGTTCTTGAAAGCATTGTTAAGAATGTCCCACCTCCAAAAGGCGACGATAATGCACCTTTAAAAGCTCTTATTTTCGATTCATATTACGACGCATATAAAGGCGTGGTGGTGTATGTAAGAATAATGGATGGCACTGTAAAAGTCGGCGATAAAATCAAATTTATGGCAGGCGGCGGAGTGTTTACCGTTACTGAATGCGGTCTTTCAAAAGCTACCAATCTCGAAAATACCGGCAGCCTTTGCGCCGGAGAAGTCGGATATATTGCAGCCTCAATTAAAACCGTCAGCATGGCGCACGTGGGCGATACCATCACTTTGGAAAACAATCCCGCGGACAGCCCTCTCCCGGGTTACAGAGAAGTAAGCCCGATGGTTTTCTGCGGAATTTATCCTCTTGATGGTTCCAAATACGGCGACCTCAAAGATGCTCTCGAAAAATTAAAACTAAACGACGCGGCTCTTTGCTATGAGCCCGAAACTTCCACTGCGTTGGGATTTGGGTTCCGCTGCGGATTTTTGGGTCTTCTTCACATGGAAATAATCGAAGAACGCCTTGAAAGAGAGTACAATCTAGATCTAATAACCACCGCTCCGAGCGTTATTTACAAGATAACCCTTACCGATTCCAGCACGATTTACATCGACAACCCTATAAATTACCCCTCTCCGAGCAATATCCAAAAGTCGGAAGAGCCCATAACAAACGCCCATATTTACGCTCCTTCAAAATATATCGGAGCAATAATGGAACTTTGCCAGGAAAGACGTGGCGTCTTTGTCGATATGAAATATATAGATTCCGAAAGAGTGGATATTCATTATAAATTGCCTCTTAACGAGATTGTGTATGATTTCTTTGACGCTTTAAAATCCAATACAAAAGGCTATGCATCATTCGACTATGAAATGGCGGGATACCAAGATTCCGACCTCGTGAAAATGGATATCATGCTCGCCGGCGAAGTCGTGGATGCGTTGTCGTTCATAATTCACAGGGATAAAGCCTATCAAAGGGCAAGAAAAATGACTGAAAAATTAAAAGAAAAAATCCCGCGCCAACTTTTCGAAGTGCCTATTCAAGCGTGCATAGGCGGCAAAATTATTGCCAGGGAAACTGTTAAAGCTATGAGAAAAGACGTTCTCGCAAAATGCTACGGGGGAGATATTACGCGTAAAAAGAAACTCCTCGAAAAACAAAAAGAAGGCAAAAAACGCATGAGGCAACTAGGAAAAGTCGAAATTCCTCAAGATGCGTTCATGTCGGTTCTTAAACTTGATGAAGATTAATAAATAAGGGCAGGTGTTTTAATTGCAGAAAGATTTTTTGGGTGTTTATATCCATGTTCCTTTTTGCAAAAGCAAATGCCCTTATTGCGATTTTTATTCGGTTCCTTTTTCTGAAAATCTAATCGAAAAATATGTAAAAACCGTTTGCTATGAGCTTTTTAGGTACTCTCTTCAAACCGATAAAACAGTTGATACCATATATTTCGGCGGTGGTACTCCCGGCTTATTGAGCACCAAAAATATTTCTAAAATTCTGGAAAATATTCAAAAAAATTTCAAAATTTCAAACCCCGAAATCACCATGGAGATCAATCCCGCTGACTGCGATATTCAATATTTCAGAGAAATAAAAAATATCGGCGTGAATCGCATATCCCTCGGCGTTCAGTCTTTTGAGGATTCTCAGCTTAAAATTTTAGGCCGCAGACATACCGTGAAAGATTCTGTTAAATCGTTCGAAAACGCCAAATCTGCGGGGATAAATAATATTTCTTTTGATTTTATGCTGGGCATTCCCGGGCAAAATTTTAAAGGAATAGACAAGTTTTTTGATTTTTGCAAAACTAATTTTGTGCCGCATATTTCTGCGTATATTTTGAAAATTGAAAAAGGCACTCCGTATTTTTATAATAAAAAAAATTTAGTTTTCCCGACCGACGACCAGGCTGCCGACATGTACGAATATGTTTGCAAAAAGGCGAAAAATCTCGGATATAATCATTATGAAATTTCTAATTTTTCTTATGACAATTTCGAAAGTCGCCACAATATGAAATACTGGAATCTGGACGAATATATCGGCGTCGGGCCGGGAGCGCACAGTTTATTTGAAAACAAAAGATTTTATTATTCTCGCAGTTTATCCGAGTTCATTAACGCTCCAAAAACTTTAAACGAAGGAATTTTCGAACCTGAAAAAGAGTATATTATGCTGGCTCTCAGGACCAAAAAAGGGATAATTAACGAAGAATTCAAAAGGAAATTTAATAAAAATATCCCCGAAAAATACTTCAAAAAAGCAGAAAAATTTTTAAAATACGGAATGATTGAAAAATTTGACGGCGGATTTAGGCTCAAAGAGGGAAGTTTTTTGCTCTCAAATGTTGTTATTTCCGAAATGATATAAAATTTTAAAAAATATGAAAAAATATGTTGACAAAAGTTTTAATACTATGATATAATAGAGTTGTTGTGTGACACATGCAACGTGGTTGTGAAGATGGCGGCATAGCTCAGTTGGCTAGAGCATTCGGTTCATACCCGAAGTGTCGATGGTTCGAGTCCATCTGTCGCTACCATATCATTTTAATGGCCCGGTGGTCAAGCGGTTAAGACACCGCCCTTTCACGGCGGTAACACGAGTTCGATTCTCGTCCGGGTCACCATTTTAGTGCTTCATTGGTGAATGATTATGTTTAAGCTAAATTTTATAAATACTTCAAAACTTCCTCTATTTAAGCATATAGTTGATGGTAGCAAAAAGGCCGAAGGACGCGTGTTATCGGACTATATTAGGAGCTTTAAAATAGGGGAAGAACTTTTATTGAAAGCATCTAAGGAATTTGTCGTTTGTGAAATTTCTTATTTGCATTTTTATAAAAGCTTTGAAGACATGCTAAATGCTGAAGGTTTCGAGAACATGATTCCGTTCGCAAAATCTTTTGATGAAGCTCTCCGAGTTTACAATAGTTTTCCGGGCGCCGGCAGAGTCAAGAAAAACGGCTGCTGCGCGATTGGTATAAAGTATTTAAGAGGAGAAATTTTGAATTAGCTTTTTGGCGTCACATCATCTGTCGCCACCATATTATTTATAATGGCCCGGTGGTCAAGCGGTTAAGACACCGCCCTTTCACGGCGGTAACACGAGTTCGATTCTCGTCCGGGTCACCACATTACAAAAGACTGTATGTAGTTTTACATACAGTCTTTTTCGTGAGCTAGTAATATTTCTATTAAAGTTTAATCATATATATTTCTATAAAAGCTCATTGCCTTTATTTTTTTGTTTATATACTAGCATATTTTGCAGCGACTGCTTTTAATTTTTTCTCGAAATCCTCTGCACTAATCAAAGTTGACCTGTCTATTATTGATTTGTTATTACGCTCATATGCATCAGTGGTTTCCTCTTTAATTTTTTGGGTTTCGGTAACTAATTTAAGTAAAGAGGTGTACAAATTTTTTAAATTTTTTGTAGCATTAATTTTTTGAGTTAGTGCTGTTTCATGTGCTTTAATAGGATTAACTAATTGTTTTATAATTGGAACTGTAACATTTTCTGTTTTACCGGCAAAAAGCCTCTTAGATGGCGCAGAAGCAGAACTCACCGTAGATATATTGTTATCTATAAATTTTTTATAATTAGCGGAAATGACGCCATAATCAGGTTCGGGAAGCGCTTTAGCTGATTTGTTATTATCTGATCTATCTTTATTTTTTAAACGCATAGCTTTACGTTTTATAAGAGTGTCGTCTGCATCTTTTAAACAGCGCTTCATGTTATTGCAAAGAACGAGTTCTTTAGTGAGAGCTTCGATATACTTTTTTGATTCCTCTATCTCTTTTTCTATATCCTTTTGACCTAAGTTTGATATATAAGTTTGGTTATTAGATAATTGTTGTTCAAATGTACCTTCCATAATTCATCTTCCTTTCATTTTTTATTTTATGTACATAATACACATATTTTTTAAGTTTGTCAACACATTTTATATAATTTTATTTTATTTTTTTAAAAATTTAAAATTAATTGAAAAATACTATTGTATAAAAAATGAAATGTGATAAAATGGTATTGTCGTTTGGACGCATAGCTCAGCTGGTTAGAGCGTTCGCCTCACACGCGAGAGGTCAAGGGTTCGAGTCCCTTTGTGTCCACCAATTTTTAATTCTAAATTTAATAGAAACATCCCTCGGACAGCCCGGGGGACGTTTATTTTTTAATAAATTTTATTTGTAAATAATTTTCAAAAATAAAAAACTGCCTGTAAAAACAGACAGTCTATATGGTGGGCCATCTAGGACTCGAACCTAGGACCGACCGGTTATGAGCCGGTTGCTCTAACCAACTGAGCTAATGGCCCAAAGTGATTGAACTCACCTACATAATTAATTATATTATGGGGAATAGGTATTGTCAAGAAATATATTTTCAATTTTATAAAAAAAATATATGCAATTTACCCAAATGTAAGTTCGAATGGCAATTATAACGCCATAAATGTATTTTTGGGATATCTTTATAATATTAATTTATGGTATAATTGCAGAGTAGATAAATAATTTTTAAAATAATGTGAAGGTGTAAAATATGGATAGTACAACTCAGCCTGCCGTTAAAAAATCAAAAAGGACATCGCAGTCGTTTGCGCTCGGCGCGATGATTATGGCGGTAGGAATGATTATCGTTAAGATTGCAGGCGCAGCTTTTAAGGTTCCGCTGGCGTATATTTTGGGAGGAGTAGGCTCCGGATATTTTAATATTGCATATAATCTTTATAATCCGCTTTACGCGCTTGCAACGGCCGGGCTTCCTATAGCGATTTCCAGAATGGTCGCAAAAGATGTTGCAAATAATCGTTTCAAAGACGTAAAAATGATTCATAAGATATCCGTTCCTATTTTTGTCACGACGGGTCTTATCGGCATGCTTCTGATGTTTTTGGGAGCGCAAGCATGCGTTAATTTTACTAATTCCCCGGGGGCTTTATATTCTATAATAGTCCTGGCGCCGACCGTATTCTTTTCGTGCTTGATTTCAATCTACAAAGGATATTACGAAGGGCTCAGGAACATGATTCCGACAGCTGTTTCGGAAATAGTTGAAGCCGTCGGAAAAGTGGTTTTCGGATTGGGATTCGCTTCCGCCGCGGTTGATTGCGGAATGAATGAATATTATAATTACGGAACTGTTTTTGGAAAATATTGTGAAAACGAAATAATCGCCCAAGGCGCAACATTACCTTTTGCTTCTGCGGGAGCTGTTCTGGGAATTACTCTCGGCTCTATTTCGGGCTTCCTTTATATATTTATCAAGTATAAAATCAGCGGCGACGGCATTACTCAGCATGAAATTCAAAATTCTGTAGAAGCTCGTCCCAGAAAAACACTTATAAAAATGCTCCTTAATATTGCTATTCCGGTGGCCCTGGGCGCCATAATCATGCAGCTTGCCGGTGCCATAGACGCTTTACTTGTTTTACGCAGATTGAATGACATTATGCAAACTTGCCCCAAACTTTTAATAGACGCATACGACGGAATAATTCCTCCCGAAGTAATTGCTGACGGAAAAATTCATAATTTCCTCGCAGGATGCCTTGCCTATATGAATACCGTCACCATGCTTCTCCCGACTCTCACGCAAAGCATTTCTATAAGCGCTCTGCCGACGATAACCGCTGCGTGGGTCGGTGGCGTAAAAGAAAACATAAAGAAAAACATTGAAACAGTTATGAAAATCACCGCTATGATTGCATTCCCCGCAGGAATAGGTTTATCCGTGCTTTCGCACCCCATAATGAACTTAATTTACAACACCCTGGGTAAAAACACTCAACAAGGAGAAATATATATTTCTGCCGAAATAATGACCCTATATGCAATCGGAATTATTTTTTCGGCAATGAGCACCCCGATATGTGGTATGCTCCAAGCTGTCGGAAAACCAAATTACCCCGTGATAATTTTAACTATCGGAATGATAATTAAAATTGTTTTAAATTACATTTTGGTGGGAATCCCACAAATAAATATTCAAGGCGCAGGTATCGGAACACTTGTTTGTTATTTGTTTATTTGTGTGGCAGGAATTTACCTCTTGGAGCGAGTAACTAAATGCAAATTCAATATCAAGAATGTATTTATAAAGCCGCTTATTTGCAGTATTCTCTGCGGTGTAGGCGCATATGCCGGATACGGATTGTTCTCAAGGTTTATAAACTCAAAAATAGCCACTCTCATTGCCATAATGATTGCCGTTCTTGTGTATGTGATTTCAATCTTAGCGACGCGCACAGTAAACTCGGATGATTTGAAATCTATACCGAAATGTAAAAAAATTGTAAAAGTACTTGAAAAATGGCATTTGGTAGGATAAAATGTAAATATATGGTATTTTGCCATATATTTACATTTTTTTAATAGAGAGTAGGAGTTTATATGGAATTAGTTAAAAAAATTAAATATTCATTGAAAGATTTTTTGAATTTAGTTGACCTTTTACGTTCTCCGAAAGGTTGCCCGTGGGAACGAGTTCAAACTCACAGCAGTATTCGTTCCAGCCTGATAGAAGAAGCGTACGACGCTGTTGAAGCCATTGATTTAAGCGATAGCGATATGCTAAAAGAAGAGCTCGGCGATTTATTGCTTCAAATAGCCCTGCATGCAAGTATCGAAGAAAACGAAGATAATTTCAATTTTGATGATGTCGTTGACGGCATATGCAGAAAAATAATTTTAAAACATCCGCATCTTTTTTCGGATTTAAAGCATAAAAATGAAGATAACATTAGCGAATATTCCCCAAGAATAAAAAATAATTCCAGAAATTTTAAAGTCCATTCCATAGCCGATTCCCCGATTGACAGCATGAGAAGCGTCTCTAAAATATTACCGTCGCTCATGCGCACGACAAAAATTCAAAGAAGAGCGGCAAGGTCCGGCTATGGAGTTTTTTCGGTCGAAGATGCATTGGAAGAGACATTTGAAAGGCTGGAATATTTAGAAACTTTAATATCTCAAGGCAAGCAGGAAGAGTATTTCAGAGAGCTTGGCGGATTGCTTTTTTCCATCACGGAAGTGGCTCGGCTTATAGGTGTTGACCCCGAAAGTGCCCTGTATGATTCCTGTGAAAGATTCAAAGATGAGTTTTTATATAAAATTTCTCTTGAAAACCGCAGTAAAATGTAGTAATATCTTTATGCTGATTAAAATTCAACAGATGCGAAAAATCAGCGTAAAAAGTACGTGCTGATTTGGCACCAAAAAACACGGAGGTTTTATATTTATGAACAGAGCAGAACTCATAGCAAAAATTGCCGAAAAAAGTGAGCTCACAAAAAAAGATTCCGAAAAAGCATTAAACGCTTTCGTTGAATCTGTGACAGAAGCATTGGCAGACAAAGACAAAGTTCAACTGGTTGGATTTGGAACTTTTGAAACACGTTCACGTGCAGAACGTACAGGCCGTGACCCAAGAACTGGAAATCCAATAAAGATTCCGGCATCTAACACACCTGCATTTAAAGCCGGCAAAGCTTTAAAAGATGCTGTAAACTAAGTTTACATATATTTAGCCGCTGAGATTAATTTCGGCGGCTTGTTTTTTTGTATAAAAATGTTGAAATTTGACTAAAATTGAGCTATAATAGCATTCATGCCTAAAAATAAATTTGTTGAACATTAAAATCGAAGGAGAATTTTTATATGAAAAAATTTACAGCATTGAGTTTAGCCATTTTAGCGATGTCTCTGGGTTCTGTGTCCATGAGCAACCAAACACCTGTCGCTGCGTCTCACCCTTCTGACGACGCCGTTTTTCTTCCTTTGCCGGTACACGACCCCTCCGTATTGCGCGCAATTAGACTGTATGCAGGTGTAGTTGACGCTCGTGAGGGAATTGATAATGCCACAAATACACCGGAAAGAAGAAAGTATATTCGTCTTTACAACGCAAGAGTTAATTCGTTTTCGGAACATTTCAACTCAATGGAAAAATATAACAATAAATATTTTAGCTCCATGATGCTCATAGATGCAATCGTGACGGAACGTGCTCCGGGACATAATGTTCGAGCTGTCTTGATGGATTTTACGATTTCTGTTTTAAATAATTTAAATTCGGTGGAGTTGGACGTCGATTTGATAGAGAATTCCGTCACGGCGAATTTTTATATGAACAGAATTCCCGACATTGTAAGAGGAATACTTAGTTATTGCACCGAGTCGATTGATATTGATGGCAATTGCATTTCGTATTATTTTTAAAGTTTAAAAATCAAAATAATTTCGAAAAGATCGCTATTTTTTAGCGGTCTTTTACTTAGTGTATAGAAAATATTTTTTATGGGGATTGACGTTTTGTAAAAAATAAGTTATAATAATATTAGCAGCAAAACAATATATTATTATAAAAATAAAAGGAGATATTTAAATGAAAAAATTTAAAGCAATGATTCTGGCATTATCCCTAGGCGTTGTATGCGTTGGAAATCAAATGAATTTATCCGCAATATCAAATCCTGAAGCCCCGGGAAATCCACCCTTACCAAAGCCTGTTCTTTTAGTAGAACCAACTGCCATAGCGAATTCTGGTAACAGATTATTCCAAGATATTATAAGATTTAAATTAAGTAAAAGTGATGGCGCAATGTCACCTGAAGATAGAGAAATTTTGGATTGCAAGTTTTCGAGCCTTTCAATTTTTGTTAATGTCATATCGGATGAGGCTAGAAAAGTTCTTAGTGCTACCATATTAGCAAGTCCGTTATATCATATCGTCACCGGACAGGTGCCCCAAAAAGAAGTTAACAGAATGATGGAAAATTTGATTAATGGAATCATTAATAATTTGGATTCAGTCGAATGGAATGTCGACACAGAAAGATATTGTGGCACAATTAAATTTAACATGAACTCTATCCCTGACAATATATCGGTTCCAATCAATCTGTTCCCTGAGTTGATTAAAGTAGAAGGAAATGTAGTTACACTTTCTTTCTAATACGAATTTTGAAAAAAATATTGAAAATTTTTAAAAAATAAATTATAATAATATTGAACTAAATGTTATATATTGTTATAAAAAATAAAGGGAGATTGTATATGAAAAAATTTACAGCATTAAGTTTAGCATTATCATTAGGCCTTTCATGTCTCGGAAATTCAGTTAGCGCAATTGCAGGGAACAACGTACCGGAGCCCGCAGGAACGGATTTCGCTCAGCAGTTTAATATACCTACCGAAGACCGTGACGCAGGCACTGCAGCAGAATTATTTCAAAATATTATAATTTATAAACTTGTCTTTGGAGAGAACAGTGGTTTAACAAGTCTGTTTTCTGATTTTGCTAATTTAGTTAACAACATGAGTCAAAGCAGCAGAAAATACCTTGGCGCTGTTATACTTTCATGCCCGGTGATTTCAGGACTTGAAAAGTCTATTCCTTCAGATATCAGAGCTAGAATGATAGGAAATTTCTTGTCTTCTGTCTACCATAATACAGATTCAATTGAATGGGATATCGACGCGAATCATCACAAAGGGACCGTAAAAATTCACATGAGAAGAATTTCTGACGATATAAGACAAGTACTTAGCATGCATTCTGAATTCATCCGTGTGCGCGAAAACGAAATTTCGTTTTATTTTTAAAGTAAATACAAGTAATTTTTTAAGGGTCGCTAGCGATTATCGGTTAGCGATCTTTTATTTTCTTGCCATAAGAAGAATAAAATCATATAATTTTATTAAGAAATATTCATAGCAATAAGGGTGGTTAGTTTTGGAGTACATATTAAATTCATCACTAAAAAATATAGGCTTTATTGTTCCGTGCGAAATTGTGGACAAGGAACTCAAATACTTAAAAGAATCCCATCTTAAAGTCCTTTTGTGGGTACTTAGAAATTCAAATAAAAATATAGTTTTTAAAGACATAGCGCAGGACGTAGGGCTTACTTACTCCGAAGTTGAAAACGCCGTAAAATTTTTGGAGAGTAAAAATTTTATAACTCTAAATAAAACTTCAGAAGAAGTCAACCCATCTCCCACGAGCGAATCAAACACCGCCGCAAGCAGCCCGGTTTGCAAGCCGAATCTTAAATATCAACGCCCAAATGCGCATTATATAGCCAAAAGAATCCAAAGTTCAGACGAAATAAGCTTTTTAATGCAAGAAGCCGAGGTTATTCTCGGGCGCCCTCTTTCGACGGGTGACAGTGCGGTTTTAATTGTGCTTCACGATAACGAAGGCCTCCCGATAGATGTAATTCTTATGATACTTCAGTACAGCGTGAGCGTAGGCAAGCCCGGCATGAAATATATCGAAAAATTGGGTTCTTCGTGGGCTAAGGAAGGCATAGACAGCATCGAAAAAGCCGAAAACAAAATAAAAGCCCTTGACGCTGTGAATATGAATTGGAAAAAATTTGAAAATATTATCGGTATAGAACATCGCGCGCCTACCGCACGGGAAGTAGACGTGATTATGCGGTGGTTTGAAGAATGGAAATTTTCAGAAGATTTAATCAAAGAAGCCTATGACCGCTGTGTAACTTCCAACGGCAAATACGTTCTTAATTATATGGACAGTATTGTCAAGCGTTGGCGAAGTGAAAAGATTTTTACTATTGAACAAGCCCTCATGGAAAATTCCGCAAGGAAGAGGCGCAAATCTGCCGTCAAGCCTTCCGGTGATGCTTCGTATAATATCGATGAATACGAAAATTATAATATTTTTGACGAAATGAAATAAAAGGAGGTAAAAAATGGGGTACAGCAGAGAAATATACGATGAAGTACAGAAAAAATTATACAGTAAAAGAATTTCGGCCTGGGAAGAATTAAATAAAAAAAAGGAAATCTTATACAAAAGATTTCCACGTGCCGAAGAAATAGAAAAAGACCTTTCCTCGACCGCTATCAAGGTAGCTAAGTCGGTTTTGAAAGGCGCTAATGCTTCGGATGAAATAAGAAATTTAAAACTAAGAAATAAAATTTTACATAATGAATTAGTCTCGATTTTAAAGAGCGTGAATCTCCCGGAAGATTACCTGGAAATTAAATTTGAATGTGAAAAATGCAGCGACGAAGGTTTTATCGATGGGCGAATGTGTGAATGTATGAAAAATATGCTTAAATATGAATCCTACAATAAATTAAATAAATTGTCTCCGCTTGAGCTGTCGTCTTTTGATAATTTCAGTCTTGATTATTATTCGGACGTGCCCGCCAAGGACGGTCAGCAATCTCCCAGAAAAAGAATGTCTCTTATTTTAAATTTTTGTAGAAAATACGCCGACAATTTTAATAAACATTCCCCGAGTTTACTTCTTACCGGCAACACAGGGCTCGGCAAGACTCATTTGTCGCTCGCAATCGCAAGCGAAGTTATAAATAAAGGATACGCCGTGATTTACGGTTCCACGCAAAACATGATTTCCGGCATGGAAAAAGAAAGATTCCAGAATTATCGCGAAAATAATGAAACCGAACACCATTTCATAGAGTGTGATCTTCTGATAATAGATGATTTGGGTACGGAATTTTTATCTCCGTTTTCAACAGCCGCAATCTATAATGTTATAAATTCCAGAATCATGATGAATAAACCCACAATAATCAGTACAAACCTTTCGATGAGGGAGCTTGAAAAATGCTACACTCAAAGGATGGTCTCAAGAATAATAGGGAACAATATAAGGTTGGAATTTTTAGGTTCGGATATTCGTCAAAAGCGCTTAAGAGAGTCATTTAAAGATGCTCGCGAGGATATAAAAAAATCTCCCTGATGGGAGATTTTAATTATTTTGAAGATAATCTACTTTTGATTTTTTTGTATAGGTGTTTTCCGCCTTCATAAACCCCGACGCTAAGCGCAGAATAAGTAGCTGCCGATAATATAGTTCCTGCTGCCGCCAATTTTGCATCTTCGTAGAATAATACTTTTTCTTCGGGTACAACCATATCATGCGCAGCTAAAAAAGGGAGGACGGGATATACTGCCAAACCCACTGTGAATTCTTTCACGCCTTGAGGAATCTTGGATTCTGCCCCTCCAACCACGTTTTCAAGAGCAAGTTTGTTTAATTCGACCATGTTGATTTCTCCTCTATTATTTTTTTGCTTTAATTTTTCTGCGTATAAATTTCACGCCTTCATAAACCCCGACGCTAAGCGCAGAACAAGCAGCTGCCGATAATATAGTTCCTGCTGCCGCCGGTTTTGCATCTTTGTAGAGTACTGCTTTTTCTTCGGGTACGACCATATCATGCGCAGCTAAAAAAGGGATAGCAGGATATATTGCAAAACCCGCTGCAAATTTTTTCACGCCTTGAGGAATCTTGGATTCTGTCCCTCCAACCACGTTTTCAAGAGCAAGTTTGTTTAATTCAACCATGTTATTTATCTCCTTTTATATGAATTGTATTTGCATCATAACATAATTTTAGCAAAAAGTCAATATTATTTTTTCCCTTTAATTTTTCTGCGTATAAATTTCACGCCTTCGTGAACACCGATTGAAATAGCGGACATCGAGGCCATTCCTACTAAAATTCCTACCGATGTTGCACGTGACCATTCATTTTTTATGTTTTTTTCAGATGCAACTACATCATGCGCAATACTGCAAGTAGCGACATAAGGTGCCCTAAGACCTTCTGCAAATTCTTTGACGCTTCCTCCAACTACATTCTCAAGAGCGATTTCGCTTAGTTCTACCATGTTGATTTCTCCTCTATTATTTTTTCCCTTTAATTTTTCTGCGTATAAATTTCACGCCTTCATAAACACCAACAGTAATTATAGGAGCAGAGGCCATCGTTGTTAGAACTCCTGCTGAATAAGATCTGGTGCTATCATAGAATATCATTTTTTCTTCAGATACAACTGCATCATGCGCATATGCATAAGGGGCTGAGTAAGCTATTTTAATTCCCTTTGCAAAATCTTTCACGCACTTAGGAACTTCTCCTCCAACCACGTTCTCAAGAGCGATTTCGCTTAGTTCTACCATTTTATTTCTCCTCTATTGTTTTCTGCTTTTAATTTTTTTGTATGCAAACTTCACGCCTTCATAAGCGCCAATTGATATAGCGGAATAAGTCGCCATCGACGCCACAAATCCTGTTCCTGAAGTTGGGTTTTCCTTAAAAAAATACCTCTTATCTTCGGGCACCACGGCGTCGTGCACTCCCAAATAAATCCCTGCATAGGGGCACATAAATCCAAATTGAAAATCTTTGATAAGTTTTTTTGTTTCTGATTTTTCTTCTGCGATTTTATTTGATATTGTTCCTCCGGTTACATTTTCAAGCGCAAATTCGTTTAATTCTAACATATTTATTATCACCTACTAAATTAATTTACGCCTGCATTGTAACACAGCTATAATAAAAAATCAATATTATTTTCTGCCTTTAAGTTTTCTGCGAATAAATTTTATACCTTCATAAGCTCCGACGGAAAGCGCGCAGTAAGAAGCCATTCCTGCCAAAACTCCTGTTGATACTGAACGTGGTTCTCTGTCTATTCTGTTTTCTTGAGACACAACTGCATCATATCCATACATTCCGATGATGGCATAAGGTATTGCAAAACCCAGCCCAAAATTTTTTGCGCACTGAGAAACTTCTCCTCCGACTACATTTTCAAGAGCGATTTCGTTTAATTCTACCATTTTAATTATCTCCTTTATATTATTATTTTCTGCCTTTAAGTTTTCTGCGTATAACTTTCACGCCTTCGTGAACACCGATTGAAAGAGCTGATAACGAAGCCATACCTACTAAAATTCCTACCGGCGTTGGGCGTGACCAGTTACGTGTTCTGTTTTCTTCAGATACAACTGCATCATGTGCAGCCATGCAAGTAGTTGCGTAAGGTGCTTTAAAACCCGTTGCAAATCCTTTTACGAATTTAGGAACTTCTCCTCCAACCACATTTTCAAGAGCGATTTCGTTTAATTCTACCATTTTAATTATCTCCTTTATATTATTATTTTCTGCCTTTAAGTT
>CAKUVH010000005.1 GCA_934695425.1 uncultured Eubacteriales bacterium | reverse complement strand
CGTCTTGAGATGGCTGGCACTCTTATGCCCTTATAGGGCTTTCCCATACCACGTCTCTTAGGCGTGGTCATGATTTTGCGCCAAAATATACTCGGGCTAGTTTTTGCTATTCTATAATGCATACAGCATGAACAGATATTCCCTCTAAATTTCCTGTAAAGCCCAGGCCTTCTTCGGTGGTAGCTTTTACATTTATTTTTTCGATATCTATTCCGCAAGCATTAGAAATATTTTTCCTCATGTCGAGAATATAAGGGCTTAATTTTGGCTTTTGAGCAATTATAGTAGAATCTATATTTTGTATTTCGTAATTTTTCTCCCGCAGCATAGTGCACACGTTTTTAAGAAGTTTTATGCTGCTGATCCCTTCGTACTTTTCATCACTGTCAGGAAAATGAGTCCCTATATCTCCCAAACACGCTGCTCCAAGCAAAGAATCCATTATCGCGTGAAGCAAAACATCAGCATCTGAATGTCCCAAAAGTCCGAGTGAGCAAGGAATTTCGACTCCTCCCAAAATAAGTTTTCTTTCAGGAACTAACTTATGAACATCATATCCGTGACCTATTCTCATTTTCCACCTCTAATTTATAAATTAAAAAGTTTAAGTGCATTTTCTTTTGTTATTTTCAGCACTTCGTTTACATCTATTTTTTTAATTTCGGCAATTTTTTCAGCTGTGTATTTAATATGAGAAGAATTACATCTAGTGCCCCTAAACGGGACAGGAGTCATGTACGGAGCGTCAGTTTCCAGAACTATAGAAGACAAAGGAATGTTTTCGACCACATTAACGGCTGTTTTTGCATTTTTGAAGGTAATCAAGCCGCCTATTCCTATATACATCCCAAGCTTTATAACTTCTTTCGCCATTTCAACGCTGCCCGAAAAGCAATGAACTATTCCCTTGGGATTATGCTTTTTTAATAAATCCATTGTATCTCCATGAGCCTCTCTGTCGTGGACCATTATCGGCAAATCGTGATTCACAGCTAAATTTATTTGATTTTCGAATAATTCAATTTGATCGGCTTTATTATCTTTGGTGTAGTGATAATCCAAACCTATTTCTCCGATAGCTACTACTTTTTCGCTTTTAAGCAAATCCTCGAGAATTTTCATATAGTCACTTTTATCATCGGGAATATTTTCCGGGTGAATTCCAACGGAAGCATATACATAGTCATATTCTTTGGAAATTTCTATAGATTTAACCGAAGATTCAATGTCAGCTCCTGCATTCACCACGGCGAACACATTGTTTTGGGGCAACATTTTGAGCACTTCTGCTCTATCTTCGTCAAAAGATTTATCGTCGTAATGAGCGTGAGTATCAAATATTAAATTACCCATAAAAAACCTCCGCTATCTAATATTGCTTCCGGGAATTAAATCATCCACAAAAATAACATTCACTTTTCCTTCGGGTGATTCCGCTGCCAAAACCATTCCGTTACTTTCGACTCCACACAATTTAGCAGGCTTTAAATTTGAAACCAATATTATGTTTCTATTTATGAGTTCTTCAGGAGAATAATACTGAGAAATTCCTGAAACGACCACTCTGTCATTCGTACCGTCATTTATGACCAGTTTTAAAAGTTTCTTTGATTTTTTCACCGGTTCACATTCTTTGATTTTTGCTACTATTAAATTTACTTTGGCAAAATCTTCTATGCCTATCAATTTATTTTCGGGTTCTTCTTGTGTTTTTTTATCTTCGGCAGCATTTTTTAGGGCTGCTTCCTGTTTTTGAACTTCCATTAATTTATTTAACTCCTCTATTTCTTTATTTACATCTATTCTCGGGAAAAGCGGCGAACATTTTTTAACTGAAACATTCTTCGAAAGCACTCCCCATTTTCCGGCGGATTCCCATGTACGTTGTTCTTCGGTTGCTCCTATGCTCTCTTGAATTTTTTTCGAAGTGTCGGGCATAAAAGGAGCTATCAAAATAGAAATAACTCTAAGAAGCTCGCACAAAGTATAAAGCACTGCCGCCAAACGATTATATTTTTCGGGTTGTTTTCCTAATTTCCACGGCATCACTTCATCAATATATTTGTTGCACTTTGAAATTATAAGCCACACATCACTCAGAGCGGAAGAAAATTTATAAAAATTCATCTTATTTTCATATTTTTTAACCGTTTCCATAGCAAACATGGAAATTTCATTATCTAAATTACTTGATTTTTGGTCTTCGGGAAGTTTGCCGCCAAAATATTTTTCAGCCATTGCCACTGTGCGCGAAACCAAATTTCCCAAATCATTTGCCAGATCATAATTTATTCTTTTTATGAGTGATTCGTTTGTGAAAGCTCCATCGTTTCCGAACGAAAATTCTCTTAACAAGAAATATCTTAGAGCGTCCACTCCGTACCTTTCGCAAAGCAATTTAGGATCAACGACATTTCCTTTGGACTTAGACATTTTGCTGCCATCTCCGTAAACAATCCAGCCATGACCGTAAACTTGTTTTGGGAGCGGCAAACCTAATGCCATAAGTATTGCAGGCCAGATTATAACATGGAATCTCATTATTTCTTTACCCACAAAATGAACATCGGCAGGCCAATATTTTTCGAAATCAGAATCGTTATCGGAAGCATATCCCTGAGCAGTTATATAGTTTGTAAGAGCGTCGAGCCATACATACACCACGTGGTTTTTATCAAAATCAACAGGTATGCCCCATTTAAAGCTAGTTCTGCTTACACATAAATCTTCCAGACCGCTCTTTATGAACTGAATCATTTCGTTTTTTCTGCCTTCGGGCTGAATAAAATGCGGATGTTCTTCGTAATATTTAAGCAATTTATCGGAATATTCCGAAAGTTTAAAGAAATAAGCTTCTTCTTCCGACCATTTAACCTCGCGACCGCAATCCGGGCATTTGCCTTCTTTTAGTTGTGCGTCTGTAAAAAAGGACTCACATGGAATGCAGTACCAGCCCTGATATTTTCCCTTGTATATTTGACCTTTATCATAAAGATTTTTAAAAATTTTCTGTACTGCTTTTTCATGGAAATCGTAAGTGGTTCTCATGTACTTATCATAGGAGATATTTAAAATTTTCCATAAATCTTTAAAATTCTCGACTATTCCGTCTACGTACTCTTTTGGAGTTTTATTTTCTTTGCCTGCATTGATTTCTATTTTTTGTCCATGCTCATCCGTGCCTGTCAAAAACATAACATCATAGCCTTGCATACGCTTAAATCTTGCGACTGCGTCAGCGGCTATTGTGCAATAACCATGACCTAAATGTGGTTTGCCTGAAGGAAAATATATAGGAGTGGTAACATAAAATTTTTCATTCTTACACATAAAAATTCCCCTTTACTATAATTAGAATGCATAAAAATAATTATAACACGCCTCACTGTAAATATCTACACGGTATACAGATTTAAATTTTTGAATCAAATTATTTCCAAAAAATTTTTAGTATAAATAAAATTCAAACTGCTAATAATACTTTCATGGAGGTGAGAAAAATGAAAAACAATACTAACAATACAAACAACACTAACAACACAAACGCAAAGAATTCTACTAATGCTAAGAATTCTACAAACGCAAAAAACAACACTAACAGCAAAAATTCTACTAACCAAAAAAATCATTCTAACTGCAAATAGTTTAGCTTACTAAACTAAAAAATACTTCCTTGTAGGTTTAATAATTTACAAGGAAGTATCATTTTATAATTTTTTATCCAAAAAAGCTCCGCAGTTAATAGAACTACATACAAATACATTTTTATAATATTTTTTCATCACTTTTTCGCATAGTTTTGCCGATTCAAAAGATTCAAATATTCCGTAGACACTCGGTCCGCTTCCGCTCATGCATGCTCCTAAACTTCCGTTATCAAGCAATAATTTTTTTATTTTCCCTATTTCTTTCTCTTGCGTGTTTTCTTCAAATCGATTAAATAAATTTTCGCATAAAGTTTTAAAGTCGTTCTGTTTTAATGCACCTAAAATCTTTGTAGGATCCTTTAAATCGTGGTCTTGGCACTTGTCGATTGATTCATACGCTTCTTTAGTGGAAATATCAACCGGTGGTTTTATAATTACAGTCCAAAAACTCAAATTTGAATCTATTTTACTGATTTCAGTACCGATTCCTGTGGCCAATGCCGAACCGCCAACAATACAAAAAGGAATGTCTGAACCTACTTTTTCTGCTATGGAACAAAGTTTTTCGGTCGACAAATTTGTTTCAAATATTTTATTTAACCCGACCAAAGCAGCCGCTCCATCGCTGCTCCCTCCGGCAAGACCGGCTTTCTCGGGGATAATTTTTTTTATATTTATATGTACTCCCGGATTTTTAATTCCTGTATATTCAAAAAATTTTTTTGCCAATTTATAAACGATATTATCTTTTTCGGAACAATCCAATTTTTTATCGCAAGTAACTTTTATTTCGCCGTCAAAAGACTTTGAAATTATCAATTCATCGCAAAGATTAACGCTTTGCATTAACATGTTTACGTTGTGATAACCATCATTTCTAAGATTTAATATTTCCAAAAATAAATTTATCTTGGCAGGTGCAAATATTTTTATGCTCATTTATCCACCTTCATTTGAACGATTATAAAATTACTAATAAAAAAAGACACTACCTCGTAGTGCCTCTTCTTGGTGGGAGATGGTGGATTCGAACCACCGAAGCGTGACGCAACAGATTTACAGTCTGCCCCCTTTGACCGCTCGGGAAATCTCCCAACATGGTAAATGGAGCTGGCAAAGGGACTCGAACCCCCGACCTATTGATTACAAATCAATTGCTCTACCAACTGAGCTACGCCAGCTTAAGCATATTTACCACGTGATATAGCATAACATTTATTAACTTGTATGTCAATAAGATAAAAAACTATTGTAGGATTTTATAATTTTATTGAAAAATACAAGCTAAAATAGTGTATTTATAACAGAATGGAGATGGTTTTAAAAAATTCAAACTCAAAATACAGTTTAAGGAGAGATTTAATTATGCCATATAACGGAATAGATATTTCAGACGCACAAGGAAGCATAAACTGGAAAAATGTTGAATTAAGCGAAATAAATTTTGCAATGATACGAGCAACATTTGATTCTTCGGGAGTTGACAGCCAATTTTTAAGCAATATAAATAACATTTCAAAAACCGGAATAAATGCCGGGGCTTATCATCAGTCCAGCGCTCAAAATACAAGCGACGCAGTTGCAGAAGCAAATCATTTTTTGTCAACTATAAAAAATTACAGATTCACCTACCCGCTCGCGCTTTCCATTGAAAGTGAATCCGCAATGAATACCGGAAAGGATTTTTTTACAAATATAATCTCTGCATTTTTTGACGTAATCAAGAGTTCCGGATATATGCCTATACTTTACGCAAATATTGAAATGCTGAATAATTATATTGATACCGAAAGATTAAACGATATTGATATATGGCTTGCTGACTGGACTACAAACACAGACATGGGTCCTTCCTATGATAAAAATGTAACTATCTGGCAACATTCAAATCGAGGAAATATAAAAGGAATTTCCGGAAATGTAAACCTGGATATTTCTTATGTGAATTATCCGGAATTAATAAGAGAAAGAGGGCTTAATCACTTGAATGAAATTAATAATATCGAAACACCCAAAGAGGAGTCACAAAATCAAGAACCTGATTTTAACGAACCTGTATTTTATACTGTGCAAAACGGAGAAAACTTAAGAAGCATCGCAAAAAAAGTTTTTGGCGACGAAGAAAAATATAAAAAGCTCATGGAACTTAATAATATAACCCGTCCTATAATTTTTGCGGGGCAAATTTTAAGATTACCGCCGCAAGAAAACGAATCAAATTTCATATTATATCGAGTAAAACGCGGCGATACCCTGTGGAAAATATCAAAAGAATTTTTGGGCATAGGTCCAAGATATACTGAAATTATGGAAGAGAATGGTCTTACCAATGATATGATTTATCCGGGTCAAATTTTAAAAATCCCATCTCAATCTCAAGAAAATTCAAATCAAAGAACCTATGTCGTAAAAAGCGGCGATACTCTTTGGAAAATCTCTCAAAATTTGTTGGGAAGCGGGAGAAGATATAGAGAAATCATGTCTCTGAACAATTTAAAAAGCAACAATTTATACAACGGTCAAGTGCTTTTGATTCCGGAAAAATAATAGAAAAATCACATTTAGTAATTTTTTACACAAATTATGACAAATATTATATTTATTTTCTTTATTTAATATGTTATAATCAAAAATATTTGATATGTAAAAAATGGAAAACTATAAAAACACGGAAGGAAAGGGTTCGAAAATGTTAGAAGGGATTTGGAAAAAAATAAAAAGCGGATCAGATATTCGAGGCGTCGCCGAAGGAAGCGAAGAAAAAATAGAGCTTTCAAACAAGGTAATAGAAAAGGTTTCACTGGCATTTGTGGAGTGGCTGGCTAAAAAAAGCAATCTTGACTATTCCTCTATAACTGTAGCTGTAGGACACGATTCCAGAAATTCTGCTTCCAGAATAAAAAATGTAATTATAAATTCGCTAAGAAGTTTGGGAATCAAAATTTATGACTGCGCATTAACTTCTACCCCGGCGATGTATATGTCCATGTCGGTATTATCATGCACCGCATCAATAGAAATCACGGCCAGTCACCACCCGAGCGACAGAAATGGTTTAAAATTTTTTGTTTCCGAAGGAGGAATATCCGGAAGTGAACTTGATGAAATTTTAGAAATAGCTCAAGAAGGTTTGCTCCCGAATCTAGACAAAAAAGGAACCGTAAGATTTGTTAATTTAATGGAATATTATTCAGAAGAGCTGAGAGGTCTTATATTAAATTCCATTCCAAACGAACACAACAAGCCTCTTGAAGGACTTAAAATTATTGTAGATGCAGGAAATGGCGTAGGAGGATTTTTCGCAAATGACGTACTGAAGCCGTTGGGCGCAGATATTGAAGGAAGTCAATTTTTAAACCCTGATGGAAGATTCCCCAATCACATCCCCAATCCCGAAGAGCCGGAAGCGATGAAATCCATCACAGAAGCCGTAAAAAGAGAAAAAGCAGATTTAGGAATTATATTTGACACGGATGTTGATAGAGTGGCTATAGTTGACCACGAAGGGAACCCAATTTCCAAAAACAGACTTATTGCTCTTGCGTCCTACATGGTGCTGAAAAATAACCCGGATTCTGTAATCGTGACTGATTCGGTTACATCGGATTATTTGAAAAGCTTCATTGAAAACTTAGGCGGAAATCAATTTAGGTACAAAAGAGGCTATCATAACGTAATAGAGATGGCAAAAGAAATAAACAGCCAAGGAGAAAATTGCCCGTTAGCAATAGAAACTTCGGGCCATGCAGCTTTTAAAGAAAATAAATTCATCGATGACGGAGCATATTTGGCTTGCAAAATGGTAATTGAGCTGGTTAAACTCAAAAAGCAGAATAAAACTTTTGAAAATATACTTGCCGGATTGATAAATCCAAAAGAAGAAATAACTATTAAAATCCCTATAAAACAAGTACCTGATAAGAGTCTGGACCAAGTAAGTATAAAGGTTCTTAATGATTTTAAAAATAGCGTAAATTCAAGCAAGCAAATGGACCTGGAAAAAAATAATATTGAAGGCGTTCGAGTGAACTTCAATTATAAAAATAATAAAGGCTGGCTGCTTTTACGCAGAAGCGTACACGACCCCGTACTGGTGCTTTACGCCGAAAGCTACACATTTAATTACCTAAAAAATATGTTACGCTCAATCAAACCTTTCCTTGCTAAAAAATCAGAATTAGACTTATCAAATTTTGAAAAACAATTATAGTTAAAAATAAAGCATTCCGCGTTTTAAGCGCGGAGTGCTTATTTATATAATAAAAATCCGGTCCACGCACGGACCGGTTAATTTATGAATTTCTCATTTGCCGTTTCGTTTAAATAAAGCCGACATGGAGTCAAACTCAGTTCTAGATACAAATTTAAATTTATCTACCAACACAGTTTTCAAATAGTCATTAAAATCTTCATTGGAAATTGAGCTGTCGGGATGCGCTTTGGCATAACTCTTTACAAGGTAACGGATCATGTCGGCTTCCAAAATAACTTTATCATGTGAATTTTTATTTATGCCACCTTGTTTAATAGCATCACAAAAATGTTGGACAGCTGTAGTAAGGCTTCCTACTGCACTCATACTTACAAACAATAATGCAACTGCTTTTTTTTGGGTTGAAACCAAATATTTCTTGCTCCCTGATAAATCTTTAATTCCTTGCCAGAAGGGATATCCACTCGGTACAGAATTAAATGCTTTGGATAACTCGCTGAAATCATCGTCTTCTTTACCCCCACTAATAAAAGCCGCTGCCCATAAGTAACAAGTTTTTACTACGTTCAATCCCGCTGACGACAACTCTTGTCTAGCTGGTCTTTCGGCCCCAGCTTTTTGACGTTCTCTTCTATTGACATAACGATCAATTGCTGTTTCAACAATATTTAACCCTTCATCTATGAGACTTTCCAGCTCATCCATTTCATCTTTATTGATGTATGCTTCTCCTTTGCATAAATCGCGCGCTCTCTCACCAAGCAATGCTTGAATTTTACTACCAATTTCTCTAGCCACAGCTCTTCCTTCTGTTTTATCATCTACACTAGGCATCAATTTCCAAATATTTGCCGACCTAATCTCAACACCGCTGACAGGCCAAAAGGTTTCTTTGTAAATTATACTAAACTTTTCTCCAACGCTTTTTTCACTATTGAAATATCCATTAAGTTTAGCATTATTTAGCTTCTTTGCAATACCTTTAAGTCTACCGTAGTCTTTATTAATCACATCTTCAAATCTTTTGTACATTGTAGGATTCGTTTTCGATGTGAGTTCTGGCTCAGGCTTAGGTGCAGATTCTGGGGCAACTTTAGGTGCGGGTTGCACTTTCTCTTTTCTTTCTTTATCCGGATAAGCATATAACTCCACTTCATCAACCACAGACTGTAATATCTTTATATATCTTTCTATTTCGCCAAATAAATCGTCAATTTCATGTTCGATTAATTTTATTTTTCCATCAATATCTTGACCAGGTATAACATTTGGAAACGATTTGATATTACTTAAAATAGCGTCAGACTTTCTAAAAAGTTGCTCGGGTGAATCCGTACAACCATACGCTACAGCTCTAACAAGGCTGAAAGAGTTTTCGCTTCCAAGTGAAAACAATACACGATCTTTTATACTTTCACGTGATCCTAGATCACATATTGGCGGCTCATGACCTCTTAAAAAATGTGATAAAGCGGGAAATTTGTTATTTTTACAATACTCACTAAAACTTTTAGGTGATTTTTTTGAGTACACCTCACAAGCTTTATATAAAGATAGAATACCTTTGTCGTAAGTATCAAGAAGCTCTACAGTTTTTTTATATTTCCCTTGAAGCATTCTTTCTAGTTCTTCTTCTTCGCTTCCAAGCCCAGTTTCCAACTCAACTTCCGGTCTGTCCACCGATGCAGCCTGTGGTTCCTCTTCTTCTCTGTCTCTCATCAATTTTTCCATTCTTACCTGTTCATTATATATAAATTCAACTCTCTTTGAAATTATATCAAATCCATCATTGATAATTTTCTCAAATTCATTTGCATTCATTTCACCTCTTGCACACACCATATACTTCCCACGAACTTCGGACATATTGTCCCTCCTACTTGGATCAGGCAAATATTCTCCTATTATCCAATATAAACTACCATAGAGCTCCAATTCTCCCTTAATGAGCAGGAAAAGTCGCATGTACTCTTTTTTCTTACTATTATATTCTTTTGCTTTTTTGTCTACTTTTTTGTCTACTTTAGCAATACGACTTGCGAGATCAAAGTCGGAAAATTCCTTTAACCAGTTTGTGGGCACACCGTCTTGCTTAATAATTTCTTTTAAAAAAGCACGATCGCAGTTTTTAATAAACCAATTGTGCCGTCTAACCGTATCTTTGTATTTTCCTGCAATTCCTAAAAATTCATCCCATTTTGATGAAAATAATTTTGCCAAAGTCATTTCTCATCTCTCCTTTATTTTTTATATACATTAAATTACTGCTAAGTAATTTATGCCATATTAGAATTAATTTGTGATCTCAAACCATTTTCCTAAAAGAAATCGACAAATATAGATATATTATATACTTAAAATAATATTTGTCAAGATTTTTTTATATAATATTTATATATTTTATTATAAAAATCTCGTTAAGAAATATTAACGAGATTTTTCAACTACATCATAACTGTAGAACGATATTCAATTTTGATTCCATTATCTTTAGTTCTGGAAAGTTTGGCTTTATTTCCATTGCCATCTTCAATAGAAAGCTTTTCGATTTTATATTGATCAAAAAAATTAACTATAGTACTTTCGACGAACCCCGCCCACTTTTGCGGGCTTATCATCTTCTTTTCTTCGTTATCCTCTTCAAGCATTCTTTTTAGTTCATTTACTGATTCTGTCATTAAACATCTCTCCGATAAAATTTAAAAATTGAGCATCCTAACGCCCGACTTAATTATACCAAATATCATGATAAATTTCATTTGATTTTTAAAGTTTTCAAATATTTTTTCTTGTCCGGTGAAATTCTTTTGCTTTCTACGGCTTTTTGAATAGACTTGTTGTGAACCCATGTATCAAGTTTTTTATTTTCTATGTATTTGACAACAAAATCATACTGCTTGGCAAGAGCTGTTGCAAAATACCATGCAATCATCATATTGATGTAGTACTCATCGGATTTTATATCCGCAACCAAATTTAAATATTCCGGCAAAAAATTATCACCAAGATAATGAGTCATAAGCATTTCTATTCCGAATCTTACTGAATAAACTTTGCCACTACTTATCCACTCTTTTATTTTACAAATTAATTCCGGGAGATATTTTTTGAAGATTTTAGGACTTATTAAATCACAGGTAGACCAATTATCTATATATGGGAAAAATTTCTCCAGATAATAAATCACCAGGTTGTAATCTTTGATATTTTCAATTATAAATCCGTGTAAATTATTTTCTTCGTAGTATTTATGAGGCAAACAGTCTAAAAAATTTTTATAATCTTTTTCTTTAAAAATTTCCTTGGCTAATTTTCTAAGTTCAGGAGTTCTAACGCCTATTATGCGTGATTTTTCCACAGTAGGAATCAGCTTGGAGGTAAACTCACGGTATTTATCATCCTTCATGGCAAATAATTTATTTTCTATGAATTGTTCCAAATCGGCATTTATATTTTCCATGGCGCCTCCCCATAGTAATCATATAATTTTTTCAATGTCTATAACTTTTTTACAAATATCACTATAAAATTGCTTGTCATGCGAAACCAAAATCAAAGTTCCTTCCCACGATTTAAGCTGCTCTTTTAATGCATCTTTCGCTAGGACGTCCAAATGATTGGTAGGTTCATCCAACATAAGAAAATTAGAATTTGTGAGCATTAATATGCATAATTTAACTTTTGCTTGCTCGCCACCGCTAAGCAATTTAATCGGTTCAAGAACTTCCTTGCTGCTTATTGCACATTTGGCTAGGTAACTTCTTGCGTCTTTTTGGGATAATTTTGGAAATTTATCTCGAATAATTTCAAGCGGACTTAAATTATTATCTTCCCATATGAGCTCCTGCTCAAAATATCCCACATGAGTGGTATCAAATGTCCACGAATAGCCTTTTACCGGAGGAATTATACCTAATAAAGTTTTCAGCAAAGTTGACTTTCCTATACCATTAAATCCGACAATGGCTATTTTCTCGCCGTTTAAAATTTCCAGATTTATTTTTGGAAGTATGGGTTTGTTATTGTATCCCACTTCCAAATTTTTAATTATCATTGCTTTTCCCGAGCTTATAGGCATAGATTTAAAAGCAAAATGAGGTTTTTCTAAATCTTTCGGAGCTGAAAGTCTATCCATTTTATCAAGGACTTTTTGACGGCTCTTGGCTTGTTTTGCGGTTGAAGCTCTTACTTTATTTTTTTGAATATAAGTTTCCAATTTGTTTATTTCTTTTTGTTGAGCTTTAAATTCACGCTCATAACTGATTTTATTCATTTCTTTATTTTTAATGAATTTAGAAAAATTCCCGGAATATTTCTTTATATTATTGAACTCGATATTACATATGCAATTAGTTATCTTATCTAAAAATTCAAAGTCATGAGATATAACAACAAATGCATTTTTAAAATTTTTTAGGTAATCCGTGAGCCAAATTATATGATTTGTATCCAAGAAGTTAGTCGGCTCGTCGAGTAACAAAACATCGGGATTTTCCAGAAGTAACTTTGCCAAAATAACTTTTGCGCGCTGACCGCCACTTAAATTTTTAAGTTTAGAATCCATGCCGAAAGAATTTATTCCCAGGCCATCCGCTACTTTCAATATATTGCTTTCTATTTCATAGAAACCTCGATTAACAAGCAAACTTTGATAGTCCGAGGCTTTATTTAGGACTTCTTCACTGCTGTCTTCGGCCATATTTTCGTAAATTTTTTTTAATTTATCATCAATTTCATACAAATCATTAAATGCAGTTTTTAAATATTCAAATATGCTGATGTCCGTATTAATTTTGGCGTGCTGATCCAAATATCCTAATTTTATTCCTTTTTGAACACGTATTTCTCCTACGTCCGGAATGATTTTTCCGGAAAGAGAATCAAGCAAAGTTGTTTTTCCGGCTCCGTTCTCCCCTACTATTCCCATATGTTCGCCTTTAAAAAGCTCAAAAGAAGCATTTTTATATAGGATTTTATCGCCAAAAGAATGAGAAATGTTTATAGCTTCTAAAAGTCCCATTTCAATCTCCTGTTAAAAATTATTTTTAAAAAATTCTGAAAACTTTTTTAGTGCCACGGCTCGGTGATTAATACTTTCACGAAGTTCATCGTCCATTTCGGCAAATGTTTCGTTATACCCATCCGGCTTAAAACAAGGGCAGTATCCGAACCCTTTGATTCCTCTGGGCGGATAAATAAATTCTCCTTCTATATTCCCGTCAAATATTTTTTCTACTACCTGACCGTCTTTTTCAAAAACAAATGCCATTGATGTACAAAATTTAGCATTTCTGTTTTCGGTAATACATTTTTCCAGTATTTCAAAAGAGTTTTTGTAACCTCCGCACGCATCGGCAAACCGACCTGAGACAAGTCCGGGAAATTTATTTAATTCTTCCAACTCAAATCCGGAATCATCCGCTAAAGTAGGAAGATTACAGTGCCGGAAAACATTTCGAGCTTTTATTAAAGCGTTCTCGGAATATGATTTACCATTTTCAATTGGTTCTTCTATATTAAATTCTTTCATGCTCTTTACTTCTATATCAAGTTCCGCAAGAGTTTCTTTTATTTGAATTATTTTTCCTTCGTTGCCCGAAGCTACTACTATAGTCTTGGTCATTATTAAAAACTCCTCTTTTAAATTTGTGTTTAAATTATAACAAAATTAAACTCAGAATTCAAATTACAAGAAAAACAACCACCGCAAATTCCACGATGATTGTTTTCTATTTTCGTAAAGGGTTAAATTAACCTTTCTTTTGTTTGATGGCCTCTCTTATATCTTCTTTGCTTATTACTATATCTTTAAATTGTTTAGCGTCGGCTTTTTCGAGTTTGTTCTGAGCGGCACACTCAATAATTCGTTTAATATCAGCACCTGTCATTCCACGGAAATCACTCACGAGGTCTTCGCTGAAAGATTTTACATCAACTCCCTCTTCCAACTTATATCCTAATAAACATATTGAAACTATTTCTTTTATTCCTTGTTCGTTCGGGACTGAAATTTCGCATTTATCTTCTAATCTTCCCGACCTTTTTACAGCAGGGTCAACTTTTTCAAGATAATTTGTTGTAGCAAGTACTACTATTCCATCACTTGGTTTAAGAGAATCGATTTCCGCAAGAAGCGCCACTGTGTCTTTGCTTTCACTGGACAAAATTCTCTTCGGACCTACAGCGTCTATTTCGTCTATTAATAAAATTACAATGTCTTTTCCGCCGTGCGTTAAGGTTCTTGCCTCGTTAAATCTTGCTCTGATCTCCTCTTCGGCTTTATCGGTATCTTCGCATTTTCTTTTAAGAGTTACTAAATCCAAATTGTGATACGCTGCCATGGCTTTAACCAAACTGGTTTTTCCGGTTCCGGGATCTCCGTAAAGAATCATTCCTTTTGACGGAACTCCTTTATTTGTTTTCATGCATCTTTCTTGTTTACCTATTAGATCGTTGATTTTCTCGATAATTTCATCATTACCGCCAACAACGTCTTTTATGCCTATCTTCTTTTCCCTTAAAAGTTCAATCACTTTGCGTGGATTATGAATATCTTCAATAAATTTTTCTTTAGCTTTTTCTTTCATTATAACATCAATGATAGCCTTTTTGCGGCTGAGATATCTATTGTGTCTGCTTTTCAAAAGTTTATATCCTTTTTCTACATTTAGCTTTCCATCCATGGAATTCATAATTTCAGATTCTCTTTCAAGCTTATCAACTAAATCCAGCAATTCGCTTTTAAATTTATTTACCGTGCTTTTTTGATTTTTATCCATTTCTTTAAAATTATCAATATTGAAGTCGTCATTTATTTGCTTCTTTATTTCAGAAAGTTGAATGTATATGTTTCCTCGGGCTTCATCAATTACTTGCTGTTCCAAATCTTTTTTTACTTTTATCATTTCATTCAGTAAATTGTTTGATTTTACTGCAAATCTTTCTACGCTATTTTTGACAGACATGGTAATCGATTCCAGATTTTTTTTAAATATTTTAGTGTTATCATTTCTATCGCTGTCTTTTAATTTTATATTTTCGATTTCCTTGATGATTTTCTCTTTCAACTCTTGAAGGGAACTGATGCTCGAAGAGAATGCATCAACATCTGAAAAATCTTCTGCGCACATTGCAATTTGATTCATAGATGAATTTATTGATTTTATGAAATCCGACTGAATATCTTTCAAACAATTATCTTGAAAGTCTTTGGTTTCCTCCGCTTTTTTTCTTATTTCTTGTTCGTATTTTTCTTTATCTTTTTTCTTTTCTACCTCTTCTTGTTTCAATAATCTGTTAAGCATATGTCTGATATCTTCTAAGCTTTCAATGCAGTTAACATAATTGCCATATTTAAATCTATTAAAAACAAAACTATTTTTGGACTGTTTTTTAACTTCTCGCAGATTGTTATCCAATTTATTTCTGTTAACTAAATTGTCAAGCTTAGAAATATCGTTTTCCAAATTTTCGAATTTTTCATTATATTCTCTGTTAATATCCTTTACTTCGCTATCGCTGTAAAAGTGAAAAAAACCATAATCCTCATAGGCTTGCGCAGACATTCCGCCCACCATAGAAATCAATAGACCGCAAGCCATTAAATTTTTAAGCTTTTTGTTCATATATTTTCCCCTTTCTTTTTAACACAAGGCTACTATATCATCATTTTAACTGTAAGTCTATGCTTTACTCAAAATGATTTTATGCTCTTAAAAACAAAAAATGTTTTTCAACCTAATAAAGATGAAAAACATTTCAAAATATTAATTTAAATTCAATCGATTAAACTAAACGCGATTTAAATAGTATTCCGTCCAAATGGTCAATTTCGTGGCAAAACGCTCTTGCTTTTAAAGATTTGCCCGATAACTGCACATCTTCGCCGTTTCTGTTTTTTGCTTTAACAGTCACAAACATCGGTCTTATGGTAGTTCCATATTGACCCGGGCAAGATAAGCATCCTTCTTCTTCGCGTTGTTCTCCGCTTTTGTTCACTATTTCAGGATTAACAAGCTCTATAATTCCGTCGCCCACATCAATAACTACAACTCTTTTTAAAATCCCGACTTGTGGAGCGGCAAGACCTACACCGCCTGCGTGTTTCATGGTTTCTATCATATCATCTATCAATAAAGAAAGGCGCTCATCAAATTTTTCTACCACTCTACACTTTTTGTAAAGAATAGGGTCGCCTTCCATTAGTATATTTCTTATCGCCATATTATCAACTCCTGAATAGACCTTTTATATTTTAATTATATCATTTTTTAACAATAAGTCAACACAATCAAGAGGGCGGGGTTCCTCCGTGCTTTTTATACCAACAATCGGGCCACAGCGGATTAGGAGCTTCTTTAATATTGCTAACGTCTACATAATCGCTTTCTTCTTTGCGAACTTTTCTTGCAACAACAACCGTTCTAAAATCTTTAAACTCATATGAACACGTAGACAATGTGATAAGTTGGTCGTCTTCTTGAACATCCACCGGGAAAGATATGAGCGACCTCTTTTTTACATTCTTAACAAACTCCATGAACTTTCCTTTTCCAAAAGAAGAAATTTGATAATTAAAAATTTCTCCTTGCTCAGGCAAAGTGTTGGTTTTAAAAATAGAAATAACTTTGTATTTTCTTGTTTCATTTAATGTATCAAAATTTATAATCGGATTTTCTTTGCAAAAATCCACTTCGCCAAATTTCAAAATATTAGCAAACATTTCGCCGTTTCTCATATGATGACCGTGCAAAATTACATTTTTGGAATCAGTCCCCGCTGTGCAAACCGAATCTATAAATATACTTCCGTACTTAGAATATTCTTTTTTATAATTATGCGTTAAGTAATAATTTCGATCATCTTCAGGCGATTGCACAACCGGATAATCTACGCGGGTATTGCTTATATTTATCCAAGCTTTTATATCCGGGTTTATTTTTATAAGGTCAGAAAATCTTTCTTCTTGGGACGGCTCCTCGTTATCATCATCATTGTCATAATAAATTTGCTGAGCTTCTTCCGCTAATTTGCTTTCTTTGTAATAATCTATTACTACTATTTTTACTATCATCCATAAGCTGACAATAAAGACTATGAACGCTAATATTCTTATAATTTTTCTAATAATATTAATCACTTCCTAACACAAACAAGAAGAAAGCCCCTACCCAGCTTTCTTCTCTTCGCGATTATTATTTTTCAAACTCCGAAAAATCATCTGCTTCTTCCAAAGGTTCACTACCGGAATTTTTTAATTCTTTTCCGCATTTTCCGCAGTATGAATCATTCACATTATTTGCGTTCCCGCATTCTTTGCATAAGACTTTATTTTTCATTTTGGCAACTTGTTTTTTTAGTTCCTCGATTTGCATATAGATACTGTCGATTCTCAAAGAAGCATTGGTGACTTCCGAAGCACTGTCAATATGATTTTTTTCACAATTGTAAACAGTTTTTCCGAGAGCTTCGTATTCATTTTTTAAGTCGGATTTAAGCTCAGCCATTTTTATATTAAGTTTAGAAACGTCAACAAACTGACCTGCTTTTTCTCCGAGTGCGTCTACAGCACCTTTAGCTTTAACAAAAATATCTTCAAATACTCCCATTACAAATCATCTCCCAAAAATTCTTTTTCATTTATTATAACCAAAAAATACACAAACTTCAAATAGTAAATTTTAAAATTTACATTACTATTGTATTATCTTACAATCTAAAATTATTATTTTAAACCGGTATTTAATGACTTTTCTTTGCACAATGACGTTGTTAACCCATGGCCGGGATAAACCGAATAATCTGTTTTAAGATCATAAAGCTTTTTTAAAGAGTTTAACATATCATTCTCGCTCCCTGTTACAAAATCGGTTCTGCCTACCTTTCCTCTAAATAAAGTGTCTCCCGAAAACATATTATTATCCAAACAATAGCATACACTCCCGATTGTGTGCCCCGGCGTGAAAATAACTTTAATTTCTTTATCACTAAATTTCAAAGTGTCGCCGTCTTTAAGTAGTATGTCTGCAGAAAAATTATTAATTCCTTTTTTGTAGAATTCTGAGCACAAATTAAGCGAATTATCCATCGGAAAATCTTTTTCATCCTCCCCGATTACTATTTTTGCTCCTGTTAATTTCTGATACCTTTTCACTTCCAGTATATGATCAAAATGCCCATGAGTTAAAATAATATAGTCAATACCGTTTAATTTTTTTATATTCTCATCCAACTTTTCGCTTATTCCTCCGGGGTCAACTATTATTCCTCTATCGTTGTAAGAAATCAAGTAGGAATTTGTTCTAAGAATTCCAACGGGAAATCTTTGTATTTTCAATATTCTCACACCCTTTTCACGGATAAAATTCCGTCTACTCTCAATAAATTATTTATTACATATTTTATATGTTCCAAATTTTTTATTTTAATAGTTATGAATATTATGGCTTGGTCATTAGAAATTTTAGAATTTAAAGATGTTATTTTTAAATTCATAGCATTAATTTTACGAGTTATATCGCTCAAAAGTTCTTCTCTGTCGCAGGAATTTATTTGTAGTGTGGCTTCGAAATCAGAAGAAACATCTTTCGCCCAAGAAGAACAGAGCAACCTGTTACGGAATTCAGAATCATTTTCATTATTGATAATATTCTTGCAATCTCGCTTATGTATTGTCACGCCATGGCCTCTTGTGATGAACCCTATAATTTTATCTCCAGGCAGCGGGCTGCAGCATTTTGCAAATCTTATAAAGCAATCATCAATGCCCTCAACAACCACTCCATCAGGAGTTGCAGAAGATTTATTGAATTCAAATTTTTCGTCTTCTTTCCAAGATGCAGGTGTTTTTTGTTCTTCTTTTAAATTTTTTATATATTCATTTTTAAGTCTGGGCATTATTCGCCAAAGCTGTATTCCTCCGTAGCCTACCGCAGCAAAGAAATCTTTTAATGAACTACATGAATTTTTCTTAAGAACAGGTTCCAAGAATTTTTCAAGTTGTTCTTCGGGAATATCAATTTTATGTTTTGAAAGTTCAAGTTTAAGCTCGTTATATCCCTCTAAGATATTTTCTTCTCGTCTTTCACGTTTAAACCATTGCCTTATTTTGTTTCTTGCTTCGCTGGTTTTAACTATGTTAAGCCAATCTCTGCTTGGGCCTTTGCCGGGGTCTTTGGTGCTTAATATGTCTACTATTTCCCCTGTTTTTAAAACATAATTTATAGGTACGATTTTTTTATTTACTTTTGCACCTACCATATGATTGCCGAGCTCTGAGTGAATTGCGTAAGCAAAATCGATAACTGTAGAACCTGTCGGCAAGCTTATAACATCGCCTTTGGGGGTAAGAATAAAAATTTCTTTAGGCACCAAATCAGATTTTATATTGCAGATAACATCGGTAATATCTTCCATGTCTTTATGATTATCCAAAAGCTTTCTTACCCAAGATAAAGAGCGCATCCAAGAATTATCTTTCCCAGAAATTCCGAGTTTATATTTCCAGTGTGCAGCTATACCGTATTCGGCAGTTCGGTGCATTTCCCAGGTTCTTATTTGAATCTCAAAAGGAATGCCTTCTTTGCTCAGAACTGTAGTATGTAAAGATTGATACATATTAGGTTTTGGAGTAGAAATATAGTCTTTAAATCGACTAGGAATCGGCTGAAACATATCATGAACTATTCCAAAAACATTATAACAATCATTAATTGTGTTCACTATAATTCTGACAGCGTATATATCGTATATTTGATCCATCGCCCTGCCCTTTATGAACATCTTTTTGTATATTTCGTTGGCACTTTTTACTCTTCCTTCGATGTATACATCCGGAATAAATTTTTGAACTCTGTCCATAATGCGTTTTTTTATTAAATTTATAAACTTTTCACGGTCATCCTTGCGCAAAGCCAAAGAATCTTCTACTTCTGCATACGCGATAGGATCCAGGCATTTTAAAGAGAGATCTTCGAGTTCATCTTTCATGGTTCGAATTCCCAAACGATGTGCTATAGGAGCAAAAACTTCCATATTTTGAAGAGCTTTATCGCGCCTTTTTTGCATAGGCATGCACTCGATAGTTCTCATATTTTGAAGTCTGTCTGCGAGTTTAACCATTATTACTCTTATGTCCTGAGAAGTCGCCAAAAGAATTTTTCTTACATTTTCTGCTTGTTCTTCTTCTCGAGATGAGGAGGGCATTTTTCTTAATTTGGTTACACCATCAACCAGGGAGGCTATTTCTTCACCAAAATTTTTTACGATATCATCTTTTGTAATTTCGGTATCTTCAATAACATCATGAAGCAGCGCTGCCGCAACCGTAGGAGTATCCATACCTAGTTCTACCAAAATATAAGCTACCGAAACAGGGTGAAAAATATAATCTATTCCCGAAACTCTTTTTTGATTTTTATGAGCTTTACAAGCGTATTTATATGCTTTTTCCAGTATTTCAAGGTCATAATTTTTACCGCTCTTTTTTATAAGGTTTAAAAGTTCCTCATAGGTATTATAATTGCGTTCAATTGACATAATTATATTTCCCCTTTCAAAAGCATCATTATTTTTGATTTATTTAAATCAACTTTGTCTTTGATTTCGTTGATTGTTATTTTCAATTCATCTGAATTCTTAACCAAATTTATAAGATTCTGCTCTTTAAGTACGTCTGATATAATACATATTTTTCCAAAATATGATGCATCTTTAAATATTCGGTAGCTTAAAATATCTGCTCTTGTAATAATATTTTTTCGCTTTAGAAAATATTTATATACCGCTACAAAATCATCTCGAGTGGGGGTTAAAAACTCTGTCTCTTTCTTGGATAATTTTTCACCTCGTTTAAATTTTTCGTAACATTTTTTGCATTCTATCACTCTTTTAAATTCAAGCCCCGAAAGCTTAATATTAATCAGCATCGAAGATAATCTTGAAATTCCTCGATAATCGTTTTTGCTGAATGTGACGGCGACATCGACAATTTCGCCTTCGTCATACAGAAATTCGTCTGTTTTTTGATTAAAGCAAAGCACTTCGAGAGAAGAGTTTTCTCGTTCAACAATAATTTTAGTATGCATTCCTTTGCTAAGAGGCGTTATTTTTTTCAGTTTCATATCATTCAAAGCAAATATGGGTTCGGGATTGCCCACTCCGAACGGTTTTAAAATATTTATATCATTTAAAATTTTACTTGTTACCTTGGATGGATTAACAGCCAAATCTATTTCTAATTTAGAATACGGAACATCCATATCGGCAATTGTTTTTAAAATTTTATCTTTAAATTTTTCTACATTTTTGGATTTTAAATTTATACCTGCCGCCATGGGGTGTCCGCCAAATCTGTCGACTAAATCGGAACACATAGATATTAAATTATGGATTGAAAATCCGGGTATACTTCGGCAAGAAGCTGTGGCTTCTTCATCGTTCAGCGAAATAAGTATAGTAGGTTTTCCATATTTTTGAGTGATTCGTGATGCCACTATTCCAAGGACTCCGCGGTGCCAACCGTCACCTTCTGCGATTATAACCTTTTCATATTTTCTTGTAGGCTCTGTGCTTAAAAGCTCTTCAACTGAATCAAAAATCTCGTTTTCTATTTCTTTTCTTTTTACATTCATCTCGTTTAGTTCAAACGCCAATTGTTCCGCTTCTTTTTCCGTACCGCTAATGAGCAATTTAAGTGCCAAAGAAGCGTCACCCATTCTTCCGCTTGCGTTTATACGCGGAACCAAACAAAAAGCCACCGACGTTGTATCAAAATTCTTTCCGTTCAAACCTGCGACATTTATTAAAGATTTTATCCCGGGCTTATTTGAATTTTTTATTACTTGTACACCTTTTTTTACAATACTTCTGGTTTCGCCAAAAAGTTCGATAGAATCTCCGATGGTCCCAAGCGTTACAAAATCAATGTACTTATCCCTATCGAAATTATTTTGCTCCATGGCTTCTACAACTTTAAAAGCTATACCCACACCGGCAAAATTTTTCTCTTTTAAATTACAACCTTCTCTAAACATATCCACAAGAGCAACAGCAGGCGGCAAATTTTCGGGTACCCTGTGATGATCCGTCACTACTACATCCAAGCCTATACTGTTCGCATAAGATATTTCATTAAATGCCGATATACCGTTATCTACAGTAAATATTAACTTTGTGCCCTGAGATTTCAAATAATCTATAACTTGAACATTTAATCCATATCCGTCTTTTTCACGGCTGGGAATATAATAAAATACATCAGCTTTTTTCTCTTTGAGGTACAAAAACATCAACGCTGTAGAAGTAACTCCATCGGCATCATAGTCTCCATAAATACAAATTTTTTCATGGTCTTTAATTGCTCTTTTTAATCGCGAGACAGCTTTATCCATGTCAGGAATTTCAAATAAACTTTTAGGATTAGGTTCGTATGAATCTTTTAAAAAAGTAAACACACTTTCCTCGGAAGTAATTCCGCGAGCGTACATAATTGCGGCCGAAACAAACGGGATATTGCATTTTATAGCGAGGTCAATAATTTTTTCTCTGTCTATGTTTTTATAATTCCATTCAATAATTCCTGCCATATGATTCACTCCTTTTACGCATTATTTGTTAATTAAATCTTTAATTACTTCACCGGCTATAATCAAACCTGCAACGGAAGGAACGAAAGAAATGCTGGAATTAACTCTTTTTCCCGGATTATCTTCGTCTGATTTCGGAGTGTAAGAAGGTATTTCATCCGAACAAACCACTTTCAAACTTTTAACTGACATTTTTCTGAGCTCTCTTCTCATAACTCTTGCCAAGGGACAATTAGAAGTAGAATATATATCTTTTACTTTCAAAAGCATAGGATTTAGTTTATTCCCTGTGCCCATAGAACTTATAATAGGGACATTTAAATCTTTGCATATTTTCACAAGAAGAAGTTTTGAAGAAACCATATCAATCGCATCTACAACATAATCGTATTTTGAAAAATCAAAATCATGCTGATTGTCTTTATTAAAAAAGCAATTATAAGATTTAATATCTATACTTGGATTAATGTCTTTTATTCTTTTTTTGGATACCTCGGCTTTAGGCATTCCTATTGTAGATTCAAGAGCGATAATTTGACGGTTAATATTAGTAATATCAACAACATCTCCGTCAAAAATATCCATGCTTCCTATTCCTGAGCGAGCCAAAGCTTCGGTTACGTACGAGCCCACACCGCCGAGGCCAAAAACCGCAACTTTGCTTTTCTTTAATTTATTCAAAGCTTTCTCGCCTATTAACAATCCTGTACGAAAAAATCTGTCTTTCAACACAATTATCCTTTCTGTAAAACTAAAAATCAGATAAATTAATTATCTGATTTTTTAAAGTAAATATCAATATATTTATTAAATTCTAAAAATAACATCTTCTCTTTTGAAGAGCTTTATTGTCACACAGTACGCAATAGAAATATACAGAATAAACCAAGCCGTCACTATTCCAAGGTGCATAATATTTAAAGAAGAAGCCATAATTTCTTTTATTACGCAAATAATATTATAAACCGGGATACAAAGTTGACTCAATTCTATTTTACTTATATCCAAAGTATAAGTAAAAAATGTAGGAATCAAATAAACAAGAAGAGATGGCATAAAATAAGTCTGGGCTTCTTTTGAAGACCTTGCATATATTCCCAGCATTATGTTTACAGAGGAAAAGAACACAGAAGCTAAAATCGCCACAAAAAGTAGTGCCAGTAAATCAAATACACTCATACCGATTTTTCCAAATGATGAAGAAATCAAGAGATATACTCCCAATCCCAAAACATTAGACATTCCGCTAATAACACCCATAGCAGCGGTTGCGGCTATTTTACCTATAATAATTGCAGTTCTTTCCACGCCATTAGATAAAAGAGGTTCCAAAGTGCCTTTCTCTTTCTCGCCGGCCGTAAGTTCTGCAGCAATCGTCGATGAACCCATCCAACAATAAATAACAAGTAAAACAGGAACTAACAAATTAAAATACATTATACTGTTATCTGACGAAGACTCCAACCCTAATTCGTTTGAAACGTCGAGCTCGGAGCTTATTTTTTCCTTAAAACTGTCTATATTTTCAAAATCATAACTTTCACTTATGTAACGAAATGTGGATTCATACTGAGGTAAGATAGCCATTGCCATTTTTGAATTAATTGAAGAATCATTATACTTAATATCAATATCAAATTTTTCTTTCTTCAAAAATTTTTCATCTAAGTTATCATCAACAGTTATGTAAGCGACAATTTCCCCTGAGTTTAAAGATTTTTGAGGATCGGAAACTTCCAAAACAGAAAGAGATTTTTGCACGGATAAAAAATCATAAAAAGTATTATTCTTACTGTTTATCCCGATGTTTATATTTTTGCCAATATTATTTTCTAAATTTTTAGCTGAAAAATCAGTTATACTAAGCATCACAGGTACTAATATGAAAGGCAAAAGAGCTATCATCCAAAAAGTTTTTTTATCTCGTACCATGCATTTCAGTTCTTTTAAAAATACAGTAATTATATTATTAATCATCATCATCACCGTCACAAACCAAATTAAAAAGTATATCGTTAATTTCTCTGTCTGTATACTTTTTCCTGTATTCTTCGACATTGAATTCTTTGATTATTTCTCCCTTGTGCAAGACGACTATCCTATCGGAATAATTTTTTATGTTTTCCATGGAATGACTGGAGAATATTATGGATTTACCTTCTTTTTTGCAATCTTCCATGAAGTCAAATATTATCTTTGAGGCTTTAAAATCCAATCCGGAATCAGGTTCGTCAAACAGCATTACGGCGGGGTCATGCACTATTGAACGAGCTATAGAAACCTTTTGTTTCATGCCTTTAGAAAAATTATATACTTGTTTATCGGCATAACTTCTGAATTTAAATCTATCAATCAGATAGTTAATTCTGTCGTTAATTTCATCAGCATTCATGTTATTTAATTTTGCAAAATATTCCAAATTTTCTCTTGCCGTCAGCCTATCATATAGCCCCACTTCGCTTCCGAATAATATTCCGATTTGCTTTCGGACATCTTCGGGGCATTTAACTAAGTCTGTACCATTTATGTTCGCGTTTCCTGAAGTTGGAATAAGCATGGTACTTATTATTCTCAGCAAGGTAGACTTCCCGGCGCCATTTTCTCCCAAAAGGCCTACAATTTCACCATCATCAACCTTAAATTTGACATTTTTTAATACTTCTTTATCTTTAAATTTCTTGCTTATGTTATTAATTTCTATCAAATTTTACACTCCTTTACCTATGTAGTAAAATGTATTAGACTGTATTATACAGATTATACTAAGTTATATATTTATTTTCAACAACTAAATTACAAACAAAGAGGAGGTACACAAATGAATTTTAAAATAAAATCTGACTTTAAGCTTTGCGGAGACCAGGAACATGCAGTAGAGTCCCTTTCCAAAGGCATAGAAAACGGTTATAAAGAACAGACTCTTTTGGGAGTAACCGGTTCAGGGAAAACTTTTACCATGGCCAATATAATAGAAAAGGTTCAAAAGCCAACATTGATATTAGCTCATAATAAAACATTGGCTGCGCAGCTCTGCTCGGAATTTAAATCTTTTTTTCCTGATAATGCCGTGGAATATTTTGTTTCCTATTATGATTATTATCAGCCGGAATCCTATATTGCTTCCACAGACACATATATAGAAAAAGACTCGTCAATTAACGACGAGATAGATAAATTAAGGCACTCGGCGACATCGGCTTTGTCGGAAAGAAATGATGTTATAATTGTTTCCAGCGTGTCATGCATATACAGCTTGGGAAGCCCTATAGATTACAAATCCATGGTAATTTCTTTAAGACCCGACACCGAAAAAAGTCGAGATTCGCTGATTAGAAAGCTTACAAAACTTCAATATGAAAGAAACGACGTCGACCTAAGAAGAAACCGATTTAGAGTCAGAGGAGATGTAGTAGAAATTTTCCCTGCAAACTCAAATGATAAAGTTATAAGGGTTGAATTTTTTGGAGATTATATCGAAAAAATTTCCGAAATAAATCCGGTAACCGGGAACGTAATATCAAATTTAAAACACATTGCAATCTACCCTGCATCGCATTATATAGTCCCTCCAGAAAAACTTGAAGTTGCAATAAAAAAATTAAAACAAGAGGCCGATGAAAGAGCAAATTACTTTAGAAGCCAAGGTAAACTTATTGAAGCCCAAAGAATAACAGAAAGAGTTAATTACGACACAGAAATGTTAAAAGAAATCGGCTTCTGTAAAGGCATCGAAAACTATTCGAGAGTATTAACAGGCAGAGAGCCGGGTAGCACCCCTACCACATTATTTGATTATTTCCCAGATGATTTTTTAATGTTCATAGATGAATCGCATGTAACTTTGCCTCAAGTAAGGGCTATGTATGCAGGAGACAGAGCCAGGAAAGAAAACTTAATAGAATACGGATTCAGGTTGCCTTCGGCATACGACAACCGGCCGATGAATTTTGATGAATTCTACTCTAAAATTAATCAAGTAATTTTCGTAAGTGCTACTCCGGGAGATTTCGAACTGGAAAAAAGTAAAAATGTAGTCGAGCAAGTGATACGTCCGACAGGCCTTCTAGACCCTATAATTTCGGTCAGGCCGACAGATGGTCAAATCGAAGATTTAATTTCTGAGATAAATTCAAGAACAGCAAAAAATGAAAGGGTGTTGGTCACTACACTCACCAAAAAAATGGCTGAAAATTTGACTTCTTACTTAAAAGACGCCGGGATAAAAGTAACTTATATGCACAGCGACATCGATACAATAGAAAGAATGGAAATAATAAGAAATTTGAGGCTGGGGCAAATAGATGTTCTTGTAGGAATAAATTTACTTAGAGAAGGCCTTGACATTCCCGAGGTATCTTTAGTTGCTATACTCGATGCCGATAAAGAAGGGTTCTTACGTTCATCGCGTTCTCTTATCCAAACTATCGGACGAGCAGCAAGAAACTCGGACGGATATGTTATAATGTATGCGGATGAAGTTACGCCTTCTATGGAGCAAGCCATTAGAGAAACCGAAAGAAGAAGAAAAATACAATCTGAATACAATGAAAAAAACAATATCGTACCTAAAACAATAAACAAAAAAGTGACCGAAATACTGGAAATATCCCAAAAAAGCAATGGCAATAAAAAAGATTCTTACGCAAGTTTAAGCAAAAAAGAAAAAGAAATAATTTTAAAAGACCTTTCAAAAGAAATGAAACTGGCAGCACAGATGTTGGAATTTGAACATGCTGCATTCTTGAGAGACCAAATTCAAAAAATAAAAAATTCTTAATCAAGGAGTGAAACATATGCAAAAAGATATAATTATAAAAGGAGCAAAAGTCCACAATTTAAAAAATGTAAGTTTAAAAGTTCCAAGAGATAAATTAGTAGTATTTACGGGTTTATCAGGTTCAGGAAAATCTTCTCTTGCGTTTGACACCATATATGCAGAGGGTCAACGAAGATATATGGAATCTCTTTCTTCTTATGCGCGGCAATTTTTGGGTCAGATGGATAAACCTGACGTAGAAAGTATAGAAGGCCTTTCGCCGGCTATTTCTATTGACCAAAAAACAACATCTAAAAATCCTCGTTCAACAGTTGGAACAGTCACAGAAATATACGACTATCTAAGGCTTTTATATGCCAGAACAGGGATTCCTCACTGCCCCATTTGCAAAAGAGAAATAACCAGCCAAACCGTCGATCAAATTGTTGATAAAATTTTAAATATGGGTGATAACAAAAAAATACAAATTATGTCACCTATCGTAAGGGGCGAAAAAGGAGAACATGGCAAAAAACTTGATGTTGCTAAAAAAGAAGGCTTCGTAAGAGTTCGTGTGGATGGAGAAATACGTGATCTAGCGGAAAATATAGTCCTTTCCAAAAATCAAAAACACAATATCGACATAGTAGTGGACAGAATAGTGATAAAAAAAGAGTATAAATCAAGAATCGCTGAAGCTGTCGAAACCGCAGCAAACATGTCCGGAGGAATAATTGTCGTAAATGTGGACATGAAAGACGACATACTATTTTCCAAAAATTTGGCATGCCCTGAACATAATATTGCAACCGAAAAATTGGAACCCAGAATGTTTTCTTTTAACAGTCCGTTTGGAGCATGCAAAAAATGCACAGGGCTTGGAATATTTTTAAAAATTGACGAAAAGCTTATCGTACCTGACACTTCCAAATCGATAAACCAAGGAGGAATTAAAGGCAGCGGCTGGTCTATGGAAGGTAATTCCATTGCAAATATGTATTTTAAAGCACTGGCAAAAAAGTATAATTTTTCTTTAGACACTCCTATAAGCGACCTGCCGAAAGAAGCTTTAAATGCAGTTCTTTACGGAACAAAAGGAGAGTCTTTGGACCTTGTGAAAGAAACCGCTTTCGGGAAAACCATGTATAAAAATAAATTTGAAGGTATAATTCCGAACTTGGAAAGAAGATTTCGAGAAACGAAAAGCGCTTGGATAAAACAAGAAATAGAGTCATTTATGAACGAAATTCCTTGTGACCATTGTCACGGAGATAGGCTCTCCCCTATTTCTCTGTCAGTAACTGTCGGTGGATTAAATATAGCCGAGCTTTGCAAAATGTCGGTAACTAAATCTTTAGAATTCTTTGAAAATTTAAAATTACCCGAAAAATCTTCTGTAATAGCAGCTCCGATTTTAAAAGAAATAAAAAACAGACTCACGTTCCTTAAAAATGTAGGTCTTGAATACCTTACGCTCGCAAGATCATCGGGGACTTTATCAGGAGGAGAAAGCCAAAGAATACGGCTTGCAACTCAAATAGGGTCCGCTTTAATGGGCGTTCTATACGTTTTGGACGAGCCCAGTATAGGACTTCATCAAAGAGATAATCAAAAATTGATATCTGCCCTTAAAAATTTAAGAAACAGCGGCAACAGCGTTATTGTAGTTGAACACGACGAAGACACAATGTACGCCGCTGATTATATCGTAGACGTCGGACCCGGTTCGGGAGTGAACGGCGGAGAAATTGTCTGTGCGGGAACTATAGATGATATTAAAAAATGCCCTAATTCTATTACCGGACAATATTTAAGTCATAAAAAATACATTCCGATTCCCAAAACCAGGAGAAAAGGAAACGGAAAATTTTTAGAAATACAAGGAGCTTCTGAAAATAATCTAAAAAATATAAACGTAAAAATTCCGCTCGGCACAATAACAGGAGTTACCGGCGTATCAGGTTCGGGAAAATCTACACTGGTCAATGAAATAATTTATAAAAAGCTATCAGTAGTATTAAATAAAGCCAAGAACATCCCGGGAAAGCACAAAAACATTTTAGGCACTGAATATTTAGATAAAGTTATAGATATCAGTCAAGCACCTATAGGAAGAACCCCACGTTCAAATCCTGCAACTTATACCGGATTATTCACAGATATAAGAGAATTGTTTGCTTCTACAACCGAAGCTAAAGCAAAAGGATACAAAAGCGGAAGATTTTCTTTTAATGTAAAAGGAGGTCGATGCGAAGCGTGCCAAGGAGACGGGATAATAAAAATAGAAATGCATTTTCTTTCCGATATATATGTTCCGTGCGAGGTGTGCAAAGGAAAAAGATACAGCAATGAAACATTGACTATAAAATACAAAGATAAAGATATAAGTGACGTTCTAAACATGACTGTTGACGAAGCAAGAAAATTTTTCGAAAATATTCCCCGAATAAAAAAGAAGCTGGATACTCTTTCTGAAGTTGGACTGGGTTATATAAAATTAGGTCAATCCGCCACAACTTTATCCGGCGGAGAAGCCCAACGTGTTAAACTGGCAACAGAACTTTCAAAACGCTCGACAGGAAAAACATTTTATATATTGGATGAACCCACTACAGGACTTCATATTGCAGACGTTCACAAACTTTCGGATGTACTACAAAAATTAGTATCATCAGGTAATACAATACTATTGATAGAGCATAATATTGACCTTATAAAAACATGCGACTATATAATTGATTTAGGGCCGGAAGGCGGAGAAAACGGCGGAGAAGTAGTTGCTGAAGGAACGCCGGAAGAAATTTCTAAAAATTCTCATTCTTATACCGGAAAATATTTAAAATTATAATTCGCAAAATAAATATTGACGTTTTTGTAGAATTGTGCTAGAATCTGTCTGAATTGTACAGTCAAGAAAGGGGATATTTAAATGATAAGCAGAGAAGAATTAAAAACTAAAGCTAAGTGTAACATTCGCAATAATGTGATGACCCTATTTTTTATAAATTTTTTGGTATCTGTATCAGCAGGCAGGCAAACATTGTTGAATACTTTAAATTTGAATTCGTTTTATACAAATGACGATGCGTTTAGATATCAAACAAATTGGAGCTTCTTATTCATTCCGATGTGCTTGGTTAGTATACTGATTTTCCCTGCTCTGTTGATAGGTCAAAAGAAAACTTATCTTCAGAATGCTCAAGGAGAAAAAACCGGATTAAAATATTTAATGGCGGGATTTTCTAATTACGGAAATTCGATTTTACTATACATTTTAACAAGTATTTTCACGATGTTATGGTCACTACTTTTAATTATTCCGGGAATTATAAAAATGATTTCATATTCAATGGCTCCGTATATATTAGCGGAAAATCCGGAAATTTCTGCGCTTGAGGCCATAAATCTAAGTAAGAGAATAACAGATGGACATAAATGGGAATTATTCACACTGTATTTATCATTTTTCTGGTGGATAATGTTGTGTGTAATAACTTTCGGAATAGCTGTAATATATGTAGGTCCTTACATGGAAGCGACTGTAGCAAATTTCTATATTCAATTAAAAAATGATGAAAAACAAAATTAGGAGGTATTTATCATGAAGAAATTATCTTTATTGGGAATGGCATTATTAATGTGTCTTTCTATCACCGCTTGCGGACAAAAACAATCGTCTGAAAACAATACCGAAGAAAACGAAACTTCAACTTCGGAAACAGTAGAAAATAGTTCAGAAAATTCGGAAAATTCAGAAAGTCAACAAAACGACACAAATAATAATCAAAATTCTGAAAACACAGCTAAAGACAGCCAGGAAAACAAACAGCCCGACAGCACCAACGAAAACAATAACAGCAGCGAAAAATCCGAAGTAAAAGCAGGAAACAAAGAATGGCCTAAGGCGGATTTTATAAGCTCTGATATGAAATACGAAGGCAGCGGCGAGATAGTAGCTACCGAATATGTAAACGAAGGTGAAAACGACAAAAGCCATACGATTTGGTGTGTTTACTATTCAGGAGCAAACCTTGATGGCGTTAAAAACTATGTTGACAAGCTTAAGAATTCAGGATTCAAATATTATGGAATTTTGAATGACAAAGAACCCGAAGCAAAATTCGAAGATGGACTCTATTATTGGATGGGAGAATCTTCAGAAAACAAAAAAAGTGTAATGGTATACTTATGCGAAGAACCGGACACCTATAAAAATCCGGAAAATAACGAAGAAAAACAATTTAATCTTGTAATTCAACTCTGCGACGCAACTATATCCGAACTTTTTAAATAAGCAATATTAAAGATCATATTTCCTACCTTGTTAACTCAAGGTAGGATTTTTTATTATGAAACATCACTACAAATATTTGTGATTATCGGCATAACTAATAATACATTTCACTAAAATTAAAATTATATTCAATTTTTGGTTGCATGAGTGTTCATTTTTTAATATACTTATATTGTGGGGTTAAGGAAGCCTTTCTAGTTTTTCCACTACATAAAAGTATGTTACCTATTGATTAGGTTAAATATTTCTGCTATACGAACTTTTTACGATATATATTTAAACAGCTGTAAAATACTACTCCAATAATTTTTAATTAATGTTCATAACCCCACATTATCCAATAATTTATTTTAATGTGAGTTTTTACGAAAATATTCGCTAAAATTCATTCAGGAAAGGCTTCCCTATTCTTCTCATTTTCCACTTTTTACTTAAAAATATACGTATATTTTTAAAATTCAATTGAATAAAGGCGCTCAATAAGTGCTGCTTTTAAAGTTTTTCGAAGTTCGGCAGCTCTTGTCGACATATATAAAAAAAATAAATTTAGGAGTGAAATAAAAATTGTTAAAAAATTTCAAGAAGTATTCAAAATTATTAGCGCTCGCCTTAGCTTTTTCGGCATCCATACCTTTTTATTCGCATGCAATAAAGCCTCAAAATCAAAATGAAGCTTCCAAAACTCACCAAAAAGTAACAGCTCAAAAAAGAAAACGAGAAGAAAGTTTAAATTTATCAGAAAAGTACGACACCAAGGGAATAATTCCTATAGAGTTTTCCGCCCAAAAGAACGGTGAATGTATACGCTGCGAAATATCAAAAGACGGTACTCCCTGTAACCGACAGCTGGCTCGTTATTATTTGGTACCGGATTATTCAGGAAACTTATATAAAGCAGGAGGAAATTGTCTTAAGAGTTTAGCTGATAAAAGTTTTTTCAAATCGATTCATAAAAAGATATATGTAAATAATTTGGACAATCCTCAAAATTTTGATGACCTTAACAAACAACTCATCAGCACATCGAAAATATTAAATTATTTTCTTAATGGAAAATGGTTCAAAAAAGAAGAAAGCGGTAATTTCGTGTTGTATTTAACGGGACTCGCAACCGACCCCGAATTTAAAGATATTCTTGGCGGACGGAGCAAAGTTATCACCATATTTTTTCCAAATAAAGATGACCACTCTGTTTATAAAATAGCTTATGATTACGGGTTTTCCGGCGAGTGTAAATCTCCAAAAAATCAAAGGAATTTATCTGACGATAAAATTTTCAGAGCTTTTGAATTTTTCTGTCAAAAAAACCTAATCAGCCAACGATTTGGATTAAAAAAATAAAATAAGGAAGGAATTAAAAAATGTTCAAAAATTTAAAAAAACACTCTAAATTATTAATCTTAGGATTAATTTTCTCATCCTCTCTTCCCTTTTCGTCATTCGCAATCGAGCCTCAAAAGCCAAATGACATTGACATAGTAGAACGCATAGAAAGTCGCAAAAGAAAAAGAGAAGAAAAAGTTTCGAAGGTTTTATCGGATGAATATATTATCGATGGAATCATCCCTGATTTTGTAGCAGAAGGCGATGATAAAAATCAATGGCCCAGGTGTGAAATGCCGGTCTATTTTAGATTGGGCGATGATAGATTATTTGGAAGTTCACATCCGAATGTAGGTCAATGCAATCGTCCGGTTAAAAACTTTTTTCTTATACCTGACCACGAACAACACATGCATGTAGTAGGATACGAATGCATTAAGCATTTTGGAATTAACGGTTCACCGAATTTAGACAAAAATCTTCCTAAAAAATTACATATACCTAATCCACAAGAGGCACAAAAATCCAAAAATCAGAGAGAAGTATTTATCGCTACAAAAATATTGAAATATTTCTATGATCAAAGAAATTGGAATAATCGTTGCGAGCACGAAACCATAAATGGCAGAGATGTGGCGAAGGCAAATTCATATGGAAATTTTGTTTTGGATATAACTGGGTTAAAACATGAGTTAGAAAAAGAAGGATATACCCCTGCAAAAAAGATTGATTCTACGCTTTTGACATTATGGCACAACAAGGGCACCCGCTCTTTTAAATTTTATTATCACGGCACCCCACCATCTAACAAAATCTCCAGCCCTTCGCCATTTGAAAGTGATATTCCTTTATCCGATGATAAAATATTTGAGGCTTTCAAATTTTTCTGCAAAGTTCATGATATCTATCAACCATTCGATCTTAAAAACTAAAATAAGGAAGGAACTCCAAAATGTTCAAGATTTTAAAAAAATACTCTAAAGTATTAGCACTTGCCTTAGTTTTTTCATCCTCAATACCCTTCGCTTCATTTGCAATCAATCCCCAAGAACCAAATGAGCCTACCGCTACACAAGCTATAAAAAGAGAGCGTGAAGAATACTACTTAGACTTAGATGAAGAATTTGATATCCCAGAAGGATATAACATCGACGAATTGGTAGGAATGTTCAATTTTAAACTATATCCGAATGAGGTACGTCCCAGATGCGGATTGCTTATGAAATACAGTCCGTGTAATAGACGCACCAGTAGGTTTTATCTTCTGCCTGATTACAACCACAATGTAATAGCGATAGGTCGAGAATGTTTAAGAAAGAATTTTGGACCTGAAGCTCACAAAAATGCTAATTCTATAGAAAATACCGTAAAATATAACATCACCAGAAAAATATTAAATTATTTTTTACAGAACAATTGGCACGAAAACTTTTTAGGAAACTACGTATTGAATTTGACGCCTCTCTTGGAAGATCCTGATTTAAAAGGAGTTATAAAGGGCTGGGATACATATTTTACTATATTTGTCCACTCAGAAAATACCAAGAAAAATCCTCATCCATACGATATGGCATATAATGGCACTTACATAAACAGATGTAATTCTTTTGACGAAACTTACACTATTGCGGACAAAAAATTTGCAGCTTTCTGCTATTTTTGCAAGATAAATGAAATCTTTTAGCTAAATACCATCACAAATTAAATTAAGAAAGGAATCCCAAAATGTTCGAAATTTTAAAAAAATATTCTAAATTACTCGCACTTGCCTTAGTTTTTTCATCTTCAATACCCTTTGCTTCATTCGCGACAGCACCTCAAGAACCAAATAAGCCCACCACTGCACAAGCTCAAAAGAGAGAACGTGAAGAATACTCCTCAGAAGAAGAGTCTGATATCACAGAAGAATATAACCTCGATGGGTTAATTGGGCCGTTTTATCTCAATTCAGGTTCAAATGAGATAAATCCTAGATGCGGATTACTTGCAAAACACACTTCATGCAATAAGAGAGTCAGACATTTTTATCTTCTCCCTGATTACGACCACAATGTAATAGCAATAGGACGTGGATGTTTGAAAAGTAATTTTGGAGCTCAAGCTCATAAAATTACTGATAATCCAGAAAAATATAGAAAACATAGTATTATCAAAAAAATATTAAGTTATTTTTTATGGGGAAATTGGTATATAAGTTGTAACGATAATTTTGTATTGAAATTGACGCCTCTACTTAGCGACCCTGAGTTACAAGATGTTATAAAATGTAATAATGAATATTTCACTATATATTTCAACTCTGAACCAACTAAAGAAAATCCTAACTCTTACGATATGGCATATGAGGGAGATCATTCTACAGGATGTAAGGGCTTTTCGAAAAAACTTAAACTGGGCGATGACTTTACAAACCGCACTTTAGCGGACAAAAAATTTGCAGCTTTCTGTAAATTTTGTAAAGAAAATGAAATTCTTTAGTTAGACACTATCACATAATAAAATGAGAAAGGAAATATAAAATGTTAAAGAAATTTAAAAAATGTTCAGCGATGTTAATTTTATCTGCATTGTTTTCTGGCAGTGCAGTAAGCGCTGTAAATTACCTAAATCTAAAAACAAATTCTAATAAGATTTACTCAAGTCGAGGTGTATTTTGCGAAAAATGCAGACATCAACATCCACAATGTTTTTACATATCAGGCGGGGAAATATGTGGATACATTTGTAACGGAGAAAAAAAAGATGCCACATTTAAAAATAAACCGAGTACTAAAGGCTCGTATGCATTGCACGTTTCAAATGAAGCACCTTTAGTCAAACTATTAAAATCTTTTTTTAATAGTTCTAACTGGACAACCTTAGAAAATCCTGATGGTACAACTATTTATACTATCACACCACCTGACCAGGATCTTACCCTCACTATCACATTTGAAAACGAAATCGGTTTCAATATATCGTGTGGACGATTGAACGAGTCTTTTCGCATCTCGGAAAGCAACGAAAAAACCTCAGCATCTATAATTTTCAAAGCTTTTAAATGTTTTTGCAAAGAAAAACGAAAAGTAAGCTATTTTAAATCCGATACGCCCGAAATTTATAATTACAATCCTGAAAGTACTGTGGGTTTAAATGCTTCTTTTGAAAATATAAATTCAGAAAGCGAAGAAACTTCAAATTCTCAGAGTCAAGAATCAGAGGATTTTAAAGCAATAGATGATAGTATTTTCACAGAAATCAATAGCACATCAACAAATAAAGCTTCGAGCAATTTTGTCGTTCCTCCGACTCCCGTCAGTAAACGCAATAGGAGAGATTTTGAGATTCCTTCTACCCCGATTAGAAAAGTCACAAAAAAGAGTCATTTAACTCCTTCGATGAACAGAAATGCAAATGAAACCCCAAGCCAAAGTTTATGCGCTCCTACTCCACGTAAAAATAGAGAGCATTTTTTAGTAACCCCCGGAAGTGAAAGAAAACGCACTCATAAAACATATATTACCGGAGTATGTTGCGATCATTATGGAGCTGTGCAACGCTTAAAAGAATATATCTTAAACATATCACATTGGCATGAAAACCCGACTCAAGTGCCATGGATTAATGCACCAGCCCAAATCCAAATACCTCTGAACGCTCCTCGAGGATGGGTCATAGATTTAAGAGGAATATTTGAAGCGATTCCGGAGTTTTTTGAAGGAAAAATACCCTCCGAGCAAAGAAATCTTCGTTTTTCCTCTTCTACACAACCATTTTATTTTAAAAGTACTATTGCTTATAATTATCCCTTATACTGTTTAACAAGCGACAAACTCGATGCACATCTCATGCAACAAGCTTACGAATATATATGCTATATATTGGACATACAGGAATCGCCATCTAATCATTTGGATTTTTAATTAATTCCCCACTCTTTTATACAAACTCGATAAAAGGAGCAAATTTATGAAAATTGTATCGTGGAATGTGAATGGTATAAGGTCTTGTACTGGGAAAGGATTTTGTGAATTTGTGAAAGATGTAAACGCGGATATAATATGTCTTCAGGAAATAAAAATTCACGAACCTCTGGAAATTTTTGAATTAAATGAGTACAACAAATGTTGGAATCACGCTCAAAAAAAGGGATACTCCGGTACGGCTGTTTTTTCAAAATTGGATTTTAAAAACGTAGATACATCATTATTTAATGACACCGAAGGGCGAATAATTGCTTTGGAATATGAAAATTTTTATCTTGTCAACTGCTACATTCCCCAGGCAAGAAGAGATTTATCTCGATTGGAGCATCGACTGAATTTTGATAAAAAACTTACGAACTTTCTTAAAGATTTGGAAAAACATAAACCTGTTATACTTTGCGGAGATTTAAATGTTGCACATCAAGAAATAGATTTAAAAAACCCAAAATCGAATTCAGGGCATTCCGGATTTACAATTGAAGAAAGAGAAAGTTTTTCGAACCTTTTAAATGAAGGATTTATAGATACGTTCAGATATTTTTACCCTGATAAAAAGAATTCCTATACGTGGTGGTCGTACCGCAAAGATGTCCGTAAAAAGAATATCGGATGGAGAATTGATTACTTTGTTGTATCCAAAAGCTTAAAAGAAAATCTGGTTGACAGTTTGATTTATGGCGACGTGCTCGGTAGCGATCATTGCCCGGTAGGAATAGAAATAAATATATAAATTAAAAAATCACTTTTCTAAAAAGAAAAGTGATTTTTTTACTAGTCTGTGCGCTTTTTGCCCCAGAAAAACAGAGCTATAGTTCCCGGGCCGGAATGGCTTCCTATTGTAGTTCCTATGCTATTTATAACTACCTTCCCGTCCAAATTTTTGAAATTGCTTTCTACTAAATCAGCAAGTTTTCTCGCATCATCATAACAATCAGAATTACTTATATAGCATTTTCCGCTGTAATTTATGCCGTCATCTGCATTTTCGACCATCTTATTATAAATTTCAGTTATAGCTTTTTCTTTAGTCCTGACTTTCATTCTGGGAACCAACTTACCATTAGAATCTACGTTCAAAATCGGACAAATTTTAAATACGGTACCCATCATGCCGGCGGTTTTAGAGATTCTGCCACCTTTAACATAAAAACTTAAATCTGTAGATAAAAACCAATGATTAAGCCTTAATTTGTTACTCTCTGCCCAGTTGTAAACTTCTTCTATGTCTTTTCCTTCATCTCTTAATTGAGCAAGTTTATCCATTAAAAGTCCGCCTCCCGACGACCCTCCCAATGAATCTACAACATAAATTTTTCTATCCGGGAATTTACTTTCTAACTCTTTTTTAGCTATCAAAGCCGAATTATACGCGCCGGATAATCCCGATGACATGCTGATATGAAGAATATCCTCGCCTTTTTCCAAGAAAGGAGTAAAATAGTCAATAAACTCATTGACGTTCACCTGAGATGTTTTTAGTTCCACTCCCTTTTGAGAAATTATCCTGTAAAAATCCTTAAATGATATAGTTTGACCCAAATCATCATCATATGTTTTTCCGTTTATTGAATAATGAAAACAAACGTAATTTATATTTCTTTCTTGAAATTGTTCTTTCGAAAGATCAAATGTAGAACAGCAACTTAAAACATACGAACCCATAAAATTAATCAACTCCTGATTTTTGCTTCAAAATTTATTTCACTAAGTAACATTATATTTAATTGCTACATTAAATTCAATAACATTAATTTACATATGTATAAATAACTAATTTAAAATGCCCTCATATTTTGATATACTAATTAAAAAACTTCAAATAAATTAATATACGAGGTACCACTTGATGCTTCAAGATAAAAGAATACTAAAAACTAAAAAAAATTTAAAATCTTCATTAATTAAGATATTATCCGAAAAGCCTTTCGAAAAAACCACAGTAAAAGAAATCTGCAAAGAGGCCAAGACTACAAGAATGACTTTTTACACTCATTACAATGACAAATACGACCTATTGGATGCGATATCCGAAGACATAATAAAAAAAGCGCAAGACGAATATCACAGACTTCAAAGTGAAAATAATAAAAATAAAGATTCTATAATAAGCTATTGTAATTTTTTGGACTCCATTTTAAACACTTGCTACAATAATTTGGAATTTTTTTCTCAAATATCTTCATATAAAAATCCGTATTTGAATTTATCATTTTCAAAATATTTGACAAAATATTTGGAGATTCACGCCAGAAAGCGAAGCGATACATTAAAGCCAAAATATAGTTTCAAACAAATTGCAGGCTTTTTGTGCTCAGGAATATTAGAATTTATAAATCAAAGCAACATCGAAAAATGTTCCCCTGAAAAAGTTCGAAAAGACGTAAAAAACATACTAAAAGGAATTTTGGATAACGAAATTTTGACAGAAAATACGATAAAATAAATTTTTAATTATAATTTTTTATTTTATATTAATGAATAATCCTTCAGATTTAAAAAATAATAAAAACAAATCGCGTGAGGAGGATTAATAATAATGAATAAGAAAAATTCAATATTCGAAACTCTTTTTAGCATAAATGTAGGAAATCATATAGAAAAGAAAAATGGTCTTAGTTATTTATCGTGGCCCTACGCTTGGGCAGAAGTTAAAAAGCGTTTCCCCGACGCAACGTACTCCGTAAAATTGTTCGGAGAAAATAATTTGCCGTATGTTTATGACGAAAATACAGGATACATGGTTTTTACAAATGTGACTATCAACAATTTAACCCACGAAATGTGGCTTCCTGTCATGGACAACTTTAATAAATCGATGAAATCCGTGAAATACACATATTCAAGCAATTACAGAAAAAATGCTTGCGTTGAAGCAGCGAGTATGTTCGATGTGAATAAGGCTATAATGCGATGCTTGGTTAAAAATTTGGCAATGTTCGGGTTGGGGCTGTATATTTATTCGGGAGAAGATTTGCCGGAAAATGAATCCGAAAAAATTTCTAATCTACATGTAAAAAGTTTGAAAAAATTAATAGAAAATTTTGAAAATTCAGATAGACTGCTGGAAAATATTTTAAAAAATTATTCCGTTGACAAGTTAGAAAATATTTCAGAAAAACAATATTTAGAAATTTTACAAAAGCTAAATGAATGGGAAAGCAAAGAATAAAAAATAATCAGCTTAAAAAATTTTAAGCTGATTACCGACATGGTTTTTAAATATAAAACTATTTCTTTGAAGCAGGAGCATCATCTGTAGGAGCTATCTGAGTTTCTATGAATTCTTGAGAATCTTCGTCCACTAAAATAATGTCGTCATATTCAATTGAATTATTAACAGTTTTTTTATCAGAAATTTCCTTTTTTATTTTTTCGACAGTGCGCTCAGGAATATTAAGCGGTCTCGAAGAATCTTGATGTGTGGTTTTTTGTGCTTTGTCTGATCGAATCCATTCCTTAAATCTAAGCGCTTCTTCTTTGGAAGCAAAATTTTTATTTACTTCTGAAGATTTTTGCACCGGAGCCGTCGGGTTAGTTCGATTAATATTATTCGAATTTTGGGCAGAATTTACATTAGAAGCGGGATTTGCGGGCACATTTGTGTGCTTTTCGGTTGCAGCAGTAGACTGGTTGTTTTTTTCTATACCATTTGTGACATCGGAAATTACCATTCTTAGAGCAGAATTATTCTTTAGAAACATTTCACAACGAGCCGGCGACGATGCGCGCATAACAGAACCTTTTAATAAATTACTTTGTAGGTTATTGGACTGCGGATTCTTGTTCGTGTCTTTTGAAGATGCATTATTAATAGAGTTTATAATAGATTGATTAAGTTTTGCGACATTGCTTTCGTTTTGAGATGTTATTTTCTGAATCGGATTAGCCTTAGCTTGCTGCAAGTGTTGTGTAAGTTTTTGAATTTCACTTGGATTTAACGGTGTCGAACTTGGTCTATTAGACGGCAAAATCGGTGAACTGTGCATATTGACAATTTTAGAAGATGCTTGCGTTGTTTGAACAGGTGCAATACGTTGAAAAATATTTGGACGTACAGAATTCATTGGAATGTTATGACTTAAACCGGACATGTTGGCTGCCGGGCCGTTAGGTCTTGCTTGATTTGTTTGAGTATTGGTTGTACCGGAAAATGAAAGTCTAACCGCAGAAGAAGCTGTTTGTGGCATTCCGGCACCTGCTTGAATTCCCGATACGGTTTCAGACTTACTGGTATAGGCAAGTTCGGGTCTACCAATCAAATTAATTACATGAGGAACTAAAACGAGTGTGGACTTTCCCGCCGCATTAATAACTTGTGGAATATAAGAAATTACAGGCTCATTAGACAGCGAGGCATTTTCCGGAATATAGCCAAGAGCAACTCTGTACTCTGAGTTCGATGGCTCTGATGAATAAGCAGAGACAAATTTTCCTACTGATACAATTTTTTGAAAATTGTTAATTACTTGAGGGGTTCCATTCAAAACAATTCTCTGAGGAATAGAAACAATAACATTTCCTGACGACAGAGTGCAATTCTTAGGGATTAAAATCATTACCGGCTCACCGCCTAAGTTTTTAATTGCTTGAATTGCATATCGGCGCGCTGAGCTTTCTGAAGATACCAGTTCACAAGATAAAGATTCTTGAGGGAGAATCGCATTTAAACCAATACTTCCTGCAGACATTAACATTCCCGCGGAAAGCAAACTACAAATTGAAATTTTTTTAAGTTTTGAAATTAGATTCATTTTTTACTCCTTTTTTAAAATTTACTAACTAAATTACTTATTTTACAAATTTGGATTTTTATATTACTCATATTTTAGACACGGCTGCCTTTGTTCACAATTGGGGCCCTTAATTTCGATAAAGAAATTTTCAAACTTTCTTCTAACTCATCTTTATCCCGTGGCCAACACCATCGTTTCAGTATTGTTTCCTTTTTTTCTTGGCTCATGTTTTTAACATCAATATTTTTGTCCCCTATTAAGGTACTCAACAAATTTTTAGAAATTTTTAGTTTTTTCCTAGCACTTTCCGTTGATTCATCTCTATCAATTAACGAAAAATATTGGTTTATTAACTTCGATCTTTCTTTATTACTCATAGTTATGACAAATAAGCCTTCGCTACTCTTCAAGACCTCTAATTTGGATATAGATACTCCTAATTTTTTACTAGCACTCTCTGGCGACTCGCCTTTTTCTTGTAACGAAATATAACCATCTATTAGCTCTATTTTCTTTTCCTCACTCATTTTCCAGACATAGGCGGTTTCACACATCTTCAAAGTATCTAATGCGTATATAGAGACTCCTAGTTTTTTCAAAGCATTCTCCGGCGATTCGCTTTTACAAGCTAATAAGTATTGGTTTAGTAATTCCAGTCTTTCTTCATTGCTCATATCTCTGGCGCGAATTTCTTCGTTTGTCCTCAAGACATGTAACGAAGCTGTAGAAATTCCTATTTTCTTCAAAGCGCTCTCTGGCGACTCGCTTTTACAAGCTAATGAATATTGGTTTAGTGATTCTACCCTTTCTTTATCGCTCATATTTCTGACACGGATTTCTTCGTCGTACATCAGCATATGTATTGACCGTATAGAAATTCCTAGTTTTTTACTAATATTATCTAGCAACTCACATTTATAACCTAGCGAATAGAATTGATTCAATAGCCCTGCCTTTTCTTCATTGCTCATGTTTTTAACACGGATATCTTCATCCTTAATTAAATCGCTTATCAAATTTTTAGAAATTCCTAATGTTTTCAGAGCGTTCTCCGGTGATTCATCTCTATCAATTAGCGAAAAATATTGGTTTATTAAATCTGCCTTTTCTCCATTGCTCATGTTTCTGACACGAATATCTTCATCTGTAATTCCCGAAACATTACTCATATTGTGGGAAGGCTGCACTGCACTTAGTCCGACATTTGCCGAGGATGTTAAAGTTCCTGCTAAAAGCAAACTGAAAATTGAAATTTTTTTAAGTTTCGAAATCGGGTCCATTTCTTGCTCCTTTTTTAAGATTTACTAACGATATTTCATTTCAGATTATAACATCATTTTAAACAAAGTGCAATACAATATATTTTAAAAATTATTTCACTTATCAGAAACTCATGGCGATTCATAAATTTCAAATCCTATTACTCTCTTAAATTCTGATTCACCTTAGTTGATTAATAATTTTTGTAGTGTTCTCTGATCGCTTAATGTCCACATAAACGGCGAAACCATCCCATTTTTGATTCTATTTCTTTATCTCTTAAGATCTTTATTTTCGATAAAGAAATTCCCAACTTTCTGCTAGCACTCTCTTCTGACTCGCCTTTGTTAAGTAGCGAACGCCATTGATTCCAGAATATTCTCTTTTCTTCTTGGCTCATGTTTTTAACACGGCTATCTTCATCCTTCATTAAAGCTCTCAATAAGTTTCTAGAGAGTCCCAATTTTTTCATAGCACTTTCCGGTGAATCATCTCCGCAAATTAGCGAAAAATATTGGTTTATTAAATCTGCCTTTTCCCCATTGCTCATACTTTTAACGCGTATGTTTTCATCCGCCATAAAGGTTTCTAATTTCCATGAAGAAACTCCTATTTTTTTACTAGCACTTTCTTCTGACTCACCTTTCCTACGTAGCGAATACCATTGATTCAACAATGTTGCCTTTTCTTCTTGGCTCATGTTTTTAACACGGATATCTTCACCCTTCATTAAAGCTCTCAATAAGTTTTTAGAGAGTCCTAATTTTTTCATAGCACTTTCCGGTGAATCATCTCCACAAATTAGCGAAAAATATTGGTTTATTAAATCTGCCTTTTGTCCATTGCTCATACTTTTAACGCGTAAGTTTTCGTTCGCCGTTAAGGTTTCTAATTTTGATGAAGAAGCTCTTAGTTTTTTACTATAAGGCTCTAATGACTCATCTTCACAATCTCGAGAAAAATATCTATTTTTTAACTCTGATTTTTTCTCTTTGATTAAACTTTTTTCACTTTCAATGTCACTTGAGGAATCGTCATCATCAGAAGAAAAATCTTCTTCAATGTCCATTGTGATGCCGTCATCTGTAATTTCTGAAACATTACTCATATTACGGGAAGGGTACATAGCGCTTAATCCAACATTTGCTAAAGGTATTAAGGTTCCTGCTGAAAGTAAACTACAAATTGAAATTTTTTTAAGTTTTGAAATTAATTTCATAGTTTTTCTCCTTATTTTCATTTTATATTCATATTATAACACAAGCTTAAACAAAATTCAATATATTTTTCAAAATTATTTCGCTCATCTCTTAAAATAAAAAAGCCAGTCACTCAGGACTAACTTTTTATTCTAAGTTTAATTAATCTTGCTATTGAAGCCTTCCAGCCTGATAGTCACGAACCCAATTTCTAAATGTTGCAGCTACGAGTCCATTTCTATTTGAGTAGTCCGTCACGTTAACACTCGGACTGAGAGTTTGTTCACGCAAATATCTAAAAACGTGTTGTTTCTTTTCTTGTGGTGTGTATCTGGCTACACCATCTCCGTAATCAATTTCCCAATTTTTTAAAGTGCTATCTGAAATTCCAAGTTCTCTTGCAACACTCGCGTATGACTCGCCTTTATCAAGTAAAGAAATTCCTCGTCTTGTTAACTCTATTTTTTCTCTCTCATTTAAAGTTCTGGTATTACGACCATTTAAACTTACGAAAGATAAAAATGAGTTTTCTGAATTAGCGTTTCTTGGCGCTTTATTCCTAGCATTAGTGGGCTGAGGCATTGGGAATCTTTCTCTGTTAGTAGGCACTCCAAAATTGTTAACATTTAGTGTAAAATGTTGGCCTATATCTCGGGTTCCTTCTCTCTCGCGTCTTGCACGTTGCTTTTCAAACTCCTTTTTGTGCATTTGATTCATCCTGCTGAAATCAAATCCAGATGGATACATAGCACTACATCCAATTGTCCCTGTAGATGCTAAAATTCCTAATGCAGCTAGGCTGCAAGCTGAAATTTTTTTAATTTTTGAAACTAAATTCATTTCTATAACTCCTTACCTTTAATTTATTTTACATCCATATTATAACACAAAACAAAAATATATGCAACAAAAATTTTACAATTATTTCAAATTCGGCTCATCAATTAATTTGCAAAATTCGACAAAAAAGCTAGCCATACTAGGCCAGCTTTTTATTTTAAATTTAATTAACCTTGCTTGCCGGCCTGATAGTCACGAACCCAATTTCTAAATGTAGCAACTATGAGTCCGTTTCTATTTGCATAGTCCGTTACATTAACATTTTTGTCCAATGAATGCTCATATAAATATCTATGAACATGAACTTGCTTTTCTTGTGTGCTATATTTAACCGTAGCGTCCTTATATTCATATATCCAATTTTTTAAAGTATTATCTTTAATTCCAAGCTTTCTTGCAGCGCTTGCACACGATTCGCCTTTAATAAGTAACGCGATTCCTCGTCTTGCCAACTCAGTTTTTTCTTTCTCGCTCAAGGTTCTGGCATTACGTCCATTTAAACTTACGAACGACAAGGCCGGATTATTCGAAGTATTAACATTTTGAGGAACAGGATTTGATACGCGAGCACTATTTCGAGGTGCCTGATTTTTGCCGCTTTCATTAGGCAAAATATAGTTATTAATGGTTAAATCAAATCGAGGCATTTGTGCAGGCAATTGCTGAAATGTAAAATTTTGCTGAGACATCGGTGCAAAATTTGCAGGAGAAGAATCTTCTTCAACGTCCATTGCGCTATCTTCAAATGTGTTTCTAGGAGCATAATTTACAGTATTGGATTGAAATGAAAAATTGCCTAAATTAGGTGCTTGCTGGTTAAAATTTGAAAACTGAAAAGAAGGAAACATCGCATTTAAGCCAACACTTCCTGTAGAAAATAAAACCCCGACCGAAGCCAAACTGCAAGCTGAAATTTTTTTGATCTTTGAAATTAAGTTCATTTTCTTACTCCTTATTTTTTGATTTATTTTATGTTTACATTATAACACAAATTTAAATAAAACACAACACTTTTTTAAAAAAATAAAAAACAGCTTAGAAAATCCTTCCAAGCTGCCTAAAATATCGTATTTTCTAATAATTAGAAAATTATATAGCTTTCGTCCATATAATTTTTTATCCACGAATAAACAGTACTGTATTTCAAATTGTAAGCTTTGGCAAAAGCATTTATGCTCATAGCTCTACCGCCTGAATTCGCCTTAAGATACTCCGCTATGTATAACCATTTTTCTTCTTGCGTCCACATTTTGTGTTGAGATGTACTTTCGTTGGATTTCTTTTTATAACGATTCAACCACATATAAAAGGTTTTTAGATGTATGTTATTTTTCTCAGCATAACTTTGCACCGACATGGTCTTGCCATCTGAATTTGCCTTAAGATACTCTTCAACATGTCGCCGTTTTTCTTCTTTCGTCCATGCTTTATGTCCGAGTATATCAACGCCATAATCTTCACTATAATCACGCAGCCACGCATAAAATGTTTGCTTTGCCAGTCCGTTTTCTTCAATATATTTTTTTACCGACATGCTTTCGTCTCTGCTTTTTTCCAAAATAAATCTTTCTACAAAAGCTTTTTTTACCTTATCTTTTAATTTTAATTTTTTTGTTCTTGGAGGAAGATAGTTTTCCCCTTCTTTACGCTTGTAAAGCCACCCTTTAAAAGAATTCCACTGAAGCCCGTTGTCGTGTGAAAATTTTTTAATTGTTAATTTTTTGTTCTTTGCCTTATTCACAATAAATTCATTAATATAAAATTGTTTAAGTTCGCTTTGTGATAAATTTTCCGGAGGAAAAACTTGAAATGATACTTTTTCATCGCAAGAAGCCAATGACGTATCTTCGCTATCAATTAACTGCTCTAAATATAAATCACTTTCTGTAAAAGGGCTGTGTGCCTCATCTTTATACATATTATTACCGAACATATTCTCCTCGCAGCCTGTTGCATAGGCATTTTTAGTTGCTGCGCACATTAAAATCCCTGAAAAAGCCGCCCCGCATATTAAAAATCTTTTTACTTTTGTCTTTAAACTCATATTTCCTAAACCTTTCTAAATTTAATATCCAAATTATAACACAAAGTCAAAGAAACTACAATGTTTTTGAAAATTATTTTGAAAGTTATAAAGACAAGGAATTGTCACATAAAAATTAAAATACAAATATAAATTTATCAGCAAGGTGATATTCAATGTGGCTAAATACAATACTAAATATCTTATCAACTATTCCTTTCGCTATTCTTCATGTAATGACTCCGAATTCTTTCCCGAAGCCTTTGTCCGCGAAAGAAGAAAGAAAATATATAGATTTATTAAAATCCGGAAGCAAATACGCTAAAAACAAGCTTATAAAACACAACTTGCGATTAGTTGCTCATATAACCAAAAAGTATTACCACAATAAAAGCGACCCGGACGATTTAATATCCATAGGCACAATCGGTCTTATAAAAGCAATTAACACATTCAAGCCCGAAAAAGGAATTCGTCTTTCGAGTTACGCCGCGAGGTGCATCGAAAATGAAGTTCTTATGCATTTTAGAAATTCTAAAAAATCATCTTTGGATATCTCGATTAACGAACCCATTGAAACCGACAAAAACGGAAATGTTTTAACCTTAATGGACACTATATCAATAGATGATTCAATTGCCGATAAAATTGACACAAAGATAAATATACAAAAACTTGGAAAATACATTTTAAAAGGACTTTCCAATCGTGAAAAAATAATTCTATGTTTAAGATATGGCATCGGAGGTAAAGGGCCTTTACCGCAACGAGAAGTGGCAGCGGCACTGGGAATTTCCAGGTCATATGTGTCCAGAATAGAAAAAAAGGCTCTACAAACACTTAAAAAAATGTTTTGAAACATCTAACGTCCTCCTTAATATTTAAAATTTTATTTTAATATAATTATTGAAAACAAATTAAATAAAATGTATAATGTACTTCTGGTTAAAAAATTATTTGATAATATTAATGGAGGTTTCTTTGAAAGATATTTATAATTCACCCCTATCTTGCCGATATGCAAGCAAAGAAATGAGTAAAATTTTCTCCGAAGATAATAAATTCACTCTATGGAGAAAACTTTGGATTGCTTTGGCAGAATCGGAAAAAGAACTCGGACTTGAAATTTCGGACATTCAAATTGATGAAATGAAAGAAAATTTACATAATATAAATTACAGTGATGCCGAAAAAAAAGAAAAAGAAATACGTCACGACGTAATGTCTCACGTGTACGCTTTCGGAAAACAATGTCCTCACGCAAAACCTATAATTCATTTGGGAGCGACTTCGTGTTTTGTCGGGGATAACACCGATATAATAGTGATGACTCAAGGATTAAAACTTTTAAAACAGAAAATAATAAAAATAATAGAACTCCTGTCAGATTTCGCTATAAAAACCAAGGATATTCCGACTCTTGCATATACTCATTTTCAAGCAGCTCAGCCCACTACCGTCGGAAAAAGAGCTACTCTTTGGATTCAAGACTTGGTTATGGATATAGAATCCATAAACCATTTGCTTGATAATGTAAAACTTTTGGGATGCAAGGGAACTACCGGAACTCAAGCAAGTTTCTTGGAGCTGTTTAACGGAGATAATGAAAAAGTCAAACAGTTGGACAAAAAAATCGCTCAAAAAATGGGATTTAAAAAATGCTTTGATGTTTCCGGTCAAACTTATTCAAGAAAATTTGACAGCAATGTACTTGCAGTTTTAAGCGCTGTTGCTCAGAGTGCCGCTAAATTTTCTAACGATATTCGACTTCTTCAGCATCTAAAAGAAATTGAAGAACCGTTCGAAAACAAACAAATAGGCTCCTCTGCGATGCCCTACAAGCGAAATCCTATGAGGTGCGAAAGAATTGCAGCTCTTTGCAGATTTGTAATAACGCAATCTTTAAATGCACCTTTGACTGCGTCCACACAATGGTTCGAAAGAACTTTGGACGATTCGGCAAATCGAAGACTTTGCATTTCGGAATCTTTTTTAGCTCTTGATGGAGTGCTAAATACCTACATAAATGTTTCCGGTGGGCTTGTGGTAAACGAAAAAGTAATCGAAAAACATCTTATGAACGAAATACAATTTATGGCAACTGAGAATATCCTGATGGAAGCAGTTAAGTCCGGCGGAGACAGGCAGATTCTCCATGAAAAAATCAGAGAGTATTCTATGGCTGAATCATACCTCATAAAAAAAGAAGGAAAAGAGAATCATTTATTAGACAAAATATTGGCAGATAAAGATTTTGATCTTTCCGAGAACCAACTGGAAAAAATAAGAGATCCTCAAAATTATATCGGCAGAGCACCAAGTCAAACTCAAGAATACATTGATGAAATTGTAATGCCGTTAATAAATGAAAATAAAAGTACTATCGAGATTGATGAAAATAATCTGGTAAATATATAAAAATATGGAGTGATAAACACATGGTTAAAGCAATAGTAGGCGCCAATTGGGGCGATGAAGGAAAAGGAAAAATCACCGATTGTCTTGCGATAGAATCAGATATAGTGGTAAGGTTTCAAGGCGGAAGCAACGCAGGTCACACAATAATAAATAATTACGGAAAATTCGCTTTGCATCAACTCCCTTCCGGAGTGTTTTGCCAAAACATAACCAACGTGATCGGCAACGGAGTTGCATTAAGCGTTGAAAATTTGGAAAAAGAACTTAAAATGCTCGAAGATTCCGGAATTCCCAAGCCAAATCTTTTAATTTCAGACAGAGCTCAAATAGTTATGCCCTATCATAAATTATTCGACGTTTACGAAGAAGAAAGATTGTTTTCTAAAAAATTCGGTTCTACCAAATCGGGAATAGCTCCGTTCTATTCTGATAAATTTTCGAAAATAGGTATTCAGGTAGGTCAACTCTTTGGCGACGAGGACGATCTAAGGGAACGCGTAGAAAACGCTTTATCCATAAAAAATGTAATTTTAAAACATCTTTACAACAAGCCCGAACTAGATGCTGATGAAATTTTTGAAAAATTAATGCACTACAAAGAAGTTCTTGCTCCGTTTGTAGGAGACACATTTAAATTTATATTTGATGCAATCCAAAATGGCAAAAAAATATTATTGGAAGGTCAATTAGGAGCATTAAAAGACACAGATTTCGGAATATATCCTATGGTAACATCTTCCAACACAATCGCAGGATACGGCAGCGTAGGAGCATCGATACCGCCTTATGAAATCAAGGAAATAATAACAGTTGTAAAAGCGTATTCAAGTGCTGTAGGGGCAGGAGAATTCGTAAGTGAAATATTCGGAGAAGAAGCTGAAGAACTCAGACGCAGAGGCGGAGATTGCGGAGAATACGGCGCAACAACCGGCAGACCAAGAAGAATGGGATGGCTTGATTTGGTTGCTTCACGCTACGGATGCAGAGTCCAAGGTGCAACAAGTATAGCTTTTACCGTTCTGGACGCTTTAGGATATTTGGATGAGATAAAAGTCTGCACAGCATATGAAATTGACGGTAAAATTACAGAAGATTTCCCGGCTCCTTACAAATTGAAAGATGCAAAACCGGTTTACACCACCCTCCCCGGATGGAAGTGCGATATTTCAAAAATTAAAAATTATGAGGATTTACCGGAAGCATGCAGAAAATACATTGAGTTTGCAGAGAAATATATAGGAGTACCGATAAATATAGTTTCTAACGGACCATCAAGAGATAATATAATTTATAGATAAATTTTTTAAGGAGTGTTTGATATGTGCGGAATAGTCGGATATATAGGTAAAAATGAAGCAGTTCCGTTTTTGCTTCAGGGGCTAGAAAAGCTTGAATATCGAGGATACGACTCTTCAGGAATAGCTGTTTATGCAGATAAAAAAATTAAAGTTGCAAAAAAACAAGGAAGACTTAAAATTTTAGAAGATTTGCTTGAAAGTGAACCGAAAATTTCATCTCATTTGGGTATAGGTCATACCCGCTGGGCAACTCACGGCAATCCTTCGGATGCCAACGCTCATCCGCACCTTAGCTTTTCGGGCAAAATTGCTCTTATTCACAACGGTATAATAGAAAATTATATGGAGCTCAAGAAAAAGCTTATAAGTGAGGGATTTGACGGGTTTGTATCCGACACCGATACTGAAGTTGCAGTTCAGCTTTTGGATTATTTTTACAAGGGCGACATGTTTGAAGCTGTAAAAAAATTAGTAAATACAATCGAAGGCTCTTTTTCTCTCGGGATTATTTGCGCCGATTATCCTGATACTTTGTTTGCGGCGAAAAAAGACAGTCCTCTCATAGTCGGCGTCGGTGAAGGAGAAAATTATATAGCCTCTGATATTCCTGCCGTTTTATCAAAAACGAAAAATATATGCAGGCTAAAAGAGAAACAAATTGCAGTAATTAAATCTGATAATTTTGAGCTTTTTGACTTTGACGGAAAACCTGTTCAAAAAGAAATTACAGTCGTAAATTGGAACGTAACTGCGGCAGAAAAAAACAATTATGAACATTTCATGATGAAAGAAATCATGGAACAACCCGAAGTAATAAAAGCGACCGTTTCTCCAAGAATTAAGGGTTCGGAAATTCATTTAGATGACGTGGAATTTTCAGAAGAATATTTGAAAAATTTAAATAAAATTTCAATCGTGGCATGTGGTTCGGCGTACCATGTTGGATGCGTAGCTAAATATTTTATTGAAAATCTTTTGAAAAAGCCGGTAGAAGTAGATGTTGCATCGGAATTCAGATACCGCTCCCCCATCGTTAATGAAAATACTTTAACGATAGTAATAAGTCAATCAGGCGAAACTGCAGACACATTGGCGGCGCTTCGTGAGGCCAAATCAAGAGGTTCAAGAGTTCTTTCGATAGTTAATGTCGTGGGCAGCTCTATTGCTAATGAATCGGATGACGTACTTTACACATGGGCCGGTCCCGAAATTGCGGTTGCAACCACAAAAGCTTACAGCACTCAACTTTCTTTGTTATACCTTGTGGCTCTTTATATGGCTAAAAAATTAAATACTATTTCTGAAAATTCATATAAAACTGTATTGGAAAATATCGAAAAACTACCTTCTCAAATTTCGTCAGTTTTAGAATTGCAAAATAAAATTGAAAATATAGCAAAAAAATATTACAATACCGAAAAAGTATTCTTTATAGGCAGAAATCTTGATTATGCAGTTTGCATGGAAGGTTCTTTAAAATTAAAAGAAATTTCATATATTCATTCCGAAGCTTATGCTGCCGGAGAATTAAAACACGGTACTATTTCTTTGATTGATAACGACACTTTGGTAGTCGCTTTGGCAACACAGGATAAACTTTTTGATAAAACCGTAAGCAATATCAGAGAAGTGAAATCAAGAGGTGCAAAAATTTTATCTATTACAAGTGAAAATAACGCTGAAAAGATTTCACAAATTTCAGACGACGTTATTTACGTACCAAATTCTTGCGAAATGACCGCTCCTTCTCTTGCTGTGGTTCCTTTGCAACTGCTTTCGTATCATGTGGCTAAATTAAGAGGGTGCGATATAGATAAACCTCGTAACTTGGCAAAATCAGTAACCGTAGAATAATCTTTAAATATGCGTTTTCTTCGTAGTTAAATTCTATGAAGAAAACGTAATTTGCAAAATAAACTAATTTTTTAAGGATGTGTTTAAAATAAATTTGTCTAACGAAAAAATACTGATATTGGACTTTGGCGGTCAGTACAGCCAACTTATTGCTCGCAGAGTTCGTGAGCTTAATGTGTTTTGCGAAGTGAAAAATTATAAAATAAATCCCGAAGAAATTAAAAGTTTAGATTATAAAGGAATAATACTTTCGGGCGGTCCGAACAGCGTTTACCTAGAAAATGCTCCGAGGTGTAATTCAGAAATATTTAATCTTGGAATTCCCGTGCTCGGTATTTGTTACGGTGCTCAACTTATGGCTTACACTATGGGTGGAGAAGTGCGCAAAACTTTGACGAGCGAATATGGCAATACAACAGTAAATTTTGGAAGAAAATCCTTATTAACTAAAAACATTTCATCAAAAAGCATTTGCTGGATGAGTCATTCCGATTATATCGCTAAAGCACCTAATGGATTTTCAATTACGGCCGACAGTCACGACTGCCCCATTGCTTGCATGGAAAATGAAGAAAAAAATTTATTTGGCGTTCAATTTCATCCTGAAGTTAACCATACAGTAGAAGGAAATATTTTGCTCAAAACTTTTCTTTATGAAATATGTAAGTGCAGCGGAAGCTGGAAAATGGAATCTTTTATAGAAGAAAAAATAAAAGAATTAAAACAAAAAATAGGCAACAAAAAGGCTATTTGTGCACTGTCTGGCGGAGTGGATTCTTCGGTTGCTGCAACGCTACTGCACAAAGCCATCGGAGATCAACTTACTTGCATATTCGTAGATCATGGGTTTTTGAGAAAAAACGAAGGCGATGAAGTAGAAAAAACTTTCAAAGACAAATTTAATATGAATCTCATAAGAGTAAATGCGCAAGAAAGATTTCTTAAAAAATTAGAAGGAATTTCCGACCCTGAATCAAAAAGAAAATTGATCGGTGAAGAATTCATAAGAGTTTTTGAAGAAGAAGCGGTAAAACTCGAACACACGGATTTTTTGTGCCAAGGAACAATATATCCCGACGTGATAGAAAGCGGAACTGAAAATGCTGAAGTGATAAAAAGCCACCACAATGTAGGCGGGTTACCTACTAATATAAGTTTTTCAGGAATAATTGAGCCGTTAAGAGACCTTTTTAAAGATGAAGTAAGAAAAGTTGGACATGAACTTGGCATACCGAAGGAACTTGTGAACAGACAGCCTTTCCCCGGCCCTGGACTAGCTATTCGGATAATCGGAGAAATTACTCAAGAAAAACTCGACATATTAAAAAACGCAGATGCAATAATGAGGAAAGAAATTGAATCTTATGGTCTTGAACATGTGCCAAACCAATATTTCGCAGTTTTAACCAACACAAAGAGTGTAGGAGTAATGGGCGACGGAAGAAGTTATGAGTATACTCTCGCTCTTCGAGCTGTAAACACTTCGGATTTTATGACCGCTAAATTTTCGGCCCTCCCCTACGATTTGTTAGAAAAAATTTCAACTGAAATAGTCAATAAAGTTCCCGGAATAAATAGAATAGTCTACGATATTACTTCCAAACCTCCCGCAACCATCGAGTGGGAATAATTGCATAATTCAGAAAGTGCCGTAAATACGGGCTTTTCGCAAAAAACAGGTCTGTTTTACGACCGAATTACGACAAAACTAAAGCACCCTGCAGGACACTGTCCCATAGGGTGCTTTCACATAGCTATGCCATATCCTTGTCCATCATTTCACACATTGCGTCCTCCAATAGTGTGTAGTAATATAAATACCCTCATGTCCCACTCGGGCGGCAACTACAAGTGTGGGCCAACCTTTATTAACCAGATAAGTGATGTGAGAATGCCGAAAGCAGTGAATTGTTATCCGTAGCACACCTGCCTTTTCAATACCGGCTTTGAGCTTGCGATGAAGTGATATCTTACTTGTCGAAAACAGCGTGGTATCCGGTTTTGAGTCGGGAAGTTTTGCGATATACTCTCTTAATTCATTACAAAGAGTTTCGGATATACTTACATTCCGAATACTTTTGGCCATCTTTGGAGTAGTTACAATCCGTTTGCCGTGCCTTTCGTAAATATTTTTGTTAATACGAATATAACACTTTTCGAGGTCGATATTGGAAAAGATCAATACTAGCAATTCACCGAGCCTTAGTACACACCAAAAGAAAACATCAAATACGATATATTCAGGAATATTAGGCGACATCTCGTTATGAAATTTCTTGTACTGCTCTACGATCCAAACGAGACGTTCGGTAGCCTCCTTTACGCCCGTTTTCACATGCTTCGCCGGACTAAAATCCATAAGATGATGCCTTTCTGTTGCAAAATTCAGCACAGCACAAAGTCTAGAGCGGATGGCATGAATATAGGATCTTCATAAATGCATTTTCCGTCTTCGAAACTCGGTTGTGGATAGTCCAAACTTTTTCGCTTTTCTTTATCCGTAATTCTTACGGATATTCGTGTATCTTTTCCCGTATAGTATCAGCTCCCTTTTCTGGGGAATTGGGAAATGTTCCACCAAAGAGTCAGCCGATTTCGACTGTGATTAGGACTTTCGTGGTACACAAAGACCTGCTTGCTAAGGTGTGAGACACACCTTGATCTCTAATTATAGTTTTGCTTTTTGATATCCTCATAAGCATTACCTCTTTTCTGAAATCTCGAATAATAAAAGACCAACTTTTCAGTCGATCTGATATTATTTCTTTTTGGAATCGGTTTCCGAAAATTCCTTTTCTGTGCTTTGAATGATTTCTTTCAATTTAATTTTCTCCCGGTTTAAATATTTTTCTTTCTATCCATATACAGTACAAAGCAAAAACGAAAAATGTTCCTGAGTTCTGAAGAAATTTTAAGCTTTTCAAAAATATTTTCAGATGTAAAAGACGGCGATGCTCCTTTTTTCGGGAACACCGCCGTAAATTTTTACTTGTTCAGTTTTCAAAGTCTAAGAATTTTTTGAAATCCTTATTCATTATTTTCATCCGCTTGCTGACCGAGCTGTGGGTTTGTATCCAAGCCGATTGGCAATTTCTTTTTGAGTAAGTCCTTTTTCCGAAAGATAATATATCTCTTTATCGGTGCTGTTTAAGGTTTTCACAAAATCATCACGCAAGAAAATATACCGCTGTTCTTCAGCAGAATTATTTGCGAAAAAGTTTTTTGCCGTAGTTTCATCCTTCGACAACTTGCTGAAAAAGAACGGCACGCCGAGCTTGGTTTTGCAATAGGTCCACTTATTGTAGAAGTTAATTTTGTCTTGGTTTACCCGCTCCGAAAAATCCTCGTACTGCGGAATCTTTTTTGAGATGCCAGAAAATTCCCAAGCCTGTTGACCTTGCATAACCGGTTCTTCATACATTTCAAAAAATCTGTCCATGTACTCGTTCGGCATTTTACAAAAAGTTGACCGGATAGTCCTTTGAAAAGTTTTTTATTTTTCGGTTTACACTGAGCAGGCGCAAATTCCCAAGCCAATATTCTCCAAAAATCTCAGACTGCTCAGCGGCAAAACCGTATTCGCGGTTCAACATCATATTAGATGTAAAATCATTTTGTTGAAAAATGTTTGAAGCTTGTTTAATTGTTCAGGCGTAAATTTGATGCAATTATTCATTTCATCACCGTAGAATATTTTTTATCTAATTATTGATGTTTGGATTTGAGAACATAATGACTGTATTTAATCCAGAGTTTGAGCGCAGTTCGATTTCCCCATATAAGCAAACGGGCAATTGTCTGTTGTCTTTGAAACGTCTATCCGGTCCACCAGATTTATTAACATACCTCCATGTTTGACCCACGATTTGAGCATCGCTCGGAACACTCTCGCTTTCTACAAAACGTGTTGTGTGCGTATTTGAATTGATGTCAGAATAATTCAATGCACCAATTTTGTTTCCTTGCATAATGAAAAGCTTATCAGGCAAAAAAAGTAAAGTTTCCTTTTTTGTTTTGAACGAAGCGATCTGAAGATTTGTCTTAAAAGGGAAAGGGGCTTTGGTTGTAGCTTTACAAGCAGTTCTATTGACCGTATTGTTTGCGCCAGAAGCATATTTCCTATCAATCACTTTGCTGGTTTGTATTATTCTCCAAACCTTTGCACATTCAGTAATTTTTATCATAGGATTCATTCTCTCATCAACGACAGTTCGCTGATCGTCTTCAATATAATAATCTAAATCAATGCAGCCTTTTGTTTTGATAATAATTTTTAAAGCCAAAAACACAGCTGTAAAGAGAAATAACACTGGAAAACCTAATCCCAAAATTGCAGTTATACATATACCGACAGTAGATAATTTATTTAGTTTCAAAGCTTTACTTGCAGATGCAAGCATATCCTCTAACCCATCGGATACCATTGCAGTAGCTACATTGTTGACGATGTTTTGTGTGTCATAATGATTGTTGTCAATTGATTGAACAGGGTGTTGATTAGTAGGGCTGCTATCGTCTCTCGAATTGCCTCTATTTTTTCCTGTTTCGTAAACATAAGAAATACCAGTACCGGGAATAGAGGCAGTTCTTCGTGTTGTACCTTTTGCGGTTTTTGTGACACGGTAACCCTTAACTCCCCAACTATATCCAACGCCCGACTTGCTTAGATTTATTCTAAATCGGCCGCCTAAATTTATACTTTTTCTATGTCTAAAACCCATATTTATTCCTCTTTCTTATTCAAGATTATTAACGGGTGCAAAACCGTTCATTTCATCAAAGTCCATATTATGTTTGAACTACCCCAAGATATCTGCCGGATCAATATATCCAAACTTTACTCTTGATAAGTTTTGTCTATCAAAATCTACTGATAAAATTGTTTTTCCATCCAATACTGTGTGAACGATAGTGTGTTTCTCAATAGATCATCAAGAGGATTTACCTCATAAACCAACTGCAAATATGCATCAATATCGCCTGCAAGTATTTTAGGGGCTATGCTATGGTAATACGATCACATTTGTTGATTATAGGTTTCATCAAACGCAATGGGTGAAACTAATACTTCCGTCCAATCAATCGAATCATCGCTTGTCTTATGTATTGATTTGAGCGAACTTGTATCAAGCTGTGTTACCATATCCAAATCAACAGATGTGCTTAAATTGCAATTCGCGTATATTGGAGTTTCAGCGTTATTGTGTTCCACATTGGAATGTTCATTTGCATAGCTTTGACAATTTTCGTTGTATTCAGTTTCAGAAGAATATATCAAATTACACGGAATGTTTTTCTAAATCCATACACACCTGTTCTAACAGAAATTACCATTTTACCAAAATTCAACTTCATCCCGGGAATAATTGAAATACTTTTTCTAAATCGAAGCTCCACTTAAACACCCCCTATAATAATACTTGCATCATCAAGTGAACCATTGTTCCTTGCTGTTTGTATCATTTCAATACAACCTTCTTTGCTGAGTCCGTATTCTTCAATTATGTCTTCCATTTGGTCAACGCTTAAATAATCGTGTATTCCATCGGAAGTGATCATAATCGGAGCCACTAATTGGTCAATATAATTTACCTTTACTTTAAACAAATCGGCGGAGCCGCCGCCGAAGCAAGCAACAATCTCGTTTTTTCGATCAAAGTTTTCTGCATCCTCCGGTAATAATCGACCTGTTGCAAGAAGATAATTAAGGGTTGTATCATCAGTTGTTAGTTGCTTTAAATACTTTCTGCTTTGAAGTAGATATACACGAGTGTTTCCAATACTAAACAATAGCGTTTTACCTCTGACACAACAAATTCCTGACAAAGTGGTTGCCATTCCTTGTTGTCCGTACGTAGTTTCTGAAATTTTAATTAACTCATCGTTAATTGCCTTTAGCCGTTCCACGCTTATCTCTTTTAAATAACACAGTTTATTTGCCACAAAATGAGATGCTATTGCTCCGGCATTATGGCCACCAACGCCATCAGCTACAGCTATAATGCCATTTTCGAGCTCAGAAATAAGCGTACCGTCTGCGACGATTGTCTTGCCAACTATGATTCTGTCTTCATTTTCTGTTTTGTTTAACCCCTTTTGGGTTACTGCTATAACATTCATAACTTAACCCTTCGTGCATTCTAAAGATGGCGGTGTTGCAGTTGTGTTGATATTGTCAATTGTCACGCTCGCATTATCGAAAATCTCATTATCAAACAAATATCTTGACAATGGATTAATTAAAAGGTTTTCAACAACATTCCCGATACCACGACCGCCGTTCTGAAGATTATTTAGCGCCTGCTCAGTAAGAGTTGCCATAGCACTATTTGCAATAGTTAATGTGATATGCTTCTCAGCAGACATATTCTTTATAATCTTACTCACCTGAGAATTCAGAATCAGTTTTGCAACATCAGGTCGAATATAATCAAAGACAACTATGTTTTCTCCAATTCTGTTAAGAATTTCAGGGCGACAAAGTTGCAGTTTGAAGTAATCCTCGATGGCATCTCTTACACGCGCTGACATTTCCTGATAAGGCATATCGCTTGTAACATTTGCTTCATGTTGACCGTTTTCATTCATAGTGAAGATGCCAAGATTACTTGTAAATATGATAATTGTTTCAGAAAAATAGACGGTATTTCCTTGTCCATCTGTCATTCTGCCGTCTTCAAGGATTTGCAAGAACTTGTCCAAAATTGAAGGATGAGCTTTCTCGATTTCATCGAACAAGAGAATGGAAAAAGGATTGTTCTTAACCGCGTTTGTTAATTGACCTCCAGCTTCGTAGCCGACATATCCAGGAGGCGCTCCGAGCAACTTTTGGTCACTATGACTTTGACCGTATTCGCTCATATCAAAACGTTTGCAGCAATTTTCATCACCAAATAATATTTCTGCAAGTGTTTTTGCAGTTTCCGTTTTACCGGTACCTGTAGGTCCGGCAAAGAACAGAACCCCTTTGGGTCTTGTATGAGAAGAGCCTTGTAGTCCTGACATTCCGGTAATAGCACGTTTAATAACATCGAGTGTTTTGGTGATAGCATAATTCTGACCTTTGACTCGGTTTTCAAAATTTGATTTTGCTTTTCTAATTTCTTCAAGGTCAAGGCTCTTCCAAGGATTTTCCCTGATACCGTACTTATAAAGGTCGATTACATCACACAAATTTTTCATACGGATTTTTTCATTTTTACAAAGTCTACGTAGACCGTTGATTTCTGTAAAACTAAAACCTTCTGTAAGTGCTACAAATTTATTTTGAATCTTTTCGAGCTCGTTAGGATGATCATTATAGTAGGCGCTATCCTCCATATAAATCTCTCTTGCAAAGAAACTTGGAAAGCTAGGGCTTTTCAACAACTCTTCTCGCTCCTCTTTAGAAGGTACAGAAAGGGTAATCATTTTAACATTAGGATTTTGCAAATAAAACCACGCAGGAATGTCATTTGATTTATTGGCAATCAAGACAAGCAGGTTTTTCAAAATGCCATTACTCTCAGTTTTAACATCTTTTGCCTCAAGCGAAGCCTGCAAAAGCACAGTAAAGCTATCAACTTCACTCTGTTCCATATTGTCAGGTGAGGTAATATAACGAGAAGCAAAATTCATAACAATGACAGTCGCTTCCTTATCTTGAGAAAGCGTTTTACTAACTATATTTGAAGCTCCCTCTTTTTTACTTCCACCTTTAAAGTCTGCCTTAATAAAGCCGTGGCTTGCAGATATCTCTGCGAGTTTTGCAAAGTTTTCGAGATAGCCTTCTTCGCAAGTGTTATAGAAACCTCTTAAACTATCATAGAAAACTATGTTTTGATACCCCATATCCTTGAAATAGTAATGCAGATATGCAGGCAATCTCAAAATACTGCCTTTAGGCGTGCTCCCTTCTTCGGGATATTGATACGAATCTAAAACATTTCCTTCTAAAACAATCAACGGCTTGATCTTCGAGAAAATGCCAAGTTCTTTATGCCATTTTGATATGTAACCAGCCATGATCTTTTCTCCTTTCAGAAATCAGGTCTATGTATTCCTACTGAAACTACACCGTCCGAAGTAAAGAAGTTTTGAACTTTGTTAGTTTCAGTTTTGAAATAGATGCTATACTTTTCTTTTTTTCTATCGTCCAAAATGTGGACTTGTTGATTTGAAGAACCCCTTAATAGCGAATTATCATTCAGTTCTTCTATGTATTCTCCGTCAATCAATATGCTTATATACCTTAACTTGTCAGGTTCAAGCTCCTTTAGTTTGTAACCTGTATATACGATTATATCTTCGGAAATCTCCTTGAGCAAATCAAGCAATTCAACAAGATCACCTGCTTGATAAAAAGGATCCCCTCCGGTTATTGTAAAGCCATCTACTGTATGTTCTTTTGAAATGGATTTAATTATTTCAAATATTGTTTCAGGAGTAGTCCTATACTTTTCTTGAAACTCCCAAAGTTCAGGATTGCTGCATCCCTTACATCTACGAGGACAACCACAGAACCAAATCCCAATTCTTTTACCAGGGCCAAGAACTTCAACAGGATATAAAACTCTTGCTATATACATTGTCCGATCCTCACTAAAAAATAAGCTGCTTGTTCTTGACACTTACCGTTCAAGTTTGTTCCGCCAAGCCCAATTTCATCGCCGTCCTGTAGTCTAGTTTTTTCTGTTATCTTACTATTGTTTACATAGGTAAAATTGGTATTGCTCAAATTCTCAATAAACAACTCGTCATTCACTTTTGTAACCCTTGCATGTGATCTACTAACATAACTCTTTACAGAAAGATACTCGCTCATAGTATTCTCTCTACCGATCGTCACATCATTGGCAGTAATCTTGTATACAAATTGACCGTCAAGGCTACTTAATACAAAAGAAGTTGAATTCTCAGTTTCTTCTTCATCGGTATCGGGTGTAGGAGTAATGTCAGATATATCCTCATTACAAGAGCTACACTTACGAGCATTAGGAGCATTTTTTGTACCACACTCACATATTCTAATCATCTTCTTTGGAGTGGCTTCGGCTTGAGCTGCAGCATTTTCTGCAATTATCTTTTCGGTTTCTTTGTCAGTAATTTTCACTCCGGTAAGATCTGCTTCGCAGTTTATACACTCAAAAAGAGCAGGAGAATTTTTGGACTTGCAAGAAGGACAGATTTTATATTTTTCCATATATTACTCCTTTCTCAAAGCCTTTCGCTTTGTCGTAGTTCGACGCTGTTTCTTTGTATGCAAAGTTTCAGCTTTTTCGGTCATATTATAGTCCGTAGTATTGATTATCTGTGCGTACTCCGCACTTGGCGGTAGTAAGGAAATGCGTTCTGCAAGGACAACACCTTTTTCGAGCAAACGTTTTTCGATTTCTTTGAAGTTACCGCAAAACTGTTCCATAGATTCACACAAAGTAGAAGTTTCGAGCTCATCAGGAAGCCTATCCGTTGAATCAATACCTCCAAGCTCCATTGCGATTTTTCCATCGGAGGAATAGGTTACATTTACGGCGGTGCCTTCTCCATAGGTGTAAAGTTCATTACGGAAATGTTTTCCATTTTTCTTGGTAACTTCACGACTACCTATTACAATATATCCCATTTCTTCCATTACCTCATCTAAGCAATCGCTAATATATGCCTGCTCATCATCAGCATCAACAGTATCCTTTATTCGTTTGATCTCAGCTTTTAGAACCTCGATTGAAGTGTTACAGCACGGATACTCTTGGGCCACATAGAAATACAAATCACAAAGGGCAATGTATTCTGTATAGAGTTTTTCAAATTCTTCGTGGCAAGTTTCATATTCACTCAAATACTGTCTACATCGCTTAAGCAAAGGGGAAACAGTAACAGAGGAAAAGTTTTTCAAAAAAACTTCATTATCAAGAGGCTCAATTTTTGAAAGTGTTGCATCTAATTCATCAACTAATTTTTTCGGGAGATTTTGATTATTCTTCATTTCGATTAACTGATTTTTGATCTTGGACTTACTTTTGCTTATTGTTGTCTGTGAAACAGTCTGCATATCAGCAAAAGATGTATTGAATCCTTTATCAATGTCGGCACTTAAAGAAGAGCGTAATGCTATCTCGTTTTTTGCGGAAATTACAGACAGTTCAGAAGCAATTCTTTCTGCTTTTGCAAGACTTGCCGAGACTTCTTTCGCTGTGTTTTCAAGAGAATTCACGTCATTGTTATCTGTTCTTGCAATGATTGGCGTAACCGGAACAATTACATTTTCCAATTCCAATAACTTAGCTGCAAATCCACCATCAGTTCCGCAACGATTCAACAGCTCATTGGACACCTGTTTCATAGCAGAAAACATACTACCAATCTGTATTAGTCTTTTATTATTTCTTCTTATATTTTCTGAAACAACATATTTTCTGCGTTCAATTGCTCTTTGCTCAGCTAATACTCTTTTCTGTTCTGGTGTTAATATATATCTTGATGTCTTAGGTCCGGACATTTATATTACCCTCCTTTTTTCTTTTGACTATACAAGAATTCTACTTCTTCATTTAATTTTTTATGGCCAATTCGGTATTTTTTCTATTATTAATCTAGTTATTATTCATAAAGTGTGATACATCTTCATCGCAAATGACAAGTAATTCGATAAACCGGTTTACTTTGACCTTTGTTCTGGTGTTACGCCACAACTTGCTTATCTGTTCAAATTTTTGAGCAATTTCCTCATCAATAGTTGCAAGGCATCCTGCAACCCAAATAAAATACATAACAATTAAATACCACGGCATAGTATGGGTCAATACTAGAAATACTATTGGTCATCCGACAACAATGAATCCAATCATAATTATACCAAGTATTTCTCTCGTAATATTATTCACCTCATACTATTTATTCATTTAGTGATTGTTTCCACTTAGCAATTTCGTTTCTTTTTCCAAGTGCAATCAACCAAGCTTCTAGTTGAACATCCAAAGTGTCATCATAATCAATTAAAGAATGGCAGAAATCTTCAAACTCCTCATAGGAAGAGTCAAGCAATTCTTTCATATATACAGTCAATTCAGAAACATTTTTTAAACGTTTTTCACCGACCGACAAAAACTTTTGCCCAGAAAGCAGATAGGCCATAGTATAGTAATTCATCATAGTATCACGCTTACTTCTGTTACCGACATTATGCGAAGTTTCAAGTGCTGAAGAAGCCGCAACCAATTTATCATTTTTAGATTTAACCTTAGAAAGATAATTGGTGAGAAGTTTATTTTCCAAAATGCTATCCCAATATGAACAATTAGACTTATCGTTTCTCCACAATTTTTCAAGCATGTCTCTACCTAATGCGGGAAGTGACTCATAGGTTTGTCCCATCCAATAAAAGCCATTAAGCTCAGGATAAATCTTGTAAAGTAGATCCCAAAAGATAATATCATCTTTTCCCACAGTACAAGTTGCCTCATCTTCAGCACCCATACAATAGCCTGCAATTTCAGGATTGAAGTTTTTGAAGAAAGCCGATAGCAAGCCACGATAAAGCTGCTTCTTACCATCATTCCAATTACTTGCAAGTGCAGTAATCAATGATGGGATATCTTTATATGCCTGACCCAGAAATGTGTATGAAGGAATAGCTTTTTCTACGCCGGGACCAGTACCTTCACCGGGAATAACTTGCTTTTTCCCTTTACACCAATTGTCAACTTCTGCATAAGTCCATCTTCTATTAGGATTATTCTTCTTGTTACGGTTTGTAATATCAAAATATGTAACGGCGGAAATCAAGTCTTGAAGTTCCTGTGGCATATCTTTTGGGAACGGTATGCGTTGTACAGCAGTAAACTGCGCAATCTCCTCTGCATTCATATTTTTATAAGGAGTATATCCACAATAGAGTTCATAAAGAGTAATGCCAAAAGAATAATAATCTGATTCTTCCAAAAACAAATTTCTGAATGTTTCAGGGGCAGAGTATTCAGGCGTCATACCTGTTTTTGTGACTAATACTGTATTTCCTTGTTCAACAACAGAACTGATACCAAAATCAATAATGGCAACACTTTTATTATCGTCTAACAGCATAATGTTAGAAGGCTTCAAGTCTTTGTGAATGATGTCATTCTGATGTAGAACTTTTAGAGCTTCATTTATACAAGGAATAATGGTTGTTTTCAATTCTTCCATACTGAACCGTCTGCCTTGCAAACTACCATTTTTATAATAAGGGAGAATTTCAAAAGATAAATCATTATAAACGCCTGTATCAAAAAGAGAAGCTACATATGGAGAACGGATTGATCTTAAGACAGCAATTACTTCAGGCTTTACTGCTCTTTGACGACGATATACTTTTGCTACGTATTCCTTGCCATCGTGTTTACACACATAAAGATCTGCTTCGCCCGTAGAAACGCTTAAAGGTTCAACGATTTCGTATTTATCTGCAAGCAACGTTCCTGCTACTAATTTGGTTGAGGGTACAGCAAGATTTGGATTGATTGCAGTTGCCTTACCAATCTCTGAATTGATTACAGTTGCATTGATATTAGGGTTAATTTCTGTTCTGTTGCTCATAGTCAATCTCCTATCAACTGTGCTTTTCCATCAATAATACGGATGCGTTTGTTATCCACCAACCACTTGATAGCTGCATCAGTTTTCATCTTGATTTTTGGTCCCTTACGCTCAAATCCAAATACACGTGCACATTCGGATGCCAAATCTTCTTCCGTAATACCGAAAGAGCTGCTGATAATCTTAATCATTGCTGACGCCACTTCCTCGGTACTTATAAATTCCATTGGACGTGGTGTATCATACTCTCCCGGAATGCGTACAATAATTGGGGACAATGGAAGCACCCTAATGAAATTGTCCTTATCGATAACAACTCGACCGTTCAATTTTTTAGAAATAGCTGCATCAATTGTCTGTCTAACCCCCTCCGTTGTTTTGCCAGTCGTAAAAGAGGGCCCTAAGCGCTTATACAACAATTCCATATGTATAGGCTGCTCCACACTGACGATATAAAGAATATTCTCACTGATTCGAGTCAAATTATCATGTGAGCCAGAATGATCCGTATCCCGCCAATAAGCTTCTTTGTAATAAGCAAAGTCATATGGATTTCGAGTGAATGTTTTTTCGATAGGCTTAGCAGTTTCGGTTGCGATTGTGTCAACAGAAATATCCATATCATTTTCATTACTTTGCTTAAATGTACGAGTAGCAGTTCCGTTTTTATCGATAATAGATTCGATGAAACTAATTAAAGCTTCACCTTCTGCTTTCGGATTGCGACTCCATTCCGTAGACCACACACGATACAGATTCCAGCCCATATTTTCAAGTACCACTCTTCGTAAATGGTCTCTATCACGAGCAGTTTTCGCATGAACATACGATATACCGTCACATTCTATACCTGCAATGAATTCGCCGTCAACATTCGGATTTTCAATTGCTATATCGATTTTATAATCTGAACATCCTACTTGTTTTTGAACTTTATATCCCTTGTTCTCTAAAAATTCGGCAACAATGTTACAGAACTTGTCAACGGTTTCAAATGTTTCTTCTCTTTCTGCCGATTTTAATATGCTTGATCCTTTAGTTGCAAATTCAATGTAGGAGCGGAGCATGCGAACACCCTCGGAGTTTGTTCTGCTAAGATCAACGTCTGATGGAAGAATAGATCCAACCAACTTCACATTGCATTTGGCTCTGGTAATGGCAACATTTAAGCGCCGTTCACCGCCCACACGTCCAAGTGGTCCAAATCGCATATACATTTTTCCATTTTTATCTTTTGCATAGCAAATGCTGAAGATTATAGTGTCCCGCTCATCTCCCTGAACATTTTCAAGATTTTTGACGAAGAAAGGTTCATCTTTAGATTCATCAAAAAACCATTCGTATTGTGGCATTCTCTCTCTGAAATCAATAATTGCGTTTTCGATAGCAGTTTGCTGCTTTTCGCTAAAAGCAATAATTCCAAGAGAACGATCGGGGTGCTTTTGAATATGTTCAAGGACTAATATTATACATTTTTGCGCTTCTCTGATATTGCAGTTTTTACCGCCACCCTCATAGCAGCCGTTTTCCACATATATGTACTCAACACCCATATCAGGAACTTTCGTAATACTGTTTGGAAAGGTAATAAGCTCGTTCTTGTATATTTCTCTATTTGAAAAAGCAATTAGATCTTCATGCTTGCTGCGGTAATGCCACAGCAGTGTTCTGTTAGGCAATACAGATGTAGCCTCTTCTAAAATAGAATCAGATACTACTTCCCTGTAATCTTCTTCATCACTTATATCGTAATCACCGTCAAAATTATTTGTAGTGGCTGAAAAGAAATTTGTAGGAGGCAACTGCTTGCTATCGCCGGCAATGATAACTTGTGAACCTCTAAAAATTGCTCCCATAGCATCCTCGGGAAAAATCTGCGAGGCTTCATCGAAAATCACCAAATCAAAATGATATGCTTCAGTTTCCAAAAAGTATGAAACTGAAAGTGGTGACATCATCAAACAGGGCTTCAGCTTCATTAGCAAATTAGGTATCATTCTAAAGAGCTTTCGCAAGGGCATGATCCTACTTTTTTTACTTAGTTCCTTATTTAATACTGCTATTTCATCCGTGGCTTTGAGCATGCGATGTGAGGATGGCAAATTATCAATGAGTTTTTCTCGAATTCTCATTTGAGCAATCAGCAATTGTAAGTCGTCCAGTTCAATAAACCTCTTAATCTTTTCATCTTGTGTATTTCTTCTGAAACGACGTACTGAAGCAGACTTGTCACAAACTACTCCAAGCCACCTACGGTAGAACCCTTTTAGGAACATTTTTTCAATGTTTTTTCCAAGGTACACGCTTTCAAATTTTGAGATGAAATCTTCAAGTCCGATCTCAGTGCATTTATCCTTTGCCTCCTGATAATCAATCCATTTGTCAAGGTTAACAAGATTATTCAAACAACCATTCATTTTATCTACGAGGGCAGATATGGTTAAAGATGGTAAATCAGATCTTTCAGAAAACTGCTGCTTGATCCAATCAAATGCTGCACACCCATTGTTATAGGCGTTGCGTAAACTATATGCTATTTCTTTAAGTGACTGCTTTCTTTCTTCGGTGACATTGACAAGTCCTTGAAGTAAAGGAAAAAACTCGAATTTTTTCAATTCGTCAACTTTAGTCAGCAAGATAACAATATTATCCCAATCTGTATGTTCATCATCAAACAGAGTTTCAAAATCTCGCTTGTAAGTTTGAGCGAGAACATTGACAATATTCTCGGTTTCACTATACGAATTTAATTGTTCAATAGCCTTATAGATTACATCCATTGTTTCATCAGTATTAACCAAGTACGGTTTAATCATTTCTGCCTGTGCCGATACTTCATTGAGTCTGCACAAATATATTTCTATTGTATTGATAGTTTCTTCTACATCAAAGTTCGCTAAATCAATATCAATTTCATCTTCTAAAAATGCCACTTCGTTTTTTACTGTCATCAAAGCGGTTGTAAGTTCAGAAATAAGAATATCGAGTTTTGCTGCTTCTTCCGTGTGCTCAACCGAAACAATATCAAGTAAACGTGGTGAGATTTCGCTGATAGGAAGATTCCTCATTTGAGAGCAAATGTCCACAGCATTTGTGATATAATCCCAATCGCTATATAACCCTTTATAATAGCTACCTAAAAGCCTTTCTAATTCAGAAGCATTTTGCTCTAACCAATTTAGCTTGTCATGGTAGTATTTCAAGGTTGTCAATAAATCAACAACAGAATCATCAGGAAGTTTTCTCAAAACAGTCTTGCTTAATGCTAAAATTTTCTTTTTATCTTGTTTATATTGTCTTTTGAATATTTTGAAGAAATTTGTATATTTAGTCTTGTACCTCAAAAGAATTGGGGCATAATCTAAACTCAGTATTTCAGGTTCCCATATAGACAATATCTTTTCTTTTACGTTTTTAATATCGTTTGTAATCGTTTGAGCTTCGGTGATAAGGTTTCTTATCTTACCTATATCAGATGAGAACCAAATCTTATTTAGTATTACGTTAGTTCTGATAAGCTCAAAAAGTGAGGCAACCATTTGCAGGTTATATGCGTTAGCGGAAAAATCTGTTCCCAACTTATCATTTATCACTTTGTATGTATTCCGTGTATCTATCAAAGCTTTTTTAAGGGCGGTTAAATGGGCGCGTAAAGTGACTGCATCTTTTACGAACTCAGAATCATTTTTTCTAATTAAGGACAGGTCAACAAAGCCATTCGCCTGAGCCAACAAATTATCTTTCCATTTATTGTAATTATAGTGATAAATTGTATCTACAAAGACTTTTGATATTGCTTCTCTAAGTTCAAAAAGTTTAGCGTATGTGTTCTTTGCATCGGTTGCAGACTTAATTCCTTGTTCAAAATTAAATGTGCCAAGCCATACTTGAGGAATCTGTGGTAAATCACAAATTTTCTCAATAATATCAACTATTTCAAGCATCGAGATGTACGGTACTTGTTCACTAAGGACTGGTACCTCGCTAATTGCCGAAAGAATTTCAACACACTCCTTTAGCGAATTGTTGAAAGTTTCCAATTTCACTCTCATCTGTTCGTTGTATTCATAACCAGTCACACGAATAGCAAGGTCATCCCAAGGGTTATTATTTATATGGTAATGCAAACGCTCTAAAGAAAGCTCATATTCTTTAAGTGCATTTAAAAAAGTTTGAAGTTTAGTTTGTGATATACCCAATGGATCGCCAAGCGTAAAAGCCATAGCAGGTACATCATTCACTTCTTCAAGTTTACTATACACCTCATAACAACTAATATTGAGTTCGGAATTAAGTGCGTGGAGTTCTTCCGCATATTTATTAAGTTCTTGACGAATTGATAAGAGTTCTTCCAAATTACTGATTGCCTCATCCTTGACACGACTTTGCCTCAGTTTTAGGTTAGCTCCGATCTGTTCAAGGATTTCCTTTTTATTTGCCTTGTAACTATGCAACGGTAGGCAAAAATCACCCAAGTGTGCATCTTGAAGTCTGCGATAAACTACTTGGAGCGCGGCCATTTTTTCAGAAACAAATAAGACCTTTTTGCCTTCAGCCAAGGCTTCGGCAATTATGTTCGTAATTGTTTGGCTCTTACCGGTTCCGGGAGGGCCTTGCATAACAAAACTAATATTGTTTTTGGAATAAAGTATGGCATCTTGTTGGCTTGAATCGGCACTCATAACTTGGTAACAGTCTTGTGGGTTAATTGAATCAAGGTCAAAATCACGCAAGCGTTCAGGGATTTTATTTGCTTCAGCAATATCGCCTGCCATTGCACGAATAATGGGATTTTCCTTGATGCGTTCTTCATTCCTACGCAAATCGTTATACATAGAAATTTTCAAAAATGACAGTAATCCTAAACTCACTTTTCTAAGGATACGCCATCCTCTTTGGTCTGCTATTTTTTCAAGGCTTTTCAAATAATTATCAAGAGTGTCTTTATCAGGTTCAAACTGAGGAAGTTCAATTCCATATTCGGTATTTAGGTAATATTCCAGCGTCGGATTAACAACAATATCATCTTCGTGTTTTTTTAGTGTGTACGGCGAGTTTAATGCTTCTAACGATAATACAACAGGGACTAAAACCAAAGGTGATTTTATCCATTGTGCAGATGCGCCTTTACCGTCTTTCCATTCAATAAACCCAAAAAAGAGGTAGAGAATATTCGTGCCTTGCTCTTCTTGCGCCAATCTCGATTTGGCTCTGAGGTTTTTAAGCGTTTTTTGCCTTTCAAGAATACTTCCTTCGGTCTTAATATCACCTATTGTCACAGGAAGTGGTGAGGATAGGTTTTCTAAAAGCGAAAGGATTGAAAAAACACGAATATCTGTTTCTCTGTCAACAGAACGTTGAAAAGTCAAGGTTGCTTCATCCAATACAAGCTTGTTAAAAAGTTCATCAAAAGAAGGCTCTATCAACTTAATGGTAGTTCTTTTGGTTTCCCGATAGTTTATCATTTTATTACGCTTACCAAGATCAAGAAGTTGATGTTCCCAGTACTCGATCTTTTTATCTAAAATTTCCATGGAGCCTCCTTTTCGATATATCATCATTTTGAACAAATCAATGTCTCGAAAAATATCATATAAGCCGGACTCACAGTGTATTTATCTCATCTTCTAGATGTTTTACTGCTTCTAAGACCACATCAAAATCCGATTTTTCGCTGTAAATCATATTTTTCATATGCTCATAGTCGTCTTTAAGGAATTTGATATTTTTCTCACTCGGTATTAATTTCATAGTACCGGATTTAGATTCGTCGTACCTTCCCCACGAACAACGGTAGAATTTATCCTTAAAACGTAAAACAACTTTATTGAGTAGGTCTAAGTCTGCGAAATCCTCAGCTTTTGCGGACGAATTTGCCATACAATAAAGATCATAATAATGGCGGGAATATCTTGTTGGCACAACGCTGTTTTCGGTGCGGTATGCCTCTCTATGTAAAATCGTAACCTTTTCTCAAAATGTGCGCTTAGGCAGGAATGTCAATATCTCGGTGCTTGGTTGCTTGAAAAGTCTGCCGTACTGTTCGGCGTCATAGGTGAAATAATTGGCTTCTCTTCCGCCGGGGTACACACCGCAAGCGTGCCGATTTCAAACCGGATAACCGGCAAAATGGACGAATCGTCAAAACTGCGATTATAGGCAAAGACCATCGTCTGCGGATCGTCATCCTCTATATAGCAATTTACATCGCAGGAAGGTTCCTTTTGCAAATCCGCTTTGGCGGCAAGCATAAATTCGTTTCTCAAGAGCGGTTCAGTTTTTTGCCTGACTCTTATTAAAGGGGTCCTGTTTTGTGTTACTTCTGTCTGCCCACGGCTCGTCTTTTTCATAACCGAGAACACGCCAGTCGAGAATCAAGTCAATATCCTCGGAAAAGCGTTCAATTAAGCCGTATGACTTTGAAACCTCGAAAGCAATATTATTTTTCCATGCGCAGCAATGAAAAAGGTAATCCAGCATATACCACACCAAAAAATCTTTTTCAATAATGGCGTCGGTCATACCCATTTTAGCGGCCGTGTTGTGAAACAAAGCCTTTTTATCGTTTTCATTCAGTTTTGCAATATCTCTGATTACTCGTTGCCTTTGCAAATTGCCTTGATGTATTCATAAACCCATGATGTTACGGATTTTGTTTCCGTCAGCATCTTTTCTTTATCTTCTTCGCTCAACACTTTTTTTAAGCAGCAAATGATTTGTTCGGATACATTGTCCTTACCGAGTGCTTTCAGCGCCTGAATAGTCAGCGCCGTTTTATATGAAAGTTTTGATATTTCCTTGTTCGTTGTTCGCTTAAATTTTATTACTGTGTTGCCAAAAGAATATTCCTTATACGCACCGTCTGATACATAAACCCACTGAGAAGACACTTGAGTTGACAGCTCCAAAAGGTTCAGTGCCGTATCGCCGCAGGGGACAATTGTCCAACCGAAATTGCGGGCAAGTGTATGAGCAACCTTATTCGGTGACGGCGCAACGGTTCCTCCGAGCAGTTCGTCATATTCTGGCTTATAATAAACGCCGAACAGTATTTTTTTAACAAGCCCCTCGTCGGCAAGGCGAAGCAATGCCATATTAACGGTCTTTTTATCGGTAATATCGGTAAAATCAGTTGAAACAAAAACAGAGCCGTTTTCAGACTTTGCTATTATATTTCGTATTTGGTTTAGATAATTCGGTCGCTTCATCCCAATACACCTTTCGTAAGCAACGGTGTTATACGAATTTATTATATACTATTTTCTACGAAAAATCAAGCATTTACGGGAATGGTGAACGCTATTTTCTACCAAACACGTTGAATATGCAAAAAGCGAAGCCGAAGTCCCGCTTTTTCAAATATAAATCAGTTCAGCATTTACTATATTGATTACCCTTGTTTTAATGCTGTTCATATGCCGAACCTATTCCATTTGATTTTCTGCTTTGAGTTCTTCGATAACACCTTTAAGTTCGGCATTCGGCATACTGTTTTGTCCATGGCTCAAACATTTACTGCGCGTTTCGGTCGAGGACCGGTAAGATACTGCTCAAGCGTACCGTTTAACCGCATTACACTGATAAGCGTCGGGGTGTTCTTTTCAGAAAGCTATAATGTCTTTGTCCGCACAAACCTACTCTTGATATAATTTCGTCTTTCATATAACAAACCTCCTTTGCTGCTTTGATTTTACATCAAATAAAATAAAAACTAAAATGTGCGTTTTTGTTTACTCTTTTGTTTCAAATGATTTTAAAGTTTTTTCTTTTTTAGTCTTCCGTTGTTTCAATCTGTTAATATAACTCAATATTATACCGGTATCGCGGTCAAATCTTTTAAAAATATTTTTTGCATTCCAGAATACGGTCAGAGAAAGCCCGACAACGGCTCGTTGACTGGCGGTACATTTTCTCTATAGTTCAACCACAAACCGTGCACATTTTCTTCATCATCAATTTCAAAAGTGATATTCCCAAGCGAAATATATCCACTTCCAAAGAGAAAAAACGGATTTCGTACCGCAGCAACTTTGGCAAGAGCATCCATAAGAGGCAACGAAATAATGAAAGAATACTCGACTCGGGAAATAATGTTATAGATTATCATTTTTCACACAAATCGTGTAATTTTTTTGCTATACGGTGTTCTGCAGGTACAATTTCAAAACAAAACTTTATTTGGCATAAATATACTTGATGAAATAATTGAGATAATTCGTAACAAATCTGGTGATCAGTATCTTTTTATAGATGAAGTTCATATATATGGCCGCACATCATAATTTCCAACCTATCTTGGTGTCGAAAAATAGGATAGCATATGCTTTATCGATGATACAAATAACTAGAATAACAAACGATTTTTTGCACAAAAACAACTTTCCACTGCTCGGCATAAAAATCGCACACAAATTTTTCAATTCGTGTGCAAAATTCAAGTATAATTTTCAGAAAATTTTTTAGGCATTATTCTTTGGATATCTAATTTTCTCTCTAAATTTCCTATTAATATTTTTAGAGCTGCACACACGCTTGATTCTTCTTGTGTCATTAAAATCACTCCTCTTACTCTAAATTTTTATAACATTTTTCAAAAGTAACTTGCGAATTTATTATATAATATGCACAAAAATATTTCAATAGTTTTTTTCAAATAACACAAATTCCTATCGATTAAATAATCGATAGGAATTAATTCTACAATAATTTAACTAATATTAACCAAAAATTTTATGAAATACATTTGAAACCCAAGAATAGGTCTTTACTTTAATCACGTCACTCTTATTCCCTGCAACATGATCTTCGGTTTCCTTGACTCTTACAATAAAGTTGTATTCTTCACTTCCGCTAAGATTATCAAACTCCGGCGAATCTTGCCAGGTATTTCCTAAATCTTTTGAATATTCCAGCTCATCATTTTTCTCAAAAATAACTTTATGATTTGTTTTTGATTTAATCCTAATGTGTGCCGGTGCCGCTGGAGCGACATCTTTAGTGGAGATTTTTAGCTCTTTGCTCGGCTCGCCGGTACAATGCGAGGCGTTATTTTTATATCTATAAACAAATTTGTATTCTGTTTTGGGAGCTAAATTCGTAAACTCAGAATTATTTTGCCACGATAATCCCCCATCTTTCGAATATTCATAATCATCATTTTTGTCTTCTATATTAAGATTTATGCGATTTTCTGTTCTTTCGATTTTATCTTGTGTTATTTCAAAAGGAACATTCAGAGGAGTCATATTTTTATTAACTTTTATAATTATGTCGCCTTCTACTGACTTATATCCTTTGTCGAAAGGCTCGAATACAACTCTGCACATATGTGTACCCGCGCGCAATTTTCTGTCGGGATCTTTAATTTTAAATATTCCTTCCGTGCTTGATTTTGCATCAATTAAATTTATGCTTCCTACACTATCTCCAAATACTAGCGCCTTTTCTGCACGAGGCCATTTGAAAATTTTAGGCTCTGACTTATTAACAGTAACATTCACTTCCACATTTTTTTGATCGTAGTAGGAGTCACTGCCCGATTCTTTAGAGTCATAACTTGCAAAATAAATTGACTTTTCGGTAGATAATAATTCTTTTGGATTATCCCAGCTCCAGCCTTTTGGAAGAGGTATGCTATCTAAAGTTTTATTTTTTTCGTAAGACACAGGCTCGATTAATAATCTAGGCTGAGATTTATTTACATGTACAACAACTTTTTCGACTACCGACCTATTATTCGCATCTCCATCATACTTAACGCTAATGTTTTCGTATTTTCCTACATGGTCCAAGCGCCTATCGGGAGACTCCCAAGACCATCCCTCCGGTAAAAAAATATCTTTTAAAGTTAGATCGGGGCTGTATGATACTTCGATATCGTGATTACCAAGTTTAGGCGAGGATTTTTGTACCGTTACCGGAATATTGATTCGTGATATTTTATAGTTAACTCTATCAACCGGCACAAAAAGCGCTTCAAATGTTCTTCGACCCGCTTCGGGAATTTTATTTGGTTCAACCCACATAAAAACTCCGGGGACATTGGAACTTGCTCGGTGAATTTTCGATTTGGATAAATTATCTCCATAAACTATGGAAGAAGCTTCCGGAAAATCATATATTTCAACAGAGGCTTTTTCGACTTTGACTTTTATATCAAACTCCGCACTCATATAATGTTTGGTATCCTCAGGTATAAAAACCACTGTTCTAATATAAGTCCCTGCTTTTAGATTTTTATCATCTTTTTTCCAATAAAATTTTCCTCTTACGTTAGCATGGCCTCTCACCAGTTTAGAGTCGCTAAGTCTTTGTCCATAGTGCAAATTAGATGCAGACGGGTAACTATAAATTTTCGGACGAGCTTTAACAACTTTCACTTGGACGTAGTTATATACATCAAAATAATTGTTGGTGTCATACGGTTTGAATATTACTGTATAAGATTGTGTCCCCATTTTTGGCCTTTCTTGACTTTCGGACCACACAAATCTCCCGGGAACATTCGCAGAACCGCCAAATAACTTACAATTTTCTAATTTATCTCCAAATTCAATTTCTTTAGCCGTAGGCCAACTGCTCACAACCGGAGAAGCTTTTTGAACCTTTACCCTTACTCTAACAATAGAAGATTTATAACTTCTATCATGAGGTATAAAAATTGCATCGTAATAATTAATTCCAGCGCGAGGAATTGCATCACCGTTTCTCCAAACAAAAATTCCCGGAATGTCGGCGTTTCCACCGGAAAGATGTGATTCGGACAAAGTTTGTCCATAAACCAACGGCTTAGACTCCGGAGCGTTAATTATCCTGGCTTCTCTAGATGAAACTTTCAGGTATAAATACATGGACTGCTCGTTATATATATCCGATCTACTTGGAATAAATTTGCATAGATATCTTACATTTCCGGGTTCTGTAAACTCTCTAAAACCCGCCTCATTACCATCAACATCGTAAATTTCAAATCTTCCGGGAACCGACGCAGAGCCACCTGACAATCTAATATCATTTGTGGATTGTCCAACTGTAAGGTCGGATATATCAGGCCATCTGTAAATTTTAGGGTTGCATCTTAAGTTCATCGAAGAACCATTATCGAATTCCGAATAATAAGCTTCAACCTTGGGAGAGGTTGCATCCAAAACACTACCTACAATTTTTTCAGCAGTTGAAGCAAGGACGCTAACCGCATTTTTTGAGGTTTCAGATAAATTATTTATTATATTTTCAATTCCGTTATCAGAGGGATTTTCGGAATTTTTTACAGAATTTTCTGTAGGTATATTTTCAAAATTTTCTTGAGCATTTACAAGCCCTCCGCTTTGCAAAATAATCGCACTGCCGAGCAAAGCGCTTATCATTTTAATTTCTTTTTTTGAATCTAAAAAAGCCCCGCCTGATATTTGTGCCAGGCTGTTTTCGTCCAATTTTGATTTTAAAAATCTTTCATTTAAACGTATTACATCTTTAAGAAACTTTTCGAACTCATCTTTTGTATAACCATTTTGGACAGATAAGCAATAGGAATAAGCTTCATCTAAATTTTTTTGCTTTTTTAAATCGTTTTGAATCTCTCTGTTTTCAACAATTTTTTGGAATAAAACCATCAAATCTTTATTCATAACATCTACCTCCTGATTGTAATATTATATCATTTTTATACAAAATAGTCAATATATTTAAAAATATGAGAAAGCAAGAATAAATAAAAAATTTTTTAATAGTAAATTGAAAATTGTATTGATTGACACTTAAAATACGGATATAATGTATTGGCAATGACTTTTTTAAGTTAATAAGAAAGGATTTTCTAAAATGAAAAATAAAAAAATATTAGGAGCAATTTTAATGAGCGGTATTTTATCTTTTTCTGCAGGATGTGCGAACAATTCCGAAACACAAAGCAACAGTGATAATTCTAATAAATCCATAAATGTAGGATATCAACTCGAAAAGCCAACCAACGGCGAAGAGATAGCTGTTGTGAGCACAAATCACGGAGATTTTAAAATTAGATTTTTTCCGGAAAAAGCACCAAAAACTGTTGAAAACTTTAAAGGGCTCGCAGAAAAAGGTTATTATAATAACTTAATTTTTCACAGAGTAATAAAAGATTTTATGATTCAAGGCGGCGACCCTAAAGGTACAGGAACAGGCGGAGAAAGCCTTTGGGGAGAAGATTTTGAAGATGAATTTAGTGAAGATTTATTCAACATAACAGGAGCTGTTGCAATGGCAAACAGAGGTCCTAACACCAACGGAAGCCAATTTTTTATAAACAATCAAGATCCGAGCAGTTTTATGGGATGGGAAAACTTCGAAGAATACTATAAAATGTATAAGAGAAATCCTTCTGCTTTTGAACAAAGATACGGCGGAACTGTGGATATGTCGAAGATAACAGATGACATAAAGAATTTATACGAAGAAAAAGGCGGTTCACCGATGCTCGATGGATATTATAATACCGCAAATAGGGGTCATACTGTTTTTGGACAAGTATTCGAAGGACTGGACACCGTAAATGAAATTTCAAATTCAGAAGTGGACGAGGACGACAAGCCAACCGAAGACGTTGTAATTAAGAAAATTTCTTTAGAAAAATATTCTGAAAAATAAAAAATCGGAGTGAGTAAAATACAAGTAATATCAGGACAATTCAGAGGTTTAAAACTGGATTCAAGTAAAAACGAAGGATTGCGCCCTACAAAAGATCGTGTGAAAGAATCTGTTTTTGATATATTGCAATTTGAAATAGTAGGCAAAAATTTTTTTGATGCTTTCGGCGGAACCGGGCAAATGGGAATCGAGGCATTAAGCAGAGGAGCCAAAGAAGTTACCATCGTGGAACGCGACAAAGAGGCCGCTAACTTAATTAAAAAAAATATATCTAAAATTAAAGCCCGCCAAAATTTAAATTTTGTAAAAGCCGATACAATTGAATTTTTGAAAAACAGTAATATTTCAATAGATATAGCATTTTTGGATCCTCCGTATCACGAGGAAAAACTCTTATATGAAACTTTCAAACTCGTAATCCCAAAAACAAATTCTGATGCAATAATTATTACTGAAACATTGTCTGCTCATACTGCACAAAATAATGTTGAGAATTTTTACTTACAAAAAAAATACAAATATGGTAACATATCTTTGAATTTATACAAAAAACAATAAAAATTTTAAAAGGTGATAAATAATATGGAAATCGAACGCTTAATAGATGAATTGGAAGACATTTTAGAAGTATCTTGGCACTTGCCTATGACCGGTGGAAAAGCATTAATAAATACAAATGAAATAAAAAGAATTTTGGAAGATATTCGCTTGAATTTGCCTTCGGATATGGCTCAGGCGAAAAAAATAGTAGATACTCGTGCAAAAATAATAGAAGACACTCACATAGAAGCAGCAAACATTATGAAAGCTTCTGAAGAAAAAATAAAGGCTTTGATAAACAAAAATGAAATTGTTAAGGCGGCCCAAATTTCTGCACAAAACATAATCTCAGAGGCACAAGCTCAAGCAAAAGAAATTAAAAATTCAGCTAATAAATATACTGAAAATATCATGAAAAATTTAGAAGACACAATGTCAATGAATCTTTCTGAAATAAAAAAAGCTCATCAAGCTTTGAAAAACAGTTGTGCAGAAAAATAACATCAATAGAATATTATGGCCACATTCAGCCGTGTGAATATTTGACTTAGGATAAATTGAATACAAAATATTAATAAAATTTGCATCATTTTTATTTCTGGTAACAAATATACTCAGGAGGGATTTTATGGGTCTTTCAGGTAATGAACTACAACAATGTATTAGAGAGTTAAAAACCAAAGTTACAGATAAGAAGCTGAAAAATACCAACAAAAAGACGAAAAAACCAAATAAACATATGTCTCAAACCAAAGGCACGAATGATAGCGCTAGCAAAAATAAGATAGTAAATATATTTAATGAAATTATGGAATCTGACTACAAAAAGGAGCAATTCGAAAAATTAGAGCCCTTTTCAAACATAAACAAAAATGATCCCACTCTTTGCATGATTTTTCTTCTGTATATAAATATTTACAAAGGAAAGATAGAAGAACAATCGAGAAGTATTATTAGTAAAATAAAACGAACTCTAGGTTTAAGTGGCGCTGATTCAAAAAAAGAAAAAGCTTTTTTTGATGCTTGTGCAAATAAATCCTCTGTCTTCAAAGATAAAAAAGAGGCCATAAAGGAAATTTATGACATGGTTGCTTCGCAAAGTGATGTTCCAACAGCCACCGCGGAAAGCACTCCGGAAGCAGCTAAAGAAAATGCATCAGAAAAAAATAAAAAAGAAAATGAAGAGGAAGATGAAATTCTTAAATCTTCTTATGACAAAAATGCAAAGAAAATTATTTTCCAAACTTACAAAGGTATAATGTACAAGCTCAAAGACATTATTCAAAAAGCAATTAATGAATCTGAAATGGATGATAACAACAAGAAGAGCTTTGCGGAAGAATTTAATGGTAAACTTAAAAAAATGGCCGATTTTCTCAATGACTTTGGAGATAAAGTTATGAAAACTGATTCCGTTAAAGAAATAGGTGCGCTTATAGAAAATTTTAAAAAATCGTTTAACGCTGATATAAAGAGTATTAAAAATAAATGCAAAGAATGTAAATTTGATAAAGAAACGTTAAGTAAAATAAATTTACAATATTTAACTACAGACGCACTAGAAACTAACGAAATAACTTGGAAAGAAACCAAAGGTACAGTAGGCTCAGAAAACGAGAAAACCACAATAACTGCTACACCTATCGGTAATTATTTTGAGTACGAAGATGGCAAACGTGGTATATCATCAAGGAGTGCTAATACTTCAAAGCACGCTGCAAACGTTTGGATAAACAAGGTAGAAGCTGGTAAAGGTGGCAAAAATAAAAAACCTTTATTTTCGGCAGTGAGATTCGCTAATACTAGAGGTAAAAAAACTGCCACCAAGGAATTATTGTTGGCCATGGCTTTGCAGAGTTGTAACTTCAATACACAAACATTATTTAACACAAGTCAAAGTAAACCTTATAAATTTAGTGTAAGTAATATACAACTTCTGAGTCCTACAAGTAATTTTTTAAAAAAATTCGGATTTGACGGAGACATGCCTTTTAAGCAAATGGACAGAATCAAAAAGCTATGCAACGGCGAACAAATAAAACTTGAACTAGAAGATAGCGACGGGATAAAACACTCGATATATTTAAAGCCAGATAAAGATCCTGTGCTTTTTAATTTTGGTTCTAACGATGTTCATTACTCAAAATTTCTAAGCTTGCTTACCAACAAATCAAAAATATATAAGAGAAACTTAGAAAGTATGAAAACATTATTTGGAAAAGACTTTGAAAAGCTTAAGTTTGAAAAAAGCGACGGATCTGAAAAATCTAAAGAAGAATACAAGTTCCCCAAAAAATCTACAGTTGGAAAGTACTTACGTAAAGCTAGCAGAGAAAAAGTAGTACTGGCAGGAGCAATGGAAGAAATAAAAAACGCAACCAGCGAAGAAGAGAAAAAAGCAGCAGAAATAAAAGCAGAGAAAGCGAAAAAAGCAACAGAAAACGCACCGGTAGTAGAAAAGCTTTCAGAACAAATTATAAATATGTGGAACGAGACAAAAGGAATGGGCTACAATGATGACAGATTTGGAATACAATCCAGATTATCGGTGTTACTGTATTATTTGGGATATCAAGTATCTTTTAACTGCAAAAGCGGAAAAGACAGAACCGGAATTATGGCCGTGGAATCAAATTTCATTGTTCAAAAAATAAACTCTACCGGAAAAGTACCTGACTATGGAAAAGAACTTGATGGCGAAGACAAAAAGCTCCTAAGAGAACTATATAAAGCATCAGGCATAGACCAAATAACCTCCAGCTGTACAGGATTTAGAGGAACAAAAACTTCAGAAGTTAACAGAATTGGAGATACAACCGGGGCGTCTAAGCATGCAAATTCTTAATTTAAATGGTAATAATAAACAAAAAGTAGCTATATTTACTACAATATAGCTACTTGAAAATTATTTTTAAATATTGTATAATGCCATATATGTGGTAACCGGGTGTGGCGCAGTTTGGTAGCGCGCTTGAATGGGGTTCAAGAGGCCGCAGGTTCAACTCCTGTCACTCGGACCAATAATAATACTCCGTAAAGTATATAATCTTTACGGAGTATTTTTGCGTTCTAGTTTATTAGTTACTAGTAAAGTCCCTCACCGCATCTATTTCGTCGGCTATATCAACTCCATTGTTGTCTAATGTATCAACGAGTGTGGCAATTTTTAAAGTCTCAGTTCTTCGCTTCATTTGAGCTCTGAGATTTTTTCGGGAAAAGTTTTTTAAGTCATCTGAAAAACTTTTAAAATCAAGTAATTTTCCCACCGTAATATAAAGCGGTTCGTCAACCCAGAGTTCGTATACCGGGTTACTACTTAGTTCTTTTTCTATATCCTCACGGCTCATCCCTTTGACACCCTGATCAACAATTTTTCGTTGATAAACACTATACATACTCTTTCCACTTGTTATTCCCATTTTCGCACATGCTTCATCTATTTTTTGTATTAATTGAGATATTGTAACTTTGTCAGCGTCTAGCCCTAGCTTTTCCAGCGCAGGTTTCCTAGAAAGAATGTCATTGACTCGTGTATATACATTCGAACCTTCCATGTCGCCTAACAAACTTTTTATCGGTTCATTTAAAGGAGTATACCTTTCGGTTACCCGTTCAAGTTCGCTTTTAACTTCTTGCAATATATCATAGTCTTCATTATCTTCCTTGATTCCACGTATATATTCCAGAAGCTGATCTATTGTAGAGCGACTTTGCAGGTATTTAATGTACTTAGTGGGCAAAAGTATTCCCATCGGTCCTGGATACATTCTATTTAGGCTAAGAATCTCATCCGGAAGTTCAACAGTTGAAAATCCATTTATCTGCTTATCCATGTTTTCCATTATACCTTGCCTACTCTTTTTATCGAGTTCCTTTTCTTTATTTTTAAACTTTTCCCTTTCTTTTTTTAGTTCCTCTTCGTTCTTTTTTGGATCCTCTTTGTTCTTTTCAAATTCTGATTCTTTATTTTTTAATTTCACTTTTTCCTTTTCTAGTTCTTCGTTCTTACTTTTGACTTCTTTAGACAGTTGCTTCAAAATAGACTCAAGGTACCCCAAAGATATAGCTAAGCAGTTGCGAGTATCCGCTTGGATAGTTACTCCGGACATTCTTGCTTCTTTACCAAAATTTTTATTTCCTACCGCTATACATTCCACGCCCTCAACAGTTTCAAATACTTTATATTTTCCATTACAAATAACAGTTAAATTCCCGTGGCCTAATCTACTCCCTTTTGCCAGGCGTTTTTTGTCTTCACTTAGCTGGCTACTTGCGACGTCTTTACCCCATCGGCCTGCAACTTCATTTACTATAAAATATGTTATTCCGTCTAACTTAGATTTTGACTTATAGTAATCGACTTGCTTCCAATATTTATCGGAGATTGCCGAGACCATTCCTTTAGAATTTTCGGGTGGGTTTGCATAAAAGTAAATTTTTACATATTTGTCAAGTTCCGGAAAAGACCTTTCAAGATATCTTATAAATAATTTTGCAAAATTGTGTGAATATCCTTGTGCTTGGTCATTTTCACCTCTACTGTTGTCGGTTTCAAACAAAATTCCTCTTTCTTTTAATTTTTTATGTGCTTCATTAGCTGCTTTGATTGTTTCCGCTAGCGTTTTTCTGCCGGGCTTTTCTGCACTCTTTATATTTTCATCCCATCGTTTCTTCAATTCTTTATCTACAGATCTATTCACTCTTTCATCTTTTGTTACTTTATCTCTTTTCTTATCATTAACTTTTTCGTTTTCCTTTATAACCTCAGCGGTCTGCTCCCGGTCCCTAATTGTTATTAATTTCCTTAAATATCGTTCCTCATCTGTGCTCCACTCAAAGCCAACAAAATTTACGACAGCCCTTATATTTTTTATTAAACTTTCATCTATTTTATCATCGTACGACTCAAGTTTCATCTCTTGCGTAACTTCATCTGTTCCGTCGTTCGGCGCTACCACAAAATCGTAGTTATAAAAATAATCTGAAAGAACACGTATTAAATTTTCCAAATTTTTCTCATCTGATATATCCGAACAAATTTTGCGACCATACACAAGGTCAATATCATCTTTTAATTTTTTCCAATTTTGGGTTTTGTTCAAAGATTTTATAAGGTCTTTATCCCAATTAATTTTACTCAGATGTAGACAGTCTTGGTCTCTATAAATTTTAATTGTAAAAGGGGCATATAATCGTTCACATTCTAATTTTGCATACTTACAGGCGCCGATAAAACATGCCGCTGCGTGCAATATAGTGTCTTTAACACATTTTATTTTTTCTTTTAGACTCAAACCTTTTTCCGGCTTCTCACAAACTTCATCTAATAATAAATATAAAATATTATAATCGTCCTTACTATCTACTTTGGCTTTTTCTTTGTCTGAGTCGCCGGAGGACATTGATTCTAATTCGCTTGGCGCTGCTATTTCTATGCCTTCTTCGAGCTCGGTATCCGATTCGTCTTCCGTGTTATCTTTATCAAAACCTGGCGGCGCCCATCCACATGATGGTCTTTCTTCTGTATCTTCTTTTGGCGCGGCATTTGGTTTATCTTCTTCCTTATCTTCTTCCTCGCTATCGTCATCATGATTTAGCATCCATCTATATAATAACTCCTTTTCTGTATCTTCTTTTGGCTCAACCACTGATTTACGTTCGTTATCATATTCATCATCGTCCATATCTTCATCTTCGTCCTCGCTATCGTCATCATGCTTTAGCGTCCGTCCGTACCATGGCTCCTTTTCTGT
>CAKUVH010000004.1 GCA_934695425.1 uncultured Eubacteriales bacterium | reverse complement strand
TTTTCGATACACTGACTGTATCGTAATTTATTTTGTCCGAGATTTTTATCTCAAATTAATTACGGGTCTTTGATATTTTTCATATCTTGTGTTGTTTAATTTTCAAGGTCCTTGCGCTCTTTTCTTTCTCTCTTTTTTCTTCTCTCTCGAGCGCTTTTTTATAATACCATATCCCTTTTATTATTGTCAACACTTTTTTTAAACTTTTTTTCAATTTACATCATCTTTGATTTTTTGCATAATTTATTACATATTTTTTCAAAAAACTGTTCATTACGCTTGCAAAATAATCTCCAATTCAAGAGAAGGAGCTGTAATTGATTGAATTTTTCCTGAAGGATCCGTATTCACTTCATATTCCGTGCCATCACAATTAATTTTTATATGATTTTTATCGACTTTTTTAATATTTTGGGTGTCTTTCAAAGAATTCAATAATTTATCTATGCAAAAAATAGGCGAATTTTTTGAAAAAGGACTGGCTGTAAATTCGCCCGAGAGCCCTTGCATGGAAATTTCGTATTTTCCTCCGCTGAAAGAATAAGTCATTCCCTTTAAATTTTGAGGTTCTTCAAGAACAATTGTTGTCAATCCTTCGGGTTTATGAATTATTTTACCTTTATATTTTTCATCTTTGTAATGTATGCTTACAATTCCGTCCATTTCGGTTGATATCTCGGAACCGGAATCCAAGACATTTTTTTTGCAACCATTTAAGGAAAAAATCAATATGCCGCATACTATTATACAAATAAAATTTTTCACTAAATCACCTTTCCGTCAAGCTCTAAAAAAACTTCTGATAAGTTGTTTATTATATCTGTTGGAATAACCGAAAAAGAAGAAAGCTTTTCTTTACATATATCCCCACTCCTTCCGTGGATAAAAACAGAAATTATTGCGGAATTTAAAGCAGAAACTCCTTGTGCCGCTAAACTTCCTATTATTCCCGCAAGAACGTCTCCTGTGCCTCCTTTGGCCATGGATTCGTTTCCTGTTGAATTTAAATATAGATGACCGTTGATATCGGAAATTACTGTTTTGCTATCTTTTAAAACCAGAGTTAAATTATATTTTTTAGAAAAATTTTTAGCAACTTCGAATTTATTTTTTAAAACATAATTTGTATCTTCGCCCAGTAAGCGTGACATTTCTTTGATATGAGGAGTTAAAATAATATCGGATTGTGCTTCTTTTAATATATCTATGTTTTCCGATATAACATTTATTCCATCGGCATCTATGATTAGAGGGATTTTGCTTTCTCTCACAAGTTTATATACTATTTTTTGAGTAAATTTATTCCAACCCATTCCGCAACCGACAAGTACAGCTGTAGCACGAGGCAGCAAAGAATTAATTGTATCCCAAGCTTTTTCGAAATCATTAGATATAGGATAAAAAAGCGATTCGGATATCTTGGAAGCTGTAATGGCATAAATATCCTCAGGTATAACCGATTCTATAAGCCCGACACCGGACCTCGAAGCGGCAGCGACACAGTAGAAAGCAGCTCCGGGCATATTTTTGCTCCCACAAATGCAAAGCAGCCTTCCGAAGGTTCCTTTATTGGAATCCGGAAGACGCTTTGGCAGAATATTTTTCACCGTGTCAAAATTTATTATTTTTAAATAATCGTATTCTTGCATGTCAAATCTCTCCTTAATTTTTTTTAAAACATATTACTGATGCAGAAGCTAAATTTGAGGTATGCGTAAGACTTAGGGAAAAATCATAATTATTTTCTTCTACTATTTTTTTTGCATTTCCTGTGAAATAAAAAATAGGTTTTCCGGAAGATTCTCTAAGAACTTCTACTTCTTTTATTTTAAATCCTTTAAACCCCAGACCTATGGATTTTGCAAAAGCTTCTTTGGCTGCAAAATTAGCAGCTACACTTTGGACAGGAAAATTTCTTAATTTTAACTCTTCAAATTCTTTTTCGCCTAAAATATAATTCAAAAAATTGGGTCGTTGCATGGATTTTTCTATTCGGGATATTTCAACCATGTCCAGTCCTATAGAATACATAAATCATCACCTTTTAAAAAGTTATTCCGTTATTATCTTCATCTTCAAATTTTTTAAATGTTTTTGAGATCCTGTAATTTAGAAATTTATAATTTGAAATTTCATCACAAGATAAAAATTTTAAAGCTGCGTTTTGAGCGTTTTTCACTGTCGGAAGGTCATTATAATTAGTGGGGATTTTTATATTAGGAACACCGTGCTGATTCACTCCAAAAAAATCTCCGGGGCCACGTAATTTCAAATCCTCTTCAGACAAATAAAATCCGCTGTTTGAATCCACCATCGCGGAGAATCTGCGCATTGAATCTTTGCTTTTTGAATCGGAAACCAAGACGCAATAAGATTTTAAGCTGCTTCTTCCTACCCTACCTCTGAGCTGGTGAAGCTGCGATAAGCCAAATCTTTCTGCATTTTCTATTATTATAATTTGAGCATTAGCAACGTCTATACCGACCTCGATTACGGTCGTGGAAATTAAAATTTTAATTTTGCCGTCTATAAAATTTTTCATAATTTCATCTTTTTCAGAAGATTTCATTTTGCCGTGCAAAACACTTACGGAGGATTTTTCAAAGCCTTCGTCTATCATTTTTTCATAATAAGTGTACACATCCAAAAGATTTTCCTGAGTATCCTCAATGCTCGCGCATACGATATAACCTTGACCGCCTTGATTTATTATATTTTTCAAAAAATTCCATAATCTTGAGCGTTTGGAGCTATCCACAAAAAAAGTATCTATTTTTTGTCTTCCGGGCAAGGTTTCGTTTAGGACAGAAATATCAAGGTCACCATATAAAATCAATGCTAAGCTTCGGGGTATTGGTGTAGCGGACATAACGAGCACATGCGGTGCCGTACCTTTGTTAACAAGCGCTGCTCGTTGATTTACTCCAAATCTGTGTTGCTCGTCGGTTATTATCAGACCTAAATTTTTAAATAATACTTTTTCGGAAATTAAACAATGAGTTCCTATTACTATGTTCGCTTCGCCGGATGAAATTTCACTGTTAGCCTGATTTTTTTCTTTGCTTTTCATGGAACCGTATAGTGAAACTATTTTTAAACTTGTATTTTCGAAAAACTTTTTAAATGTACTAAAATGCTGAACCGCCAAAAGTTCAGTAGGAGCCATAATCGCAACCTGATATCCGTTTTTTGCAATCGTGTACGCAATTGACGCCGCAACAGCTGTTTTTCCTGAGCCGACATCGCCTTGAAGTAATCTGTTCATGGAAAATTTATTTTCCATCATATCGCTTACACATTCTTCAACCGCTGTTTTTTGAGCGCCGGTCATTTCAAACGGCAAAAAAGATAAAAATTCAGTACTGTAATCTTTTTTCACGTTTATATCGGTTTTTACTCTTGATTGTTTTTTTAATAATTTTACGCCCAACTGATAGACGAAAAATTCTTCAAAGATTATTCTTTTTCTTGCTTCATACAACTCATCTTTATCTTTTGGAAAATGGATTTTTTTCAGAGCAAAATCAAGCGGATAAAGATAATTTTCATCGATAACCCAATCCGGTAATGTTTCATTTACAGTTTTTGGCATTAGTTCAAAAGCATTTTTCACACAAGAAAAAATTTTAGAAGAAGTAAGCCCGGCCGTTTGATGATAGACAGGATAAAGATTTTCGGAATTATTTATTTCTTTGAATTTAGGCGAGATCATTTCGTATTTTCCATAATTTAAAACAACATTTCCTCGAAAAATATACTCGCAATTAACGCGAAAACTTTTAGCAACATATTTGTTATTAAAAAATGTTATTTCAATATTATTAATCCCGTCGGTAGCGATAAGCTTGTACATACTTTTTTTATTTTTAGTAAAAAATTCTTTTGCAGGAATTAAAATTCGAAGCCTTAAACACTTATCTTTTTGCCCTTTCGCCATTTCGATATTCGATAACATTGTCCAGTCTTCGTAGCTTTTTGGAAAAAATTTTATTAAATCACCAACGGTGCAGACCCCTAGCTTCCGAAAATATTCCGCAGTTTTGGGGCCTACACCTTTTAATTTTTGTATATCAATTTTAAATAAAGATGCCATAAAGGCACCTCCAATTTTATAATTTATTCTACAGAAATAACAAAATGATAAATAGGTTGTTCACCATTAATCAATGTAACTTCTATCTTGTTTTTCAGAGTTGATTCAATCATTTCTTTAGCTTTTTCGGCTTGTTCCAAGCTTACACTTTCGCCATAAATCAGAGTAATAAACTCAGTATCCTTATTTGAAAGCAGTTTAGCGAGTCTGGCGACAGCTTTAACAGGATCTTTATCGGTAAACACCAATTTCCCGTCAGATAAAGCTAAGATATCTCTTTCTTTAATTTTAAATCCACCGAATTCTGAATCTCTGGCAGCGAAAGTAATTTGACCGGTTTTTACTTTTGAAAAAGCGGCTGTCATTATATCGATATTACTTTCCATATCGCTTTCAAAGCTGTACGAAAGAATCGCGGCGATTCCTTGAGGAATAGTCTTTGTGGGGACTACTACAACTGTTCTGTCTTTAACCAAAGATATTGCCTGTTGAGCGGACATGATTATATTTTTATTATTCGGGAAAACATAAACAGTTTTCGCAGGAGTGGCAAGTATTGCTTCAACGATTTTATCTGTGCTGGGATTCATCGTCTGTCCACCACTTATTACGTTTTGGCATCCTAAATCTTTAAATAAAGAAACCACGCCATTTCCCGCCGCAACAGCCACAAAGCCGACTTCTTCTTCGGGATCTTTTCTTTCAAAAACTTCTGAATTTTGGATTGATTTCGAAAGCTTTTCTTGCTTTGCTTCAGCGGCTTTTCTGTGTTGCTCTTTCATGTTTTCAATTTTAACGGTTAAAAATTGGCCGTAACGCAAACCCTCTTCGAGAACTTTTCCCGGGTTTTCGGTGTGAACATGAACTTTGATTATTTCTTCATCGTCAACAACAACTACACAATCGCCAATTTTTTGCAAGCGATTTCTAAGTCTTAATGGGCGCAAATTGCACATACGATTTCTTTGAACTATAAACTCAGTGCAATATGTGAACCTTATATCTTGGTCAAATTCTGCGGCTGCATTTTTAAATTCGTCGTCTTCTTCAATGTTGGTAATTTCTTCGCCGGGCTCAATGAAAATTTCATCTTTTATGTAAGATAAAATACCTTCAAAAATTAAACACAAACCCTTTCCTCCGGCGTCCACAACACCTGCTTTTTTTAACACAGGCAAAAGTTCCGGGGTTTGTTTTAAGGCGTCTTTTGCTCCGGCGCAAGCTTTATCCCAAACGAAAACAGCGTCGTTATTGATTTTTGCCGCCTCTTTGGCACGCTCACACGCCACTCTCGCCACAGTTAATATGGTTCCTTCGGTAGGCTTTGTGACAGAAGCATAAGCGGCTTTCACGCCGACATCCAGAGCCTGAGCCAGATCGCTTCCTGTCAATGTTTTTGAATTTGAAAAAAGTTCAGTAAACCCACGGAACAATATCGAAAGTATTACTCCGGAATTTCCCCTTGCTCCTCTTAAAAGAGCAGGCACAAAAGCTTGAACAACTTCACCAGTTGTGACTTCATCATTGAGCTTATTAAGCGCTTCCACGCCTGAAGATATGGTCATAGACATATTTGTTCCGGTATCACCGTCCGGAACAGGAAAAATATTGAGCTCATTAACAAATTTTTTGCTTTTTATAATATTGTTTGCTCCTGAAATAAAGGCTTTTTTTAAAATTAATCCGTCTATCAATTGAATACAACCCCTCAAATATGAGAATTATTTTAGAATTCTAAGTCCACATGACACATTTTACATCATTTATATTATATATGCAATTATTTTAAATAATTTACTTAAAGGATTCTCAATCTTTCCACCGATACTGCCTTTCCTGTGGAATCATCTATATCAAACACCGCGCACTCCATTTTGCATGGGCCGTCGGCGTTTTGAAATCTTGTGGGTAATTTATCTTTCATTCGGCGTATCGACAATTCTTTTTTTACTCCCAGCACCGAGCAAATCGCACCGGTCATACCTACATCGGTAATATATCCTGTGCCGTTCGGCAAAATTTGTTCATCAGAAGTTTGAACGTGAGTATGCGTACCGAATACAGCCGATACTCTCCCGTCAACATAATAACCCATAGCCAATTTTTCAGCTGTGGCTTCGGCGTGAAAATCTATAATTTTTATTTTGCAATCGCTACAAAGGTGGATAGCTCTGTCTACCGCCTTGAACGGATTGTCCAGGCTTTCGAGGTACACAACGCCCAAAAGATTTATAACAGCAATCTTCACTCCGTTAACTTCTGATTTACAAAATCCAACTCCGGGCGTTTTTTCTCCCGGGAAATTATACGGTCTTAAAATTTTATTATTATCGCTCAAAATTTGAAAAAATTCACGACGCCTGAAAGAATGATTTCCGCCGGTAATTACATCTACTCCGCTACCTAAAATTTTTCGAGCGGAATCGGGTATTATGCCATTTCCTTCTGCGGAATTTTCTCCATTGGCAATTACAAAATCTATATTTTTTTCAGATTTTAACGCACCTAACTTTGCCCTTAAAAAATCAGTTCCGTTTTTTCCTACTATGTCACCGATAACTAAAATTTTCATAATTTCATTCCTCAAAAATGCTATTATCTAGCGTAATCAACAGTTCTGCTTTCTCTTATAATATTTACTTTTATCTGACCCGGATACTCCAGCTCTGATTCTATTTTTTTGCAAATATCTCTTGCGAGCGGTATCATTTCTTCATCATTTACAACTTCAGGATTAATCATAACTCTTATTTCGCGACCCGCCTGGATTGCGTAACAGGTCTTTACTCCGGCAAATGACGAAACCAAAGATTCCAATTTTTCTAAACGCTTAACATAATTTTCCAAATCTTCACGACGTGCTCCCGGTCTTGCGGCGGATGCGGTATCAGCAGCTTGCAAAATAAATGCGTATGGAGTTTTTGGCTCTATGTCGCCGTGGTGAGCGTGTATAGCGTGAATTACATCATTATTTTCTTTATATTTCTTGACTACTTTCACGCCAAGTTCAATATGAGAGCCTTCTTGCTCGTGGTCAAGAGCTTTTCCGATATCGTGGAGCAATCCTATTCTTCTTGCCAATGATGCGTCCAAATTAAGTTCTGACGCCATCATACAGCATAAATGAGCGACTTCTAAAGAATGCTTCAAAACATTTTGACCGTAGCTGGTTCTATACTTTAACTTTCCTAAAAGTTTAATTATTTCAGGATGGATATTGTTTATCCCCGCTTCGAGCGCTGCACGTTGGCCTTCTTCTTTTATTTCTTTTTCAACGTCTTTTCTGGAGCGTTCTACCATTTCTTCTATTTTAGCAGGGTGAATTCTGCCGTCTGCTATCAATCTTTCGAGCGCCACTCTTGCTATTTCTCTTCTCACCGGATCAAACGCAGAAAGAGTTATTGCTTCGGGAGTATCGTCTATTATCAAATCAACTCCGGTCAAATTTTCAATGGCTCTTATATTTCTTCCTTCGCGGCCTATTATTCTCCCTTTCATGTCGTCATTCGGAAGAGAAACAACCGATATAGTAGCCTCAGAGATGTGATCGGAAGCACAGCGTTGTATCGCCATGGATAAAATTTCTTCTGCTCTTTTATCACATTCTTCTTTTAATTGTTGTTCAAACATGGTTATTTTTAACGCTTTTTCGTGTGACAGCTCATCTTGCAAACTTTCGAGTAAATAATTTTTTGCTTGAGAAACCGAAAATCCGGAAATTTTTTCAAGAACTTCAAATTGATTCTTTTTTATAATTTCCGCTTCAAGATACTTATGCTCAATTTCTTTGGCTTTTTCATTGAGTGAATTTTCCTTGGATTCCAAATGCTCGGCTTTTTTGTCTAAATTTTCCTCCTTTTGTATTATTCTTCTTTCTTGGCGCTGAATGTCTTTGCGGCGATCAGAAATTTCTTTTTCTGTTTCGCTTCTGAACTTATGTATTTCTTCTTTCCCTTCCAAAACAACTTCTTTCTTTCGAGTTTCCGCCAATTCTTTAGCGTTGGCAATTATTTTTTCAGCTTCTTTTTCAGCTGAGACAATGGCTTTTTCTGCCTTTAATTTCCTGTAAAAAATTCCCAGCAAAAACGCCACGGCAACTGCCCCTACCATAATACATACTACACTTACCAAATTCAATTTTTTTAACCTCCTAAGTAATTCTTACAATTAAATTTAATTTTATAATACCGTAAACAGGCTTCTTTTCGATATAACAAAAAGAAGCTTCAAATATTGCTTATATTTTTATCTTCGATATTTATAATCATTAAAACTAATTACAAGTCGTTCAAATTTGATTCTATTTGTAAAAAACCAATACATATAAAAATAAAATTCTACTCCTTAATTTTATTACGTAATGGAAGTGAATGTCAAGAAAGATATTAGTTCATTTTTTTGAAAAAAGCATATCAAATTACCAAAATACAATAAATTGTAAATAAAGTATTGAAAGTCAGACATTAAAGTGCTATCATTATATTCTGTGTAGTAGCAGATAATAATTTTTACGGGGTGAGTTATGAAAAGTACTAAAAACAGTAAACTCAAAACCTTTTTTGAATACAAAGGAAAGCCTCTTGTGAGATGCAAAGATACAATTTATTACGGGAATATAACCGATAAATATGTATTCAAAATGGAAAGCAAGAACTTTAAAGATGTAAACGGAACAAAAGTGGCAACATCCGTGAATGTTGAAATGATAAATATGGATGATGACATTTCCAACAGCAAAAAAATAGTAAAAATAAGCGAAAAAAGTGGACTTTATCCTGCCCTTGAAATTGCTAATATATGGCTGGAAAGAGCGATGGCAGGTCAGTAAGATTTTGATATTAAAATGAGGGGTGCGAAAAATGAGTACATTAGAAATCGTATTGGGAGTAGTATTATTGATTATGTCTGTAGCTATTGTTGCGGTAGTTCTTTTTCAGGAAGGACATCAAAAAAACATGGGAGCTATGACCGGTAGTGTTTCGGATACTTTCCTTACTAAAAATAGATCTCGTTCTATTGACGCCTTTTTGGAGCGTTGGACAACAGTGATATCTGTGGGATTTTTTATAGCTGTAATAGTAACAAATGCGCTCATGTATTTTCACGTTATAGGCTAGAGCCGGGATTGAACGCGTATTTTTGGAGCTGCTGATAAATTCAGCGGCTCCTATTTTTGTTATTATATAAAATTAAATTCAAAAAATATATTTGGCAATAAAAAAGAAGATTTTACAAATTCAAGTAAAATCTTCAATTTATATCAGTCTAAATAATCCTTTAATCGCTTACTTCTGCTGGGATGGCGGAGTTTACGAAGTGCTTTGGCTTCAATTTGACGAATTCTTTCACGAGTTACGTCAAATTCTTTTCCGACTTCTTCCAAGGTTCTTGGTCTACCATCTTCTATGCCAAATCTCATTTCCAAAACTTTTTTCTCTCTGGGAGTAAGCGTGTCCAAGACCTCTAATAATTGTTCTTTCAAGAGTACATGAGACGCTTCGTCTGCAGGAGCAAGCGCATCACTATCGGGAATAAAGTCTCCTAAATGACTGTCGTCTTCCTCACCGATTGGCGTTTCTAACGAAACAGGATCCTGAGAAGCTCGCATGATTTCGCGTATTTTTTCTACAGGCAAATTCAATTCTTCTGCCACTTCTTCAGGAGTAGGTTCCTGGCCGTTGCTGTGAAGAAGCTGGCCGGACACTCTTTTTACTTTATTCATTGTTTCAACCATATGAACCGGAATACGAATAGTCCTAGCTTGGTCGGCGATGGCTCTCGTTATAGCTTGCCTAATCCACCATGTGGCATAGGTCGAAAATTTAAATCCTTTAGAATAATCGAACTTCTCGACGGCTTTTATAAGACCCAAATTGCCCTCTTGTATCAAATCCAAGAAGTGCATTCCTCTTCCGAGATATCTTTTGGCTATACTTACAACCAAACGCAAATTGGCTTCCGACAATCTTCGACGAGCTTTTTCGTCTCCTTCGGAAATTCGTTTAGCAAGTTTTAATTCCTCTTCAGCGCTAAGAAGCGGGACGTTTCCTATTTCTTTCAGATAAACTTTAACAGGGTCATCGGTAGTGGAAATTTCTCCGGTTGGAATCACAACATCTTCGTGCTTATCAGCTTTTTCGTGTTCCGCGGGTTCATCCAAACCTTCTACAATTTCGACGCCCATGGATTCCATGGAATCGTATAATTTTTCTATTTCATCGGGATTAAAATCCATTTCGCCCATAGCTTCCAAGATTTCGCCTGTGCTTACGTGGCCGGAAGCTTTTCCTTGGCTTACCAAATCTTTGATAACTGTATCTATTGTCTTTGATGATGATGTAACATCGTTCATTTTTTTATCTCCTTATTTTTATAGAAGCAAACTTAATTTTATTTTTTTATATTTTTTAGGCTTTCTATATAATCTTTTACCTCGATTTTAGATATGTTGTCTACATTTTTTACTTTATTTTTTTCGTTTTCTTCCAAAATCGTTTTTATATATTCTTCGGCTGATTCGCTTGTAATTATACTTGGATTATATGAACATATCATTTTTGTTATTCTTCCTATTTCTTCCATAGAAAAATCACAGCCGGACAAAGTAGTCAAATTAGGCTCTTTGCCTTCAGATATTATTTTTTCCACACACTTAAATACTCTTTGATTAAATTTGGTTATTATGCAATCGGCATTAATTTTTTTTAAAATTTCTCCCAGTTTGTCGGGGTTATTAATTATGTATGAAATCAGCATTTCTTCTGCAATTGCAGCTCTTAGATTACCATGCTTGTCCGGGTTTACTTTATCGTTGATTCCGGATGTTATACTTTTTAAATTTTTAAATTCTTTCTTATGGTAATTTTTATTTTTCTGTTTCGAAAATTTTTCAATTTGAATATCAAGAGCAGCCTTGCTTATTCCCGCCTCAGAACTTAGTTTGTGAGCAAATACTTCCCGTTCAATAGGGCTACGACATGATGACAAAATTCGCGCAGCTTCGGTCAAATATTTTATTTTATCGGCTGAAGAACCTTCATCATAAAGTGACTTAATTTTTAGCAATTTATATTCTATATCACTTTTGGAATTCTCAACCAAATTCTTAAATTTAATCTTCCCGTTTTCGCCTTGGGATTTTATGTACTCATCGGGGTCTTTCCCTTTAGGAATGGTCATAACTTTGATATTTACGCCATTTTCTTTCAGAAGAGATATAGCTCGCTCAGCGGCTTTTTGCCCCGGTTCGTCGGAATCGTAACAGATAATAACTTCATTTGTGTAGCGGGAAAGAAGCTTGACTTGACCTTCGGTAAGAGCCGTCCCCAAACCTGCTACAGCGTTCGGGAATCCCGCTTGGTAAAGCGATATGACATCCATGTATCCCTCTGTCAATATGAAAGACTTTTCGTTACTATTTTTAGCGAAATTCAAAGAAAATAAATTATTACTTTTTTTAAACACCAGCGTATCCGAAGTGTTTATATACTTGGGAACTTCGTTTTTCAGAGTCCTTGCTCCGAACGCGATTACATTCCCTCGAACATCAATTATCGGGAACATGAGCCTGCCTCTGAACCTGTCTCGAGCTCCTGAATTTCGAGCTGAAAACGCTAAATTCGACATAACAATGTCTTTAATATTATACCCTTTATTTTTCAAATAGTCTACAAGAGAATATCCACTTTTCGGAGAATATCCCAGCCCAAAATGTGTGATTGTTGAAGGGCTGAGTTTCCTTTCGGACAAATAATTTAGCGCCGCTTTACCTTCCGAGCTAAAGAGAGATTTATAATAAAATTTTGCCGCTTCTCGATTCATTTCGTAAATTAGCATTTTTTGACGATGAATTTCGTCTGACTGATTATCAATTTCAAAACTCATGCCGCATCTGTCTGCCAAATATTTTACAGTTTCTATGTAATCATAATGCTCAATCAATCGAAGAAATGTTATAACATCTCCCCCGGCTCCGCATCCAAAACAGTAAAACGATGAATTCGACGGATAAACGCAAAATGATGGCGTTCTTTCGGCGTGAAAAGGGCAAAGTCCCATTAAATTCTTGCCTTTTCTATTTAAATCAACGTACGATGAAATTATTTCTTCTATGTCATTTTTCGCTTTAAGCTCTGAAATAAACTCTTCGGAAATAATCAATATTCCACCACCTAAAAACTAAAAATATTAAAATATAATGGTTGATTTAGGAATAAAAATTTCTTTAAAAACTAAAGTCGCAAACTGGTCGGTCATGCCGGCTATATAGTCGCAAACCGCTGTTTCAATTCCTTCTTTTTCAGATATTTTTTGAATATAAACAGGCATTTCTTCGATATTTTTAATAAAATGCTCATAAAGAGAATTAATTACAAACGGAACTTTTTGGTCTTCGGAAAATGATTGCTTGTTCAAATAAACTTCTCTGTACATGAAGCTGTGCATATCATCAAATTTTTTTGAAAGCTCCTCGGACATTTTGATATTTTTTCCGTCACTGTTTAAAATCACCGAAGTAACCATCGTATTTATTCTTTCAGAAAATCTGTTTCCGAAACTTTCAACAAATTCTTTCGGGATTTTATTATCATTCAAAATTCCTGCTCTGAGCGCATCCTCTATGTCGTGGTTAACGTAGGCAATCCTGTCACACAATCTTACTATTCTTCCTTCGGCGGTAATAGATTCTTCGCCTTTGGTATGACATTTTATTCCGTTTAAAACTTCTTTTGTGAGATTAAGTCCTTTTCCGTCTTTTTCTAAACGAGACAGCACTCTCACGCCTTGGTCGTAATGCCTGAATCCGTTCGGACAAAGTTCATTCAATGCACTTTCTCCTGCATGGCCAAAAGGAGTATGACCTACATCATGGCCCAGCGCAATGGCTTCGGTAAGGTCTTCGTTTAGACGAAGCGCCCTGGCTACAGTCCTTGAAATTTGCGAAACTTCTAAAGTGTGTGTTAAGCGCGTTCTGTAATGGTCTCCTTTGGGAGATATAAAAACTTGAGTTTTATGCTTAAGCCTTCGAAAAGATTTAGAATGTAAAATCCTGTCTCTGTCCCTTTGATATTCGGTTCTGATTTCACAAAGCGGCTCGAAAATTTCTCTCCCGAGCGTATTACATGAAAGTGCAGCGTGCTCAGACAAAAAATTTTTTTCTAATTCTTCGTATTTTTCTCTTATATTCATATTTGTCACCACCATCGTTAATACTTTGTAGTATAAATTCATTCTAGCGGTATAAAAATATTATCAATAAATTTAATTACTTCTCTTCCTTGCATTATGCTGTTTATTTTTTTTCGTATCTCGCCAATATTTATTTCCGCCACACAAAAATCAATGCTTACACTTTCTGCATAATCTGTGGAAAATATTTTGGCGTTTTTATCAGACAGTATATTCAAAATTTTTCCATAATTGCCATAATCTGTAGTGATTACAAAGCGAGCGCATTTTTCTACGTCCGTAATTTTTGAATTTAAAATTGCACCCTTAGCCCCTGAAGAATACATCTCTCTGAGACCTGATGTACCGAGCAAAATTCCTCCGAAATATCTCACAACCGCTACCAAAATATTATTAAGGCCAAAACTTTTTATGATATTCATCACGGGAACTCCACCGGTTCCGGAAGGCTCGCCGTCGTCGCTGAATTTTTGAATATCTGTGTTATAAAGTTTGTACGCATAAACTATGTGTTTCGCATCGTAAAATTCTGATTTTAATTTTTTCAAATGAGAATGAACGTCTTCTTCCGAAGATACAGGAAATGCAAATGATAAAAATTTGGAACGCTTTTGAGTTTCCTTAAATTGTCCGGGTTCGCATATAGTTTTAAATTCAGGCAATATTTTCACCACACTGACACAATAGGCAACGCTTATTTGCGCCGCCTACATTTAAAAACATCTACTGTCCTATTTGCTTTGTTGAGATAGTCTTCTGCGTTTTTCAAATCTATCTACACGTCCACCTGAATCAACAAATCTTTGTTGTCCGGTAAAGAAAGGGTGACACTTTGAACATACATCAACAGTCAATTGAGATTTTGTGGATTTTGTTTTTAAAACATTGCCACAAGCACATCTGATTTCAGTTTCCTTATAATCCGGATGAATATTTTTTTGCATTATCTTCACCTCTCTGGCTATATAAACTAATATTGAAACATACTGATACATTATAGCACATAAATTCCCACATTTCAATACTATTTAGAAAAATAATTTACTTTAAAAAATTCAATAATTGTCCAAAATTATGCACGCGAAGCAAAAAAAATCATACAAAAAATCAAATTAAGCATTGATTCCTTGATAAAGCAAGCAAAAAAACATATAATTAGGGAGTAATAAAATTTGAAATTCGGAGGAAAAATTTATGGAAAACTTATTCGGGGATAGTCCAACAGGGCAAATTGTCCGCAGTCTTCTAGTATATGCAGTAGTTATATTAGGGCTATATTTTGTAATGTTCAGACCTAACCAAAAGAGAAAAAAACAAGAAGAAGAAATGAAAAAATCTTTGACAATCGGCGATGAAGTAACAACCATCGGAGGAATCGTAGGAAGAGTAGTGAGCCTTAAAGAAGATTCCGACACACTTGTTATAGAAACAGCTTCGGAAAAAATAAGGATAAAAAGATGGGCTGTAGCAAGTCGAAACGCAGGACAAGAAAATAATAAATAAGTAAATTCCTTGCCTATTCAGAAAGGCAAGGAATATTTATGTAAAAATCCAGGTAATAATAGTATGTATAGTAAAATAAATAATACAATTAAAGCCGGGAGGTAGTTATATGAGAAACTCCAGAAATTCCCATATATCATTTTACAGTCTTTACGCTAAGCCCCTGTTGTTTGGGAGCATATCATCAATCATAATTTCTTCTTTACTTTTATTTTTAACCGCGCTTTTAATTTCAAAAGGCGGAAACATTCCGTATGAATTCATGGAAATATTAATGATTCTTATATCTACTTTGGGGAGTTTTGTAGGAGGATTTATATCCGGGAAATTTTCCAAAAACAAAGGGTGGCTTTCGGGGCTTTTATGCGGCGGAATTTTATTTTTTATATTTTTCATATGTGGATTAATAGTGACGCACAGTTCTCTGACGATAATAACGGCAACACGAGGGCTTGCGATAATTCTGGCAAGCACGATAGGCGGGATCATAGGAATAAGTAAAAATTAACATCCACTCGCCCCCTAACTTCTTTAAGCTTGTATTATTCGTTAATTTAAAGTAAAATATAATTTAGATTAACTAAGCATGGGAGCGAAATAATTGGAAAAAATCATAAACAGAGCAGAAATTTTGGCACCTGCCGGAGACATGGAAAGACTATTGGCAGCAGTGAATTACGGTGCGGACGCCGTGTATTTGGCAGGAAAAGAATTTGGAATGAGGACTTCGCCGAATAATTTTGGAGAAGAAGATTTAAAAAAAGCGATAGAAATATGTCATAAACAGAATATTAAAGTTTATTTGACGTGCAACACCTTGCCGAGGAACGACGAAATAGATAAATTACCGAATTTTTTATCTTTTGCAGCATCGGTAGGAATAGATGCATTTATAATATGTGATTTGGGAGTTTTGGAAATAGCCAAAAAAGTTGCACCAAATGTGGACATACATATATCAACTCAAACAGGTGTTGTAAACTATGCAACCGCCAGAACTTTATACGATATGGGAGCAAAAAGAGTAGTATTGGCGCGCGAGCTATCCCTGGAAGAAATAGCGACCATTCGTGCAAAAACCAACCCGAAATTAGAAATCGAAACATTTGTTCACGGGGCGATGTGTGTTTCTTTCTCGGGGAGATGTTTGATATCGAGTTATTTAACAGGAAGAGATGCAAACCGTGGAAATTGCGCTCAGCCTTGCCGCTGGAAATACCATCTGACAGAAGAAAAAAGAAAAGGTGAGTATTTTCCGGTAATAGAAGATGAAAAAGGAACCTACTTTTTCAATTCGAAAGATTTATGCATGATTAATCACATTCCGGAACTTTTGAAAGCCGGAATTACAAGCTTGAAAATAGAAGGACGAGCTAAATCGGCGTATTATGTTGCGGTTACCACCAATGCATATAAAAATGCTTTGAACGATTACTACAAAGAAGGAAATAATTTCAGTCTAAAGCCATGGATACAAGAAGAGGTATACAAAGTGAGCCACAGAAAATACTGCACGGGATTTTACTTCGGAGATGAGCCCGGAGAAGTATATGAAAGCGGAGGATATGAAAAAAATTGTGACGTGGTCGCTGTGTGTGACAATTACAAAGACGGAATAATGCAAATTTCTCAGAGAAATAAATTTTTCGAGGGAGATGAGCTGGAAATTTTGGAACCCGGTTCTGAACCGTTTAAATTCAAGGCAGAAAATATTACAGACGAATTCGGAAACAAAATAACTTCGGCTCCCCACCCTATGCAAAAACTTTTTATTCCTATTGACAGAGAGGTTAAAATCGGAGCATATATAAGAAAAAATTCAACCAATTAAAAACAGCACCGGCTAAGTCAGCCGGTGCTAAAGTTTTACTTCAGGGTATCATCGTGAGGATGAGGAAGCGGTTCATGCGGTAAGGGTTCCACGACGGTTTTTGATTGCATTAAATTTGGTTTTACATATTCGTATTCTTGCTTAGAATTTTCTTTAGCAACCTCTTTTGAAGCGCTATGTTCAACCGGTTCATTACGAATTTCGTCCATTTTTACACCTTCTTCGATAATAATAAATTTGCTTACAAAAACAATTATTACCTTTTATTTTTAAATTATTCATTTTTGAAAAAATCTTTGTACTTTGAAATTTGTTTTTTATTTCTTGCTATATATTTTTCCAGCTCCGAAACCACTAGCGGGAATGAAGCTAACAGCCAAACTATCACCCATTCAAGTACATTTAAATGAGACGTCTTGAAAAATACGTTAAACATAGGAATAGTAACCACTATAATTTGCAAAATCATGCAAAATACAACCGAATAGATTAGTTTGAAATTACTTAATATTCCTGTTACGAGCAATGATTTCCTGCTTTGAACATTAAAAGTTTGGATGAGCTGGCTAAGTCCCAAAGAAACGAATGCCATCGTTCGGCCTATGATGGGATTGTATGGATCTAAATCAAAAAACGCTCTGCCTATGCTGAAAGAAAGTATGCCCATGGCGGCGATAAAACATCCTTCGATTATTATGTTGTAAGTCAGACCTCCCGAAAATAAACTCTTCTTAGAATCTATCGGTGGACGTTTCATTATATTTTTATCTATTGGGTCCATGCCTAAAGCAAGAGCCGGGAAAGCATCTGTGACCAGATTAATCCACAAAAGATGTATCGCAAGCAACGGCGGAGGAGTTCTCATCAAAAAGCCAAATAAAACTACCGCTACCTCTCCTATATTCGTAGATAACAAAAAATGTATGGTCTTTTTTATGTTATCGTACATTCCTCTTCCCTGGCGGACGGCTTCAACAACAGAAACAAAATTATCATCTGCCATTATTATATCAGAAGCGGATTTAGCAGCATCAGTTCCGGATTTTCCCATTGCGCAGCCTATATCAGCAACTTTTAAGGCGGGCGCATCGTTAACTCCGTCGCCGGTCATAGCAACTATTTCACCGTTTGCCTGAAAAGCTTTGACTATGCGCACTTTATGTTCGGGAGAAACTCTGGCGAAAACTGTGCAATTTTTTACTTTTTCTCTTAATTCTTCATCTGAAAGTTCATTGATTTCCGAACCTGTCAAGGCTACGGAATTTTTATCGAAAATATGAAGTTTAGTTGCAATAGCTTTTGCGGTTTCGACGTAATCTCCAGTAATCATAACAGTTTTTATTCCGGCGCCTTTGCATTCCAAAACTGCCCTTTCAGCTTCGGGGCGAGGAGGGTCCATTATCCCGACAATTCCATAAAATATTAAATCTTTTTCTTCTTGATTTTCATTGCGATCATATTCTTCTTTGTAAGCAATCGCGATTGTTCTCAGTGATTTTTTTGCCATTTGATTTATTGAGGAGTTTATTTTCTTTATGGCGTTATCGTCCAAAAGTTTAACTCCGTTTTCGGTAAAATAATATTTACAAATTTTAATTAAAAACTCAGGGGCGCCCTTAGTGATGATTTCATATTTATTGTCAGGAGTTCGATTTACCGTAGACATTAGTTTTCTTTTGGAATCGAACGGAAGTTCTTTTATTCGCGGGTACTCTCGATTTAGATTCTTTTTACTGAGTCCACATTTTATTCCTGCCATAAGAAGTGCGTTTTCGGTAGGTTCTCCGTGGGCTGAAATATCTCCGTGATTACGTGTAACGGCGGAATTATTGCAAAGCATTGCCATCTCAAATAATTTTTTAGAAAATTTATCATTCAAATTATATTGATTTTCAATATCTCTTATCTCTGTAACTACCATTTTGTTAAGCGTAAGAGTTCCTGTTTTGTCAGAGCAAATAACCGTAGCGTGACCCAGCGTTTCTATGGCGGGTAATTTTCTTACGATGGTATTCTTTTTCGCCATTCTCCTAACGCCATTGGCAAGGACTATAGTCACAACCGCAGGAAGGCCTTCCGGGATAGCGGCAACAGCCAAGCTGATTGAAATCATGAACATTTCCATTAGGTTAATATTTTGCATGGCGCCCAAAATGAATACTATTATACTTATAACAATTATGCATATTCCTGTTATTTTTCCGGTTGAAGACAGTCTTTTCTGAAGAGGCGTTTCGGAAATTTCATCCGTATTTATGAGCTGAGTTACTTTTCCGATTTCGGTGTTCATTCCGGTTCTTACAACCACTGCTTTGGCGTTGCCTCGGTCGATAACCGAACCTGAAAAAAGCATATTTTTTTGGTCTGCAGGAGGAGTATTCGCTTCAAATATTTTATCTTCACTTTTTTGAGATGCAAAAGATTCGCCGGTCATTGCGGATTCTTCTGCCGCTAAATTGGAAGATTCTATTATCCGCGCATCAGCCGGAACTAAATCTCCGGTGGAAAGAGTTAATATATCTCCGGGGACCAAATTTTCTGTGGATATTCTTTGAACTCGTGAATCCCTGATAACTTTAGTTAAGGGGGTCGCTAATTTCTTAAGAGAATTTATTTCTTTTTCGGCTTTGCTTTCCTGGAGCATTCCTATTATTGTGTTTATTATAACTATGCTTAAAATTATTATTGTGTCTATGTAGTCGGATTCAGAACTTAAAAACGATGTTATAAGTGAAATGACAGCTGCTAAAATCAATATTATAACCATAAAATCAGAAAATTGTGCTTTGAGTTTTTGCCAAAATGAGCGCTGTTTTTCTTCTTTTAAAGAGTTATAGCCGTATATAAGTCTTCTTTTTTTAACTTCGGAACTTGATAAACCCTTTTCGGGAGAAACATCCAATTTTTTCAAGACTTCACTAAACTTCATGCTGTGCCAATTCATTTTATTCACTCCTGTTTCAGCTTTTTAACATTCAAAATTGATGCTTGCATACATTTCTTTACATAAATATATATGCAATAATGAAGATATATTACTTTGGGGTATTTCAAAAAATCAAATTATGTGGTAATATATAAAATGTATAAATTTTAAGTTAGGAGAATCGCAAATGAAACACGTAAAAACAATCAATAAAGCAGACCTCAAAAAAAGCGCTTTAACAGGTGGATGCGGCGAATGTCAAGCATCTTGTCAAACAGCTTCCAAGGTTGACAATACTGTAAGCAACCAAAAATGTGAAAAATAGTATTAAATTTTAAAAAATTTAACAATTATTCTTAAGTCTTTTGGTATATGCCAAAAGATTTAATTTTGTTAATAAAATTAATTTGAAAGGAAGGGAAAAAATCAAGGAAGAATCTTTGGTTTTATATGGTACATAAATTTAAATTTGAAAATAATAATTTTGTAGTCGACAGCAACAGCGGAGCCGTGCATGTAGTCGATGATATTTTTTATGATATGTTATCCTACCTGGACGGTAATTTTTTCGATTATACCGAAAATTATCTTATAAAAAAATTGGAAGATAAATATCCTGCCAACGAAATAAAAGAGACCTACAAAGAAATAATTTCTCTTTATAATAATGAAAAGCTTTTTTCGAAAGACACCTATGAAAAGCTGGCGACTGAAGAGAAATTATCCTCTCCTATAAAAGCCATTTGTTTAAATATTGCTCACGACTGCAATCTTGCGTGCAAATATTGTTTCGCTTCCAAGGGAGATTTTGGGTGCGGAAAAAAAGAGCTTATGCCTCTTGAAACAGCTAAGAAAGCCGTGGATTTTTTAATTGAAAAATCAGGCAAAATAAAAAATTTAGAGATGGATTTTTTTGGCGGCGAGCCTTTGATGAATTGGGAAGTCGTAACCGAAACGGTAAAATATGCCCGAAGCTTGGAAAAAAAATACAATAAAAATTTTAGATTCACTTTGACAACAAACGGAATTTTGCTCGATGATGAAAAAATAGATTTCATTAATAAAGAAATTTACGATGTAGTTCTGTCGCTTGACGGAAAAAAAGAAACAAATGACCGTTTTAGAGTGACACGCAGCGGGAACGGGAGCTATGATTTAATCGTTCCGAAATTCAAAAAGTTAGTTTCAGAAAGAAACGGGAAAAAATATTACGTAAGAGGAACGTACACCAAAGAAAATTTGAACTTTACAGACGATGTAATGCATATATACGACCTGGGATTTACAGAAATATCAATGGAGCCGGTTTTGTGCGATAATAATTTTAAGTACACGCTTTCAAAAGAGGACGTGCCTGAAATTCTTAAGGAAGAAAAAAAGCTTTGCAAAAAATTAATAAGTATGAAAAATGCCGGAAAGAATATAAATTTTTTCAATTTTAATATTGACATCGAAAAAGGTCCATGTGTAGTGAAAAGGCTGAAAGGCTGCGGGTGCGGCAATGATTATGTGGCAATAACTCCGAACGGGGATATTTTTGCGTGCCACCAAATGGTAGGAAATAATGAATTTAAAATGGGAAATGTAAACGAAGGTACGTTCGATGAAAGTATCAAAAAGAGGTTTTTAAACACCAGCATATACCATAAAGAAAAGTGCAGAAACTGCTGGGCAAGATTTTATTGCAGTGGCGGATGTGCCGTAAAAAATTACACTCACAATCACGATATTATGAAGCCGTTTGACGTGGCTTGTGAAATGCAAAAGAAAAAAATTGAATGTGCAATTTCTTTGTACGCCCTGGCATAAAAAATTAATAAACATAACCCAGAAAACCACCAAAATAGTTTTGGTGGATTTTTTATTTTAAATAAAAATTTTTATAGTCTATATTTCTTCTACGGTGCATATATTTTTCTATCGAGGAGGAATAAGAATATGAAAGTTTTTTTAATAAACCGAAAAAAATTAATGATTATTGTAGGAAGTGTTATAACCGCTGTTCTTTCAGCTATATTTTCACTTCAAAGCACCAATGTATTCAAAGCCGCAGAACGTAAGCTGCCAATTTATTGCGTAGACAAACAAGACAAAGTGGTAAGCATTTCTTTCGACGCCGCTTGGGGAAATGAACAAACGCAAACTTTGCTTGATATTTTGGCTCAGAAAGGAGTAAAAAGCACCTTCTTTTTGGTGGGATTTTGGGCTGAAAAATATCCTGAATCAGTCAAAGCTATAGCTGACGCCGGGCACGATGTAGGCAATCACTCGGATACTCACCCGCATTTGCCGAAACTTGAAAAAGAAAAAGTAAGAGCTCAAATCGAGGACTGTAATAAAAAGATAGAAGCTGCCGGTGCTCCAAGGCCGATACTTTTCAGGCCGCCGTATGGAGATTATAACAACTGCGTCGTTGAAACTACAAACGAGCTGAATATGCATTGTATTCAATGGGATGTAGACAGTTTGGACTGGAAAGACCCTACTCCCGAGGACATGGTAAAAAGAATTAAAAGCAAAATAAAACCGGGATCCATCATACTTATGCACAACGGAGCAAAAAACACGCCCGAAGCTCTTCCTAAAATCATAGATGTAATAAAAGAAGAAGGATATCAAATTGTACCGATTTCGGAAATAATTTATAAAGAAAATTACAAAATGGATTCACAAGGAAAACAAATACTGAATAGTTAAAAACATTTTGCTAAGTAATAAAAATTATAATTCCTGAATAAAATTGATTATTATTTCAAACAAGGAGAGGTTCAAAATGAATTATGACGTAAGCAAAGAAAGCATACCTGTTAGAGTGCTAAATTTTGAAGGCTGTCAAGAAATACCCATCGATTTAGATTTTTCGCTGCCTGATTATTGCCCTGACATTCAAAGAATTCTTAAATGTCAGGTGTGCCCCAACATAACCACCAGGAATATATCGGGCGACAGATTAAACATTGAAGGAAGCGCAAACATCAGATTAATTTACCTTGACGCAGACAATATGAACATAAGATGCTGCGAAAATTCTTCACCTTTTTCTTGCTCCATAGACATAAAATCCAGCCCTGAAAATGCGGTGGCAATGACTTTTGCAAGGACAGAATACATAAACTGCCGTGCAGTAAGTCCGAGAAAAATAGACATTCATGGAGCATTTACAATCTGCGCAAAAATTTATAGTAAAAATTCTATAGATATTATTTCATCGGTATCAGGAAAAGATATTGAACAAAAAATAGAAAAAATAAATTGCAGCAATTTAACCAGCATGGGCCAGCAACAATTTTCAATAAACGAAACACTCGAGCCGGGAGAAAATAAGCCATCGCCCGAAGCAATTATAAAGTCGGAAATATCAGCTGTTATAAATGACTACAAAGTAATGCCGAATAAAATAGTCGCCAAAGGCGAAATAACGCTGAAAATACTTTATATAAGCGATATCGAAAGCGGAAAACTTGAAAATACAGAATATTCCATTCCGATAAGCCAAATAGTGGATGTACCCGGTATCGATGACGATTCTAAATATGTAATAAATGCCGAAATACTCAGCCATGAAGAAACGCTCCAGAACGAAAGTTCAAAAGATTCAAATTTAATATCCACAGATATAAAAGTCGCTATAACCGTAACTGCCTATAATGAAAAAGAATCGGAAATCGTTTCGGATATCTATTCTACCGATTATAATTTGGAAACCGAAAACAAAACCATTACTTTAAGCAAATTATCCGAGATTATAAAAGATAATATATCACATAAAGATTCGATTGATTTGCCCGGGACCAATATTTCAAAAATAATAGATTTATGGAGCGATAATTACTCGGCAAAAACAATTTCAAATGACGGGAAACCTGCAATAAATATCAAAATGAACGTCTGCTTTATAGCCTTGGACGAAAATGGCACACCGTTTTATATTGAAAGGATACTGGATTTCAATCATAATATTGATTCTTCTGAAAACTTTGAAAATTCGGTTTCAGAAATTAATATCTCCCCCATTTCAATTGGATATAATGTTTCGGATGGAAATAAACTCGACATAAAAGCAAATCTTTCAATCCAAGGAGCGATTTATTCAAACGAAAAACGTAATATGGTTACATCCGCGCAGTCCGACGAAACTGTTCCGGGAGATAAAGACACCGGTGCATCCCTGACCATTTATTATGCCTCTGAAGGAGAATCGCTGTGGGATATTGCGAGAAAATATTACACCTCAGTAAATGCAATAAAAAGAGAAAATGATATTTCGGAAGATAAAGTCCCTACCGGCAGCATGCTTTTGATTCCAATGAAATAATATAAATTTTTAATAATAAATCAATATAAAATCTAATCTCATATTTCGGGAGGAAAAAAAGTGGAAGAACGTAATATTTACAAAGACATATCGCAAAGAACAAACGGAGATATTTACATTGGAGTGGTAGGCCCGGTAAGAACAGGAAAATCCACATTTATAAAAAAATTCATGGATACCCTGGTGATTCCAAATATAATAGAAGAAAGTCAAAAAGAACGAGCGATAGACGAATTGCCGCAATCAGCCGGAGGCAAAACCATAATGACCACCGAGCCGAAGTTTATACCTGAGGATGCCGCCCAAGTCAATATAGGCGGAAACGCTAAATTTAACGCCAGGATGATAGATTGCGTAGGGTATATAGTACCGAGTTCGCTGGGATATATAGAAGACGACCACCCCAGAATGGTTAAAACGCCTTGGTTTGAAGAGGATATACCTTTTAATATGGCCGCAGAAATAGGAACGAAAAAAGTTATAACCGATCATTCCACGATCGGACTCGTCATAACAACAGACGGTTCTATAAGCGATATTGAAAGAGATGAATATCAAGAAGCGGAAGAACGTATAATTTCTGAACTAAAAGAAATAAATAAACCCTTTATAGTTCTACTGAACAGTACCAATCCTTATTCGGACGAAACCAAAAAGTTGGCATCCAAACTTTCTGAAAAATATTCAACACCGGTTATTCCTGTGAATTGTACAACTTTAAACGAAGACGAAATTAAAAGAATACTTGCAGAGTTGCTTTTTGAATTCCCTGTGAAAGAAATAAAAATAGATATGCCGGGATGGCTTAATTCTCTTGAGAAAAATAACTGGCTAAGAAGTTCTGTATACACATGTATAAATAATTCCGCTAAAGATATTTCGAAAATAAACGAAATTCAACATTTAATCGAGAGTTTAAAAAATTGTGAATATGTTACTCATTCGGAGATTTCTTCAATAGACCTCGGAAAAGGAACAGCAAGAATAACAATTACTTTGGATCCTACATTATTTTTCAAAATAATGGGTGAAAAAACCGGAATAGAAATAAAAGATGAGTGCGACCTTATGGATTCGATGATGGATCTTGCAAGATTAAAAGAAAAATACGAAAAAATCGCAGCGGCATATGATGAAGTCAATGATTCGGGATACGGAATCGTAATGCCATCCATGGAAGAATTGCATTTGGATGAACCCGAAATAATAAAACAAAACGGAAAATACGGAATACGTTTACGAGCATCAGCCCCATCGGTGCACATGTTAAAAACAAACATAACAACCGAAGTAACTCCGATAGTTGGCTCTGAACAGCAATCAGAAGAATTGGTTATGTACCTTCTGAAAGAATTTGAAGAAAGCCCCTCAAAAATTTGGGAATCAAATATATTCGGAAAATCTTTGCACGAATTGGTAAACGAAGGATTGCATAACAAACTATACCGCATGCCGTCCGACGCACGTGATAAGATTAAAGAAACCATCGAAAGAATAATAAACGAAGGCTGCAATGGACTTATTTGCATAATGATATAATTTATTTTAACCGAAAGAATTATCTTTCGGTTTTTTTGATTAAATCGGGTCTATATGGTATCATATTATTAAAGTTAAATAATCAAATTGGAGAATTATGGAAAATAATAACAACGCCGAAAAATTTACCATTAAAATATTGATTTCAACAGCGATTGCCATGGCTGCTGTGATTTTGTGTTACAATGCGATTTTTGTACCTAAAATGCCTCCTATTTCTGTGTCCGTTACAGGTAAAACAATAAAATCCGGTTCTGATTCTTACGAAAAAATTCAAGTAGAAAAAATTAATATCAATACCGCTGATGAAGAAACTTTATCGGAAAATTTGACAGGTATCGGTCCTGCGATTGCCGAAAGAATAATTTCGTATCGAAATCACTATGGCGGATTTCAAACTATAGAGGAATTGAAAAATGTAAAAGGAATCGGCGATAAGATTTTTCAGAAAATCAAAGACAACATCACAGTATAAAATAATTCAAACTTAAATTAATTTATGGTACAATATTTAGGACTGTAAATAAAAATAAAAATTCAGAGGTTTAAAAAATGAAGAAAATTATTTCAATTATGTCTGCTTTACTCGTATGTATTTTTGTGTCAGGGTGTAGAAAAAATTTTGCTAAACAAACACGATATGTGGCTTCTTGTTACCCGGTTTACATAATCGCACTCAATTTAATTGATGGAATTGAGGGAACTGAAGTTATACATATGTCCGAAAATCATCAGGGATGTTTGCATGATTTTCAGATTCAATCCGAGGATTTAAAAAATATAGAAAAATCTTCTGCGTTCATAATAAACGGCGCAGGGATGGAGAATTTTTTAAAAAAAGTTACAGATGAAATTCCGAAAATTAAAATTATAGATTCAAGCCAGAATATTGAGCTCCTTGAAAATGATTGCCACCACCATCATCACCACCATTCTCATGAGCACGACTATAACCCGCATATTTGGATGTCAATCGATAATTACATAAAGCAAACCGAAAACATTGCCGAAGGGCTTATAGAATCCGACCCTGAAAATGAAGAAAAATACAGAAAAAATTGCGAAGAGTATATTTCAAAACTTAAAAATTTAAAAAATGATATTACTTTAAAGCTCAAAGACGTGCGCGGAAAAAGTATAATAACTTTTCATGAAGCTTTCCCCTATTTTGCAAATGAGTTTGGGCTTAATATTCCTGATGTTATCAATCATGACCCCGAAAGCGAACCAAGCGCAAAACAAATTTCGAAAACCATAAACATTATGAAAGAAAATAACATAAACAGCTTGTTCATTGAGCCTCAATACAAAAGCACAGCAGCTGAAACAATTTCGAAGGAAACCGGTGCAAAAATTTATACTTTAGACCCTGCGGTAACCGGAGAAAATTCAAAAGACGCGTACTTGGAAATAATGAGCAAGAACGCTGAAACCCTGAAAGAAGCCTTAAATTAAAATAAAAAAGGACTATGAATAATAATGAATAATTGTCATTGCAGTGTTAAAATAAAAAATTTACAAGTTAAAAAAAGTGGTCATATCATACTTAACAATGTAACTTTAACCGCTAACCACGGGGAAACTTTGGCGTTGATAGGCAAAAACGGCGCGGGAAAAACAACTCTTTTAAAAGCGATACTTCACAGCATGGATTTTAGAGGGAAAATTGATTTTTTTGATTCAAAAGGAAATAAAATTTCAAATCCAAAAATCGGATATGTACCTCAAAGACTTAGTTTTGACCGCAATACTCCTATAACTGTTTTGGATTTATTTTGCGCAAATTCATCAAATTTACCGGTTTGGATCGGACACAGTAAAAGCAAAAAACAAAAAGCAGAAGCTATTTTGGAAAAAGTAGGGGCAAAAAATTTAATATCAAAATCTATCGGCAAATTATCCGGAGGAGAATTGCAAAGAATTCTTTTGGCGTTTGCCCTTGAGCCGATGCCTGATATTTTACTTTTGGACGAGCCGGTTTCGGCGGTTGACAGAAAAGGCATAAGCCAATTTTACAGCGTAATAAGTTCTTTGCGCGAAGATTATCATATGCCGGTTATTTTGGTTTCTCACGACCTTGGGCACGTTGTAAAATATGCCACGAATTACGCTCTTATAGACCACGACGTCAAAGAAACGGGAAAAGCAAAAGATTTACCAAACAGCATTGCGGTACGCCAAACATTCGGAATGGATATGGACAGAGGTGAACAAATATGGAAATAATGTACGCTTTGCTGGAAAATTTATTCCCTTTTTCTTGGGTTGAATTTACTTTCATGAAAAATGCTTTTATCGCAATTTTGCTTATAGCTCCCCTATTTGGCCTGGTGGGAACGATGATAGTAAACAATAAAATGTCTTTTTTCTCCGACGCCATGGGGCACTGCGCATTGACAGGCATTGCGCTTGGAATAATGCTCGGAGTAGATAATTATATTATATCGATGATAGGATTTTCGATTTTATTCGCGCTTGGAATATCAAGTATAATTGAGTCAAAAATATCTTCGTCCGATACCATTATCGGTGTGTTTTCTTCGGCGGGAATAGCACTGGGAATAGTAATATTATCCGCTAAAGGAGGATTTTCAAAATACTCGGGATATTTAATCGGAGATATTTTATCCATAAGCAAAAAAGAGATACAAGCCCTGGCGATAATTCTGGTTATAGTTTTGGCGGTGTGGGTGGTTTCATTTAATAAATTAATGATCGCCAGCCTTAATTCAGACATGGCACGCAGCAAACAAATAAACGTAAAATTTTATAAAAACACTTTTGTGATACTAATAGCCTTAATCGTTACAGTCTCTTTGAAATGGGTAGGAATGCTCATAATAAATTCGCTGCTGGTCTTGCCTGCGGCATCGGCAAGAAATGTTACAAAAAATATGAAAACATATCATATAACTTCTGTAATATTTTCTTTATTCGCGGGTATATCCGGATTGATAATCTCATACTATATAGGTACGTCTGCCGGAGCCACTATAGTGCTTATATCTTCTTTGATATTTTTCGTGACATTTTTTATAAATCGCTCTTATAATCTAGACTAAAAATTAACAAAGCAGGTATTAAAATGAACTTTTTTAAATCAATACAAAATTGTATTAAATACAGCGACAAAATACTTTGGTCCATAATACTTGTAATTGCACTCTACAGCATGCTCCTGGTAGCAAGTGTTTCAAGGGAAGGGTTCAATTATTTAACAATTCAATTTATATCTGTTATGCTTGGAGTGATCGGAGCGCTGCTGCTTCAAACCATCAATTACAAGGTCATTTCAAAATACTATATATGGATTGGCGTATTTTGCATACTTTTTATAATTTATACATTATTTATGGGAGTGACCGTAGAAGGCTCTTCGGGAGTAAACGCAAGAGCATGGATAAAACTTCCGGGAGGAATAACATTTCAGCCTTCCGAGCTCGTAAAAATAGGATTTATAATAACTTTTGCAAAACATTTGTCAATAGTAAAGAATACTGATAATTTTAAAGATATAAAAAACATTTGTTTGCTAGGTGCTCACGCTTTGATACCTGTAGTGTTGACCCACATGCAAGGCGATGACGGCGCGGCTATTATATTTTTGTGCATAGCTATAACGATGTCGTTTATGGCAGGGCTTCCGCTTAGATATTTTGGAGCTTTGATTGTTTTGGGTGCTATTTTTATGCCAATCGCTTGGAATTTTGTGCTGGCAGATTATCAGAAAAAAAGAATTATTACTCAGATGAACCCCGAGGGCGATCCTTTAAACATGGGATATCAACAAATTCAAGGAAAGCTGTCTATAGGTTCGGGAGGGCTTTTTGGTACGGGGCTTTTTAAAGGTCCGAGAGTTGCAAATAATGTAGTGCCTATTCAAGAGAGCGATTTTATATTTTCGGTAGCAGGAGAAGAACTCGGATTTGTGGGTTGTACCTTAATTATATTACTTTTACTGCTGTTAATTTTCAGAATCGGATTTATTGCCAGGAAATGCAACGATACTATAGGATCTTTCATTTGCTTTGGGTTTATAGGGCTGATACTTTCTCAAACTGTTTTTAATCTCGGAATGTGCCTTAGCTTGTTGCCTGTAATGGGCGTAACTCTGCCGTTTTTCAGCGTAGGAGGTTCTTCTGCGGCGTGTTTATATCTTGGAATAGGAATACTTCAGAACATATATCTGGGCAGAAATCAAACTCTCAGCAATTTTACAAATGAATAAAAAAATATTGATATTATACGGTTCGCCGCACAAAAACGGATTTACTTTCCAAGTTTTAAAAAGATTTCTGAGAGATAATTTTAAGGACGAAGTAAAGTTTATAAATGCTTACGAAAAAAATGCAAAACCGTGTATAGATTGCAAAAAGTGCAGAAATGTTCCCGGGTGCATTTTCAAGGATATGGAAGATATAGACGAGTATTTTAAGGCGTGCGAAATACTGATAATCGCCTCCCCTATTTACAATAATTCGGTTCCGGCTCCGTTAAAGTCCATTATAGATAGGATGCAAAGGTATTATTCAGAAAAGATTTACTTAAAATCTCAGATGAAAAATTATACTCCTAAGAAGGCGTTACTATTATTTACTCAAGGATCGAGCGAAAAGAAAAGTGAGAAAATTCTTATCTCGCAGCTTAAACCAAATTTACTTCTTATAAATGTAAAAGAAATCTACTCTTTTTTGCAATGTAAAACAGATATGTACAAACCGCCTATTGACAAAGAAATTTTAGAAAACGATAATAAAATACAAAATATTGTAAATAATTTATATAATATTTTAGAATGATTTTATATATTTTAAATTTCAGGAGGCTAAAATTATTATGGACAATATATGTATGAACTGTTTTAAGTCATCAAATGTTTCAAATGGAATATGCCCATATTGCGGAAAAAATTTAGTTAATCCTCAAGAAGCGCCTTTTCTTCCGCAAAAAACTTTACTTGCAAGCAGATATTACATCGGTAAAGCCATAAAAATGGATGGCGAAGGTTTGGAGTATGCCGGATATGATAAAGTCGAAAATTCAAGAGTTTATATAAGAGAATTTTTTCCGGCTCGGATATGTCAACGAGATAAAAACTTTCAAAAAATAATTGTATATCCAAATAAATCACCGGAATTTCAAAAATTATTCACGGATTTTTTGAAGTATTTCAGATCCATTGCCAGGCTGAGGAATCTTTCTTCAATAGCAGCGGTTTACGATATTTTTGAAGAAAACAACACGGCTTATGTAGTATTTGAATGGGTAGATGGAATTAAACTTGATAAATTCATGGGCTCACGCTCGGAGCCACTTAGCTGGCATGAAGCTCAAGCGATGTTTATGCCTTTGCTTTCGTCGCTAATTTATATGTCAAACGCAAAAGTCTATCATCTTGGAATTTGCCCTGAAAATATAATTGTAACATCCGAACAAAAACTTAAATTATCAGGGTTTGCGACAAAAAATTTAAGAAATTTGTACTCCGACATAGAAGGGCAGTTATATGACGGGTGTTCGGCAATAGAACAATATACCGAAAATTTTGAGCCGTCGGAAGTCACCGATGTATATGGATTTTCAGCCACACTTTTCTGGTCTTTGACAGGAGAATATCCTCTCACGGCGCCGAAAAGAAAAAGCAATGACAAACTTCTTATGCCGAAAGCCATCTTGGAAGTTCTGCCGGAAAATGTTATATCCGCACTCGCAAACGCACTACGTGTTTATCCTAACAGTCGAACCATTTCGTTTGAAAACCTCAGAATAGAACTTTCCGACTCCCCTATTTTACATGTTCAAGATATAAGAAGCGGCTCGAGACCGAGTAATATTGAGTTATCAACGCAAAAAAAACCTAAAAAAAATTCTACGGCAATATGGGGAATCGTGTCGTGCGTATGCGCTTTGATAATACTTGTTTCGGCTCTGACGGTGTACTGGTTCTGGCTTAGGAACAATTCAAATAACAAAAACTCTTCTTCGCAGCAAACCGAAATCTCTGAGATGGATAAAGTTTACTCGGCGGCAGAAGAAATGGAGGAAGAATCCAAAGAAAAAGCCGATACTGTTCCTGTTCCGAATTTAATAGGAAAAAATTATAAATCTTTAAATGATTCCGCTAAAGAGTATCAACTTGCTGTAATGGGAGAAGATTTCAGCGACAAAATAGAAGAAGGCAGCATTATATCCCAAAATCCGAGCCCGGGTGAAGAAATGGAAAGGAATACTGCCATAGCGGTGAATTTGAGCAAAGGCAGCAAGCAGCGCACCCTTCCTGAAATAAAAGGAAAGAGCCTTTCGGAAGCGTCTCAGCTTATTACCGCTCAAAAACTTGTTCCTGTACAGACATTTGAATTCAGCAAAGAATTTGCCGAGGGAATAGTTATAGGATATAAAAATTATAATCCGGGAGAAAAACTCGAGTACGGCAGCGAGGTCACCATAGTAATAAGCAAAGGCAGCGTTTAACTTCGCCATTTAAAATAAATAGAGAAATGTTTAATTTTCGTTAAAAATTATCGCTCTTAAAGTTCTGCATTACGCTGGCTTGAGAGCGATATGTTTATAAATCTGTTGAAAAAATGTGGAATAAAATTCTCAGAAAGTTAAAAAAACTTCAATATAATTATCCATTGACATCACTACTGATAGGGAGTATAATTAACCAGTAACACTATATATGGTGTGCCGCAGGTAATAGTCTATAATCGTTAAATTGGATAATCAACTTCCAAAAAAATTCGTACAATACTTACATTAATATGAAAATCTGTAAGCATAATGAAAATTTATAATCGAAAGGATAATTTTATGAAAAACATAATTTTGTACAGTAACGGATGCCCAAAATGCAAAGTGATTAAGAGCAAATTGGAAAGTAAAAAAATAGAATTTGAGGAAACTGATGACTTTTCCAAATTACAAGATATGGGAATTCAATCGCTCCCGATAATGGAAGTAGACGGCATAATATTGAGTTTCGTGGAAGCAAACAACTGGATAAACAATCAATAACAGGGGGAATTTTAAGTGAATATCGAACTAAATTTTTATAAACCGTTTTCTGATTTTATTTCAAAATTAAAAAAGAAATATGATTCTCGTTTTGAAATGATGAACGGATTTTCGAATTCAAATCTCAATTTTACCGATTTTATAGATAATTTTATAAAGTCGAAAACCGTGGCCGAAACCACAATTGACGCCAACGCAAACAGCACAACAAGGGACGTCAGAACACTTTTGGCGGACATGGTTAAGCCGCATACAAAACTTCTTTCGTACAATAAAATTTTTAAAGAAATAATTAAAAAATACGGTAATGAAGCAGCTGAAACTTGGCTTGAAGGAGAATGGAACGGTCAATTTTATCTTCATAATTCTGCGACCTCGTCCTTTACTCCCTACTGCTATGCTTACGACCTTGATAAGCTCGTTGAAAAAGGACTTTTCTTCATTAACAAATTTAAAACAGGGGCTCCAAAACATTTGACAACATTTAATGACCATGTTTTGGAATTCATAAGTTGGGCGTCAAACCGCAGCAGCGGAGCAGTGGGACTTCCGAGTTATCTTTTGTATTCATATTATTTTTGGTACAACGATGTTAAAAATAATTTCTATCTCAAAGACCCGGAATATTATCGCAAACAATGTTTCCAAAAATTTATATACGATTTGAATCAACCATATCTTCGTGTTACCGAATGCGCTTTTTCAAACATAAGTGTTATGGATAGAAATTATCTTGTTGAGCTTTTCGGTGGGCGTCAATTCCCGAACGGAGATTACGTAATTGACCATATCGAAGGGATTATTGAACATCAGAAAGTATTTATGGAAGTTGTTTCGGAAATACGAAAAGAAACAATGATGACATTCCCTGTTCTTACATATTCTTTGTTGTTCCAGAACGGTAAATTCGTAGACGAAGAATTTGCAAGATGGTGCAACAAACACAACATGACTTGGTATGACAGTAATTTTTACGTTGGAAACGATGTAACGAGCCTTTCGAACTGCTGTAGACTTATTTCAAACACTTCAAAGCTCGATGCTTTTATAAATTCAGTCGGCGGAACTTCGCTTTCTGTCGGAAGCATTCAAGTTAACACAATTAACCTCAGAAGAATTGCAATAGAAGCAAATGGAAGCAAAGAAAAATTCTTGGAAATACTCAAAGACAGAATTGATAACTGCGTAAAAGTTTTGGATGTTGTCAGAGATATAATTAAACAAGATATCGAAAGAGGATTACTTCCGAACTATTCTTACGGCCTTATAGAAATCGAAAAACAATACAACACAATCGGAATTACTGCAATGTATGAGGCCATTTCTGAATTCGGACTTATAGATACCGATGAATTCGGCAATAAGTCTTATTCCCAAGAGGGCCTTGATTTTGCGACAGAAATATTAAATGCGATCAATTCTCAAAAAGATTCTTATACCTTCGATTACAGCATAAACGTGGAAGCTATCCCTGCAGAAAGAGCAAACGTAATACTCAGCCAAAAGGATTCGATTTTATATCCTGAAAAAGAACAATACTTTATTTATTCAAACCAGTGGATTCCTTTGATGGAAAGATGCACTCTTAACGAAAAAATAAAATTAGGCGCAAAGCTCGATAAAGAGTGCGGAGGCGGACAAATTTCTCACATAAATCTTGCGGGAAAATTTGCCAGCGAAGAACAAGCTTGGGAACTTTTGAATCATATCGCAAAATCAGGAGTAATATATTTTGCGTATAACTGCAAAATTTCGGTATGCGAGGACGAACACGCATTCTTCTCGTCAAAATGCCCGAAGTGCGGCAAAGATGTAGCGGATACTTACTCCAGAATAGTAGGATTTTTAGTTCCGTTCTCAGCTTACAGCAAAGAACGCAAACAAGAATTTGAACAAAGAAAATGGTTTGATTTAAATGAAAACTGATTTTGACGGATCAAAATTCACACTGACTGTTAAAGAAATAGTTGATGAAAATTTTCAAGATTATAAAAAAGCTTCTATGTTTATCGCAACTTCAAAATGTGATTTTAAATGTTTGACGGAGCTCGGACTTGATTGTTCGATTTGTCAAAATATGAAAATTTCAACTATGCCAAATAAAAAAGTCCCTTTTGCGGATATATATCTTAGGTACAAGATGAACCCGATAACTCAAGCTATAGTTATCGGGGGGCTTGAACCGATCCTTCAATTCGATGAAATATTTGAGCTTGTTTCTTATTTCAGAAAATTGGGGTGCAATGATGATTTTGTGATTTACACAGGCTATTACGAAAACGAAATAAAAAAGGAAATTCAATTGATTAGTAAGTTTAAAAATATTATAATTAAATATGGAAGATTTATCCCCGATTCAAAACCTATCTTTGATTCTGTTTTAGGGGTAACTCTAAGTTCCGAAAATCAGCATGCAGTGAAAATCGGCTGATTTTCGATTTTATTTATCTAAATGTGGAAAGGGCGAATACGATTTATGAAAAACATGGATACTATCGTAGCACTTTGTAAAAATCGAGGATTTGTTTTCTCCGGTTCGGAAATTTACGGGGGTTTGTCAAACACTTGGGACTACGGTCCGCTCGGAGTTTTATTTAAAAACAACGTAAAAAAGGCTTGGATGAAAAAATTTGTTCAGGAATCTAAATATAATGTTCAACTTGATGCCGCAATACTCATGAACCCAAAAGTGTGGGAAGCATCGGGTCATATTGGCGGATTTTCCGATCCTCTTATGGATTGTAAAGAGTGTAAATCTCGTCACAGAGCCGATAAGTTAATAGAAGATGCCGGAATTAATCCTAATGCCATGACTTTTGAAGAAATGGAAAAATGTATTGCCGAAAATAATATTGCTTGTCCGGAATGCGGCGGACATAATTTTACGGGCATTAGAAAATTTAATTTGATGTTTAAAACATTTCAGGGCGTGACCGAGGACAGCAAAAACGAGATATACCTAAGGCCAGAAACCGCTCAGGGTATATTTGTGAATTTCGCAAATGTACAAAGGGCTTCACGCAAAAAGATTCCTTTCGGAATAGCTCAGATAGGAAAATCTTTCAGAAATGAAATAACTCCCGGAAACTTTACTTTCAGAACAAGAGAATTTGAGCAAATGGAACTTGAATTTTTCTGCAAGCCCGGAACCGATTTAGAATGGTTTGGTTACTGGAAAAACTTCTGTGAACAATGGCTTTTAAACCTTGGAATGAAAAAAGAAAACATAAGGCTTCGCGACCATTCAAAAGAAGAACTTTGCCATTATTCCAACGCAACAACCGATATAGAATATGCTTTCCCATTTGGATGGGGAGAACTTTGGGGAATTGCCGACAGAACTGATTTTGATTTAAAACGTCATCAAGAACATTCGGGCAAGAATTTAGACTACTTCGATGCGGAAACGGGCGAAAGATATTTACCTTATGTAATAGAGCCTTCTCTCGGCGCAGACCGTGTGGCGTTGGCTTTCCTGTGCGATGCATACACCGAAGAAGTTATCAATGAAAAAGATACAAGAATTGTATTAAAACTTCACCCCGCTTTGGCTCCGTTCAAAGCCTGTGTACTGCCACTTTCGAAAAAGCTCGGAGAAAAAGCTCAAAAAGTTTATGAAGAACTTTCAAAAAATTTCATGGTGGATTATGATGAATCGGGCTCAATAGGAAAAAGATATCGCCGTCAAGATGAAATAGGTACTCCCCTTTGCATAACTTATGATTTTGACAGTGAAAATGACGGGTGCGTTACGGTTCGTGACCGTGATTCTATGACTCAGGAAAGAATTGCAATTGATAAACTTACAGATTACATCCAAAATAAAATTGCATTTTAAAATTTAAATTATCTATTAAAAATAAAAAAGAAAGGTGGTAAATCGGGCAACTTTGAAAATAAGCCCCGACAAATATGAAAAAAATTATTTATATGGACAACGCCGCAACAACAGCGGTAAGCCAGGAAGCTTTGGAAACAATGATGCCGTTTTTCAGAGAAAATTTCGGTAATCCTTCTACTATTTATTCCGTCGGACGAAATGCAAAAAAAGAACTTGAAATCGCAAGAGAGCGCGTAGCAAAGGCTTTAGGCGCTTCTCCAAAAGAAATATTTTTCACCTCCTGCGGAACCGAATCCGACAACTGGGCAATAAAAGGCGCGGCGTTTGAAGGATTAAAAAAGGGAAAAAATCATATCATAACTTCTAAAATAGAGCATCATGCCGTCCTTCATACTGTTCAATATTTAGCGAAAAAAGGATTTGACGTTACGTATCTCGACGTAGACAGTCAAGGATTAGTAAGCCCAAAAGACGTCGAAAACGCAATAACCGAAAAAACTGCGCTTGTAACAATAATGTATGCGAATAATGAAATCGGCACCATCGAACCGATTGAAGAAATAGGAAAAATATGCAGAGACAAAGGCGTTCTTTTCCACACCGATGCGGTTCAGGCGGTGGGTCATGTGCCGATAGATGTTAAAAAACAAAACATCGATATGCTCTCTTTGTCCGCTCATAAATTTCACGGTCCAAAAGGAATCGGCGCTCTTTATATAAGAAAAGGCGTACGAATCGAAACTTTCATGGAGGGTGGAGCTCAGGAATCCGGAAAACGTGCAGGCACCGAAAATACCGCTGAAATTGCCGCTATGGGAAAAGCAATCGAAACAGCGTGCACCGAAATAGAAGAAAAAAATTCAAAATTAATCGAGAAACGTGATAAACTTATCGACGAACTTTTAAAGATAGAACGCTCGAGACTTAACGGTCACAGAGAAAAAAGGCTTCCAGGAAATGTTAATATAAGCTTTGAAGGAATTGAAGGAGAATCTTTGCTTTTACTGCTCGACATGGCAGGAATATGCGCTTCATCGGGCTCTGCGTGCACTTCGGGATCCCTTGACCCGAGCCATGTTTTATTAGCCATCGGATTGCCTCACGAAATTGCTCACGGTTCGTTAAGGCTTTCGCTCGACGAATCAAATACAGATGAAGAAATCGATTTTGTAATAGCAGAAGTTTCTAAAGCAGTAAAAAGGCTTCGTGACATGTCCCCTCTTTGGGAAAAAATAATGAAAGAAAACAAATAATTTTAAACATTTAAAAATTAAGGAGTTGAAAATTAAATGAATTACAGCGAAAAAGTAATGGACCACTTTGCAAATCCGAGAAATGTCGGAGAAATTGAAAATGCCGACGGAATAGGCGAAGTTGGAAACCCGAAATGCGGAGATATAATGAAAATGTATCTCAAAATAGAAAACGGTGTTATAACTGATGTAAAATTTAAAACTTTTGGATGCGGAGCGGCTGTGGCAACGAGTTCCATGGCAACTGAGCTTGTTAAAGGAAAGAGCATAGAAGACGCCCTAAAAGTCACAAACAAAGCCGTAATGGAAGCTCTGGACGGACTTCCTCCGGTTAAAGTTCATTGTTCGGTTCTTGCTGAACAAGCTATACGAGCCGCTTTGGCTGACTACTACACGAAAAAAGGCATAGACCCAACTCCGATAGTTGGAAAAATTGACACCGATTGTCATGGCTCTTGCCCGGTTGAACACAAATAAATTATATTAATTATAAAAAGCAGCTTGTGGTAAGCTGCTTTTTTGTGAATATTAATCTTTACCTAATAATTTAAATTCATCTAATAAATTTATCCATTCATCACAAGTTTTTTCACTTAATGTCACATTAAGATTAAGAACATCGAAATCAAAGTACTCCTTTAACCAATTAGGCACACAACTAACTATATACTCTCTTAAACTGCCTAACCCCAAAAGATCGACCAAGTCCTTTTCTTTCCTCTTAAGCTGTACAATTTGTTGTTTTATGGTAGAAGCATACCAGGTAATAGCCTTTTTCTGATCATAGCTTAAATTGTCTAACTGACTACTGATATTAATCTTTTTTATAATTCTTTGATTAATTAATTTTACTACTTCATCCTTACATTTCTCTTTTATATAAACAGGAACAGGAATAGGCATTAAAATAACAGAAATTAGTTGGGGTAATATTTTATCTTGTACATCCTTAGGGGTATAATTAACTTCCGGCACAATAACCACTCCTTTCACGTATAACATACTGCTAATTATACAAAAATATTTTGAGCGTGTCAATGTTTTAGTTGTTATAGCATAATTATTTTTTGAATAATTTTATTATTTAAACTAAAAAATTAGAATTTTTAACTAAGCGTAATCTATATTGACACTTTTTAAATTTAGATTATAATATAATTAACAAATTAAATTGAATGGATGGAAAATCTAAATGAAAAAAGTAATTTCAAGTGCACTGGCGGCTTTGTTGATGGCGAGTTCATCTAATTTGTGCGTAAATCAGTTGTGCGCTGTCAAGAAAGACACCGTGGTTCCGAAAGACGAAACCATTACCAAATGTTATCTCAAAATAGCTAAAGATATTTTGTCGGTGGCAGTGCCTGTGTTTGTGTTCACATCTATATTTGGGAAACCTGTAGAAAATTCAAATCAAAAAAATTCGCCCCAAGAAAGTGATAAAAATGACCTTTCAATCAAAACAATTTATGGCAAATACACCCTACCGGTGTTGAGCGTTTCGAAAGAAGATTTTATAAATCCACATGCGCAGTCAACCGACCCTTATCAAAAACAATGTATACAAAATGCGAATTACATGCAAACAGAGTATGAAAATTCTTCGCTTACATGCATAGACTCTGCCGAAATTAAATATATAAACGTGCAAAAATTATCTAAAGAACAACCTGTTAGCATCATCGAGTGCAAAGGAAAATATTATATTCCTATCGGCCACAGCGACTTGTCTTTTGACAATCCGGACGGTATTCCGAAAAAAGACAAAATACCATGTATTCTCAATTTCGATAATACGCAATCTGACCAAGTATTTGATAATATTTCGACCTGCGCCGCTAATCTTTGCGAAGATGAGCTTGCAAATACCGGGGTGGTTTCGTTGTTGCGGCTTAGAAAATACAACCCGCATGTTACTTGCAGGATTGAACAATTAGTAAAATATTTAGAAAGAAAACAAAATTAAAAATAATTTTTTAAACAATATAAAAACCCTCATACCGGATTGAACCCGATATGAGAGTTTTATTTTTTATTTTTTATTTTTCAGTTACCATAACTGCCATGGTTGCTATTATTTGAGGGTAAAGTTTTATAGTGAATTTATATGTGCCAAAGGCTTTGATTTCGGACTCAAGATTGATTTTGTGCTTATTAATGGTAATTTGATATGTATCTTTTATCTTTTGGGCTATATCCTTGGAAGTGACGGAACCGAAGAGCTTTCCTTCGGCGCCGGATCTAGCTTGTATGCCGATAATTTTTTCGTTTATAATTGAAAAAATTTTTTCTGCTTCTTCTTTTTTTAGGCCTTCTTCATAAATTTCGGAAGCTTTTTTGCTGTTTAACTCGCTAAGAGCCTGAGCCGTGGCCTCTTTGGCCAGATTTTTAGGAAATAGAAAATTTTGAGCATAACCGTCTGAGACGTTTATGATATCTCCTTTTTTCCCTTTTTTTCTCACGTCTTCTAACAAAATTACTTTCATGGTTCATTCTCCATTCTGTCATTTATGATAATTTTTCTTCTATAATGCTTATTAATTTTTTCTCGGCATCTTCTATGCTAATATCCGGAATTTGAGCCGCAGACATATTATAATGTCCCCCACCTCCAAGCTTTTCCATTATAACTTGGACATTAATTTCGCCCAGTGACCTCGCGGATATGTTAACAACACCATTATATTTTGAAATAACAAACGAAGCTTTTACATTCTTTATATTTAAAAGTTCGTCTGCGGCCTGCGAACACGGAATTCTAAAATCTTTGGACTGATTTTCAAGTTTTGCTATTGCGCATTCGCGTATAGTTTGAGCTGTCTCCATTATTTTACACCTTAATTTATACATGTCAATAGGGTTGGCGAACATCTTTTTTACTTCGGCATTATCAGCTCCGTTTTTCTTCAGGTATGCCGCTGCTTCAAAAGTTCTTATTCCTGATTTTAACGAAAAACTTTTAGTGTCGAGCATTATCCCTGCCAATAAACATTCTGCTGTGGTTTTATTTAGAACTTTATTGCCCATGTACTGAACTAATTCTGTTACCATTTCGCAAGCAGATGAAGCAAACGGCTCATGGAAAAATACTACCGCGTTTTTTATTTTATCCACGCTCATCCTGTGGTGGTCTATTACTACTACATGTTTAGTTTTTTTGTATACATCCATGCTTTCCAAAAATTTTAAAGAATGTGTATCTACAACCACAAGCAACGAATTTTCATCCATCATGGATAAAGCATCCATGGGGAAAATAAAAGCTCCATCGGAAACATTTTTCTGAAAATGGTCTATAGCCATACCGGCCATCGATTTATTTTTATCTACAACTATATAAGATTTTTTCTTTTTTAGAGCAATGCACGCGCTCCAAATTCCAACAGCTGCTCCAATGCTATCAAAATCGGAAAATTTGTGACCCATTATGAATATCGAATCACTGGCTTTAATTTTTTCCATAAGTGCCATCGCCACGACTCTTGTGCGGACTTTACTTCTTTTTTCTAGCCCTTGGGAGTTTCCTCCAAAAAATTCATATTCATTATTACGTTTTACAGAAACTTGATCTCCACCTCGTCCAAGAGACATACTCAAAGCACTTTTTGCCCATTGTGCGGCTTCTTCTAAACTTTTCGCTCCCCTGCTTATTCCCACGGATATTGTTGCATATCTGTGCTCATCAAGTTTAGCGTCATGAATTCTATTTAAAATTTTAAATTTATCGGAAATAAATTCTTTTAGATATTTTTCTTCGAACATTACAAAATATTTTCCGTCGCTTAATTTTTTAAATATTCCGCTAGCACTTTTTATCCATTGCTGGAGTTCATTCTCTACACTAATTGAAATCATTGAACTTTTTTCATCGTTTGCTTCTTGGCGCAGCTCTTCTTTATTATCAAACATGACAAAACCTACGCAAGGACGAGTATCTATGAATTTTTTCTTAAAAACTTTGCTGCTAGTGTTGTCATAAAAAAAACAAATCAAAAATTCGCCGGATTTAACCGCATTTACATTGAAAAACTTATTTTCATGCTTAATTTGAATGCTTTCTTTCAATAAATCGTGAGCAGTCCTGCCGCCTGTGTATGAAGCGATGTACTCATCCGCAAAATAATTGCTCCTACAAAATTCTTTTGCAAAATCTTTATTATAAAAAATAATTTTTTCGGGATTTTTTTCTGAAACGATCGCGGTTGGAATCGGAAGATCGTCTATAAGTTGGTACGATTCTGAAGATAAAAATTTTCTTACTGTGTTTGCGGAATTTTTGATATAAGACTCATAATTTTTAGCCAGAAAATAAACTATCAAAGCCGACATAGATATTATTCCTACGTTGATTAAAAATATTATGGGGCTAATTATGAGCGCGGGCAAATTTATTAAAACCATTAAGAAAAAAATAAAAGAAAAAACACAACATACGAAAAATTTATAATTTTTCAAAATATCACCTCTTAAAAAACTGAAGAACTTTCAATAAAATAAGTAGTTAAAAATATTATACTCATTAATTGAATAATTCTCCAGCTTTTTTTGGGTTATTTAATTAAACTTCCATAATTATAGGTAAAATGACGGGATTTCTTCTTGTCCTGTTGTGGAATAATCTGTAAAGTTCATCTCTCACTTTAGTTTTCATCATGCTCCAGTCACGAAGCTTTTGATCGGCACAGCTTTCCAAAACTTTCATGGCTACTCTTCTGGCTTCAGCCATCAAATGCTCGGACTCTCTGACGTATACAAAGCCTCGGGAAACAATATCCGGGCCGGCTATGACATGTTTGTCGGAAGAATCCAAAGTAGCAACCAAAACAATCAAACCATCTTCGCCGAGATGCTTACGGTCTCTTAAAACTATGCTTCCTACATCGCCGACTCCTATGCCATCGACCAGAACTAGTTCGAGCGGAATTTGGCTAATTTTTTTCATACTATTTTTGTTTATTTCAAGGACATCACCGGTATCGCCGACATAAACATTTGAGTCAGGCATTCCCATAGACGCAGCCAGTTCGGCGTGCTTAACCAAGTGTCTTCTTTCGCCGTGAACAGGGATAAAATATTGAGGTTTAACAAGACCTTGAATTATTTTAAGTTCTTCTTGGCAGGCGTGACCGGAAACGTGAATTTCGTACATAGATTCGTAGACAACTTCACATCCAAGTTTCATAAGTTCATTAACAACATTGCCTACCATTTTTTCATTTCCCGGGATAGGAGTTGCAGAAATAATTATGAAATCTTCAGGTCCCACTTCCACTTTACGATGCTCCGAAAGAGCCATTCTATGAAGCGCAGACATGGGCTCGCCTTGGCTACCTGTTGTGACGAGAACGACCTCATTTTTTGCATACTTTGTTATTAAATCGATATCGATAATAACTCCATCAGGAGCATCTAAATAATTCATTTGTTGAGCGATGGCAACATAATTTACCATACTCCTGCCTGAAAATGCAACTTTCTTGCCATAATTTGCAGCGCAATTTATTATCTGTTGAATACGACCTATATTTGAAGCGAAAGTTGCGATTATTATTCTTTTGTTTTTGGCTTTTTGGAAAAGTCTTTCAAAAGATTGGTCGAGTTTACGCTCAGTCATGGTATAACCCGGGCGTTCGGCGTTGGTTGAATCGGCCATAAGCGCCAAAACTCCCTCTTTTCCGAGCTCTGCAAATCTTGCCAAATCTATCATTTCGCCACGGGATGGCGTGCAATCTATTTTAAAGTCCCCGGTATGAACTATTGTTCCGGCGGGAGAATGTATCGCCAAGCCTACAGCATCCGGAATGGAATGATTTACTCTTATAAACTCAACATTCATGCAACCTAAATTTATGGTTTCGCCGGGCATTACACTTGTCAATTTTGTACTGCCGAAGAGCCTGTTTTCTTTAAGTTTGCTTGTGATAAGTCCTATAGTAAGAGGGGTCGCATAGATAGGAACATTTATTTTGTTAAGAAGATACGGAATTGCTCCGATGTGGTCTTCGTGCCCATGAGTTACAACCAACCCTTTTATTTTATCTTTGTTGGCTTCCAGATAAGAAAAATCAGGGATTACTAAATCCACCCCTAACATTTCGCCATCCGGAAATGACATTCCGCAGTCAACTATGATAATTTCATTATCACATTCAAAGGCAGTTATATTTTTTCCTATTTGATTTAATCCGCCCAGAAATACCACTTTAATAGATTTTTGGTTTTTTGAAGTTATTTTTTTAGAGCGTTCTCGTGGGAATCTTCTGTTGTTAGTGCTTTTTGTAGTATCGGATTTACGTGTTTTTCTTGTTTTTGCAGATTCGGATTTAGAATCGGATATTTTATTTATTTTTTCATCTGTGATATAATTTTTCACAGTGGTTTTTTTATTTTTACTGTTTTCGATTACCCTTTTGATAGGCTTTCTAGTCTCTTCTTTAGATATTTCTTTTATTGCTTCTTTCAAAATATTACCTCCCTAATTTTTAAATATTCAATACAAGAATAAAATCAACCAAACAAAATGATTGAAAGAATACATATTATGAAATTAATCCGAACAAAAAAATATAAAATAAATCCGTACAAAAAATATTATTTCTATTATACTTTATAATAGCGATATTGTCAACCTTATATTCCAGAATAACCCAATTTTTAAATTTATACACAGAAAGGACTTCAAATGAAAAAAATAGAAATATTCACAGACGGTGCATGTAGCGGGAATCCCGGGCCGGGAGGATGGGGTGCAATGCTTAAGTACAATTCTTACACAAAAAAAATTTCCGGTGCAGAAATCAACACAACGAATAATCGAATGGAGTTGACTGCTCTTATAAAATCTCTCGAAATGCTAAAAGAGCCCTGTGAAATAATAGTATGCACAGATTCAAAATATTTATGTGACGGAATAACCAAAGGCTGGGCGGAAAAGTGGAGAAAAAACGGATGGAAAAAATCCGATAATAAGCCTGCTTTGAATTCAGACTTATGGGAAAAACTTTTAAATTTGCTCTCTTCTCATAAAGCCGATTTTATATGGGTAAAAGGTCATAACGGACATCCCGAAAATGAAATATGCGATAAATTGGCAACGGATGCCATAAAAAATTTAAAGCACACTATTTAATTAGCGTGCTTTTTATTTGAATTTATTTCAAAATATTGGTTTTAAATGTAGGAACTATTTTTAAAAGCATTTGTATAATTTCTTGTTTAGAACCTTTGTTACAGATACTTTTAAGCTCTTCTAAATCCTGAGTCAAGCGATTTTCATCCAGTAATATAGGCTTGCCGATATAAATTTTTCGACTTTTGGTTTTTTGTATTCCCTCTTCATCCATGAGGAGTTCCTCATACAATTTTTCTCCGGGTCTTAATCCGGTGTACTCTATTTTTATATCCTCTCCGGGAGTATAACCTGAAAGCCTTATAAGATTTTCGGCCAAATCTTTAATTTTTACAGGGTCACCCATGTCTAAAATAAAAATTTCTCCGCCTTTTGCGATTCCTCCAGCCGTTAACACCAAAGACACCGCCTCGGGAATTGTCATGAAATATCTTATTATGTCAGGATGTGTAACTGTAACCGGACCCATTTTTTTAATTTGCTCCTCAAAAAGTGGTATAACAGAGCCATTTGAGCCAAGAACATTTCCAAAACGAACTGCTACAAACTCGGTGCTGCTTTTCATGTTTTCCATTTGAACAAGCATTTCGCAAATTCGTTTGGTGGCACCCATGACATTGGTCGGGTTTACAGCTTTATCAGTGGAAATTTGAACAAATTTTTTAACCTTGAATTTATGCGAACACTCAATCAAATTTAGAGTTCCAAATACGTTATTTTTTACAGCTTCTTCAGGATTTTTTTCCATCAGAGGGACGTGTTTGTGAGCAGCGGCATGAAATACTACGTCTATATTTTCTTTTATAAATATATCTTCGAGCTCTTTTTTATCGCATATTGTGGCTATTTCAACGGATAAATTCAAATCATTTCCATATTTCATTTTCAGTTCTTGCTGAATATCATACGCGTTGTTTTCGTAAACATCCAAAATTATAAGACGTTTACAGCCAAGCTCAGCGATTTGCCTGCAAAGTTCGGATCCTATGGAGCCACCACCGCCAGTAACAAGAACCGTTTTTTGATGCACATATCCACCGTATTTATTTTTATCAAATATTATCGGTTCTCTGCCAAGTAAATCTTCAACTTTTATTTTTCTTATTGCCGAATTTAAAGACGTGCCGGACGTCAGTACTTCGTACATATTAGGAATAATGCGAACTTCCAAATTTGTTTTTGCGCATATATCCAATATTCTTCTTCTTTGAGCCAAAGAAATGGAACTTATAGAAAATAATATAACTTCTATATCAAATTTTTCACACAATTCGGGAATTTGATTGGTAGAGCCTTCTACTTTAATTCCTAAAATTTTTCTTCCTATTTTTTCATTGTCGTCATCAGCGATCGCAACAGGGCGGTATTTATTTCCGGAATATTTGTACATCTCTCTTAAAAGCAAAGCAGTAGATTCGCCTGCGCCGACAATTAGCATGCGCTTTTTATCTTTGACATCTTCGTTGGAAACATTATCAATAAGGCGGTTTATCCTGTAGATGAGCCTAAAAATCACTATCGCGGACATTGACGTAAGCAAAAATATAAAATGCATACGAGGACTCATCTTTATCATGAAAACACGAGTTAACACAAAAAACATAAAATTAGCACAAAGCGTGGCCAAGCCGGCATAAAAGAAATCTTCTACATCCGCATAGCGCCATATTTTATCATAAAGCTTGAAAGCTAAAAACATTGCGATAAAACAAATGTTCATTATAGCTAAATATTCAAAAAATCTCTCGTCCACCGAAACAAAAGTCAAACAATTTTTATTTATTGCATAAGAAATATAAAAAGATAAATTCCATATAATGAAATCGCAAAAGAACAAAGCATATTTTCTATATTTCTTCACAAATCGCCAAATGCTATTTTTTATATTCCCCATATTTACAATTCCTTCTGTTTGTATTTATTTTGTACCAAAAATTCTGTCTCCGGCATCTCCTAAACCGGGGAGTATATAGCTTTTATCGTTGAGCTTTTCATCCTTGACTGCACAGTAAATTTTAACATCAGGATGAGCTTTTGTAAGAGCTTCTATTCCCGGATTTGAAGCGATTATGCACATGAATTTAACAGAGTGTGGATTTCTCTTTTTTACACAATTTATAGCGTCAATAGCTGTTCCGCCTGTAGCTAACATAGGATCTAAAATAATTACATCACTTTTATCAATATCTACTGGCAATTTACAATAGTACTCCACAGCTTGCAATGTTTCGGGGTCTCTGTAAAGCCCGATATGACCTACCCTGGCTGTAGGGACCATATTAACTACTCCTTCAACCATTCCAAGTCCTGCTCTTAAAATAGGAACAAATGCGATGTGCTTTTCGCCCAAAACTTTTGTTTTGGCTTTGGCGATAGGAGTTTCTATTTCGATTTCTTTAAGCGGTAAGTCTCTCAAAGATTCGTAACACATAAGCATAGTCACTTCGCTAATGAGTTCTCTGAATTCTTTGGAACTTGTATTTTTATCTCTTAAAAGGGAAATTTTGTGCTGTATAAGCGGGTGATCCATTATCATTACATTTTCGTACATGTTATTTTCCTCCAAATTTATTTTCTAAATTTTTAATAAGCCCTATTCTTTTTTCGTGGCGACCACCTTCAAAAGGCGTGTTAAGAAATGCGTCTATAATTTCAATTGCGTTATCTATATTTATAAACCTACCCCCCAGACAAAGTATATTTGCATTGTTATGCTTCCTTGAAAGAGCGGCAATTTCGGCATCAAAACAAAGGACTGCCCTTATATTTTTAATTTTATTAGCAGCTATAGACATTCCTACCCCTGAGCCACAAACTAAAATCCCTTTTTCACAGTAACCTTCCGACACAAGTCGAGAAGCCTTTTCCGCAAAAATGGGATAATCACACGATTCTTCATTAAATGTTCCTACGTCTTCGAATTCTATATTTTTACTTTTAAGGTACGTTTCGATTTTGGTTTTTAATTCATACCCTGCGTGGTCAGAACCTATAGATATCATAAATATTTTCCCTCCTAACCATTGGACAATTTCTCTTCCATAACTCTCTGAGCCTGAGGAACTTTTATATAATTAACTTTCAAATCAAATTTATTAGCCGAACTATTGTTTGAATTAAAAGTTTCCAAAACCGCCAAAGCAACATTCGAAGCTTTTATATACCTATCTTTTGCCGGCAGTAAAATACATTTATTTCCTAAAGACTCAAGTTCCGTACTATTATAGCATATCTCTGCGGCATCTCCAACAATTTCAATATTAAAATTTAAATTTTTTAACTCTTCGGCTAAATCTTTAATTAAAATTGCTCTATCTTCGGTCAATCTTACTAATTTATTGTTTTCGAATTTAAATAAGGCATTGTAGACCTGTTCTCTGCGAGCATCCATGCAGGCGCAGATTACATTATTATGATTGTTAATGTTGTAAGAAAGCGCTTCAAGCGACGAAATCCCCGTGCAAGGCTTGTCATTTGCCAGCGCCATAGCCTCAATCGTTGCCATTCCTATTCTTAATCCGGTGAAAGAACCCGGCCCGGATGTAGAGACATATAAATCTATTTCATTCGGATTTATTTTTAAGTTTTTAAGAACCGACTCTATCATGGGCGCCAAAGTTTGACTATGGGTCAGCCCGGCATTTATAAAATATTCGGAGACTATTTTTTTACCGTCAATCAGCGCTACGGAAGCTGTAGCCGACGACGAATCAACTGCTAAAATTTTCAATATAATTTTCTCCCTCTATAGTTATCATTCTTCCGTCTTCGGAATTTGTTTTTTCTATTTTAATTTTAATCACATTTCCGGGAAGATATTCATTTATATTCTCTGACCATTCTATCAAAAATATTCCATTATCAAGATAATCAAAAAATCCTGTGGATTCCAAATCTTCAAATGAATTTATGCGATACATATCAAAATGATATATTTTTGCATTTTCGTTTTGATATTCATTCACCAGCGAAAACGTGGGGCTGGATACCAAATTTTCTAAGCCAAAAAAACTTGCAAGCCCTCTTATAAATGTGGTTTTGCCCACTCCTAAATCTCCGTAGAAAGCAAATATTTCATTGCCTTTTAATTTTGAAGCAAGTTTATAAGCAAAATTTTTGGTTTCCTCGGGAGTGTTTGTTATTATTTTCATTACAATCCTCTATTTCAAATCACACAATCTTTTTTAGAAATTTACTTACACGAACATTTTGACAATTGTTGAATAATTGGTCAGGAGTTTCATCGGCTATGATTTTGCCGTGATCCATGAAAAGCACACGAGTAGCGGCTTCTTTTACAAAGCTCATCTCATGGGTAACAACAATCATCGTCATACCTTGATTGGCAATATCTACCATTACAGATATAACTTCCTTTATCATTTCGGGATCGAGTGCAGAAGTGGGTTCGTCGAACAAAATCACCTTCGGATTCATTATCAAAGCTCGAATTATCGCAACTCTTTGTTTTTGCCCGCCGGAAAGTCTGGAAGGATATGAATCGGCTTTATCTCTGAGCCCTACTTTTTCCAGGAGCGCCAACGCACATTGTTCGGCGTCTCTTTTGGTATATAATTTAAGCGAAATCGGAGCAAGAGTAATATTTTGAAGTATAGTCAGGTGTGGAAAAAGATTAAAATGCTGAAAAACCATACCGATATTTTTTCTGATCTCATCCATATTGCATTTTGGGTCTGTAATATTTATTCCCTCAAAATTTATTTCTCCGCTGGTAGGAGTTTCCAAGCCGTTTAAACATCTTAGAAAAGTACTCTTACCGGAACCGGATGGGCCTATAATGGCAACTTTTTCGCCTTTTTTAAACTCCACGTTTATTCCACTTAAAATTCTTAATGTTTCGTTTTCACTCTTAAACTCTTTGTATAAATTTTTAACGCTTATCACTTGCGCGGAGTCTCCTTTCTATCACAGACATTATGCACGTGGTTATTACCACTATTATCAAATAAATTGCCGCAACGGTAATGAGCGGGACAAAAGCTTCGTAGGTTTGGCTTCTTATTATGTCCCCTGCTCTCGATAAATCTGTTATGCCGATAAATCCTGCAACAGCGGTTTCTTTTATGAGCTGAATAAACTCACTTACGAGCGTCGGCAAACAATTTTTAAAGGCTTGAGGCAAAACTATTTTTTTCATAGTCATGGACGAGCTAAGTCCTAAAGAACGACCGGCCTCATATTGCCCGCCGTCAACCGATTGCAGACCTGCTCTCATTGTTTCGGCAACATATGCTCCGGAATTGATTCCGAAGGCTATCATTGCGATAAATATCTTATTTAAGCCCGTGGAACATAAGACCAGATAATATATTGTAAACAGCTGAACAACGACCGGGGTTCCTCTTATCACGGTCAAATATACATTTGCTAAAAATTTAAGAATTTTAAACAAAAAGCTCTTATTTTGGCTTACGCGTACGACTGAAATCAAAACTCCCAAAATAATTCCTATTATCAAAGCTACTGCGGTAATTTCCAGCGTTACAAAGAGGCCGCTTAATATCATTTTATAGCGATCTTTGTAAACTAAATTTCTGTAAATTTGCCCGATTATATCAACGCTTCGAGTGTCTTTAACTTCGGTATATTTGCTTACTATGACATCTATTTCTCCGGCATTTTTCATGTCGTCAAGCACAAAGTTTATGTAATTCAGGAGCTCTTTTTCGCCCTTGGGTACAGCAATTCTATAGTCTTCTTGAAAAAGATGTTCGTTTAAAAGTTTTGCTTGATTTCCAAGAGATTTAACTAATTTTTTGGCAGGAACATCATCAACAACCACTGCGTCAAGTCGGTGATTAACAAGATCCAGCGCAGCGTCCGAAGCTTTGCCGTATCTTTGTATATCGGAATCTGAAAAATTTTCGGTACAATAAATATCTCCCGTAAATCCAAGAGCCACGCCGATTTTTTTGCCATGAAGGTCTTCGGGGCTCACAATATTGCTATCTTTAGGCACAATAACCATTTGTTTAGAAACATAATAGGAATCTGAAAAATCTACGTTTTTGGATTTTTCTTCGCTTGAGCTCATGGCAGAAATCGCAAAATCACAATTTTTATTTAAAAGCTCCAAAATAACCGCATCAAAAGAAACGTCGTTAATATCCAGATTTACACCTAGTCTTTCAGCTATTTTGCGAGCTATATCTATATCTATGCCCACCATTTCGTTGCCGTCTTTGTACTCAAAAGGCTCAAACTCAGCGTTCGTGGAAACTTTGATGTATCCACGATTTTTTATATCATCTAAACAATTGCTTGCATTTACATTCAAAAAAAATCCGAAAAATATCAAGCCGACAAAAGCTAAATATTTATAAAACTTTTTCACTTAACTTTATATCCTCCTATTTTGCTACGTGTGTTTCTTTTTTAGGTTTGTTGTAAAAATACGGAACCAGAGTAGTAGCCACACTTTCGTGTCTTCTTAGAATTTTTTCAATAAAGAATGTTGTCTGGTTATGATAAATAGTATCTTTCCAAGCGTTACCGCTAATTCTTGTTAAAACTACAGTCAAAGTTTCGCCGTCTTTTAAGTCTCTTTCTCGTTCACTTACATAATTATCAATTTGAGAAATTATATCTCTGTAAGGCGTGTAAATTATAGTAAGAGGAATATCAATCCCCAGGTCTTTCCATTGTTTTTGCAATCTTTCGGTTTCAATTTTCGAAACAGAAATATGAAGCGGAGTAACATTTGAAGTTATTTCATTCGCATAATCAAAAGTTTTGAGGGCAGCTCTATTCATCTTGTTGATAAGAACAATGCAGGGGAAAGTTTCGTTGCTGTCACTTTTTTTGTACTTGTAATTATATCCTAAAATGCTTATTCCTTTTAAGAATTCGAAATAATGTTTGTGAGTCGCCGACATAAACCACATGAGTAGCGGAGTGACTATCAACAAAGCCCATGCTCCGTGGGTGAATTTAGTTGTAAAAACTACTATCGAGCCGATGAAAGTAACAAGAGCGCCAAAGCCGTTTATGAGAGATTTATATTGCCAGCCGGGCTCTTTGGAACGCATCCATTTTACAAACATGCCGAACTGAGAAATTGTAAACGAAACAAATACTCCAACCGAATAGAACGGAATCAATCTATGAGTATCTGCGTTAAATGCTACAAGTAATAAGGCGCTTGCAATAAAAATGAACATTATTCCGTTTGAAAAGCTAAGTTTGGTTCCTCTTTGAGAAAATTGACGAGGCATGTAGCGGTCTTTTGCTAAAATCGATAAAAGTATAGGCAGACCGCTGTATGATGTATTTGCGGCCAAAAGAAGTATCAAAGAAGTTGTAAATTGCAAAACATAAAACATTATTCCATTGCCGAAAATTGCTGTTCCCATCTGAGAAAGTACGGTCTTGTCTGCGACAGGAACTACATGTAAAAATGTTGCCAAAAAGCTTGTCCCGCCGAATATAAATACGATTATTCCGCCGAGCATAAACAAAACGTGTTTAGCTGTTTTTTGAGAAGGCTCTTTGAAACTTGGAATAGCATTGCTTACAGCTTCAACACCGGTAAGAGCTGAACATCCCGATGAAAATGCGCAAAGGAAAAGAACCAAGGTAAGACCGGTCAAATTATCGGTCATTATTCCGCTAAGTTGCTCGGGAGTATAATTTATCGGAGATAAAGACCCTGTAAAAAATCTTATAAATCCGGTAGTTATGAGAGCTATCATAGAAAAAATAAACATATATGTAGGTATGCCGAAAATTTTGGAAGATTCGCCTATACCACGAAGATTCACTAAAGTTATAACTCCAACACAAATTAAAGAAATTATAATTCTATACGGCTCCAGCGCGGGGTAAACGGCCAATATTGCAGCCGTGGAAGAAGAAATACTTACGGCTACCGTCATGATATAATCTATAACCAAACATGTTGCGGCAAGAAGTGAAGCTTTTTTGCCGAAATTTTCTTTTGAAACCACATACGCTCCGCCGCCGTTCGGGTAGTGGCTGATTATCTGAGAGTAAGAGAAAATGAGTATCAAAAGAAGAAGTATTATAGGAACGCTGACATATCCTACGTAACTTGCAGCCATAATTCCTACTCCGGGAATCAAAGCCATAAGAATCTCCTCTACAGCGTAAGCCACGGACGATACCGCGTCGCTGGCCATTATAGGTAATCCCCAAAGTCTAGATAATTTTTCGTCTTTTAATTGATCATCTTTTAAAGCTGAACCCAAAAGAAATTTCTTCAGACTTTTTAACCTATCCATTTTGTTTTTCCTCCATAATATCAAATTATTTTTTACATATTCGCTAACAATATTATCACAAAATCGATAAAAAATAAATTATATTTTTGTAATTAAGATAAATTATTTTAAAATTTTACTATTGTAGTCATTTTTCATAATTAATTTTACTTCTTAGTTTTAAAATTTTTTCAATGCGCTTTTTGTATTCATCCTCTCTCAAAATTATTTCTCCGTTTTCTAAAACTTCAATCATACTGCCTTCTTTTATACCTTCTATATTTTTTGTGAGAGGGATTATTTTCATATTTCCGTCACTGTCTTCGCAAATTAATTTGTCGGAAGTTATCCTGTCTACTGATAGAATTATATTTATCACTCCTTTTATTTTTGTGTTTTTACGTCTATTTCATGACCATCTGTCGAAAATAAAATATTTCCGTGCAAATCAGTTCTGTAGATTTCGGCACCGACTGCTTTTAACCTGTCTAAAATAATTTGCCTGGAGCGAGTTACTTCCTCGGAATTTACTGAAATAACAGCATATTTGGGTGATACTTTTTTCAAAAAGCTGATGGTGCTTGATGTTTTGCTCCCGTGGTGAGCTACTTTTAAAACATCGGATTTGATATCTTTATTGGTTTTGATTATTTCTGATTCTTCAAACGCTTCGGCATCTCCGGTGAATAAAAAACTAACATCTTTGTAAGTCATTTTCGCGACCAAAGAATTATTATTAAGATTTTTGTTCTCGGATATCGGACCTAAAATTTCGAATTTTAAATCTTCGATTTCAAAGACGTCATTCGGATGAGCGATTTTTACTTTAACATTTTTATCTACAAGGGCTTGAAGCATTCTTTCGTAAGTTACGGATGTGGGGATAATATCATCTGATATTTCGGATTCTATAAATTTTTCTATTTCAAATTTGTTTATGACATTGGACATCTGACCTATATGATCTCTGTGAGGATGTGAAACTATTACTAAATCCAGTTTCGACACGCCTTCCCTTGCCAAATATTCACAAACGGTATCGGTTGGCTCTTTGTCGGCGGCATCAATTAAAATGTTATGGTTTTTATATTTTATGTATGCAGAATCAGCTTTCCCCACGTCAAAGAAATGTACTTCCAAATCATTGGAATTTTCGGATCTATCTACGTTTGAAAGGGAAACTTTTTGGAAAACACTATCCCAAGAAAAATTATCTATGTTTCCGTAACTTATAATTCCGGAAATTAGGAGGACTAAAAATACTGTCAGGGAATATAAAAATTTTTTTATGTGGTATAACTTTCTGTGAGGCTTCAATTTTAAACTCCTTTATGCTAATCTTTTTTCGTTATGTTCATTTCTAAAAATTGTTGGTAATTTATGAGAACTTGTCGAGGTTTAGAGCCCTCGTACGGACCGACTATACCCATTTGTTCCATTTCATCTATAAGCCGTCCGGCGCGCGCATAACCTATGCGCAGTCTTCTTTGTAAAAGTGAAGTAGAAGCTTGTCCTGCTTCTATGATGCATTTTATAGCCTCACTCATGACCGGATCCATATCTCCTTCCGAAACTTTCGAGTCGGAGGATTTTGAATTATCAGTCACTGCATTTTTTTCTATTTCTTCGGCTATTTTTGAATCATACGAAATTTCTTGAGAAGATTTCAAAAATTTTATAACATTTTCTATTTCTTTATCTGTAACATAACAACCTTGAATTCGTATGGGCTTGGGCGATCCAACAGGAGAGAAAAGCATGTCTCCCCTACCAAGCAATTTTTCAGCACCGCTCATATCCAGAATGGTTCTGGAATCAATTTGAGAAGAAACTGCAAGCGCGATTCTGCTGGGAATATTTGCTTTAATTATACCTGTGATAACATCAACGGACGGCCTTTGAGTTGCGATTACCAAGTGCATTCCCGCGGCACGAGCCATCTGAGCTAATCTGCAAATATAATCTTCAACTTCATTCGGTGCGGCCATCATTAAGTCTGAGAGCTCATCTATTATGATTACCACTTGGGGCATTTTTTCAAGGACTTCGCCCTCTTTGTCGGTAATGTATGGATTTCTTTCAATTAAATCATTATATGATTCCAAATCTCTTACATTATTTTCTGCAAATTTTTTGTATCTTTTAAGCATTTCGTTTACCGCCCAGTTAAGAGCTCCGGCTGCTTTTCTGGCATCGGTTACGACAGGGACGAGCAAATGAGGAATGCCGTTATAAATCCCAAGTTCAACAACTTTAGGGTCAATCATCAGAAGCTTTACTTCGTCCGGACGTGCATTATATAAAATACTGATTATAAAAGAGTTTATACATACCGATTTACCCGAACCTGTAGAACCGGCAATCAATAAATGCGGCATTTTAACTAAATCAGTGATGGCTATATTTCCGGATATATCTCTTCCCAAAACTACCGTAAGTTTGCTTTTTGATGATCTAAATTTTTCGGATGCGATGAGTTCGCGCATATTTACCACGCTGACAACTTTATTCGGGACTTCTATTCCTACCGCTGCTTTGCCTGGGATAGGAGCTTCGATACGTACTCCCGAAGCCGCTAAATTCAAGGCGATATCATCTGCAAGCGTTGTAATTTTGCTTATTTTAACTCCAGCGGCGGGCTGAAGTTCATAGCGCGTTACAGCCGGGCCGCGGCTTATATCGACTATTTTTGTTTGTACATTAAAACTTTTCAAAGTATCTACAAGGATCATTCCGTTATTGTTCAATTCGTTTGTTATCTCGTTTTCTTTAGGAATAACGGACTTATTCAAAAGTTCAACGGACGGAAATTGATAATCTCCTGAAGAAGAATTTTCAATATGAGGCTGAAAATCCTGGTCGGATGATTTTTCTTTTGTTTCTTCTTTTTCTTTATTCATTGAAGGAGCTTTAATTTTAGAAATAAATTTTTCGGTTACTTTTGCTATAGAATTTTCATTTGAGAGTGGCTTATCATCTGTTTTTTCTTCGGGTTCGGAGTTATAATTCAGGATCGGTTTTGAATTTTCGTTTTCTTTTCGCTTGGATTCTTTTTTCATTTTAAATTCATTTGCTTTTACTTCTATTTTATTTTTTATCGCTTTTGCAGGTTTTGAAAAAAAACCCAAGAATTCCATTAAAGTGGCTCCCGTGACAAACATAATACAAATAAACAAAATCAAAAAAGCTATTATTAATGCACCTGTCACTCCGCAGCCCCACACTAAAGGAGCTCCAAAAATTGCACCGAGCAGACCCGAAGTTTTATTAAATTTTCCGTTTGAAAATTCGTCAAATATGTATTTAAACCAATTGTCTACAACTGTATTGTTATATTTAAAAGAAAAAATAAATATAAGTGAATCCAAAAAAACAACGCCGATGGAAGAGACTATTAATTTTGTTTTTCTGATTTTATCCATGTTATTTTTTGCTTGCCAAACGGCAACAATTCCGATAAGTATCGGAATTGCAACTGAACAAATTCCAAAAATGGAAAACACAAAATTGTGTATGCTCAACCAAATATTTTCGCCCGGAATCAAAACGAAAGACATCAGCGCAACAGACAATGCAAAAAGTATAACTATTTCTATGGGCTTTTTTTCTTTTTTTGAGGCCGCTTTTTTGGCGGCTTTTTTATACATCTCTACTTTGTTTTTCTTTTTCATTTTAAACCTCTCTTTAAAGCGTGGTATGAGTAAAAATATTTATTCCGTAAATATTTTCTATTACCCCGATGATAACCGCTGCCAAGCCTACCACGAAAGTATATATGACAAAAATTATCATTTTATCGGTTTTCAAAAGCCATTTAAATAATTTAATCGATAGAAATCCAACAACAGCCGAAACAACCATTCCGACAATCACCGGAACAAGTCCCACAGATGAAATTGCGCCCGCTTTTAAGGCGTCCTTTAGCTCTATGACCGCCGCTGCCAATATTGCAGGAGTGCCCAAAATAAAGGAGTAGTCAAGTGCGGTTTGTTTATTGATTCCTCTTAAAAGACCGGTCGATAATGTTGAACCTGAACGAGAAATTCCCGGGAAAATAGCTGCGACGAACTGAGTGACACCGATAGAAAGTGCGTCCATTAAATTAAGTCTTTTTCGACCTTCCCACGGCTTTTCGCTATCGAATGTACAATTAATCTTATAAGTTTGACGAGCATTAATCCCTGCTTTTAGCAAAATACTTGTCACGATTAAAGCGATACCCACCAGGATTATGCTTTTATCGCCGGCGAGCTCTTCGGCTATTCCTTTTACGTCTGTACTGCTGCCGGGAATAGGAACGAACAATAAAAACAGAGGTAATAATCCTGCCATTAACATTAAAACCATATTTTTATCGTTATCGAGTTTTTTGAAATCAAATTTGCCGGTGAATATATCTTTGATAATTCCAAAAAAAGATTTTATAAGCTTTAATATCGTCTTGTAATAAACGGCCAAAACCGCAATGAGAGTTCCTATGTGCAGCATTATGCTAAAGAATAAATTGTTTTCTTTAACCCCTAAAATATGCTGAGAAATAAGCAAATGCCCACTACTTGAAACCGGTAAAAATTCTGTAAGTCCTTGGACTATGCCCTGAATAATCGCATCTAAAATACTCATATTTAATTTTCTCCTTTTCGCTTAGCAATTAGTTTCATTTTTAAATATATATGCACAAGCATTTGGATTAAATTATACCAGATTTTAAAATAAATTTACACACTACTGATATGATTTTAAAAATAAAAATAAGCCGACTTGAAACATAAAGTACAATCGACTTATTAGAAATTATTTTTTTGACTTTCTTTTATTTTTTTTAGCTAAAGAATATAGTTCGTTCAAGGCTTCGGATAATGTGCCTACTCTGTCAATTAATCCTTCTTTTACAGCTTGTTCGCCTTCAACAACGGAACCTATATCCAGAACCAATTCTTCGGTATTCATGCAAAGTTCATAAAATCTTTTTTCGGAAATATTTGAGTTTGCAACCACAAAATCAGCAATTCGTTTTTGCATTTTTTGAAAATATTCGAAAGACTGCACAACGCCTACCGTTGTTCCGGCCGATCTAACAGGATGAACTGTCATTGTGGCGGACTTTGCTATGAAAGAAACGTCTGCGCTGACAGCTAAAGGAACGCCTATAGAATGGCCTCCGCCAATAACCATAGAAACTGTGGGCTTGCTCATCCCGGCAATCAATTCGGCAATCGCAAGACCGGCTTCTATATCTCCGCCGACTGTATTTAAAAGTAGTAAAATTCCTTCTATTTCGGGGTCCTCTTCAATAGCAACCAGTTCAGGGATGATGTGCTCGTACTTTGTGGTCTTATTTTCAGAAGGTAAATAGGTGTGGCCTTCTATCTGACCTATAATTGTGAGACAGTAGATTTTTTTCTTGCGATTATTAACTATTACAGAGCCGATATTTTGGATTCGCTCGTACTGTTCTTCGCTGCCTGTGTCCTCTTCGGGCGTTTTTTTGTTATCGTTTAAATTGCGGGCTTTTTTGTTTGAATTTAAATATTTATCCATATTAATACTACCTCCTTGTAAAAATATTCTTTCCATACTTTTTGAATATAGTCAAAAACTATTTAAAATATTTATAAAAATGTTGACTAATTAAAAATTTATGATAAAATTATACATATAATTTATAAGGAGGGTATAGAAATGGAACTTACAAAAAACCAGAACCTGATTAAACTAATAAAAATTTTAAACGACAACCCCGACAAAGCCAAAGAGTTTTATAATATGGGTGATTGGAAAGAGCTTTACGAATACAGCATCTCATTGGTGCCGGGATATGATTTTGACGAATTTGTTAAATTCATGGAAAATATTGCAAAGGATAGCATGAGTGAGGATGAATTGAGCAAAATAAGCGGTGGAGTGGATTTTTCGGAGACATGCGAATTAGCAACTAATTTCATTAAAAACCTTATCTCTTCAAAACAAACAACGGATAAAATTATTGAAAAATTGACTGAAGACAAAGAAAAGGATAAGGAAAAAGAAAGAAGACAAAACTATACATCATAAGCGATGTATAGTTTTTTTCTTAATATTTTAAATTAATTGCTTTTCAAAAAGTTTTTAAGTTCATCCATAAATTCGCTAACATCTTTGAATTGCCTATATACGGAAGCAAATCTGATGTATGCGACTTCGTCTTTTCTTTTTAGAAATTCCATGCATTGTTCACCGATAAATTCAGAAGTAACTTCTCTTGCCAAGGAATTTTGAACTTTTAATTCTATATCGTCTACCACGTTTTCTATATCTTCAAATGAAATAACACGTTTTTCGCAAGCTTTTATGAGTCCGTTGAGGACTTTTTTTCTATCAAATTTTTCTCGAGAGCCATTGCGTTTTACTATCATAACGGGTATGCTTTCCACCACTTCATATGTGGTAAATCTCTTTCCGCAAGATTCGCATTCGCGGCGGCGTCTAACCTGAGAGCCTTCGTCAGCTGATCTGGATTCCAAAACTTTGCACCCTTCTAGGCTGCAATAAGGGCATTTCACTCTGCAATTCCTCCCGAAATTTAATTTTCCGATTTGTTTATGACTACCGATATTCCATCAGAATCGGCTTTCAAGAAAATATCTCCTATGTTGAAACTTTCGTTCTTGACTATAGCCATCGATATTTTGTCTTCTACTTCTTTTCTTATGACATTTCTTAAATCTCTGGCGCCGCTGCTTCCTTTCGAAACTTTTTCCGCGAGTAGCTCCAAAACTTTTTTATCATACGATAATTTTATATCTCTTTCTTTCAGAGATTCTTTGTATTCGTCTATTATAAGCTCGGCGATTTTTACATAATCATCATAAGAAAGTTTGTTGAACACAATGATTTCGTCTATTCTGCTTATAAATTCAGGTCTTAAAAATTCTTTAAGCGATTTCATAACTTTTTCTTTAACGAGCTCATTTTCTGTTTTTCCAAAGCCGAGCGAACCGTCTTTTTTATTGCTGCCGGCATTTGAAGTCATTACGATGACTGTATTTTCAAAATTTACAACTCTTCCGTGAGAATCGGTGATTTTTCCTTCATCCAAAATTTGTAAAAGTATATTCATTACATCGGGATGAGCTTTTTCGATTTCATCAAATAATATGACCGAATATGGTCTTTGTCTGACTTTCTCTGTAAGCTGGCCGGCTTCATCGTAACCGACATATCCGGGAGGCGAACCTACAATTTTGGAGGCCGAGTGTTTTTCCATATATTCCGACATGTCAATTCTTATGAGGGCGTCGGGAGAATCAAAAAGCTCGCTCGCAAGAACTTTAACGAGTTCGGTTTTACCGACTCCGGTTGAACCTACAAATATAAATGATGCCGGTCGTCTTCTTAAGCTTAATTTTATTCTGTTTCTTCGAATCGCAGCAGCTACGGCGTCTACGGCCTCATCTTGACCGATAATTTTCTTTTTAATATTTTCTTCTAAGAATTCCAATTTTTTAAACTCATTTTCTTGAATCTTCGAAGATGGAATTCCTGTCCATAATTCCAAAACATGAGCCAAATCACTCTCGGATACTTTTTTGCCCAAGGCTTTTTCTTTGAGCTCTTCGCTTTTTTCGTTTATCTTGGCGATTTCGCATCTTATCTGAGCTAATTTTTCGTAATCCGCTTCTTCGCCTAACGCGACCAATTTTTCTTCTTCGGATTTTAACGAATCAATTTCAGAGTTAATACGGTCATATTCAGCCAGGCTTTTATTGTTTAAAGCGGCGTAAGTAGCGGCTTCATCCATTAGATCTATTGCTTTGTCCGGCAGGAATCTGTCCATTATATATCTTTCTGAGAGGACTACCAATCTATTGATTAAATAATCCGGAATTATAACTCTATGGTGCTCTTCGTAGTAATTTTTTATTCCTTTTAAAATTTCTACGGTCTCGTCGATTGAAGGTTCAGCGACTTTTATGGGCTGGAATCTTCTTTCGAGTGCAGCGTCTTTTTCGATATACTTCCTGTATTCTTCAAAAGTTGTGGCACCTATGACTTGTATTTCGCCACGAGAAAGCGCCGGTTTAAGTATATTTGCGGCACTCATGGAGCCCTCGGAGTCTCCGGCGCCGACTAAATTATGAACCTCGTCAATAAAAAGTATTATATTTCCGTCTTTTTTTACCTCTTCTATAAGCCCTTTTATTCGGCTTTCAAATTGCCCTCTAAACTGGGTTCCGGCTACCAGTGAAGTTAAATCCAGTAAATGAATTTCTTTATTTTTTAAATATTGAGGGACTTTACCTTCGGAAATTCTCAGGGCCAGGCCTTCGGCAATAGCCGTCTTTCCTACGCCCGGCTCTCCGATGAAACAGGGGTTGTTTTTAGTTCTTCTACAAAGAATTTGTATTGCGCGATTTATTTCTCGGTCGCGACCTATTACTTTGTCAAGTTTATTTTCTTTCGCTTTGGCGGTCAGATTTTCACAGTATACAGTTAAATTTTTTCTTTTCGGGCGTTTTTTTGCTTTGGAATTGCTTGAATCCACAGATTTATCGTCTTTTGAAATTTCGTCTTCTTTGCCCGGGAACATCATATTTGAGAACAAGCCTTTTATAAACGGAAATGTAGCGGCTCCTCCTCGCATGAAATCTTCGGGGTTATCAGCTTCTTCGCCGGTTGAATCGTCTGTCGAGGAAGCTGCGTTTAATATTCCTGAAAATTGATCTTCTATATTGGCCATTTCTTCGGCAGAAATTCCCATCTTATCGAATATATCTTCTATCGGCTTAACTCCTATTTCTTTTGCGCATAAAGCACAATAGCCTTGTGCGCTGGAAGAATCTTTATTCGAAGAAACAAATACCACTGCTGTCCGTTTTTTGCACCTGGAACATAGCATAAATATTACTCCTTATATTATTAAATTTTTGTCACTTGGTTAACTTTAAATTTTTTATCATCTCTCTAAAAATGCAGAAATAGCGAATCAAAGCGTAAATCATGAAGAAAGCAGTTAATCCCATAAGGCTTACATCTAAAATTTCTATGTCTAAATTCCAAATTGCTTTGAGGGATATGATTATTATAATTGACACATAAAACACGATTGTAGAAAGTTTTCCATACCATTTTGCAGAAGGAGGAGTCAGCTTTTTGCGAAGCAAAATTATTCCTGCTATGAGCATTAAAATTTCCTTGGTAATAAGTATTATCATAAACGGGAAAATTTTATTAAATTTTATACCTACACAAACCATTACAGCCATTAAAGTGAGTTTGTCTGCGGTGGGATCAAGCATTTTTCCGAATCTGGTTATTTGATTGTATTTGCGCGCAATATACCCATCTAAAAAATCGCTTATCCCCGAAATTATCAGTATAATTCCGGCAGTTGTATAATCATCATCAACAACCGCAAAAACAAAAGGTATGATAAATATAATTCTTATAATTGAAAGCACATTGGGAATGTTCAAATTTTTTCTTATGTATATTAAACTTTTCACTTCTTACAGCGCTCCGCTCACAAATAAATTAAATTTTTTTATAAAGGCTATAGATAAAATTATTATTGTAAATTTCTTTAAAAATCACCGTTGAAGAAATATTGCTCGGAGAAAACACTTCGGAAAAATTATTATTAACAGAAACAAATACTCTCAAACAGCAAATTAAAATTGTGACTATGATGTATCCTTTCAGAATTCCGAAAATCATACCGACCAGGCTATTGGTTGTTTTTAGAAAATTTATACGGAAAAGCTTTGAAATGCACCTCGTGAAAACATTCACGAGCACCGAAAGCAAAACAAACATTATCGGGGCCAGTACTGACTTTAAAACACCGGTAATCAGAGGATAAAGCAATTCTGAAATCTCGCAAGGGATCGAATTCAAATTACCATTAACTATAATATGGTTAATTTCTTTAGGTGTTATTCTCAACTCACCCAAAAATTTTACAAACCATGGAGAAAACAAATTAAATATTTGCTCGGAAGAAGAAAAATTTTTTATAGAGGCTAATTGTATTTTTGACTGTATTTGAGGGCTTATAACATTAATATATATGAGCCTGGATAAATTATTTGCGATATAAACCGAGAATATTCCTGAGAACATGGTGCTTATGAATGATAAAAATGATTTAAATATCCCGCTTTTATAACCTGAAAATGCAAACGCTATTAAAATTGCCACGACACTTACATCGAAAATTAAAGGGTACAAGCTACTTCCTCCGTGAATTTCAAATATATACTCTCTACAATAATATACTATATCATAAAAGCTGCTCTTATACAACTTGTCCTTTTAGACATAATAAAAATATGCTTTTAATTTTTTCTTAACAAAATATTTTCTAATAAAAATCCGCTTAAGCGTATCGTAGCCTAGATAACCTGCAAATTTCATAAGCAGGTGGGTGCCCTCCCCATATTTTCACGCTCCCTTCATTTGGCTAAGCCAAGAGGTCTGCAATCGAATACAGGAGCCGAGCTCCCTATTATATCTTGTAGGGTTATACGGCCACAGTCCGCGTCTTAAGCAGAAACTATTTTTAAAAATACAAATTAATGGTCTGTAAGTCTTTCTTCGAATTGTTCGGAAAGCTCATCAAGCAACTCGTCATCTTCAACTTCCACAAGTTGTTCCTCACCATCTTCTTCAATCATTTCAAATATGAAATATGTTACTTCGTCATCATCTAAGTCCGTATCTTCAAGTTCGAAGTTAGGCATGAGAGCGTAAAATTTTCTTTTGGAATCTTCAAGAACAATACAATCTAAAACTTCAAACTCTCTTTCTACACCTTCGTCATCGACTAAAGTAACAATATCAGTAGGCAAATTTTCTTCCATTAGTTCCTCCCGTAAAAATATCGTAAAAGTTTTACAAATACCATTTTAATTATATTATACGAAGTAGTCAACAAGATTATTTATTGTCCGATAAAATTATTTTAAAAATGAAATAAAAACAAACTTATTGACTTGAATTTTATTTTCTGTAATATGTATAATTTAAATACAAACTATTGAATTTGGTTTTATATTTGGATATAATAAATAATATTTCAAAAAAGGGAGTGTGTCTATGGACATAAAGAAAGTAGCAGAACTACTGAAAGATGAAGAATTTGTTGAAAAAATATTTACAACCGCCACTTCAAAGGAGCTTCAATCTCTTTTTGAGGAAAATGGAGTAATCTTGGAAGAAGAGGAGCTAAAAAGCTTAATAAACATTCTTCAAACCAAATTGGAAGAATCTGTTTCTTTGAGCGAAACCGATTTAAAAACAATTTCCGGAGGCACCGACATAAAAATATCAGTACCGGAAAATATATCTACGGAACAAATTGAAAAATTTATAAATAAAATCAATTTTTAAATATAAAAATAATTAAAATAAATCTTTTATTCTATCAAAAAATGATTTTCTTTTTTGATAGTTTTTTTCTGTCAAAGTACCTTCAAATTCCACGAGCATCTCTCGTTGATTTTGAGTTAAATTTCTGGGAACTTCTATATGAATTTTTACAAATTCATCGCCCACTCCTCTGCCATGGAGTTTGGTAATTCCTTTGCCTTTAAGCTTGAAAACATCGCCGTTTTGAGCTCCCTCGTGTACATGATATATAGCTTTGCCGTCAAGCGTGGGAACAGTTATATCTGCGCCTAATGCGGCTTGAGCATACGTAACCGGGACGTCGCACCATATGTCGTAATCTCTTCTTTCAAAAACGGGATGAGGCATAACAGTAATGTAAAGTTGCAAATCACCGGATTCGCCGCCGTTTTTGCCTGCGTTTCCCTTTCCTGAAACATTGAGAATTTGCTTACTGCTTATTCCGGCAGGGACTTTAACTTCGATTTCTTTTTTCACGCGCATTTTGCCTTTTCCTGAGCAAGAAGGGCACGGAGAGTCTATTATTTTTCCGCTGCCGGCGCATTTTTCACATCCACGAGTAGTTTGCATAACTCCAAAAGGAGTTCTTTGATTTATAACCACATGTCCTGAACCTTTACAAGCGTCGCAAGTTCTAAGTGAGGTTCCTTTTTTGGCGCCGGTTCCTCTGCATTCGCTGCAATTATCTACTACATAATAGGATATTTTTTTAGTACACCCTTTAGCGGCTTCCAAGAATGTAATCTTGAGTTCACATTCCACATCGCTTCCACGGCGCGGAGAATTAGAATTTTGTCTTGTTCTTCCACCGCCAAATCCTCCGAAAAAGCTGCTGAATATATCGCCTAAATCTATGTCGTCGCCAAACGGACTGCCGCCGTAATAACTATATCCTCCTGAGTAGCCGCCCCCACCGTATCCAGGGTCTGTGCCGGCGTGACCGAATTGATCGTATCGTGCTTTTTTAGTTTTATCAGAAAGAACATCATAGGCTTCGTTGATTTTTTTAAAGTTTTGCTCAGCTTCTTTGTTTCCGGGATTAAGGTCAGGATGATATTTTTTGGCAAGTTTTCGATAAGCTTTTTTTATTTCGTCATCAGAAGCGCTTTTATTTATTCCCAGCACTTCGTAATAATCTCGCTTTTCAGACAAATTTTTTTCACCTCTTTAAGTAATTACCCTCCGCCACCAAAAGGCAGAGGGTACTTTACATTTTAAATTATTTATTTTCAGGGTCTACTTCTTTATAGTCTGCGTTGTAAACATTTTCGCTTCCTTGATTATTTTCCGGTGCGCCTTGTTGAGGAGCGCCTTGAGGAGCGGCTTGTTGATAAAGCTTTGTAGAAATTTCATACATAGCTTTTTGCAGATTTTCTTTCTCTGATTTTATTTCATCAAGATTTGAGCCTTTGAGTTTTTCACGTAAAGAATTTATTTTTGAGCTTAGGCTATCTTTGTCTGCGCTTTCTAATTTATCTCCAGCATCTTTTAAGAGCTTTTCAGCAGCGTAACAAAGGTTTTCTGCTTCGTTCTTTCCGTCAACTTCTTCTCTGCGTTTTTTATCTTCGGCAGCGTATTTTTCAGCATCTTGAACAGCTCTTTCGATATCTTCTTTACTCATATTGCTGCTTGAGCTTATTGTGATATGTTGTTCTTTGTTTGTACCGAGGTCTTTTGCAGTTACGTTTACTATTCCGTTTGCGTCGATATCAAATGTTACTTCTATTTGAGGGATTCCCCTTGGGGCAGGAGCTATTCCGTCTAGGCGGAACAATCCGAGTTGTTTGTTATCTCTTGCGAATTCACGTTCACCTTGAAGTACGTTAACTTCTACTTGAGTTTGACCATCGGCTGCAGTTGAGAATACTTGGCTTTTCTTTGTAGGAATGGTTGTATTTCTTTCTATAATTTTAGTCATGACGCCACCCATAGTTTCGAGCCCGAGTGAGAGAGGAGTTACGTCAAGGAGCAATAATCCTTTTACATCTCCGCCAAGAACACCGCCTTGGATAGCAGCACCTATAGCAACGCATTCATCAGGGTTTATTCCTTTGAAAGGTTCTTTTCCTATTAATTTTTTAACAGCTTCTTGAACAGCCGGAATTCTGGAAGAACCGCCAACCATTAATACTTTATCAATAGCAGAAATTTCTAAGCCTGAATCTTTAAGAGCTTGACGGACAGGACCCATTGTTTTTTCTACGAGGTCACTTGTAAGTTCATCAAATTTAGCTCTTGTTAAAGTTAAATCCAAGTGTTTAGGGCCGGTTGCATCTGCGGTTATGAACGGGAGATTAATTGAAGAAGAAGTCATGCCGGAAAGTTCGATTTTTGATTTTTCAGCAGCTTCTTTTAGACGTTGCATAGCCATTTTATCAGAGCTTAAATCTATTCCACTTTCAGCTTTAAATGAAGAGATCATCCAATCTACTATTCTTTGATCGAAGTCATCTCCGCCTAAGCGGTTGTTTCCTGCGGTAGCCAAAACTTCTTGAACACCGTCGCCCATTTCAATGATAGATACGTCGAATGTACCGCCGCCTAAATCGTAAACTAAAACTTTTTGATCGTTTTCTTTGTCTATTCCGTAAGAAAGAGCTGCTGCTGTAGGTTCGTTGATTATACGTTTAACTTCAAGACCTGCGATTTTTCCTGCGTCTTTAGTTGCTTGACGTTGTGAATCTGTAAAGTATGCAGGTACTGTGATAACAGCTTCTGTAACTTTTTCTCCGAGGTAGCTTTCTGCGTCACCTTTAAGTTTTTGAAGTACCATAGCAGAAATTTCTTGTGGTGTGTAAGATTTTCCGTCAATATTTACTTTGTAATTCGTTCCCATTTCTCTTTTTATTGAAATAACAGTTCTGTCAGGATTTGTGATCGCTTGACGTTTTGCAACTTGACCTACCATTCTTTCTCCCGTTTTAGAAAAAGCAACAACTGACGGGGTTGTTCTTGCGCCTTCGGCGTTGGCAATAACTTTTGGTTCTCCTCCTTCTATAACTGCTACACATGAATTTGTCGTTCCTAAATCGATACCTATAATTTTTGACATAATATTTTTTCCTCCTAAATTAATTGATTATTATTTTTATTTTTTAATTAATTGGTGACTTGAACCATTGCTGGTCTTATTATTTTATCACCGATCTTATATCCTTTTTGAAAAACAAGAGATACGAAATTTTGTTTTTCTTCATCACTTTCGGAATGAGAAATCGCATGATGAAGATTTGGGTCAAAGTCGTCGCCTATGCTTCCGAAAGCTTCGACATCCAAATTATTAAGAGCTTTTTGCATTTGATTTGCCAAGAGTTCAATTCCTTTTTTGTATTCTTCGCTCTCGTTTTCAGCTGCCTTAATTGCTGCATCTAAACTATCAGCCAACGGCAAAATATTCTTGACGGCCGATGAAACGGCGTTTGAATAAATTGCATCTTTTTCGCGTTCAGAACGCTTCCTGAAATTGTCGTACTCGGCAGCTGTCCTTAATAATAAATTCTTTGTATTTTCAAGATCTTTTTTTATTTTTTCGGCCTCGGAATCTTTTTCTAATACTTCATCTTCTTTGATTTCGTTTTCTTTCATCTCTTTTTTTTCTTTATTATCGCTCATTAATGTAAAATTCCCCTTTCAAAAATCAAACCGCTAATTTTCAAGAATTCTTCCCAGCAAAACTCCTATAAGAGAAGCAACATATTCCAGTTGAGAATAAACCTTTCCGTAGTTCATACGCGTAGGCCCGATAATTCCTATTGTACCGATTTTGCCACCTATTCCGTAATGAAACGAAACAACACTTGCGTCTTTGAGTTCCATGTACTTGTTCTCATCACCTACAGTAAATTTCACTCCGTATTCTCCCAAATCAAGGAGCTTGAGAACCTTCTCTTTGTTTTCAAGAAAATTAAAAATATTTATCACCATTTCGGTGGTGATTCCAGGTATGGAAAGCAAATTCTTTTGACCGTAAATTTTTACTTCAACTTCACAAGCTTCTTTTGCGGCGTCCATTAAAACATCAATAACCGGCAGCAACAGAAGTGCCAGTTCTCTGTCTTCGCCAACTAAAATATCCACAAATTCAGGGGTGATATCCTTAAGCTTTTCGCCTCGGAATTTGCCGTTAAGTATACCGCTAAACATGTAAAGAATTTCGTCGTTAAGCTCATAATCACATCTAAAAATCTTGTTCTTCACCATTCCATCAGAAGTCATAAGCACCATCATAGCGGTCATTCGACCGATTTTCACAAAAGTTATATCTCTGACGGTTGACTCTGAGCTTGGCGGTGCGGTAACAATAGCGGTAAAATTTGTTATTTCCGAAAGAACCTTCGCTGCACCCGTTAAAAGCTTTTCGGGGTCAGTGGCTGAAACACTTAAAATTCCGTTTATAAAAATTTTTTCTTCTAAAGATAGTGGCTTTTTCGGCATTAATTTGTTAATGTATAATCTGTAGCCTTGGTCTGAAGGCACTCTTCCGGATGAAACATGAGGCTGTAATAAATAGCCAAGGTCAACCAGCCGAGCCATGTCACTTCGGATTGTGGCAGATGAAAATTCATACTCAAGATCCTCGCACAAAGCTTTCGAACCCACAGGGTCGCCGTTTAAAACGTATCTATCAATTATAGAGGACAAAATTTTAAGCTTTCGGTCTTTCGGTTCCAGTTTTATTCACCTCTCTTTTCGATCATTAGCACTCAATCACTTGGAGTGCTAACTAATTAAACTTTACCATCTTTTTTGTGGTTTGTCAATACCTATTTTTATATTTTTATAATTATTTTTTTAAGGAGCATTTTATATGATTATAATGGCAATTGATTTGGGAAAAGCACGTACAGGCCTGGCGGTCTGCGACAAAAGCGAAATTTTAGCGTCTCCTATCGGGACAATACAAGAAAAAGACGACGAAAAATTAATATTAAAAATAATAGAAAATTTAACCTCTTACAAAGCCGAAATGGCAGTAATAGGATTGCCGAAAAATATGGACGGGAGTTTGGGAGAAAGCGCACAAAGAGCGCAAAAATTTGCAGAGGAACTTAAAGAAAAAATAAATATACCTGTAAATTTATGGGACGAGCGCAGAACAACAATTACTGCTCATAATTATCTCAATCAAACAAATACCCGCGGCAAAAAAAGGAAAAATATAATTGATACTTTGAGCGCATCAATCATACTTGAAAATTATTTGGAGTTTAGAAAAAATTCCCGTTAAAAAAATCTACTGCAAAATTATATTGCAGTAGATTAATTTTATTCTCCGTAATAACAATTCAAATAAATTTCTTTTATCTCGCTTATGAGAGGATACCTCGGATTGGTGCCGGTGCACTGATCCTCGTGAGCAAGCTTTGAAAGCATGTCGACTTTACTTAAAAATTCTTCCTCGGAAATACCGTAGTCTTTAAGGCTTAGCGGGATGTTGAGGGATTCGTTCATCTTTTTAATCGATTCTATCAAATTATCAACGCTCTGAACAGTATCTTCTCCGGCAACACCTACCATTTCCGCGATTTCGGCATATCTTTTATCCGCTTTATAGCTTTCGTATTTTGGAAATGCAGCAAATTTCGATGGGAGCGATGCGTTATATTTTATGACATATGGCAGCAAAATCGCGTTGGCTCTTCCATGAGGAACGTGGAATTCACCACCGAGTTTATGAGCCATAGAATGATTAAGTCCCAAAAATGCATTTGTGAACGCCATCCCTGCGATACATGAAGCATTGTGCATTTTTTCACGAGCCTCAGGATCGTTGCTTCCGTTTTCGTAAGCTTTTTTTAGATACTTAAAGACCAATTTTATGGCTTTTTCCGCAAGGGCGTCGGTGTAGTCGCTTGCCATGGTGGAAACATAAGATTCAATGGCGTGAGTGAGTACATCCATGCCGGTATCGGCCGTGGGAGATTTAGGAAGAGATGCCACAAAATCAGGGTCAATTATCGCAACGCTTGGGGTTAAGAAATAATCAGCAAGAGGATACTTTATATTTTCTTTTTTATCTGTAATTACCGCAAATGACGTTACTTCCGAGCCTGTTCCCGAAGTGGTTGGAATTGCAATCAAAGGAATTTTATGAGAGCCGGGGTATTTGAAAGCACGTTTTCGTATGTCCATAAATTTGAGCTTCAAGCCATCAAAATCGAGTTCCGGATATTCATAAAACATCCACATGGCTTTTGCGGCGTCTATAGGTGAGCCTCCTCCTAAGGCGATTATCGCATCAGGCGAAAACCTCTTCATAACTTCAAGCCCTTTCCAGACAGTTTCGACATCGGGGTCGGGGCTTACACTTGAAAATACTTCTATTTGGCAATTATTATTTCTCTTATTCAAATGATACATAATTTTTTGAACATTCCCGAGCTTAACCATTGTTTCATCGGTAACAATAAATATACGGTTAATATTCGGCATATCTTCGAGGTACGAAATCGAACCTTTTTCAAAATATATTTTTGACGGAACTTTGAACCACTGCATATTAACCCTTCTTTTGAATACTCTTTTTATATTTAGAAGATTATTAACAGAAACATTATCGGTTGTGGAATTTTTTCCTTTTGAACCGCATCCGAGAGTTAAAGATGGAGTTGCGCAGTTATATATGTCTCCGATTGCGCCCTGTGAAGACGGAGAATTTACTATAATTCTTCCGGCGTCCATCGTTTCTCCGAATTTTTCAATTATTTGTTCGTTTTGCGAGTGAATTACTGCGGTATGTCCCTCGCCGTTAAATCTCAAAACTTCTTTGCATCTTTCAAGTCCCTCTGAAGAATCTTTAACTGTATAGTATGAAAGTACGGGAGACAATTTTTCTACAGATAAAGGATAATCTTTTCCAACACCGTCGAGTTTAACTATGAGAATTTTAGTGTCTTTCGGAACATTTATGCCCGCAGATTCAGCTATTGTAGGTGCGCTTTTCCCTGCAACAGCTCCGTTTAATGTTCTTTTTTCGGGATTTATCATATATAACGTAAGCTTTTCAGTATCTTCTTCGCTTAAAAATACACAACCGTTTTTAGTCATTATATTTTCAAATTCGGAAGCTATATCTTCATCGACGATAACAGATTGTTCCGAAGCGCAAATCATTCCGTTGTCAAAAGTTTTGGAAAGAATTAAATCGTTGCAAGCTCTTTCCAACTTTGCGCTTTTTTCAATGTAACAAGGTACATTTCCCGGCCCTACTCCCAAAGCGGGTTTTCCGGTGGAGTAAGCGGATTTAACCATTCCTGAGCCACCGGTTGCAAGCACGATATCCACACCGGGATGATTCATAAGTGCAGAAGTCGCTTCGATGGACGGATATTCTATCCATTGGATACAATTTTCGGGAGCACCGGCTTTTATCGCAGCGTCTCTTAAAATTTCCGCCGCTAATGTGCAGCATTTTTGAGCTCCGGGATGAAAACCAAATATTATCGGATTTCTTGTTTTTGCACATATGAGCGATTTAAATACAACCGTAGATGTTGGATTGGTAACGGGAGTTACTCCCGCAACCACGCCGAGAGGTTCTGCGATTTTTACATAATTTTCTTCGTCGTTTTTATCGATTATTCCGACGGTCTTTTGATTTTTTATCGAATTGTAAATATATTCCGACGCGAACATATTTTTTATTATTTTATCTTCAATTATTCCACGTCCGGTTTCCAAGGCAGCTTTTTCGGAAAATAAAACGTGATTTTCAACGGCTGCAAGCGCCATTGCTTCGACGATTTTATCAATATCCGCCTGGTTCATTTTCATGTACTGTGTTAAAGCTTCTCTTGCTTTAAGTACCAATTCATCTATCATTTTTACTGTGTTACTGTTTTCCATTAAATACCTCCAATATTAAATGTTTTATAAAATTTATGCAACACAACGTAAGTTTTATTATTTATTTGGCTACGACGTTCAATATTCTTCCGGGAACATATATCACTTTCACGATATTTTTCCCTTCGATAGCTCTGCTGAAATTTTCTTCTTTTTTAGCCGATTCCAGAATTTCATCTTGAGAAATCCCGACCGGGGCAAGAACTTTTCCTCTCATTTTACCATTAACTTGAAGAACTATAGGAATTTCATTTTCAACGCATTTATTTTCATCGTACTGAGGCCACTGAGCGAGCGATGCAATACCTTCGCCTAAATTGCATTCCGCCCACATTTCTTCCGTGACGTGCGGAGCGAAAGGGCTCAAAAGAAGTGTAAAAATTTTCAGGTATTCAGATGTTATAAATCCTTCGTCGTATATGCTGTTTATAAGCCCCATAAGAGCAGCAACAGCGGTATTGAATTTCAGATTATCGATGTCTTCTTGAACTTTTTTAATTGTTTTATGAAAAGCGGTTTCTAATTTGGAGCTTATTACTTTTTTATTGTCATCAAGGATTTCTCTTAAACCCCAGTATCTTTCGATAAACCTGCGGCTGCCTTTGATTCCGGCCGTATTCCACGGAGCAGGCTTTTCGAAATCACCGATAAACATTTCATAAATACGCAAAGTATCCGCGCCGAATTCTTTCACAATATCATCGGGGTTAACGACATTTCCTCTGGATTTACTCATTTTTTCGTTGTTTTCTCCGAGAATCATTCCATGGCTGGTTCGTTTTTTATATGGCTCAGGTCCGGGCGCGATTCCTATATCGTACAAAAATTTGTACCAGAAACGACTGTAAAGCAAGTGGAGTGTCGTGTGTTCCATCCCACCGTTATACCAATCTACAGGCATCCAATATTTAATGGCTTCAGGATCAGCAAGATTTTTATCATTATGCGGGTCAAGATAACGAAGGAAATACCACGAAGAGCCCGCCCACTGCGGCATTGTATCGGTTTCACGTTTGGCTTTTCCTCCGCAATGAGGACAGGTTGTATTTACCCATGAAGAAATATTATCCAAAGGCGATTCGCCGCCCTCGAGAGATTCGAAATCTTCTATATCGGGCAAATTAAGAGGCAATTCCGATTCAGGAACGGGAACATATCCGCATTTTTCGCAGTGAATTATCGGAATCGGTTCTCCCCAATAGCGCTGGCGTGAGAATACCCAGTCACGGAGTTTGTAATTAACTTTAGACTTCCCGATATCGGCTTTTTCAAGATAAGAAATCATTTCTGGTTTGGCTTCTTTTGAATCTTTTCCGTTTAAAAACTCCGAATTAATCACTTTTCCGTTTTCGTCGATTACTTCTAAAACCGGAAGATTATATTTATTTGCAAAAGCTTTATCTCTCTCATCGTGCGCAGGAACAGCCATTATTGCTCCTTGAGCATAACTCATCAAAACGTAGTCGGACACGAAAATAGGTATTTCTTTTCCGTTTACAGGATTTTTAGCGGTTATACCCTCTATCTTTACGCCGGTTTTGTCTTTATTGAGTTCGGTTCTTTGAAAATCGGATTTTTTGCTTGCTTCTTGTCTGTAATTTTCAATTTCAGTTATGTTTTTAATTTGATTTTTAAACTCTTCTATGATGGGATGTTCAGGCGAAATAACCATATATGTAACGCCGAAAATCGTATCGGGACGAGTCGTATATACTTTAAGATTTTTTCCTACACTGGTTGAAAAATCAATTTCCGCACCTGTTGAACGTCCTATCCAGTTAATTTGCTGAGCTTTCACTCTTTCGGGGTAATCGACGAGTTCCAAATCGTCTATAAGTCTTTGGGCATATTCTGTGATTTTGAGCATCCATTGAGATTTAACTTTATGTATTACTTCACTTCCGCACCGCTCGCAAACTCCGTTTACGACCTCTTCGTTGGCTAAAACGCATTTGCAGGATGTGCACCAGTTTACGGTTGCTTCACTTTTATATGCCAGACCTTTTTTAAACATCTGTAAAAATATCCACTGAGTCCACTTATAGTAAGAAGGGTTAGTGGTATCTATTTCTCGGCTCCAGTCAAAAGAAAGCCCCAAAGCTTGCAGCTGACTTTTGAATCTTGATATATTTTTTTCGGTTACGATTCTTGGGTGAATCTTATTTTTTATTGCGTAATTTTCGGTCGGAAGCCCGAAAGCGTCCCATCCCATCGGGTAAAGAACATTGTAACCTTGCATTCTTTTTTTTCGTGCGACTATATCGAGCGCGGTGTAACTTCTGGGATGACCGACGTGTAAACCTTGTCCCGAAGGATAAGGAAATTCTACAAGGGCGTAAAATTTAGGCTTATCATATTCGTTTTTTGCGTGAAAAGCTCCTTTTTCTTCCCAAATTTTTTGCCACTTTTTTTCTATATTTTCAGGACTGTATTTTTCTTTCATATTGAATTTCTCCTCAAACATTCATTTCCATAATTTTTCCAAATTGTATAATTCTCTGGCTTCTTGAGAAAAAATATGGACCACAACATTGTTATAATCAATAACAATCCAAGAATTGGAAATTTTACCCTCACAATGATCGGGGTATATATCTTCTTTTTCGAGTTCTGATTCAACTTCATCCGCAAGGGATTTAATATGCGTACTGCTTGTACCTGTGGCCAGCACAAAAAAATCAGAAAAGCTCTTTTTTTCTCTTAAATCTATAATTTCTACGTCTACGGCTTTTTTATTATCAAGTATTTCTTTTATTTTATTTGCAAGAATATTGGATTCCATACTTTAAACTCCTTCTAAAATAAGTTCATTATATAATTGCATGGTATTTTCACAAATGCATTGGTGCCTGTCAATGCAATTTTGAATGGCTGTGGAAAGCTTTTTTAAAACGACCTTATTTATATCTTCAAAGGCTAATTTTTGAAGCTCTTTAACATCAGGCCACTGTCTTTCTTCAGAGATATGGTCTGCTACGAATATAATTTTTTCAAACAATGTCATATTTTTTCTGCCCGTGGTATGATATTTTACTGCATTTAATATTTCGTTATCGGTTATACCGTACTTTTCTTTTAGAAAAAACGATGCTGCAGGACCGTGTAAAATTTTAATGGAGTTAATTTTATCCGAATAAGCAAAATATCCATTCTTTTTCGATAGTTCAATATTTTCCTCATCAGGTTTTTCTTTGCATATATCGTGCAAAAGTCCCGCCAACTTGGCTTTTTCCGAATCAACTCCATAATTTTTCGCTAATTTTTCAGCCATTAACGAAACATTTACGGAGTGATTAAATCTCTTTGGTGAAAGAATTTTTTCAAGTTCGTTTTTATAGTATTCGTAGCTTTGCATTAATTTTTAGACTCCTCGTTTTCAAAAATTGCGTCGACAAATTCTTTTGCATTGAACGGTCTTAAATCATCAATTCCTTCGCCGACTCCGATAAATTTTACGGGGACGCCGAGTTTTTTCTTTATGGAAAGAATTATTCCGCCTCTGGCAGTACCGTCAAGCTTGGTTAAAACTATTCCGGTAATATCCAAAGATTTGCCGAATTCAGCAGCTTGATTAAGACCGTTTTGACCGGTGGAAGCATCCAGAACAAGTAATATTTCTTTTGAAGAATCAGGTAATTCTCTTGAAATAATTCTGTTTATTTTTTCAAGTTCTCCCATTAAATTTTTCTTGTTATGAAGTCTTCCGGCGGTATCGCAAATTATCACGTCTACATTTTTTGATTTTGCGGAGGATATAGCATCAAAAACCACTGCGGCAGGGTCGGAACCTTCGGGCTGCTTCACTATCATACAATCCGCTCTTTTTGCCCAAATATCGAGTTGCTCTGCTGCGGCGGCTCTGAAAGTATCAGCTGCAGCTAAAAGTACTTTTTTGCCGTCATTTTTTAATCTGTATGCGAGCTTTCCTATAGTTGTGGTTTTTCCGACGCCATTCACACCCAAAACCAAAATTATTGAAGGCTTAGATGAAATTAAAAGTTCATTTTCATCGGTAAGAGATTCAATCATTATGTTTTTAAGCAATTCTCTTATTTCGAAAGGGTCTGTAACGCCGTGTTTTTTAACTTCCTGCCTCAAATCGTCACAGAGCTTTTGGGATGTTTCTATTCCTATATCGCCGGAAATTAAAATTTCTTCAAGCGTTTCAAAAAACTCTTCATCTATGCGTGTAAAAGAATTAATAACAGATTCTATTTTTGCAGAAATATTATTGCGCGTTTTGAATAATCCTTCTTTTAACTTTTTAAAAAACGACATATAATCCCCCTAAAATTAATATCCCATGAGAGACAAAGTTTCACGAGCGGCATGTTGTTCGGCTTCTTTTTTGCTCTTGCCTGTTCCTCTGCCTACGGTATTATTATTTATCTTGGCTTCTACCGTAAATCTTTTATTGTGATCAGGGCCCGATTCTTTTACAAGAACATATTCGATAGTTTCTTCCGGGTTGCGTTGAACTATCTCTTGTAAATCGGTTTTATAGTCGTGGATATCGGGAATCATAGGATGCTCTAAAGCCGGAATTATAAACTTCAAAATGAATTCCGAAGCTGCTTCCAAACCGCCATCCAAATATATTGCTGCACAAATAGCTTCGAATATGTCGGCAAGAATAGACGGCCTGTTTTGACCTCCGCAATGGTGTTCGCCTTTGCTTAATTTAATAAATTTTGAAATATTCAATTCTTTGGAAAATATACAAAGCTGTTTTTCACAAACCAAAGAGGACCTTAATTTTGTAAGATCTCCTTCGGGGTATTGGGGATAATTTTTAAAAATATAATCAGAAGTAACCATTCCCAAAATAGAGTCGCCCAAGAATTCAAGTCTTTCGTAGCTTTCGAATCTGCCTGCGGATTCATTCGCATAAGAAGAATGAGTCAGCGCTATTTTTAGGAGCTTTTGATTATTAAATTTATATCCTATTTTATTTTCAAGTTCTGTCATAACAAACTCACCTCACTTTAAAAATCAAATTATTTTTCAGATTGTGAAGAATTATATTCTTCGAGAGATTTAGAAATAAGCTCAACAACATTTCTTTTTACATACTCGCCTGCAAGACGTATTGCGTTCTTGAATGTTTTAGCATCGGAGCTTCCGTGAGCTTTAAATACAGGCTTTGAAATTCCCATAAGAGGAGCTCCGCCGTGTTCGCTGTAATCCATACTTTTTTTCAGCTCTTTGAGTTCAGGCATGATAAGAGACGCCGCTAATTTGCCTTTGAAACTTTGTTTGAAAATATTCTTAATTTTTCCAAAAACAGATTTCGCCATGCCTTCATAAAGTTTAAGTATTATGTTACCTGTAAATCCATCCGCGACAACTACATCGGCTATGTCGCCAGGTATGTCACGAGCCTCAATATTACCTATAAAATTAATATTTTTGGTTTCCTGAAGAAGATTGAAGGTTTCATATCTGAGTTCATCGCCCTTGGTTTTTTCGGTACCTACGTTTGCAAGAGCGACTCTGGGGTTTTCAACAACCATAACATTTTTCATGTATATATATCCCATGACGGCAAATTGTCTTAACATTTCGGGGCGGCATTCCACGTTTGCGCCACTGTCAATAAGCATGAAAAATCCTTTATCCTTGGGAATAACAGGTGCAAATGCGCATCTTTTTATTCCTTTTATTCTTTTAACTTTGAGAGTGGCACCCACGGCAAGCGCTCCGCTGTTTCCTGCCGAAACAAATGCATCTCCGTCTCCTAATGCTAACAATTGCAGACCTTTAGACATCGAAGAATTGCTTTTTGACTTCATAACGTCCATTGGTTCATCGTCCATTGAAATTACATCGGGCGCATGAACTATTGTTATTCCGCTAAGTGATATATTATTTTTTTCAGCTTCATCTTTTATTATTTTTTCATTTCCGACCAGTACGATTTCGTAGCCCAATTCATCTACCGCCATGCGGCTACCTTTTATTACCTCCAAAGGAGCGTTATCTCCACCAAAAGCATCTACTATTATTTTCATACCAAATTCCTCCTTGAAAAAATTTAAATTTTCAAATTTTTTATATATTCCAAAGCTCTTTCAGACAATTTTGAATACCTAAGTTTTTTATCTTTAACCTTTTCAGTCAGCGGCGGCAGTATTCCGAAATTTGCCCCCATAGGCTGAAAATCTACAATTTCCTCGCTGCTTATATATTTTTCCAAAGCTCCAATCATAGTAAAATCAGGTAATGAAATCAACTTTTCTCCTGATAATTTGCGTGCTGCGTTTATTCCTGCCATTAAGCCTGACGAAACTGACTCCATGTATCCTTCCACGCCTGTAATTTGTCCGGCAAAAAATAAATTGGGAATTTCTTTCATATTAAAACTGCTGTTTAAAAGTTTTGGAGAATTAATAAATGTGTTGCGGTGCATCACTCCATACCTTACAAATTCAGCATTTTTAAGAGCGGGTATCATTCCAAAAACTCTTCTTTGTTCGGGAAATTTAAGGTTTGTTTGGAACCCTACCATGTTATAAAGTGTCCCTTCTTTATTTTCTTTTCGGAGCTGAACCACAGCATAGGGACTTTCACCGGTTTTTGGATCACGTAGTCCAACAGGTTTCATCGGGCCAAATCTTAATGTATCCTCACCCCTTTGCGCCATAATTTCCACGGGCATACAGCCTTCGTATACTTTTGGATTTTGCACATCTACGTCATGCAGCGGCGCTCGCTTAGCAGAAATGAGTTCGCTGTAAAAATTTATATACTCATCTTTGCTGAGAGGACAATTCAAATAATCGTCACCGTTGCCTTTGTCGTACCTAGACTTGAAATAAGCCTTGCTCATATCAATGCTTTCAAATGTGATTATAGGAGCAGCCGCATCAAAAAAGCTAAGTGCATTACCGCATATTTTCGATATGGTTTTTGATAATTTTTCTGAAGTCAAGGGCCCTGTGGCGACTATTGTTATATCTTCTTCTGAAAAATTTTCCACTTCCTCAGAAATGTAATTTATGAGAGGATGATTTTTAATTTTTTCTGTAACCATTGAAGAAAATTTATCTCTGTCTACAGCCAAGGCTCCTCCGGCGGGAACACGGCAATTATCTGCGCACTTGATTATAAGCGAATTTAAAATTCTTAATTCTTCTTTTAAAAGTCCTGCGGCGCTGTCAATTCTATCGGCTTTGAAAGAATTTGAACAAACCAGTTCGCACAAATTTTCACTTTTATGAGCCGGTGAAAATTTATTGGGTTTCATATCAAAAAGATTAACTTCTATCCCTCGGGAGGCAAGTTGCCAGGCTGCTTCGCAACCTGCCAGCCCTGCGCCTATCACATTAACTTTCTTTTTCATTGTCTCCCGCCTTTTCGTAACCACATTCTTTGTTGGCACAGTAAATTTTTGGATTTTTAGTATTCTTTTTGAAAAGTACCTCGCCGCATTTAGGGCATTTTTCATTCAGCGGTTCATCCCAGGATACAAAATCGCATTCGGGGTATTTACTGCAACCGTAAAAGATTCTTTTTCGCTTGGTGGTGCGCTTTATTACGTCGCCGTCACATTTAGGACATTTTATTCCTATCTTATTTACAATTTTTTTAATATTAGTGCATTCGGGATACCCTGAGCATGCAATAAACTTTCCAAAACGACCATATTTTACTACCATAGGCTTGCCGCATTTGTCGCAGATTTCATCTGTTTTATCTTCTTCGAGCGTGATTTTAACGCCTTCCATATCTTTTTTTGCCTTGTCAAGAGTGGCGGAAAAATCGCCGTAAAAATTTTTAAGAGTTTCTACCCAGTCGTTTTTACCCTCTTCGATTGAATCCAAATCGGATTCCATTTGAGCGGTAAATTTAAGATTTACTATCTTAGAAAATCTTTCTTTCATGAGATTGGTGACAACTTCACCAAGTTCGGTGGGTTTAAGAGCTTTATTTTCCTGCTTGACGTAATCTCTGGAAAGAATCGTGGATATTATCGAAGCATATGTCGACGGCCTTCCGATGCCATCCTCTTCAAGAGCCTTAATCAAAGACGCTTGGGTATATCTTGGAGGAGGCTCGGTGAAATGTTGATTAGGCTCCAAAGATTTCAACTTAACGGGCATTTTTTCGGTTAATTCCGGAAGAGCCTTGGCTTTTTCTTGGTCGGTGTCTTTGCTTTCAGTATAAAGTATTGTGAAGCCGTCAAAAGCCACTGTGTAGCCCGAAGCTTTAAAAATATAATTATCACTTTTTTCAGAGGGGGTAATTGCAATTACATCTACCTGAGTTGTATCTTGCAGACAGATTGCCATTTGGCTGGCTGTGAACCTTTCCCAAATTAATTTATAGAGCCGGTACTGGTCTCTGCTTAAACTGTTTTCGAGTTTTTCGGGATTCATTTGCGGCATTGTTGGACGAATTGCTTCGTGGCCGTCTTGGGCATTGGCTTTGGTTTTGAATTTTCGAGGATTTTCAGGCAAATATTTTTTGCCCCATCTTTCATTTATATACTCCCTGGAAGCTTTTATGGCATCTTCGGAAATTCTCAGAGAGTCGGTTCTCATATAGGTTATAAGACCGACGGCGCCCATTTCTTGGACTTCCACGCCTTCGTAAAGTTCTTGAGCTATCTTCATTGTCTTTTTGGGTGCAAATCCTAATTTTCTTAGCGCATCTTGTTGGAGAGTTGAAGTAATAAAAGGCGGCGCCGGAGATTTTCTTCTTTTACTTTTTTTGACTTTTTTAACTTCGTAGGACGCATCCTCAAGAGCGGCGAGCAATTCTTCGGATTCTTTTTGATTATTAATTTCTATTTTTCCATTTTCGTTGCCGTAAAAAGATGCCGCAAATTGTTTCGTAGAGCCCTTGGGTAAAAATTTAGCGTCAAGACTCCAGTATTCTTTGGGGATAAATTTTCTTATTTCTTCCTCACGGTCAACGATTATCCTAAGTGCAACCGACTGAACTCGACCCGCGGAAAGACCTTTGTGAATTTTTTGGGATAAAAACGGACTTAATTTATATCCAACGAGCCTATCGAGTATTCTTCGGGCTTGTTGCGCGTTTACGAGGTCAATGTCAACTTCGCGCGGAGAATTTATTCCGGATTCTATTCCTGTTTTTGTGATTTCGTTGAACGTGATTCTGTTTTTTTGATCTAGGTCAAGCCCTAAAATATACGCCAGATGCCACGAAATGGCTTCTCCTTCTCTATCAGGGTCGGTTGCCAAAAGGATATTATCTGACTTTTGGGCTTTTTCTTTTAATTCTTCGACTATTTTTTCTTTTCCTTTAATTATAGCGTATTTTGGAGCAAAATCTTTTTTTACATCCACGCTGAGCCTTTTTTCGGGCAAATCTCTTACGTGACCCATCGACGCTATTACATCGTATCCCTTTCCAAGATATTTTTTTATAGTTTTAGCCTTTGCAGGCGATTCAACAATTACTAAATTTTTCATAACCTATCCATCCATAATTAATTTTTTGAAATAATTATATACTCAAATTAAATATAAATAAATACTAAATTGATTTAAAGTACTTCATAAATTTTTCCCGAACTGCTTTTTACAAGCCCGCTAAGCTCCATTTCTGTGAGGGTGAGAAGCAATTTGTCCACCGAAATTTCAGTAATTTCGCTTATGATATCTATATGAGTTTTTCCTTTTAATAATATTTCATATATATTTTTGTATTCTTCGGGAACATTCGAAATGTCTCTGCTTTTAGATTTTTGAATATTTGGTTTATTTTCAGGCGAAACAATTTTTTTCTTTTTGATATTTAAATTTTTATGGTCATATTCGCTTAAAATATCTTGAACACTTGCGACCACCATTGCGCCGTCTTCAATCAAAGAAAATGAGCCTTCGGAATTTTTGCTTTCCTTGTTTACAGGTACTACAAATACATCTCTGTTTTGATTGTTTGCAAGATTTGCCGTAATTAGAGAACCACTCTTTTGACCGGCTTCTATGACAACTATTCCCGAAGAAATGCCCGAAATAATCCTGTTTCTAATCGGGAATGTAAACGGTTTACTTGGGAAATTAGGTGGGTATTCAGAAATTACAGCGCCGCTATTTGAAATTTCATTTCTTAATTTTAAATTACCTAAAAGATACGGATAATTTATTCCGCAGCCAAGAACTGCCACGGTTTTGCCGCCGGCATCCAGAGCGCCTTGATGAGCAGCGGAATCTATTCCTAATGCTCCACCGCTTATTACTGCGACATTATTAAGAGCTAAGTCGCGAGACAAATCACGAGCCATAGTCAAGCCATATTCGGAGGCTTTTCTGGTTCCTACAATTCCAATGGACTTTACTGAATTTAAAAACGATATGTCTCCCTTAACGTATAAAAGTGCCGGCGGATTATCTATATGCCTGAGTAAATTCGGATATTCTTCATCGCATATACATACTATTTTATAACCCAGATTCTGAGATAGTCTGACGGTTTTTTCGGCTTCTTCCAAAGATGATGTGCATAAGGCGGAGATTTCTTTATTTGTAAAGCAACCGCAAAGCCGCCATTCTCTTTCTTTTCCGTCGTAAAAATCTTTTATATTTTCGTAGAAATGGTTTATAATCTTAGCTTTGCTGCTTCCTTGTTTAATGGCTTGTTGGAGCCACACCCAATATACTGTATTGTCCATTTATAACTCCTTCCCTCTGCCGCACATCTCCCACATGCTTATTCCGGCAGCAACCGACACATTTAATGATTCGGAATCACTATTCATAGGGATTGTAATTTTTTCATTGCAAGCCTCTATGCTGCTCTTGTTCATGCCATTTCCTTCATTACCAAAAACGATTCCGCATTTGCCTGTAAAATTAATTTTTCCAATATGACTTGCGTTTTTATCCGGAACAGTCGCATAAATTTTAAATCCTGACTCTTGGAGTTTTTTTATGCATTTTTCAGAATTTTCTTCAAAAATAAATGAAACTCTGAAAAAGCCGCCCATGCTTCCTCGTAAAACTTTAGGATTGTAAATATCACAACTATTTCCTAAAATAAATACATTTTTTATATTTAAAGCGTCGCATGTTCTTATGATGCTGCCTAAATTAGAGGGATTTTGAATGTTTTCCAAAAGGACTGTTTTTTGAATATTTTCCAAGTTTAATTTATCAAAACTATTAATTATATTTTCGCAAACAGCTATTATTCCTTGCGGATTTTCTGTATCTGAAATTGATTTTGCTATACTTTCGCTTATTAAAATAACCTCAGAAGTAACCTTTGAAATTTGATTTATCATGTCTGCGTTTTTTTCATAAAACTTTTCGGTATAAAAAACTTTTTTTATTTTCAAATTGTTTTTTAGAGCCTCGTCGCAAATTCTCAAGCCTTCTATGACGAAATTTTTCTCTTCTTTTCTAAATTTAGAAGAAGAAATAAGCTTTCTTAAGTATTTTATTTGGGAATTGTCTTTGCTGGTGATCGTAAGTTTCAATGTTATTTCTCCTTTTAATTTAGTAAAAATAGATAAAATTATTTAATTAAGTGAAAGTACATAAAATTTAATTATAGTAAAATTTACGCCCGGTAAAAAATCCGGGCGTAATTAATAAACATATATTACTTTGCTTGTTCAACAAGCTTTGAAAATCCTTCAGGATCAGCGATAGCAATTTCAGAAAGCATTTTTCTGTTCAAAGAAATTCCTGCTTTTTTAAGACCGTTCATGAAAGAAGAGTAATTAATTCCATTCATACGACAAGCAGCGGAAATTCTGGTAATCCATAATTTTCTGAAATCACGCTTTTTCTGGCGTCTGCCTATGTATGCGTAATTTCCTGATTTCATTACAGCTTGTTTAGCCATTTTAAAATGCTTACTTTTTGCTCCCCAATAACCTTTAGCTAATTTAAGCACTTTTTTTCTTCTGTTTCTAGTGACAACTGCACCTTTTACACGTGCCATTATATTTACCTCCAATTGATATTTTCGTATTTAATTTTAAGATTCTTTTATTTATAAGGTACCAAAGCTTTTACTTGTGCGAAATTAGTTTTATCCGCAACAACTATTGTCCTTAAATTTCTTTTTCTTTTTCTTGTCTTTTTGTTAAGGATATGACTTTTGTTTGCATGTGCTCTCAAAACCTTACCTGAACTTGTGATTTTAAAGCGTTTTTTCGCTCCACTATGAGTTTTTACTTTGTACATAATCTAAGGGCTGAGCAGTTAATGCTTCCGTGCCCGCTTCACTACCTTTCTTTAGGGAATTATTGTTAATTTTCTTATGAGGGTCCAAAATCATAGACAAGCTACGACCTTCAACTTTAACGGAACCATTTATACCGGCAAAATACTTACAGGCTTCTTTGAATCTTTCCATAAGTTCATAACCTATTTCCGGGTGATCTTTCTCGCGGCCTTTGAAGCGAACAGAAACTTTGATTTTATTACCTGACTCCGCAAATCCTTTTGCATAATTCACTTTTGTATTAAAATCATTATCAGCTATCCTCAAAGACAAGCGAACTTCCTTTACATCTATTACTCTCTGATTCTTTTTGGCTTCTTTTTCTTTTTTTGCAATTTCGAATTTGTATTTGCCATAATCCATTATTTTACAGACGGGTGGGTTGGCTTTATCTGCAATTTTCACCAAATCCAAATTGCTTTCTTCTGCCATGGCGAGAGCTTTAGATATAGGGACTATACCTTCTTGATTACCGTTGGAATTAATAAGTCTGACTTCGGCATCCCTTATAGATTCGTTAATTTGAAGTTCTTTACTGCTAATAATTAAGCACCTCCACAAGTAATTAAAAATCTTAATTTTCCAAGATTTTTCAAATATAAAAACATTGTACGAATCAAATTTGACTCGTACAATAATATTCGCATATCATTAATAATAATTCATACTAACATTATTGACCCGAACGGAATTAAACCAACCGCACAAGGTGAGAACAAATCTGTTCCGCTTTATTTTTATACTCTTATGTTAGTATTCTACATCATTTTGGAATTTGTGTCAACATAAATTTTATTTTACAGGCACAAATTTAAAATTCTGTGCTTCGGATTCATTATAGAACCATCCGTGAACGAATGTTCCGTTTGCGATTTCTTCATCTTTTATATCGATAAAGTAATCATTGTATTTGGAGTAAATGCTGTAAGAATCATCACCTGACGGGACTATGTACCATTTTTTCGTATTTCCTTGATCATCGTCGCATTGACGTATCGGAGCGCCGGGGTTATAGTCCATAAAATTAACGCCCATATATTTTTTGGAAGAAAGAGGTGAAATCGTGTACATTCCGTTTTTATAATATTTTATTTCAAATTTTTGTGAATCGTTGTGCCTGTTGCTCCACAATCTAAAGGGGAATTTGGCATCGGGGCTCGAATCTGTGAGCGTTAGAACTTTGGTTTCATCGAGAGCACTCTTTAATTGATAAATACCGTCCTTGATACATGGATCTAATCTATTTGATGTTGCCAATATTCTGTTTAATTTTTCGGATTCGTATTTTGAAAGTAAATCTGTAACTTTTTCATCCAGCAAATCTTCGAATATAATATCTTTAAAAATCCTGCTTACTTTCGGGTTGCCCGGACAATAATTCAAATGGAGTAACCATTTTAAGAACCCTGCTTTAGATTCATTTTTTTCAAAGAAATTATTCTTTTCCCAGAATTTACGAACTATTTGAGCATTATAAACGTGATTTTTAAATAGTCTGAATCCGCGGACGCTGTTGCACAGGGACTGGGTGTTGCTCAATCTGTAATAGTACAAGTAATTCGGTATCATTCTTATTATATTTGCTTTCGGGAAGAGCATCATGTTAAACGATTGGTCTTCACCCATGTTTTTCATTCCGGCAAAGGTTACACCCGATTTTGTTATCAATTCTTTTTTGTATAGGCATGTCCACAAAACTTCGGTAATCAAATCCCATTGAGTATCTTTCAAAACTTCGTTTTTGGACTTAAAGTGAACGCTGTTTTTTCCTTCTTTGATGAAATTATATGCGCTGTGGACGACTATATCTGCATTATATTTTTTGGCTTCTTCGTAACATTTTTTGCAAGCGCGTTTATCTAAAATATCGTCGCTGTCCACGTATTTTATGTACTCACCACGAGCGGCGTCGGTACCGGTTTGACGTGCTATGGCGGCTCCTTGGTTTTTCTGGTGAATAACTTTAATTCTCTTATCTTCTTCTGCGTATTTTTTCAGAATTTGCAAACAATTGTCCGGAGAATCATCATCTACGAAAATCATTTCTATGTCTTTTAAGGTTTGATTTTGCAAACTCTCAACGCAAACATCCAGGAATGCTTCTGCTTTATAAACCGGGACAACTATCGAGACTTTAGGGTTGTCGTAATCAATTTCTTCCGCAGAAATCATAGCGTTGCGTTTAATCATTACAAAGCTTAGGATTGCCATACTTGATACTGCCAGGCCGAGAAGCCACTTTTTATAACTATGTTTCATCTGATATTTTCCTCCAAATACTATAAATCATCTTATTTATCATACGAATACGCCGATTTTATTTCATCATAAAAGTCTGTTTTCTGTGCGTACTCCCACCATGAGTCTGCAAAATAAATATCAAAAAATTTCCAGGGTTTAACGATGCAATGAAGTACAGATAAATTATTTAAAGCATAATTCATATCTTCTTTTGTGTATTTATTAGCACATTTCAACTTAGCGCAATATTTTTCCGCAAGTTCTTTGGTTGCATACGAATTGAAAAATCCGTACTCAGGCGGCAAAATGCCAATTTTATCTGCATACACCACATTAATCACTGTTTGGTCGTGCTGAATTAAAGAATTATTATTCTTATCGATAAAGCTGCTGAACTTTTCGAGGGCGCCATCTTCTCTGAGCTCTTCAAGATTAATCAGCATAACGCCCGCGCATATGTAATGGTCATTTTCAACGCCGAAAGCTTTTGTTCCGTCGACGGTTTCATCGAGGAATCCTCGATAACAAAGACCGTTCATATCAATATTATACATCGGAGTGAGGTCTTTGAAAATCAGCGTATCACCATCGAGCCAAATAATCTTATCAATATTGGTTAAAAGCCCGGATAACGACAACCTATAATATGTAGGAGTAGTTATATGCCCTTTGTCGTTGGCCCCTTTAAATTGATTGCCCATGTCTATCAAATGAATGTGACAAGCAGGGTATTTATCTTCAAGGCTTTTAATTCTTTTTTTGTTTTCCTCTTTTAATTTAGGATTGTGCATTATGTAAAAGCTATATTCGGTTCCTTTGTTTACGTTTTCCATAGCGGAAGTAATTGATACTATCGTGGGATAAACATAATTATCATCCATCGCCATGGCTATGGGCACGCCTATGTTTTCAATATCTTGAGGAACCACCTCCGTGCTTTTAAATCCTGCATTTCCAAATCCGTTGAGTGCAAATAATACAACCGAAATAATCGCCAACACCGTAAGAACGACAGTACCAACTAGACTGTCTTTTTTTAGACACTTTCTCATTGACACACTTTCTCCTATTTCATATTTATTTTCAACAAATTTCGAGTTTAACTGACAAACACTATATTATCAGACTAAATTGTAAATGTCAATTATAAAATGAAATAACTCTTTCATGATTTTAATGCATTGTTTTAACGAAAATATAAATAAGAGGTCATTATAAACAAAAAATGGTCTTTACATCTCATAAAGACCACTCTTTTTTCTACTGATTTGAATTCGAAGCCGCTTCTTGAGTTTCGCCTTTGTCTTCCAAAAGAACCACATTCACATCAAAACTCCCTGAAGAAGCTCTGGTCCTTGAAGGCCTGAAAATTGTAAGCGATATCGTTTCGTTGGGCTTATGATTATAAAGTTCGCCGTAAAAAGCATCAAAACTAGTGACGGTAACGCCGTTGATTTTTGTGATTATGTCTCCGACTTGAACTCCGCTTGATGACAAATTGCTGTCTTTGTTTATTTCGGAAACAATGATTCCGATCGGAACGTCATACATTTGAGCTTGATAGTTGCTTACCATTTTGCCGACTAATCCCAAACGAACACGCCCGGAAACATATCCTTTTTCTATTATGTCATCTACAACCGATTTCACGGTATTGCTTGGAATCGCAAATCCCATTCCTTCGCAATGAGCGACTACTATTTTGGAAGAGTTTATTCCTATTATTTGTCCGTACATATTTATGAGCGGACCGCCGGAATTGCCGGGGTTTATCGCAGCGTCGGTTTGGATATATTTTACCAAACTTTTTGGAGAACCGCTGGCAGATCTGTTGACTGCAGAAACGATTCCTCTTGTGATGGAGCTTGCAAAATCAAGTCCTAAAGGATTGCCTATTGCGAGAACCGATGCGCCCGCTTTAACTTCGTCGGAATTCCCAAAAGTTGCCGCCTGAAGACCTGATTTGTCAATTTTTATAACAGCTAAATCTGTCTTGCTGTCGTATCCGACAACTTTCCCGGAACATTCTTCGCTGTTGTTGAGAACTATTTTGATATTTGCTTGTTTAGAATTTTTAACGACGTGGGAATTTGTAACTATATAACCTTTATCACTTATAATTATTCCGGAACCCTCACTTGCGGGATCAGAAACGATATCTGCGTGATTATCATAAACCACTACCCCTACAACGCAAGGAGAAACCATAGAATATATTGATTCAGCGGTTAATTCTCTGTCGTCCGAGGATTTTTCAACGAATTTTATTTCGGATTCTCCGGAAACATGAGAATTGTCCGACGAGGAAAGTGAAGTGTTTGAACCCAAAATATTTATGTTGGATTTTCCTGACAAGTATATTATATATGACACCAAAGAAACAACCAAAAAAAGTAATATTACTACCGACGCAGTCAAAAATGTTTTCATTTTTTTATCCGCAAAAACATTGGCGTCTGTTTCAGGCTTTATTTTATTATCATCCGAAGAATAAACTTTTTGAAAATCGTTTTGCACAACAGGAACTGCCGGGTATTCATAATCTTCGCTCTTATCAGTGCTTTCTGAGTTTTGTTTATCAAAATCATCGTTCATAATAATACACCCCTATTCAACTTAGAAATATTAAACTTAAAAATTATTTTCAGGATTTTTTTCGCCCATTATTTCATAGAATGTTTCGCTGTTCATTTTTTCATTTTCGATTAGATATGAAGCTATTTCATGGAGCTTATCAATGTGATCTGAAATAATATTTTTGGCCTTTTCGTAGGAATCGGAAATTATTTTTCTGACCTCTTCATCAATTTTGGAAGCGGTAGAATCGGAATAATTTTTATACAAACCATTTCCGTATCCGCCGTAGTCGTCTTCGCCGGGATAGGAATACACAACCGGACCAATAGTTTCGCTCATGCCGTATTTTGTGACCATACCGCGAGCGATGCGAGTTACTTCTTTTAAATCGCCCGAGACTCCGGTGGAAGTATCACCCACGATTATTTTTTCGGCAATCATTCCGCCCAAAGCAGTCATAATTCTTTCGATCATATTATTTTTTGATCTATATGATTCATCCTTTTCGGGTAGATATCTTGTATATCCGCCGGCAGGACCACGAGGTATAATGGAAAGTTCGTGAACTTTATCATGAGTTTTACAGAAATATGAAACCAGAGCGTGGCCGCCTTCATGATACGCAGTGATTTTCTTGTCTTCATCGGTGACTACATGAGTTTTCTTTTCGGGGCCTATTTCAACTTTCAAAGTGGCTTCTTCGATTTCACTCATTGTGATAACTTTGCGCCCTGCTCTTACGGTAATAATAGCTGCTTCGTTCATTAAGTTTTCTAAGTCTGCGCCTGTAAACCCGGCTGTGGATTTGGCTATTGTTTTTAATTTTACGTCCGGCGCAAAGGGTTTATTTCTTGCGTGGACTTTTAAAATTTCTTCCCTTTCTTTTACATCGGGGTAATTTACATATATTTGTCTGTCAAATCTTCCCGGACGCATGAGAGCTTTATCTAAAATATCGGGTCGGTTGGTGGCTGCCATTACTATTACGTCGTCTCTCTCGTCAAAGCCGTCCATTTCAACCAACAACTGATTCAAGGTATTGTCTTTTTCGGTTCCGTTTATCCCGGAATCTCTTCTTCTTCCTACGGCGTCGATTTCATCTATGAAAATTATACAAGGAGCTTTCTTTTTGGCCTGTTCAAAAAGATCACGAATTCTTGCTGCGCCCAAACCTACATACATTTCAACAAAATCCGAACCCGAAGTTGAAAAAAACGGAACATTTGCTTCTCCGGCAACAGCTTTCGAAAGCAAAGTTTTTCCGGTACCCGGAGGGCCCATCAGAAGAACACCTTTAGGGATTCTCGCGCCTACTTCACGATATTTTGAAGGATTTCTTAAAAAATCTACCATTTCTTGAAGTTCTTCTTTTTCTTCAACCGCACCGGCTACATCATCAAAGGTAACTTTCTTACCTGTTGACATTACAACCTTGGATTTGTTCATTGACATGGCTCCACCCGGGCCCATACCCATTGCGGAAATGCGTCTCATAAACAGCCATCCAAGTATCACCATGGAAATAACCGGCAATAAAACATAACATAAAAGCGAGCTGAAAAGCTCAGACATATCTTTTGATTTATTTAAATCATAAACCATAGGATTGTCGGGATTATGAGCGTTATAACTTTCTACATAATCTTTTATGTCCATGTACATTAAACTGGCACTTGGAGTGTTATATTCTATCTCGGAACCATCCTTTAAAGTAAGGCGCATATCGCCCGAATTTAGGTTCATTTCGTACTTTACAACTTGTTCATTTTTAAAATTATTTATTATTTCGGAATAAGTGTAAGTTTTTTGAGGCATGAATCCTTTTGCCATAAAGTACAAAAGAATCATAACTATTGGAAAAGCCAAAAAAACAAGGACACTTTTAGGCATTTTTTTATTACTGTCATTTTTATTCACGGTTTATTCCACTCCAAACATTCTATATTACACAAATTATATATATTTAGGATCAATAACGCCTATGAATGGTAAGTTGCGGTATTTTTCATTGTAATCCAGCCCATAACCTATAACAAATTCATCGGGTATTTTTTTGCCTACATATTCTGCTTCTATCTGTGTTTTGCGTGAATTAGGTTTATCAAGAAGCGCACAAATTTTCACACTTTCGGGGTTGCGCTGCTTAAGCAGATTGACCACGCAATCCAAAGTATATCCACTTTCAAGAATATCTTCCACGATTAAAACATCCCAACCGGAAATATCTCTGGTAACATCTTTTATGATATTTACTTTTCCGCCGCCGTTACGGGTTCCGGTATAACTTGAGACCGCCATAAAATCCACTTGGCAAGGGATTGTTATTTCTCTCATTAAATCGGCGGTAAAAATAACCGAACCTTTTAAAAGACTTAATAAGAGCAGTTTTTTGCCTTCGTAGTCCTTGCTTATTTTTTCGCCCAGAGACTTAACGATTGATGAAATTTCTTCTTTGTCCAACAACATTTTTTTAATAAAATCCATTATTTGACTCCTTATGTATTATAGCTATATTTTTAGTATTTTTATCAGGAAGATACTTCCCGGAAACACCTATTTGATCTATCCATATTATTTCATTTTGAAATGCTATCATGGGAATTTCTTTTCTTATACTTTCGGGGATTTTCAGCTCATTGAAAAGTTTTTTCAAACTTTTTGTTATTTTCCTTCTTGGCAAAAAAAATCTATCCCCCGAACGTCGGTTCCTTATGACGCTGCCATTTGGAATTTTATCCCAATCAATCAGATACTCTTTTTTGCTCTTTGATTTTTTATACTTACAAAAAGGTAATACTTTAATTATGATATTAGTTTTTATCTCTGTCAAGAGATTAAACTCTTTAATTTTGTATTCCCAATCAGTAATTTCAGACAAATTTTTAATAAAAAAGTTCATATAGCCGTTTCTTTGATAAATTTCAACATTATTCGGCAAGCTTACTCCTTTTAAATTTTCATCTATCATTTTGGCAACCGAATTTATATGCTTTTGCTGAAAATTTACATGGCAGTCTTCTTTTAATATTTTTGATATGACTCTCATTTTGATGGCAAAATCTAAGTTTTTGATTTTTTCACAGCAATAACCTTTTTCGGATTTTATGGAAAGCAATTCTTTGGAAGCTATGTTTTCCATATAATTTTCTTCGCTTGTTAAAATATCCAAAGACCTTTGAACTGATTTTTCGAAGGAGGGATTTATACTTTTTATATATGGAATGATATCCAGCCGGATTTTATTTCTTGTGTAGTCCCTTTCGAAGTTAGAACTGTCGTCGATAAATTTTAAATTTTCTTTTTTGCAATACGATTCAATTTCGTATCTTGTGAGCTCTATCAAAGGGCGAATTATATTTCCTCTGACCGGCGGTATGCTGCAAAGGCCTTTCAAACTTGAACCTCGGATTAAGTTCATAATCATGGTTTCGCACCTATCCGAAAGAGTGTGGGCTGTAGCTATTTTAGCATTTTTTATTTTGGCAATATTTTCAAATATTTCGTACCTTGCCAAGCGACCCGCTTCTTCAAGACCTATTTTTTTCTCCGAGGAAATTTTTTTGATATCGACCTGTTTAACCGCTAAATCTATGCCATGAATCTTGCAAAAATTTATTGCGAAATTTTCATCTCTTAGGGCTTCTTGGCCTCTAAGATTATGATTTATGTGCACAGCAGAAACTTTAAATTTTTTCCCCTTATCACTTGCATAATAATATAAAAAATGAAGAAGAGCAGTAGAATCTGCTCCGCCGGAAAATCCTACCACCACTTCGCTTACATTGGAAAGCATATCAAATTTATCTATTGTTCCGAATATTTTAGAAATCATTTCGATAAGCCTCCTGAGCGGTAAAGCGCATATATTCGCCCTGCCAGTGAAGCGGAATTGAACGAGTTTCACCGTGACGATTTTTTGCTACTATAACTTCGCCGCTGTTTTTATCCCCTTCTTCGGAAACTTCGGTAGATTCATAGTATCCTTCACGATATAAGAACATTACTATATCGGCATCCTGCTCGATAGAACCTGAATCTCTTAAATCCGAAAGCATAGGCTTATGGTCAGCTCTTTGTTCGCTCGCCCTGGAAAGCTGGGAAAGAGTTAAAACAGGGACATCCATTTCTTTTGCCATTATTTTGAGATTTCTTGTTATTTCGGAAATTTCTTGAACACGGTTATCTATTCTTTTGGCGCTGGACATAAGTTGAAGATAATCGATTATTACTAAATCAACATCACCGAGTCTTCGGAGTTTTGCCTTCATTTCTGGGATAGTAATCCCAGGAGTATCATCTATGTAAATCGGGGCCTTTGAAATAATATCACCGGCTTCGATAAGATTAAGCCATTCTTGTTCGTTAAGTTTACCGAGGCGCAAAGTTTGGCCCGGAATTTTGGCTTGAGTAGAAAGCATACGAGAGACCAACTGTTCTTTGGACATTTCAAGCGAAAATATAGCAACTGTTTTGCCTTTTGTAATTCCGACATGTCCGGCAATATTTAAAGAAAAGCTGGTTTTACCCATACCCGGTCGAGAAGCTATTAAAATAAGGTCAGTTTTATTGAGTCCCATTATAACACGGTCAAGGTCTTTGATTCCGGTAGGTACACCACTATATTCTTCGTCGGTTCGAGAATTAAGTTCATCCAGTCTGTCAAAAGTCTGAACTACAATTTCATTTACTCTTTGGAGTCCTTGAGTTTCTTTTCCTCGACGTATGTCAAATATTTTTTGCTCGGCAGAATTAAGCAAGTCCGATGACGAAACTTCTCCCGAAGAGGCGTCGTCTATGATGGTTCTTGCTGTGCTTACCAAATTTCTTATATTGTATTTATCTTTGACAATATCGGCGTAAAATTCCACATTGGAAACCGACGGCACTATTTGAGCTAAATCCAAAAGATAAGATTTAAAATTACTGTTATCAATATCGTTTGTGCTCTGAAGTTTATCGAGCACAGTAATATAGTCCACGGGCTGTCCCATGGTAAACATATCTATCATTGCCGCGTAAATAGCCTTATGATTGGATAAATAAAAATAATCCGCGCGCGGAAGAATTTGGATTACTCTGCTCAAACACTCAGAGTCTATGAGTATAGAGCCCAAGACGGATTGTTCAGCCTCCGAACTATATTGAAGCTTCAAACCGTCAAAATTAGTGGTTACGGTTCCAGGATTCAATTTTTTGACCTCCTAAAATTAAATTTTTCCTTTTTTCCAACACTTGTGGCAAAGGGTTATGTATTTATCTTCGCCCCCGATGTCGATTATGTCGCCTTGGTAAATTATCGTATCACCGTGATAACGAGCGTTAACTATTGCTTTGGTTCCGCATTTGCTACACATAGATTGAATTTCTCTTACGGTATCGCAAACTTCTATGATGCGCTTGCTTCCTTCAAAAAGATGGCCGGTATAATCGGTTTTCAATCCGTAACACATTACCATAATTCCATTATCTGCCATTTCTCTTAATTCATCAACTTGAGACGTTGACATAAACTGCGCTTCGTCTATCATGATAGTGTCATATTTGTACGGGTCGCCGAGAGTTTCTTTGATGCTTTTTGTTCTATCAAGAAAAAAAGCTTCGCTGGAAAGACCTATGCGAGATTTAATTAATGTTTTTCCGTTCCGGGTATCAAGGCTTGGTTTTAAAAAAGCGACTTTCCTTCCGCGCTCTTCAAAATTAAATTTTTTCATCAGCGCATTCGCTGTCTTGCTGGAGCCCATTACTCCATAATAAAAATACATTTTCACATTCTTCACCTATTTTAAAAATATTCATATAAAATAGTATAAAGTTTTTCGGGGAAAATTTAAAGTGGGAAAATTATATTAGCATATGTTTAAAAATGGTTTTAATAAGCAAAGGCCACCCGGTATACCCACCGGGTAGCCTTTTAAAAAATACATTTTATCATTTTAGTTAAAACAAATATACGTCAATCGAAATCATTACACATTTGTTTATGGCTTTCTTTAACTCTTTCCAAGATTTTTCTAATTTTTTTACTCCATTTTTATATGCGGAAGAGTCGGTAGTTCCAACACGACTTAAAACTTCAACCGGGGATTTAAAATTTTCTGCGGCAACATACATCGGAGTACCTACCTCAAAATAATTTTTGTTTTCATAATATTCATCAGAACAAATTTTACTAATCACTCCGGAAAGGCTCGTTGTCATGCCAACCAAATTTTTAGAACTTTTATGGTCTTTAATAGCATCATTAATTCCTTTTTCAAATTTTTCTTTAAAGTCTTTTTGGAAAGCCTCTTCTTTAGCTTTAATGGATTTGACGAGATCATCAATTTGTTTTTTGATTACAGAATCTTTAATTACTGATTCTTTAAAGGTAAGTTTAGGAACCGAACCGACTGCCTTCCTAAGTTCTTCCAAAATTTGAACCGGATTATATTTTTTCTTGACGGATTCCGGGCAAGAATTTGCCACTCCCTTTAGCCATTTTTGTGTTGCTCCGCTGGATCCCCATGATTTATTTTTGCTGGATATGGCATTTTGAATACTTTCGCCTAATTCCAAACCATTCACGCCACTCCATCCATTAATCGCACCTTGCCACTCCTTTAAAATAGCATCAAGTGCCGTTTTTCTGTCACTACTATCGCTCTTCTTTTCGTCGGTTTTAGTAATGGCTTTTTTATTAAGATAATCTTTAAATTGCGATATATCGAGGGTCAACTTGGTATTGGCGGCCTCATCACCAGTTCCTTCTAACTTAATTCCTTCTGTTGGAACCTTGGTGCCATTTTTCTCAAAGATATTTTTAAGATACTTTTTGAATGCCTTTTCAAAGTTATTCAATGCCGCTAAAGTGCTGTCGGGAGTTCTGCTGTTTATCAGAGCATCTAATTTTTTACGATTTTCACTTCCTAGTAAGAAATAACGACCATAGCCTTTACGTTGGGCAAATTTAATATCATTGCAAATTTCTATGAGATTATCTCTAATTTTTTCTTCATAGACTTCTTTAGGGTTCAAAGCTTCATTCATTTTAGCCACTAAACCGAGTGCAAGCTGTTTGATTCTGTATTCTAAGGCAGCATCCAAATTTTTTAAGGCAACTTTAACGATATCGTATTTCACCGCGGCCTTTTTGAAAGTGAGAATTGGAAGGTCATTAACATTTTTCCTAAAGTTTGTCACATACTGCAGTGGATCGAGCTTTTTAGAGCCCTTTACCACGTCGTTCTCTAATTTTTTCAGCCACTCTGCAGTTTTGCTTCCTTTTTTCCATTTATAACTTCTAATAACCTCATTATTCTCTATACCGTTTGTAACTGCCTCTCTTAAAGTCTGATAAATCGTTCCTGCTTGTAAATCCAAGTAATCGCCCTTAGCCTCTTCACCAAGTGCTCTTGTCCACCCGTCAATCAATTCTTTAAGAGCCTCCACTATTACAGCTTTATCATTTTTAGTAGAAGATTCTATCGACTTTTCATCTTCAGATTTAACTTTTTCAAAAAATTCATCCAATTTTTTTGCCGAAGCTTGGATAGCTTTCTTGACTTGTTCATCGTTAATGGATGCATTCGAACTACTCATCTTCGGAATATCAAGTAATTTATTTTTGAGCCTTTTAATCTTATCCTCAGGAGAAATTTGTGATTCCAACATCAAAGTAACTTCATTGTACAGATTTTGAATCCAAGTTGCCGTTGAACTTTTTTCTTTGTAACTGTACTCTTCCAGAGATATCATTTTCTCTTCATTTCCGTCAATATATCTTACTGTCCAGCTCGATAGGCTGGAATTTACATCATCTAAAACTACATCTGCCATATCATCAGTGGTACCATCATTTTTACTGAATCCATTAATTGTTTCATTTAAACTTCCACACAGGAATTTTATAGACTCCTTAACGCTGTCCTTTACGTTTTTATCATGGACAGGGACACTTTGCAATTCTGCTTTCCTTATAAAGTCCAAAGTTTTACGTCCTACCGTTTCTTCTTTGTCTATCGAATTTATAATTTCATTTATTGTATTCTCTGCAATTTCTTCAATTTCTTTTTTTCGCTTACGGAATAGTTCTATTTTATCTTCTAACAGGGACTTGACCGTTTTTTTCAGTCCTACTGATTCAAAGTAATTTTCAATATCTTTAAAGCCTTTAGTTTTTTCAAGCTTCTTCATTTTTTCGTTTCTTACTGCAGCAATAACTTTTTCTCTTGTTGGTATTTTCTCTTTATAACTTTCGTCAAGGCCCGGCAGAACTTTCTTTCTGAAATCATAGATGAATTCATCACATGTTTTAAATCCGTTCTTTTTATCGTTCAAGAAGTTATCTTGAACACTAACGAATTTTTTAAATCTATCGTAATAATCCTCTAAACTTTTCGTTTGTTCGTTATCAGTAGGGTTTTCTAATTTTTTCGAAACTTCTTCGCACCTTTCTAAAACATTTAACATCCTTCGTATACCGCTGCCGGAATTTTTATCTTCAGACAAGTAATAGTAAAATACGCGCTCAATTATTTCAGCTTCCGCTTCAGATATTTTCTCTTTTTCTGCGCACTCTTTAATTTCTTTTATAGAATATCGGGCTTTACCTAAATACTCTTCTACTGCTGTATTAATTTCTTTGGATATACCTTCTTCACTGTAAATATCACCTCTATACAAGCTACCTTCAGGCAAAATATTTCTTTTTTCTTCATAATCATACCACAAATACCCTGCCACACGAGCCATTTCGCCTACTGAATTTTTATCGCCAATTTTTTCAATTATCCTTTTACACCACTTTTGGTTATTACTAACGAAACTATGGTTATACTCTTTACCGATTTTGTCGAAGACATCTTTAGTGCTCACAAGTGTTATTGATTTCTTTTGTTTTAATAAGGCGGGGACATATCCATAGAAGTCATAATTAGGATTCATCGAAAATAATTGGAGAAAGACATTTAGAATTTTATCATAATCTTCTTTTAATAGATTTTCTTCACCGTTGGATTTTAAACACTTCTCTACTTTTTCTATAACTGTTTTATTCTCACGTAAAAATCCCTCGAGACTTTCACACAAGCGTTTAATGGCCACATCGTCCTTCAAATCTTCTTCATTAAATTCGTTGCTACCAGTCAAAGCACGAATACTTTTTAAAGAAACTTTAGAACCTTTTATTAATGAAATTACTCCTTCAAACCATTTTTGGTCATCCGCATGGCCACATCGTTTGCAGATATCTTTGCAAACATCTTCAATTTTTAAAGGTGTTTTTCGTTCCTTATATCTCAGTAATTCGTATACATATCCAAATTGACCGAATAATTTCCTAAAGAGTTCTTCGATTACCCTATATTCTGAAGTTGGAATAGTGTCTTTCGTTCCAAGATTTGAGCGATCGTCTATTTTTTCTATAACTCTTTGATTTTCTTTTACATATGAAGCAAACTCTTTATACCATTTCTGTGATTCCAGATCCTTCCAATCATCTACATCAAACTTGTTGTCACCAGTCAAGGTACGTATGTCAACCGGAGAGCCATCATAACCTCTTAATGCTGAAATCATTTCGTCAAACCACTCTTTATTATCTTCTGATTGGCCTTCCTTCTTGTAATTCTTGGCTAATGATTCATAAACCTCCTGAAGAGATATTCTTTCCGCACGAGCCTTGTTTTCTTTACGATGTTTCAAATTCTCACAGAATTTTTTTATCCGTCCTACTATTGTCTCAAACATCTCTCTGATATCCACTGCCTGATCCATTTCCATATCAATATCTTTATCTTTTTTGAATCCATTTGCCAGTACTATAGCTTCTTTACATGCAGCTATCATTTTATTTTTATCATCAAATTTCTGTTCCATCATCTCAAGCAAATCTGAATCTGAAATTCTTTTTATGGCCCGATCCAAAATCTTTTTTTCTTTTTTATCGAGGGTGTAAAATTGCTCAATTAGCGTGGGGTAGTAATCTTCTTTGTCACCATGTTGCAAGTAAAATAGGATACTCCTTACCGCGTCATCAAACCATTTCACGCTATCCTTGGACGTAGGATTGTACTCTTTCAAACCATCCACTACATCTATTAATTTTGCACGGCCTTTAAGTTTCTGCACGTCTTCTTTGACCTTATGTGCAAGTTCGTTCATTCCTTTGAATAGATTCATCAGTCCTTCTGCTTGTTTGGGTGAGATTGTTGCAGTATTAAATTCTTTTCGTTCGGGAACATGACAAGGTATTTGGCTATGCTCCGAAAACCAACTATTGATATTGTTCTCAATACCGTGTTCCTGCATAAGCGTACGCTCAGGTTTACTCCATTCAACAAAGGCCTTCATCGGCTGGAACAAATCATGATTAAGATAGTAGCCCATTGCCATATAAAACCAGTCATCAATCATTTCACTAAAACCCACACTAGGAGCGTATATATCACATAATTTCTTGGCTACGTCGCTAATTTTTATTTCTCCGTCGTCGATTTTAAATTTTTCCTCTTTTTCTTTTATTCTCGCTAGTCTTTTTTTCTCTTCTTCTATTTTTAATCTTTCCTTTTCTTTTACGTATTCTTCCGCATCTTCTAATACTGCTGCTTCTTCTTCTTGTTTAGTCTTCTCTTGTTCTGATTCATTTATTTTTTGTATTCTTTTTTCGTTTTTAATTTGTTCACCGACGCCTTTTATGAATTCATTAAATACATTTTTAACATTTTTACAGTCTTCATCATCAAGTTCATCTTCAGGCTTAGTCCAAAGAGCTTTTGCGATACTTTGAGCATTATCCTTTTCAACCATCTTATTCCACTCTGGCCATTTCTTTGTGTACTTGTCTGTGCCATCGTTTTTAAGAACACCAGACCTAGACTCTGTAAAATAAATTTTTAATTTGGATTGTATACTCATTTCAAGGCCATCACTATATCCTATAGCTTTACATAAATCACTAAAACTTGTGTTCTGCCAATCATAAAGTGCTTCCAATACGCCTTTGGCCCACTCTTGGTCTTCCTTTGCCACACCTTTTGGTTTGAATTCTTTTGCTAATTCAATGTAAAAATCTTTAATTTTCATATTTTTTACCTCCCATACTTAATTAATAAATTTGCAGAAATATATTTCTGTAACCATTATATATATATATATATATTTGTCAATAGTTTTTGTATAAAAATTACAATTTAAACAAAAAAACAAAATCGACAAACCTTTTACAAGATTTGCCGGCTTTAATTATAGAAAACAGAATTAGAATTTTTCAAATCTCTACATGAATACTTTTGAGAGTGTTGAAAATAATGATTTTAAGTTCATAATAACAACTTCCTTTTATAATTCCTCTGCTTTAAATATCGTATAGCCCTCGTAATAATAGCTGTGGTCGATACCTTTCATGTAAATCTCACGACTATTGATTTCATCGGTAAGTGCGTTTTTTAAAAGGTGCTTGATTTCAATATCCTTGATAGGACTACGCTCCATAGCAAGAAGATAGTCTTCTTTATCGACCTTGCTCCAGTCAATAACCTTGCCGATTTCGGTTTTGAATATGTGATCAAGCCAAATACGTGCACTGCGCCCGTTGCCCTCACGGAACGGGTGAGCAACATTCATTTCAACGTACTTTTCTACTATCTCATCAAATGTAGATTGCGGCATCTTATCAATATTGGCAAGCGCCACCTCAAGATAAATGAGCGGCGCGAAACGGAAATTACCTTTTACTATGTTGACCGTGCGAATTTTGCCGGCAAAATTATAAATATCTTCAAAGAGATACTTATGAATTGCTTGCAAAGTGCTAAATTTACCGGCCGGAAGCGTATCAAGCACCCTGTTCTCGAACAATTCTATTGCTTTTTTCTTGCTAATTCGTTCTTCTTCACGGGCAAGGTCGGCCGAACTTGTTAGTCCTATTTTATTCTCAAGTACCATAGTGCGCCTCCGTAATTAAAAAATATTCATATAAAATAGTATAAATTTTTTGGGGAAAAGTTTAAAGTGGGAAAATTACTGAGAATCCGGGAAATGCTTTAGTTATAACGATTTAACATATAATCGCATAATTCGATTTTGCTCATCAATATATTTTCTTTCCTCCTCGAACCCTAGCTTTTCATGCAATGCGATGCTGGCAATATTTTTTTCGAAGACATCTCCGACCGCAATTGTAAATCCTTTTTCTTTTGCATAATTTAGTGCTAAAGTTTCGCCTTTAAAGCCAAATCCTTGGCGTTGTAAATGAGATTTTATTGCAGGCCCGCAGCTGATAATGTGTTTGGAATGGGCATATAAATTCATGAATCCAACTACTGAATTATCATTATAAACAACCAAAATTTCAAAATATGAATTATTATGAATTTTATTCATGCTTTCGAGTATCATCTCTTGTTTTTGATGAAAAGGGATATCACTATATACGGTATCTGAGAAGCTGTTAATATTACTGAAATTTATTGGTTTTAAATATATCATTTTGAGGTATCCTTTAAAATTAAAAAAGTAAAATCGACAAACCTTTTACAAGATTTGCCGATGTATGGCGGAGCGAGTGGGATTCGAACCCACGTGCGGTTGCCCGCAAACTGATTTCGAGTCAGCCCCGTTATGACCACTTCGATACCGCTCCATGGTATATATTCTATTAGTATTTTAAAAATGTGTCAAGTAAATAATAAAAATATTTATACGCCTAAATTTGACATAATAATCAAATAAAAAAGTTCATAATTATATTACATATCATTTTTATTGCAGGTGAAATGCATGAAACAGACTATCTATATAGATATTCTTATTGCTGTAAACCTTTTTATAAATTACATTTTATTGCTTTTAACCGCTAAATTCTTATCTTTAAAGTGGAAAACAATTCGACTTGTTTTTGGAGAAATTTTAAGCGGAATTTATTCTTTGTACATACTGTTCCCGGAAACAGATTTATTCCTGAGTGTCATCGTAAAATTTATAATGGCCGTGAGCATTGTTTGGTGTGTGTTCGGATTCAAAAGCTTAAAATCATTTATAAAAATCACTCTTTGCTTTTACGCTATAAACTTTTTATTTTCAGGGCTGATGCTTGGCTTGTGGATTTTATTCAGACCAAGTTCCATGGAAATGAACAACGGTGTGGTTTACTTTAATATTTCGCCCGGAGTGCTGATTGCATCGACGATTGTTTCCTATTTTATAATAGAAATATTTTATCGGGTAATAGGAAAAAATCATATGAAAAATTCATTTTATGACATAAAAATAAATATCGATAATTCGCCCGTAAAACTAAGAGCCAAAGTTGATACCGGGAATATTTTAAGAGAGCCGTTTTCAAATCTGCCTGTAATAATTGTCAGAAAAAGTACAGCAGAAAAAATAATACCTCAAAAGCTACTGTGTTTGCTTGATAATTACTATGAAAATAATGCATGCAACATATCAAACTATGAATTGAAATATCCAATAAGGATGGTGCCTTTCAAAACTGTGGCGGGAAGCGGAGTGTTCCCTGCGTTCAAGCCAAAAAACATAATAAATCCTGAAGGAATTTTAAAAAAAGCATACATAGCAATTTGCCCCGACCGCACTTTATCCGAAGAAATTGGTGCACTTATAAACCCGGAATTAATTAGTTAAGGAGAGAAACAGCATGAAAAAAATTATACTTATGTGGAAAAAACTGGTTTTAAATATAAAAAATAATGTTTGGAAATTTTTTGTTTCTGATAAAGATGTACATTACATAAACGGCCCTGAAGTTTTGCCGCCGCCTCTATCAAAAGAAGAAGAAACCAAAATAATTGAGAAAATAATTTCGGGTGCGCCTGGAAATGTCAGGGAGCCGCTTATTACGCATAATTTGAGACTTGTGGTATATATAGCAAAAAAATTTGATTCTTCGGGTATTTGCATGGAAGACCTTATTTCAATCGGAACGATTGGGCTGATAAAAGCTGTTAACACTTTTTCGCCGACCAAAAATATCAAACTTGCAACATATGCTTCAAGATGCATCGAAAATGAAATTTTGATGTTCTTGAGGAAAAATACTCAATTGAAAAATGAAACTTCTATAGATGAACCTTTAAATATAGACTGGGACGGCAACGAATTGCTGCTTTCGGATGTGCTGGGGAGTGACCACGACATAGTGATGAGTAAGTTGGAGCAAGAAGCTGAGTGTAATTTGGTGAATGAAGCTGTAAAAAATCTAAATGACAGAGACAAAATGATAATGGAGATGAGGTTTGGGCTTTGCGGCGTAAAAGAGCACACGCAAAAAGAAGTTGCTGATTCTTTGGGGATTTCTCAGTCTTATATTTCAAGATTGGAAAAAAGAATAATAGAAAAGCTGAAAAAAGATATTGAAAAAGTATCATAGTTCCGCAAAAAATATGTAATTATAATAAAAAAATTTTTTTAAAAAATAATTTAAAAAAAGTGTTGACAGCCTACAAGTAATGTGATAGAATAAATTCTGTCACTAAGGGGTGCGGGTGTAGTTCAATGGTAGAACTTCAGCCTTCCAAGCTGATAGCGTGGGTTCGATTCCCATCACCCGCTCCATGTCTAATTACTTCAGCAATGTGGTGCTGACATCTGCGCTAGTAGCTCAGCAGGATAGAGCAACTGCCTTCTAAGCAGTAGGTCAGGGGTTCGAATCCCTTCTGGCGCACCATTGTAATTATGGTGGATATAGCTCAGTTGGCTAGAGCGCCAGATTGTGGCTCTGGAGGCCATCGGTTCAACTCCGATTATCCACCCCATTAATATAGACCAATTTTTGTTGGGGTGTAGCCAAGCGGTAAGGCAGTGGACTTTGACTCCATCATTCGCTGGTTCGAATCCAGCCATCCCAGCCATTTCAATTTAATATGAGCCATTAGCTCAGTTGGTAGAGCACCTGACTTTTAATCCGGTTGTCCGGGGTTCGAGTCCCCGATGGCTCACCAGATATGCACTATACAGTAGTATAGTGCGTTTCTATTTTTATACTAAATTATATGCTTAAATAATTATAAATAATAACAAATTCATTTTATTTTGAAGAATCTTACTTGAGCTCTGCTCACGTGCTTGGCGTAAGGTTCTTGAACCGCTCCCCTCTTCATCCAGTTGAAACGTAATAAATCTCCCTCGGGAAATTCGGGGGGTGTATAAAAATCGTGTGATAGTCTTGTGGATAAATAAAGCTCAAACGACAGTTCGCAGAAAACGAGTAAAAATCTTTTCACAAGTGCAGTCCTCATTATATGCTTAAATAATTATAAATAATAACAAATTCATTTTATTTTCACGAGTTTTACTTGAGCTCTGCTCACGTGCTTGGCGTGAGGTTCTTGAACCGCTCCCCTCTTCATCCAGTTGAAACGTAATAAATATCCCTCGGGAAATTCGGTGGGTGTGTATAAAAAATCATGTGATAGTCGTGTGGATAAATAAATCTCAAACGACAGTTCGCAGAAAACGAGTAACAAACTTTTCTCAAGTACAAACTCCATTCAAGGGCAATCAGTATTTTTGAAGACTGTATGTAGAAATCCGTGTGAATTAGTGAGTTTAAAAGATTAAAAATTGATCCGTTCATAAGCAGCAAGTGGCAGTCTTTTCTCAGGTAGCAACTTCATTCAAGGGCTGCAATTTTTGGTTTGAACATAAAATTTGCGCGGCTTGGCAAGTTTAAAAAATGAAAATCGGTCTGTTCATAAGCAACAAGCTCAATCTTTGCACAAGCAACGTCCTCATTCAGAGACAGTAATTTTTTAATGAAAAATCGACTTATTTATGGGCGGAGAATAGACTTTACTCGCAAAAAATCACCCCAGGCTAAGCCAGGGGTGATTATTTATATTTTATCCTACTACTTGGCGAATTGCCAACTCGTAAAACAGACCTTTTTTCTCCATTAAAGAATCATAATTTCCTTCTTCGACAATTCTTCCCTTATCCATAACCAGAATTCTATCGCAGTTCTTTATAGTTGAAAGTCTGTGAGCAATCACGATTCGAGTACTCTTCAAATTGGAAATACTCTTAGCAACATGGCTTTGCGTGATGTTATCGAGAGCAGAAGTTGCTTCATCAAAGTAAAGAATTGACGGCTTGCCGATAATTGCCCTCGCTATCATCAATCTTTGTTTCTGGCCTCCCGAAATTCCTCCGGCGCCCTCAGAAATCAAAGTATGCATGCCCATTGGCATTTCTTTTATGTCTTCTTCGATTCCTGCCATTCGAGCCGCTTCCCAAGCGTCATCCATATTTTTCCACGGAGAAGTCACAATTATGTTGGAGAAAATATCCCCGGGGAAAAGAGAACCATTCTGCATTACAACGCCTATTTTCTGTCTGACACTCCTTAAATCCAAGGATTTCAAATCTCTTCCGCCGTAATATATAGCGCCTTTTTCGGGATTTTCAAACCCTAAGAGAATTCTCATAAGAGTAGATTTACCGCAGCCTGTTGAACCTACTATGGCTACATATTCACCTTTTTTCACTTTGAAATTTATATCATTTAAAATTGTAGGACCGTCTTCGCTGTACCTGAATGTAATGTGGTTAATATCTATATCGCCGGAAAGCGAAGTAGGAATTTTTCTGCCGTTACAAGATTCCGGCTCTTGTTCCAAAACAGGTTTTATCATCTTTAAAATCGGTCCCAAATTTGCAAATTTAAGTGCCATTCCGCTAAGCGCCATTATTGCTCCGCTAACCGCACCGTATGCCTCGCTAAAGGAGAGATAATTTGCTGATGAAACGGAACTTTGTATTGCAAAATAATAAAGGACTATCGTTCCAAGAGAAGATATTATCAAACTTATTATGGAATCTATCCTAATTAAAATAGGAGGAGAATAATCGAGTTTAGAAACTTCGGCGTAAGACTCTGCCCATTTGGCGAAAGCTCTTTTTTCCGAACCGGTAACTTTTATTTTTTGCATGCCCCCAAAAAGAGCGTAAGTAAGAGATTGGAGCTTAGGGGATATTTCTAATTTTTTCTTATATATTTTTTGCCTATAAAGAGTTATAAATACCGAATATGCAATCATAATTACTATGATAAGCAGTCCGGGAGCAACCAAGCCGGGCGCATATTTACACATAGGAACAATAAAAACCATTGAGAAAAATGCTTTAAGAGTGGTATTTAAAATGGCGTCAACTATCATATTACAGAGCGACGCAATATAACCCATGCGGCTTGCTAGTTCGCCAGGGGTATAATTTTTGAAAAACGAAGTAGGTAAGCTGAACATCCTCATCATGATGGCGCTGTTTAAATTCAGAGACAATCTTGTTTGGAACCTATATTTAACAATATTATCAGTGATACCGAGGAATAATTTCCCAAAAGTCAATCCTAAATAAAATGAAATGAATGGCAACAAGAATGACATTGAACCGGATGGGACTAAATCGTTGTAGATTATGTTAGTTAATTTCGGGAAAATAAGCCCAATCAAACTGATAACTACAAGTGCACCGACGATAAAGGCTAAGTCCGCGCGGGAAAGTACGCTAACCATGAACATTACTAAATCGCGTATTTTTAACGATTTAAGAGGGAACGGTTTGTAGAAACAAAATGCATCCACGTTAAGATTTTTAGCTGTTTTATCATCAATTTTCACTCGCTGACCGTTTGAATCTTTATAGTAGTATCCTCCCCATTTTCCGGGCAAAATTGCTACTATATTATTATCTTTTGTTCCGGCTAAGAAACATCCTGTTGAATCTTTCCACCAACGACCTTTCAACTCAACTCTTCTTCTCATCACACCCGAAGGTCTAAGCATGTATTCAAGCTGTGAATCAAGGCTCGTAATATTTTCGGGAACTTCCGGGATATCTTTTCCGAAATATTTTAATATTTCTCCTATTGCTCCTCTGGCTTTTTTGCTGGATTTTGGAGCTTCTATGCCAATTATGGAAAGCAAGTCCGAAAAAGCATCTTCAAATATTTCAGAATCGCTAATTTTTCTGCGGTTAATCTGATTTTCAAAAAAATCCATTGTCTTCCCTCCTTTTACTCTGTGATTACCAATTCTTTATATTTTCCGCCTAGTGCCATGAGCTCGTCGTGAGTTCCGCGCTCTACAACCTCGCCTTTGTCAAGGACGATGATTTCATCGCAGTCTCTTATAGTTGAAAGTCTATGAGCTACCACTATGCAAGTACATCCGATTTTGCGGATATTTTCCATGACTTTCTTTTCGGTTTTGGCATCTAATGCGGAAGTCGCTTCGTCGAGAATCATCACTGTGGGTTCTTGAGCTAGTGCACGAGCAATTTCAATTCTTTGGCATTGACCTCCGGAAAAATCTTTTCCTCCCTCTCTGAGTATGTGATTATACCCATCGGGTCTTGTGATTATAGCTTCGTGTATATCAGAATCCTTTGCGGCAAGAGTTACGGCAAAATCTTCTATGGATTCATCCCACATTCTTATGTTATTTTTTATTGTATCATGGAACATAACTTTATCTTGGTCGACCATAGAGACGGAACTGTGGAATCTGTATGGGTCGATTTCTTCTCTTTTTAATCCATCAAATTTTATATCTCCGCTCCAAGGCTTGTAAAGTCCTGTAATGAGCTTTGCGACGGTTGATTTTCCGCTTCCGCTTCCACCAACTATAGCAACCCAGCCGCCGGGCTTGACGGATAAATTAAAGTGCTCCAAAAGAGGTTTGCTGAGTTTACCGTAGCCAAAAGTTATATCGCTCAGCTCCAATTCGCCTCTTAATTTTCTTTCATCTCGATTTATTTCTACTTTGGTGTCGTCTACGTCGGTTTTATAATCCAGAACATCTTCGACACGTTCCATTTCGCATCTCATTTCAATGATGTCTTTGTATAAATCCATCATGTCGTTGAGAGGGCTTAAAAGTCTTGACAGATAACCTTGAAAAGCCGTTAACATTCCTATCGTGAACTGACCGTTCATAATTAGGTAAATACCGGAGAACAACAGCAAACAGTTTGCCAAATTTTCTATGATGCTAGGGAGTTGTCCAAAATACTGCGTAAATTTTGCAAGTGCTATGTTGGCGTTATTTTGTTTGGAGTAATAGCCCGCCCATCTTTCAAAGTATCCGCTTTCTGCACCGGTTGCTTTTATGGTTTCTATCATTTCAAATCCCGAGTAAGTAACACTTGATAATTTTCCTTGGCTTGGTACCAAAACTCTTTGAAAATTTAATATTTTTTTAGAAGTGTATCTTACTATAAACATATTTATAATTGTCGCACTGAGGCCGATTATAGTGAGCGGCAAGCTCCAATTAATCATGATAAATAAGTAAAAGAACATCGACACAATGCTGGGAACAAGCGGGGCGATTTTCTCAATAAGAGTCAAAGCTATATCTGCGGTGGATTCTTGTCTTGAAACTACATCTCCGACATATCTCTGAGAAAAGAAGTCCATAGGTAATCTCAAAACATGCCACATGAAGTTAGCGCTCGCAGTCACGGCAAATTTTCCTTGTATTTTCAGCCAGTAAAACGACCTTACACACGCTACCAAAACTTGGAAAATCAAAAGCGCAAACATTATTCCGAGGAAAGGATATGTCCACTCCGGGTTTTTCCCGTTTAGCAAGTTATCAATAAATATTTTTTGGAAAATCGGTGTAGCCATGTCGATTACAAGCACAGCGATACTTAGGAGCATTGCCAAAACAAAAGGAAACGCTGCTCCTTTCAAACATCTTTTTGCAAAAGAAATAACGCTTTTTTGCTTGCCTTCGGGTTTGAATTCTTCAGTAGGAACCAAAGTTAAAGCAATTCCCGTGAAAGCCTGATCGAATTCGTCCATATCAACAACTACTCTTCCTCTTGCCGGGTCGTTGATATATGCTTTCTTTTTGTTATAATCGATGCCGCAAAGAACAACAAAATGATTGAAATTCCAATGGATTATTGCCGGCAAAGTGATTGAGCCAAGCGCCTCCGGTTCAAGTTTGTATCCTGCTGTTTTGAAACCATACGATCTTGCCGCAGCAAGCATGTTCTTGGCAACGCTTCCGTCACGGGATACACCGCAGTCCGAACGGACTTGAGTAAGAGGTATCCACTTTTTATAGTACGCCGCTATCATACAAACACATGCCGCGCCGCATTCCAGCGCTTCCATTTGCATAATAACAGGAACTTTTTTCTTTCTAGCCACCATCTATTCCTCCTTTTTTCTTTTATTTAAAAATGAGCTCATAAGGCTTTGTCTCTCCTACTATAGCAGAAACTTCACAAAGAGTCCCTTCGACTACTTCGATATTTTTTCCGTTTTCGTTTGACCAATCTCCCATTTCCATTTCTATTTCTATTAAGTTGGATTCCTTTGATGCCGCGGTAATCAAAGGCAAAATAACTTGTGGATTTTCAAATTTGTAATTTAAATACTGACTGGTAACAATTTCATCGCCGATAGAAGTTATTTTTCCTTTTATATATCCATATTCTTCTCGAGGAGCGTATTCGGGGCAAATTTGCACTTCTGTGCCTTCGGTCAGACGTTTACTGTCTCCGATAGAAACGTAACTGTAAACTTTTTGAGTGCCTGAAGAATTACCCACAACCACTCCCGCCAGCGAAACGGTTTTAGGGAGCCCGCCGGCAAATATCCATACCATTGCTGATAAAATCATCGCAAAAACCGTTACTAAAATCACTATCAAACTTGGATTGGTAACTTTGATGTATTCGTTAAGTTGCTCAGGGGAAGAAACTCTTTCCAGACTGCTTTTACGAAATAAATTCTTCTCATTTCCAGACATTTATATCACCCTTCTCTAAAATAATTAGTATCTAACACAACAATTATAGCATATATTTATATAATTTCAACAATATAAATGATTTTTATATATATTTTAATGTATACGTAAAAATCTCCGCCGTATATGGCGAAGACTTTGTACATAAAATTATTTTTTCTTTTTTATAACTTTCAACCTGGAAAATTCTTCTCGTTCTTTTTCTTCCAAGGCATCGGTAATGGATTTTATAAGGGTTTCAAATCGAGGTATCATAATATTTTTTAAAGCGTTCGCTCGCTTTTGAGTTTTTTTGATATCTCGAGCAAGCAGATATGCACTGGTTTCTACTTCAGCCAAACTTGCAGTAAGCCGAAGAACTTCTCTAAAACAGGAATAAGCTTTGTCAAGGTCCGAATTTGAAGAATACAATCCAAATGGGATTCCGTTTATCTTTTTTTCCTTAAAATTTATGATGGGAATCTCCACGCCCATTACACTTTTAAAAGAAATACTAAGCCCCTGCTCTTCGGGAATTGCCTGAGAAAGTTCTTCACAAACTCCCAAAGCTATGTTGGCTTTTTTTAAGGTAGAGAAAGCCTTTTGGTATGTGAAATCTATCTTATTTTGAATTTCCTCGGCTCTGTCAATAAGCGCCATCATTTCGCGGACTAAAATGTTTCTCTTTCGGTCTAAAAGATCAAATCCAAGCTTAGCCAGCGCATAGGATTTTTTCGTAGCAATTAAATTTCCTTTTGTGGGAGCCAATTGTAAAGACATCTAGGTAAACCTCCCTTTAGATTAATTATCGTCGTTGTCGTCGATATCATCGTCATTATCGTCGGATTCAACTTCGTCCAAGAAATCTATTTTATTTTTTCTTTCCAATAAATCTTTATCTTCGATGTAATATTTGTCGAGCGTTTCGCTGCTTATTCTGTCGAGTTCCTGACGAGGAAGTGTTGAAATAAGTCTCCAGCCAAGCTCCAAGCTGCGCTCGATGGACCTGTTTTCATTAAAGCCTTGATTTATGAATTGTTTCTCAAAAGCTTTTCCGAAATTAATATAAAGTTTATCTATCGGGGATAAATCTTCTTCACCGATAACCGACGCCAATGCTCTTGCGTCTTGAACTTTCGCGTACGATGCAAAAAGCTGGTTTGCGAGTTCAGGGTGGTCGGCACGTGTATAACCCTCACCTATGCCGTCCTTCATGAGCCTCGATAGTGACGGAAGAACAGAAATCGGTGGATAATATCCTTTTCTATCAATCGAGCGGTCCAAAACTATTTGACCCTCGGTGATATATCCTGTAAGGTCAGGAAGCGGATGAGTGATATCATCATTAGGCATGGTCAAAATAGGAATTTGAGTTACAGAACCTGTTTTTCCTTTAACCATTCCGGCGCGCTCATAAAGTGACGCCAGGTCGGAGTAAAGGTATCCCGGGTAACCTTTTCTTCCCGGAATTTCACCTTTTGAAGAGCTGAATTCTCTTAAAGCTTCGGCGTATGAAGTCATGTCTGTCATTATAACAAGAACATGCATATTCAGTTCGAAAGCAAGATATTCAGCCGTTGTAAGAGCGCATCTGGGAGTCAAAATTCTTTCGATTACCGGGTCGTTCGAAAGGTTCAAGTACATTACAACTCTCTCTATGACGCCCGATTCATCAAATTTTCTTCTGAAATACTCAGCGACATCGTTTTTTACGCCCATAGCAGCAAAAACAATTGCAAGGTTGCTGTTATCGTCACCGGAAAGCTTAGCCTGGCGGGCAATTTGAACCGCCAACTCATTGTGTTTCATTCCTGAGCTTGAAAATATCGGGAGCTTTTGCCCTCTTATAAGAGTTGACAAAGTGTCAATTGCGGATATCCCGGTGTTGATGTAATTTCGCGGATAAATACGAGCTATCGGGTTGATAGGCGTTCCGTTTATATTCATTTTTTTATGCGGAAAAACTTTTCCCAAATTATCGATAGGTTCGCCGGAACCATTGAATACGCGCCCTAAAATTTCGGGAGAAAGAGAAATTTCCATGGGCTTTCCTTTAAGTTTAACTTTTGTATTTGAAAGAGAAATTCCATGAGTGCCTTCAAACACCTGAACAACAACTTTATCTCCCTCTATTTGAACGATTCTCCCTTTTCTGTAAGAGCCATCTTCAAGTTTAATATCAACAACTTCTTCATAAGATGCCCCTTCAACACCTTCCAAAACTATAAGAGAACCGCTTATTTCTTTGAGTCCAACATAATTAAGTACCATAATCGTTTCACCTCCGTACAATTAAATCTTATTGTTTATAATTTTGTTGATGACATCGTCAATTTCTTTTTTGTAGTCATCAAATTTCTCGAGTTCATCGTTCGGAACATCATACTTGATACGAGTAAGTTTATCAAAAATCCCTGTTTCCAATACTTTTGAAATCGGGATGGATGCCGAAATTAACTGACGAACACGCTTGTGAAGATATAAAATCGCTTTCATCATCTTTTTTTGCTTCTTTAAAGGTACAAATGTGTCATCTTTATGGAATGCATTCTGCTGTAAAAATCCCACGCGGATAACTTTTGCGATCTCTATTATCAATTTTTGGTCATCAGGCAGAACGTCCGCACCGACCAATTTTACGATTTCCATGAGTTTATCTTCTTCGCTTAAAATAGAGGCGATTTTCTTTCTGTATTTTACAAAAGATTCTCCATAATTTTTAATGTACCATGGGTCTAAATCAACAAAATATTCACTGTAACTGTTAATCCAATTTATGGCAGGATAGTGTCTTGCATACGCAAGGGCTTTGTCGAGCGCCCAGAAACATCTTACGAATCTTTTTGTATTTTGAGTTACAGGTTCGGAAAAATCAGATCCTTGAGGCGAAACAGCGCCTATTATTGTTACGGAGCCTTCGTTTTCTCCCAAAGTTTTAATTCGACCTGCTCTTTCATAAAATTCTGAAAGTCTTGACGGCAAGTATGGCGGGAAACCTTCTTCGGCGGGCATTTCTTCCAAGCGCCCCGAAATTTCCCTTAAAGCCTCTGCCCAACGAGATGTCGAGTCAGCCATAATTGCGACATCGTAACCCATGTCACGGTAATATTCCGCAAGAGTAATTCCGGTGTAAATAGAAGCTTCTCTTGCTGCTACCGGCATGTTTGAAGTGTTTGCGATAAGAACAGTTCGTTCTGTCATCGGCTTGCCTGATTTTGGGTCAATAAGTTTTGAAAACTCATCAACAACCTGGCTCATTTCATTACCACGTTCACCGCAGCCGACATAAACGATTATATCTGCATCGCACCATTTTGCGAGCTGATGCTGAGTCATGGTTTTTCCGGTACCAAATCCGCCGGGAACCGCTGCCGCGCCGCCTTTTGCGACCGGGAAAAGAGTATCTATAATCCTCTGACCGGTTATGAGAGGAATATTGGAAGCAAGCCTTTCTTTTATAGGTCTTGCGAATCTTATCGGCCAGTATTGACAAAGAGTCAAGGATTTGATATTTCCTTTTTCATCTTTAATTTTAACAATTGTATCGGATACTTTGTGAGGGCCGTTTGAAGCTGCTTCGATTACCTCACCGCTGACATCGGGAGGAACCATGCATTTATGCGTAATTATAGAAGTTTCGGGACAAGATGCATAGATAGTTCCCGGCTCTAAATAATCACCTTTTTTTACATGTATATGAGTATCCCAAAGTTTATCTTGGTTAAGAGACGGCACACTACACCCTCTTGCTATAAAAGAACCGCTTTTTTCTTCGATAGCTTTTAGAGGACGTTCGATTCCATCGAAAATATTATTTAGTATTCCGGGACCAAGACACGCCTTCATAGGACCCTTTGTGCCTTCGACAGGCTCGCCCGGACGTAATCCGGTAGTTTCTTCGTAGACCTGTATGGTTGTGAAATCATCTGCAACTCCTATTACTTCACCAATAAGTTTTTCATTGCCTACGTAGACCATTTCCATCATAGAAAATGACTTTGTGCCTTTTACGGTTACGACAGGGCCGTTTATTCCATATATAACATTATTTTCATTCATATTAGTCACAGAAGCGCTTAACATAGCTTAAAAACTGCCGGCGCTTACCCTCCTATTTGTATATTTTAGTTATTTTTAAACAAGCAATACACCAAAATTTTCTGCAGCCCAATCTTCTTGCTCTTTTAATTTGGCGTCTAGAGTTTCATCGGCTATTAATCCCATGCTTTCGTTGTAACCTCTTATTCCGCCAATTATAATATCTTCTTCGGCGCAAACTTCGCATTCTCTTCCGAATGCTTTTTTTATTTCATCTGCGTATTTTAAATCATCATTTTTCACGATTAATTTTGTGTTATCTTCTGTAAGAACCTCAGAAATTTTAGAAGCATAACGCTTCATGGAATCCAAATATTTTTCTGAAGCAGAATATTCTATGAGCTTTTCGCGGCATTCCCTGAACATGTCCTTTATCATTTGACGGCGCCTTTGAGAAACTTTTTTTCTTTCTTCAAGCTCCTTGTGAGAAACTTCTATTACGATTTTATTTTTCATGCTCACAAGCTCTTTTTGAATCATGCCGTTTATATCTTCAACTATCTCGGCTTCAGCTTTTTTTAATTCTTTTTCTTCGATTTCTTTTATTTCGTCTGTAATTTTATTTCTGCGTTTTTTGGCGTATTTGTCAATTGCATTTAAAAAATTACTTGATTTAAAGCTCTTATGCATCATTTCGCCCCCTTAAGCCTAAATTTTAAGTCCGATAGCCTCACGTATATAGCGAGTTATAGAATCTTTTTTGCTTCCTTGTGACCTTCCGTCAGGAATTTCTATTATCAAAGGAGTTTTATGTGTACTTTTCAAACTGTGTATAAGCTCTGCGCAAAGCTTTGCAAGAGGCTCTGTTATCAGAACTACTGCCACGTCTTGCTTTTCAACCGCTTCTTTAAGCGCTTTTTCGGCTTCATCGGCTTTTTTAGCCATGATGCCTTTTATTCCTGCCAAACGCATTCCTACTAATGTATCAGTACTATCGCTTATAAGTTCAAAACGCATATCATTACGCTCCTAACCCCAATTGGCCAAGGTTGGTAAGTATCATCATGGAAATCAAAAGGCCGTAAAGTGCAATACCTTCACCCAAAACAACCATTATAAGAGATTTACCGAATGCTTTTGGATTTTCTGATGTTGCTGCGATTGCTGCAGGAGCTGAAGATGCAACAGCGATTCCGCCGCCGATTCCTGACAATCCTGTAACCAATGCGGCAGCTACCAGGCCTACGCTGAAAGCCATAGCTTTTGAACCTTCATTAGCAGATTGAGAAGCAGAAGTTGCTGCTTGGGCTTCTTTTGTTTCTGATGCGTATGCTGATTTTACTGAAGATACTAAACAAATTGCCATAACAAGTACTGCAGTGCCGATTTGGAACATCAATGCTTTCTTTTTGCTTACGCCGCCTTTAACGAGTCTTACGGCGATAAGTGCTCCGGCTATAAGTAATAATGTTGGAATAATAAATAATAAAGTTGACATAATAAAAACCTCCAAAATAATTTATAATATTTTATTTCTAAATTTTTTTAATTCTTTAATTTAAACTTTCTTCTGCCGTTACGGGAGTGAACGGGCGTCCTTGACCTTCAAAAAATTTACTGAACATTTCGTAAAATTCCAATCTTACGACCTGAATTCCTGCAACGAGAGCTTCCAAAGCAGTAACAACTATATTTCCGATTACAACGGCGATAAAGTAGCCGCTTCCGGGCAACATGTTGGCTATGGTAAATACCACCATCATCATTCCTGCGTGAACAAGAACAAATGCGCCCACTCTCAAAAATGACATTGTGTTAGTTACATAACTTAGAACCACTTCAAAAAGTTCAAAGAAGCTCTGGGGTAAGTAATCCGCCCAGCTTTCGGGCTTCCAATTTTTTTCTCTATTCACGAGTTTTATAAGTATTTCGCTAAACATTAAAATGATAAGCGGTAAAATCAAAAGTGAAACTACATATGCTGTGGTGACAATTCCTGTGTGAAGAGCCGCCATATCGACAACCATAAATATAAGTGAAATGTAAAAAATTATTCCGCACAAACCTTTTGAACCAAAGAGCGCCTCGCCGTAATTTTTTCTTTTTAAGAGAGAATATATACCGAGCACCATAGAAACCACCAAAAGAACTATTCCGATTGCAACGGCTGAATAAATGATTTTATTGGTGCTTGAAGCGTCCATAACCTCAATGGGTTTGCTCTTCATTCCGAGTACATTTTTGTAAAACGGATCGAGTGCGTGTTCAAATCCAAAAACCGAACCGAAAAATGTTCCGAATATTGCCGAAGATATTCCGCAAGGAATAAGCATTTTTCCCAGTGCCATATTTTTGAATTTCCACATTAAATATCCGACTATGGAAACCAAAATTCCTTGACCCAAGTCCGCAAACATTATGCCGAACAGTAGCGTGTATGTTATTGCGACAAATACTGTCGGGTCCATTTCGTTGTACGATGGAGTGCCGTAAGTGCCTACCAAGAACTCAAAAGGTCTGAATATTTTTCTGTTTTTCAATTTTACAGGGGGCTGATGCTCCAAAATATTTTCGCCTTTTTCGGTGGAATATTCAAGTGATTTTATTTTGCTTATTTTTGCTTTGAAATCTTCAAGATTTTCCTGCGGAACCCAGCCTACTAAAATGAATGTATTATTATACTGCGCCGCATAAGATTTTATCTCGAAATAAGCACTAAGCTGCTTGAGCTTTGTATAAAATCTCTTACATTGGTTCTTTTGAGAATTCCAAAAAGTACTGATCTTCTTTTCGGTTTCATCAATCTTTTTATAAAGCTCCATATTGAGATTTTGAAGGTACGAAACTCTTTCGTACGGGGATTGTTCACAAGATTCTATATCCACAGATTCAAAATAAAGCGATGAAAAAATTCGATCGGTTTCACCCGGGTTATCAACTGAAGAGAAATAAATCCCCCACTGATAATTTTCATCTGCGCCAAACGGGAAAAACATGAGTTCTATTCCATTTTCGGAATAGCGTTTTGAAACCTCTGCGAATTTCATATAGCTACTTCTTGGCATTTTTCCAAAATGTGCTTTGGTGCATTCGCACGATAATATTTCGTTTATGTTTGTGTTAAGTCCGTAAAAATGTTTTAGTTTTTCTATTTCGTCTTTATTTTTAGAAAATTCTGCGTAGAGCTTTCTTTTTTGGTCGATTAAATTTTCTAAATTTTCAGAAATGTAATTTGTGTATCTGTCAATTTTACTTTTGCTGATATAAAAACCTGTTATGTCTACATCTTCGAGCTTACCGCCGCATGCATCGACGCTGCTTTTAAGGCTTTTCAGCGGCTCGGAATAGGGGTTTTCTTCGGAAATTGCTGAAAATTTTTCAGTATTGGAATAAAAAGAAAAAACATTGTCGGGTTCAAATACCCCGGATTCTCCACAGATGTTGATAAGCTCATCGAGTTGCTGCATAGGACCTATCATGCTGATAAAACTCATCTTAGATACTGACATCTTTTCTACCTCACTTTTTCATTTAGTTTATATAATCTTACATAATCAACATTTTTTTAATTTCTTCGGAAGGAAGTCTGTACTTTATTCCTTCGATAATATTTGTAATGTTTATGATTTCTATCTCTTTTAAGAATATATACGACATAAGAACAATCGGAGGAGACATAGAAAATCTTATATTATGGCGACACTTATCAAAACGCATATTCAAAGGGACTTTGTCTATTACATCGAGCCCTCTTGAAAACCATTTTTTGCCCATTTTTGTGTTTTTCATGTCTGACATCATTTGCTTGGTGTTGGGAGAAAATATAAATTTTTTTAATTTATCTTCGCCCAAAGTTCCGTGACTTATCAACGCGGAAATCATATATTCGGGTTCTAAATCATAAAATTTTCTCATTCTTACTATTCTGACAAGATTGCTGAGGTCTATATATAACTTGAAAAAATCAGTAAGCTCTTTTTTGGCGCTGCCTTTTACATATTTATTTATGACATTGAAAACTACCTTATAAAGATAGTTATAAAGGGCGGTTTCTATAAATGTTAAATTTATAAGCTCGCCTTTTTGCGGTTTAAACGGCTCCAAGATTTTGTAATAATCCGAGCGTTTAACCACTTTCAAAAAATCGTCATAATTTTTTATGTGTTCCAGCTCTTTTAAATCAAACTTTGCATGACTGTAAAAGAACGCCGGAATAGTATGGATGTATTCACCGGATTTTCCTGCGGTTAACAGCATCAAGCTGTGCATAATTTGTTCGATTTCGGCTCGAGCAATTATATATTCTGAAAAGTGTTCTCCGACTGAAATATCGTAGCGACCCAAAGCCTCAAAATCCAAAAACAATTTGAGTTTAAGCTGATTTTCAAGCTCTGCCCTATGCAGATTATTTTCATTTATTCCGCTTAAAACATCGGAATAGCTTGTCTTTCTCTTCAGGTATGATGCAACATCAGGGATACTCCTACAAGCTAAAAGGTCAGAATAATTTTTCTCTTTTATACCTTTTCCGTACATTGCGCGAGCTTTTGAAAGTACTGCGTTTGAAGCGTATGAAATCATAATTTTTTAAGCAAGAATTTTAGGCACCTATCTCGCTTTGTTTCACCACCATTTACTGAAAATTATAAAAGCATGTTTCGCCTTAGTCTTCGATGACCCTATTTACTATGGTTTTGACCCAATTATTTTTATTTTTCGCATAAATTTCTTCTATGCGGTCATATTTTTGTCTATAAGAATTCTCGATTACTTTAAGCCTCAGACATGCGTTTACTTTTTCTTCTTTTTCGAGCGATTTGATATTTGCTCGTGCACGTTCTAAATATTCAGCTCTTTTCTGCTCTTTTATGTCACTTATTTTTTGCTCTGAATCTACTTTGAGCTGATTAGCACGCGTGAGGTTTTCTTTGGCCATGCGATCAAGTTCTATTATGCGGTTTATCATATCTTCCATAGTGATTAAGCACCCCACTTTACTCTTGTGTTATTTTATCAGGTTCCAATATAGAATTATGATACAAATATTTAAAAAGTCAATAGTTTTTGAGAATTAATTTCACACCATCTCACTTAAAGGTATTTACATAGCATTTTTGTTCATGTAAAATATTATTGGTAAAATAATTTACATTCATTGGAGCGTGAATAATATTGAAAAGCAAATATAAAAGATTTTTACTAAAAATAAGCGGCGAATCTTTGGCGGGAAGCCAAAAACACGGCATTGATTTTGATGCAGTAAAAAACACCTGCGAAATGATAAAAAAATGCGTTGAAACCGGTGCGGAAATAGCCGTAGTTATAGGCGGAGGAAATTTTTGGAGAGGCAGAAGCAGCGGAGAAATGGACCGTGTTAAAGCGGACAATATAGGAATGCTTGCAACCGTGATGAATGCCGTAGCACTCCAGGATACATTAGAAAAAATCGGAGTGGATTCCGTCGTTATGACAGCAATACCTTTCCCGCAAATAGGAGAATATTACTCACCTGCTAAAGCAATTAATCATCTTGAAAATAAAAAAGTAGTAATTTTTGGATATGGAACAGGAAATGCGTTCTTTTCGACAGACACCGCGGCATCGCTGAGAGCGGCGGAAATTAACGCAGAAATAATCTTCAAGGCGACCACCACGGACGGAGTTTATGATTCAGACCCGAAAATAAATCCGGATGCTAAAAAATATACAGAGGTATCTTTTGGAGAAATTTTATCGAAAGATTTAAAAGTTATGGACAGCACCGCAGCTTCTATGTGCAGAGACAATAACATACCCGTAATGGTGTTCAGTCTTAAAGATCCTGAAAACATAATCAGGGCAATAAGCGGCGAAAATGTAGGAACTTTGGCAAAATAAAAATAAATAATATAAATATGTGGAGGAAAAATTTATGAATAACCTTATATCAGATACTCAAAACCGTATGAAAAATACCTGCGACAGATTGGTTTCGGAATACGCTTCGATTCAAGCAGGAAGAGCTAATCCGGCGGTACTTGATAAAATAACAGTAGATTATTACGGCTCACCCACACCGATAAATCAAGTTGCGGCTATTTCGGTTTCTGAAGCAAGAATTCTTGTGATTCAGCCTTGGGATATATCCATATTATCCGGAATTGAAAAAGCAATTCAAAAATCAGATTTGGGAATTAATCCTCAAAATGACGGAAAAATAATTCGTCTTATCTTCCCTCAATTAACCGAAGAAAGAAGAAAAGAAATTTCCAAAGAAGTATCTGCAATTGCGGAAGATTCAAAAATTTCGATAAGAAACATAAGAAGAGACGCTATAGATAAAATAAAAAATATGAAAAAAAGTTCTGAAATTACCGAAGACGAAATGAACCGCGGTGAAAAGAAAGTTCAAGAACTAACCGATAAATATTGTAAAGAAATCGATTCGTTATCTTCTGCAAAAAGCAAACAAATTTTGTCTTTGTAAAATAAAAGCTTTGGAGTTATATCTATGGAAAGTAAAAGTTCAAGCGCCAAATTGCCTTTGCACGTAGGAATAATAATGGACGGAAATCGCAGGTGGGCCAAAAATCACGGTCTGCCTGCTTCCGCAGGTCATTCCTCCGGAGCAAAGGTTTTTGAAAATATAGCTAAATATGCCAACAATCTTGGACTTAAACATCTTACCGTGTATGCTTTTTCTACTGAAAATTGGAAGCGTTCAAAGACGGAAATTTCTGCTCTGATGTTTCTGTTTAAAAAATATTTAAAAAAATCTATCCGGGAATTTTCAAACGAGAATATGAAAGTAAAATTCTTGGGTGATACGTCTTCTTTTTCAAAAGACATTCAAGATTTAATAAGAACGATAGAATTTGAAACGAAAGACCGCACCGGATTAAACCTTAATATTGCGATGAACTACGGCAGCAGAAATGAAATTACAAGCGCCGTTAAAAAGATTGCGGAAAAAATTTTGAAAAATGAAATTTCAGTAGAAGATATCAATGAAAATACTCTGCAAGAAAACCTTTATACATATAATCAACCTGACATAGATTTTGTAATACGAACCGCGGGAGAAAAAAGGCTATCAAATTTCATGCTTTGGCAGTCGGCGTACGCGGAATTTTACAGTACCGAAGTGCTTTGGCCTGATTTTTCTCCTGAGGAATTTGACAAGGCAATAAACGAATATTTTCTAAGAACTCGACGCTTTGGAGGTGCTTGAAAATGTCAAAAAGAATAATATCGGGAATCACGGGAGCGATTTTTGCATTTGTAGTTTTGCTTTTTTCCCACAATTATCCATTTATTATAAGTATAACCACAGCAATTATTTCGATTATAGCGATGAATGAAATTTTTTCGGTAATGAATTTATCTAAAAATTATCCTCTGGTTTTTTTTACATTGATATTCATTTCGATTTTGCCGCTAATCGGGAATTATCTCGCGTGGCAAATTGCTTTGTATGCGTATACCCTTATTATTTTTTGCTTGCTCATAACAAACCCTTCTTTAAGTTTGCAAGACGCCGCCGTTACCTACACGATGGCGATAATAATAACTTTTGGGTTTGGAAGTCTCACGGAGCTTAGAATACTTGGGATAAATTACGGGAGCTTCTATGTTTTTTTAGCGCTGGCAATTGCGTGGATATCGGATACAGGCGCATATTTTTTCGGGAAATTTTTAGGAAAAAACAAACTCTGCCCAAATGTAAGTCCTAAAAAAACCATAGAAGGATTTATCGGTGGGATTATCACTTGTGTTTCTTGCTTGGTAATCATAGCTTATGTTTTTAATAGTCTGGTATTTTCACAAAGGCACACCATAAATTACTTTTTGATTGTCATTCTTGCTTTGTTCGGATCGGCGATATCAACGCTTGGAGACTTGTGTTTTTCGGTTATAAAAAGAAAATACAGAGTTAAAGATTTTGGGAATTTAATGCCCGGGCACGGAGGAATTTTGGATCGGTTTGACAGCGTAATTTTTGTTGCGCCTTATGTACTGATATTTTTAAAATTTATAAACATAATACATTAAAAGAGTTGAAAACTATGAAAGAAAATTTATCTATACTTGGTTCCACGGGCTCTATCGGAACTCAGGCAATAGAGGTCGCTAAAGCTCTCGGAATAAAGGTTAGCGCCATATCCGGGAATAATAATATTGATTTGCTCGAAAAACAAATAAGAGAATTAAAGCCGAAAATTGCAGCTGTTTACGATGAAAAAAACGCGAAAATTCTCAAAGATGCGGTAAAAGATACAGATACTAAAATTTTAAGCAAAATTGACGGTCTTTGCGAAGTGGCGTCGTGTACGGAGGCGGATTTGGTCATCACGGCGGTTTCGGGAATGATAGGGCTTTTGCCTACGCTAAGCGCTATTGAAGCAAAGAAAGATATAGCGCTCGCAAACAAAGAAACCTTGGTTGTAGCCGGAGAGTATGTTATGAATGCGGCGAAAGAAAAAAATATAAAAATTTTGCCGGTTGACAGTGAACACAGCGCAATATTCCAATGTTTGGAATGTTGTAAAGACAAAAATTTAATAAAAAAGCTAATATTAACAGCCTCAGGCGGACCATTTTTTGGAAAATCAAAAAAAGAATTAGAAAATGTAACACTTAGCCAGGCGCTGAATCATCCCAGCTGGAAAATGGGTTCCAAGATTACAATCGATTCCGCAACTATGATGAACAAAGGGTTTGAAATCATAGAAGCCATGCATCTTTTTGGTGTTCCCGAAGATAAAATCGATGTTGTTATTCATCCGCAAAGTATAATACATTCAATGGTGGAATACGCGGACAATTCAATCATAGCTCAAATGGGGACTCCCAGCATGAAAACTCCTATAGCATACGCTATAACCTACCCCGATAGGAAAAACACATCTGTTCCGGAACTTAATTTGTCAAAGATTAAAACCATTTCATTTTTTGAGCCGGATTATGATGCTTTTGAATCCATTAAAATATGCAAAGAAGCGGTAAAAAGCGGAGGAACTTCAACCGCGATTGTGAATGCGGCAAACGAAGAAGCTGTAAGGTTATTTTTGGAAAATAAAATAAAATTTACAGAAATAATAAGCTTAATAAAAAAAGCTCAAAAGAGCATTCAAAGTACAAATGTAAGCTCTGTGAACGACATCCTTTCCGCTGACAAAATCACAAGAGAATTTATAAAATCTATAATTTAAAAAACAAAAAGGAGTGTATGAATTTGATAGTACTTTTAATAATATTTGCGATTTTACTTTTCAATTTAATTATTTTTCTACACGAACTGGGTCACTTTTTCTGGGCGAAAAAATTCGGCGTTAAGGTGAATGAATTTGCTTTGGGAATGGGACCAAGAGTATTTAAATTTCAAAAAGGAGAAACCATGTTTTCCTTAAGGGCGCTGCCTATAGGCGGATTCTGCGAAATGGAAGGAGAAGACGAACATAGTGACAGCCCGAGGTCTTTCGAGCAAAAAAAGGCATGGCAGAAAATACTCATCATTGCCTCAGGCGGCATAATGAACTTAATACTTGGATTTGTGCTTACTTTTATTCTGCTTATTAATTCTCCGGCTATTGCATCTACCACTATAAAAGCTTTCGACCCGGACGCCGTTTCTTCGTCAACCGGTCTAATGGTTGGAGATGAAATTTTAAAAATAAACAACTCAAAAATACACACATTTAAAGATGTAGCGTTCAATATTTCGGCTTTCGGGACGTCTGATTTCAATATAGAAGTGCGCAGAAACGGGCAAATTGTAAATCTTGAAAACGTGAACTTTAAACCTATTGAAAACACGGACGGAAGTCAATCTCCGAGCATTGATTTCTTTGTTGAACCTATTGAGAAAAATTTTGTAAATCTCATTAAAGCGACATTTTCAGAAACCGCATCTATAATAAATATAGTTTGGAGAAGTCTTGGCGGACTGGTTACAGGGAAAATATCTCTAAATAAGACCGCAGGGCCTATCGGAATAGCTTCTGAAATCGGGAAAATAACTAATGAAGGATTAAAATCCAGCGCATTTGTGGCGGTAATAAATATTATAAATATCATGGCAATAATAACCGTAAACTTGGGGATTTTCAACTTATTACCCCTGCCTGCTCTTGACGGCGGAAGGCTTGTGTTTTTATTTGTTGAACTTATAACCGGCAAGAAAATAAATCCGAAATATGAAGGAATTGTTCATACGATTGGGTTTGTACTCTTTATATTATTTATGATTTGGATGTCTTATTCAGACATATTAAAATTAATCGGAAAAGCATAAACAAGGCAAAGGAAGGCACTTATATGAGGCGGTTGTCTAAAACTATAAACATAGGAAAAATCAAAATAGGAGGAGATAATCCTATAGCGGTTCAATCCATGATTAATGTCCCCTCCTACGACATTGAAAAAAGCATTTTGCAAGCCACAGAGCTAAAACAAGCAGGGTGCGAAATACTAAGAATAGCCATCCCAAATATGGAGGCTGTTGAGCTTATTGATAAAATTAAAAGCAAATTGGATATTCCACTCGTGGCTGATATTCATTTTGATTACAAGCTTGCGATTGAATCCATAGCTGCCGGAATCGATAAAATAAGAATTAATCCGGGAAATATAGGAAACGAAGACAAAATCAAAGAAATAGCCAAGGCTTGTAATTTGAATAAAATTCCGATACGCATTGGAGTAAATTCCGGATCAATCGAAAAGCATATCCTGAAAAAATATGGTTCGCCGAGCGCCGAAGCAATGGCGGAAAGCGCTTTGTACAATGCTTCTTTGCTTGAAAAATACGATTTTAATGACATAGTTATCTCGATAAAAGCTTCTGACATATATAGAACCGTCGAAGCGAATCGTTTGGTGGCTTCTAAATGCAATTATCCGTTGCATTTGGGAGTAACGGAATCAGGCACCGAAAAATCCGGTATAGTAAAATCTTCAATAGGAATAGGTTCCCTGCTGCTTGACGGAATCGGAGACACCATAAGAGTATCGCTGACAGCTTCACCCGTTAAAGAAATTGAGACCGGGTTTGAAATATTAAAATCATTGGAACTCAGGAAATCCGGGATTAGATTCACTTCTTGTCCGACTTGCGGAAGAACCAGAATAAATCTTATAAAAATTGCGGAAGAAGTTGAAAATAGGTTGAAAAATTACCCCGCTGACCTGAAAGTAGCTATAATGGGTTGTGTAGTTAACGGGCCCGGTGAAGCCAAAGACGCTGACATAGGCATAACAGGAGCAGACGGCATGGGAATAATATTTAAAAAAGGCAAAATTATTAAGAAAGTTCCTGAAAATGACTTGGTAGAGAAACTCGTAAAAGAAATAAAATCCATGGATTTAGAAAATAAATAAAAAATAAGGGAGAAATAAATTGAAAAAATTTGTAAATTTTTTTGAAGATTATATAGACATTTCGTCTTTTGGAGACTCTATGGCTAACGCAGACATAGAGTCTTTGAGTGTAGATAAAAAAAATCGCAGGATTAAAATAAATCTAAATTTTTCAGAAGATGTATCCGAAAAAGAATTATCAGATGCAAAAAAACTATTACTTCAATCCGATTTAAATTTAAAAGAAGTAATAATAATTCCGTGCGTTCCTACAATTGAAAATGAAAAAAATTTTAAAAATATAATTCAAGAATTTGCGCTCTCATCCCCTACCCTAAAAAGAGTGTTCAAAGATTTTGAAGCCACGAAAGAAAACGAAGATATAAAAATATACTTATATCACGGCGGAAGAGATTTTCTCATGCAAAAAAATATAAATAAAAAACTAAGCGTTTTAATTTCACAGCATATATCAGCGCCGGTAAATGTAATTTTTATAGAAAAAGAAATTAAAAAAGATAATGCAGATAAAAAAGAATCCAAACCCGCAGTCACAGCGCCGCCACCGCCTATCGAAAAGCCAACCGCAAAAAAACAAGAACCCGAAAAAATCAACAAAGATGCATTTATAGAAGTAAGGGACAAAGATAATTTGCTCCCAAAAATAGTTCCCGGTTCTTCAAGACTTTTGTATGGAAATATCATAAAAAAAGAACCGATATCTATACGTGAAATAAGCATCGACGCAGGAAATGTTTGTGTGTGGGGAGATATTTTTTCGACCGATTCTCACGAAACCAGGGATGGAAGTAAAATAATTTATACTGTGTATATGACTGATTATACGGGATCTTTAATTTTAAAAATTATAGAAAATAAAAATAAATCAGCGTATCTTGAAAAATTAAAAAAAGGCGAAACGATTCTTGTATACGGCGAAATTTGCGATGATAAATACGAAAGAGATATCGTTATGCGCCCAAAAAACATAAATACAGTTTCGAAATATAAAACAGTTGACAATGCTCCGAAGAAGAGAGTGGAGCTTCATCTTCACACGAATATGTCTGCTATGGACGGAATGACACCGGCTGCAAAATTAATTGAAAAAGCCAACGAATGGGGTCATCCTGCCGTAGCGATAACTGACCACGGTGTAGCTCAGGCGTATCCGGAGGCAATGAACACCGTAAAAGCCATAAACAAAGACGGCGGCAATTTTAAAGTGATATACGGCGTGGAAGCGTATTTTGTAAATGACATGCTCCCTATTGTTACCGGAGATGACAACAGGAAATTCGATGATGAATATATATGCTTTGACCTTGAAACTACGGGACTTAACGCTAAAAGCGACAAGATAATAGAAATAGGCGCTATAAGAATTAAAAACAACATAATACAAGATGAATTCTGCACATTTGTAGACCCGGAAATTCCTGTTCCTGAAAGAATAACAGAAATAACCGGAATTACATCCGACATGGTTAAAGGCGCACCAACGGAAGATATCGCAATTAAGAATTTTATAGACTTTTGCAAAGATTCCCCGGTTCTTGTAGCTCACAATGCTAATTTCGATGTTTCTTTCATAAAAGCCGCCACTAAAAGATTGGGAATAGATTTTTCTTTCACATATATGGATACCGTTCCTATGAGCCGCGCACTAATAATGAGCATAAAAAATCACAAATTGGATACTGTAGCTAAATTTTTAAAGATACCTGAATTTAAGCACCACAGAGCGTCGGACGATGCCCGAGCACTAGCGTATATTTTGATAGAGCTTTTAAAAATAGCTTCAAAAAACAAAAATATATCCACACTTCAGGAAATAAACTCTTCTTTGGCAGGAAATGACGCAAAAAAGGCTATTACGAATCACATGAGCATACTCGTAAAAAATCAAGTTGGATTAAAAAATTTGTATAAATTAATTTCAATGGCGCATCTTAAATATTTTTACAAAAAGCCGAGAATACCCAAAAGCCAGCTGATGAAGAACCGCGAGGGATTAATAATCGGAAGTGCGTGTGAAGCGGGAGAATTATTCCGTGCAATTACGGGAGGACGTCCATGGGAAGATTTGGTCGAGATAGCTAAATTTTACGACTACCTGGAAATTCAGCCTCTCGGAAACAATGAATTTATGCTAAGAGAAGGGATTGCGAATTCTGTCGTTCAAATTCAGGAATTCAATAAAACCATAGTAAAGCTTGGCGAAACACTGAATATACCGGTAGTAGCAACCGGCGACGTTCATTTCTTAAACCCTGAAGATTCCGAATACAGAAAAATTTTAATGGCAGGACAAGGCTATGCGGATGCCGACAATCAAGCCCCTCTCTACCTAAAAACCACAGCCGAAATGCTGTTGGAATTCTCGTATCTGGGAAAAGAAAAAGCTTTTGAAGTGGTCGTGGAGAACACTAATAAAATCGCGGACAGCGTTGAAAGTATTTTACCGATTCCGCCGGGAGTGTACCCGCCTTTCATCCCGGGTGCAGAAGAAGAACTCGTTGACATAACATGGAAAAGAGCTAAAAAAATATATGGCGACCCGTTGCCTGAAATTGTAAAAAAGCGACTCGAAAAAGAGCTTCATTCCATAACCAAACACGGATTTTCAGTTCTATACATGATAGCGCAAAAACTTGTTGCAGATTCCGAAAAACACGGCTATTTAGTAGGTTCGAGGGGGTCTGTAGGTTCATCGTTCGTTGCGACTATGTCGGGTATTTCAGAGGTTAATCCATTAGTGCCTCATTACTTGTGTCCTAAATGCCAGTACAGCGAATTCATAACAGATGGAAGTTACGGTTCGGGATTTGATTTACCGCAAAAGGAATGCCCGAACTGCGGTGAAATATTAAAGCAAGACGGACACGACATACCTTTCGAAACATTTTTGGGATTTGACGGAGATAAGACACCGGATATAGACTTAAACTTTTCGGGAGAATACCAGAACGATGCGCATAGATACACCGAAACTCTATTCGGAAAAGATAATGTTTTTAAAGCCGGTACAATCGGAACAATTGCGACAAAAACCGGAATAGGATTCACGAAAAAATACGCCGAAGAACGCGGAATAAGCTTAAATAAAGCGGAAACTATACGACTGGCGGAAGGCTGCACGGGAGTAAAACGAACCACGGGTCAGCACCCCGGAGGAATGGTTGTTGTACCGCAAGGGAAAGAAATATACGATTTTTGCCCTGTTCAACGTCCTGCCAACGACCAAAATTCCGATAATATAACCACCCACTTTGACTTCCATGCTATCCATGATACCATCTGTAAACTCGACGAACTCGGGCACGATGTTCCGTCAATTTACAAATATTTGGAAGACTATACAGGCGTAAAAGTAACTGACGTATCTATGAGCGACCAAAAAGTTATGTCTTTATTTACTTCCACAAAAGAGCTGGGGATCAGCCCGAAAGATATTGATTCAGAAACGGGTACGTTCTCGCTCCCGGAAGTTGGAACCGGATTTGTAAGGCAAATGCTGGTGGAGTGCAAACCGAAAACTTTTTCGGATTTACTTCAAATATCAGGATTATCGCACGGAACAGACGTTTGGCACGGGAATGCTCATGAGTTGATTCAAAAAGGTATATGCACTATCTCCGAAGTTATCGGAACTCGTGACGATATAATGGTGTATTTGATGCATAAAGGCGTCGAGCCTAAAACGGCATTCAAAATAATGGAAATTGTTCGAAAAGGAAAAGCGACAAAGCTCCTTACTCCGGAACATCTGCAAACTTTGAAAGAACACAACGTCCCGCAGTGGTATATAGATTCTTGCATGAAAATTAAGTACATGTTCCCTAAGGCTCATGCGGCTGCGTATATGATTTCTACTTTGAGGCTCGGGTGGTATAAAGTATATTATCCTAAAGAATATTATGCGGCTTACTTTACGGTTCGAGGAGAAGACTTTGACGGTTTGACGGTAATGAAAGGCCACGAAGCGGTAAAGAAAAGGATGTCGGAAATCCTTGCCAAAGGCAAAGAGGCAAGTGCAAAAGAAAACGCAGCTTATGCAACTTTTCAAATAGTAAACGAAATGCTTGCCAGAGGAATCGAAATTTTGCCGGTGGACCTATATAAATCGGACGCATACAAGTATATCGTTGAAGATGGAAAAATAAGGCTTCCTTTCAGCTCTTTGTCAGGGGTTGGAGAATCTGCGGCGCAAAATTTACAAGAATCCAGAAAAGAAGGCGAATATCTTTCTATTGACGACGTGCAAATGAGATCCAGAGTAACCAAATCGGTCATAGAAACTTTAGAAACGGCCGGTGTGTTGAATTCTTTGCCAAGAAGTAATCAAATGTCATTTTTTTAAAAATTTTATATGATTTTCAAAAATACCACCTCGAAAACATTTTTAGGTGGTATTTTCATGTGTACATGGCCGGAATAAAAATCGTTATTGACTTTATACTTCGGAAAATATTAAAATTAAGTTAACAATAAACACCGTTAACGGAAGGAACACTAATATTATGAAAAAAATTATTGCTTATTTTTCAATTTTCGCCCTGATATTTACAATGATTTTTCCTCCCATAAATGTTGATGCAAAATACGTTCCAAGCATTAGTAAGGAATTCCCTAAGCAAGCCGAAATGCATGTCAAGAATGAATGTAAATTTCAAGAATTAAATCAAAAAATACATGGAAGAGATTTAAAATTATTTTTGGATAATCTAAAAAAAGCCAAAGAAGTGATTATCCCCGCTCTATCGGCAATGGTTTATTTTTCGACCGCAATGTCCTATGATATGAACAACTCAAATGTTTCAAACACTTCAAAACACGCTGCGATTGCTGCGGGGGTGGGTGTAACCTCGGGAGTGCTGGAAAGATTGACTTCACATGCTATTGATAAACTTGTTTAATAATAAAATTCCTCTTCTGTAAAATATAATCAGAAGAGGTTGTTTTTATTTATTTTCCAGATTGGGTTCCCAAAAATCATGTTCTCGTGAAAATTCTCGTGATTCGGTGTTCCTCATTACGCTGCATTTATTTTGTTCCAGCAATTTGGTAATTGCGTATAAATTAATCCAAATTTCATTATCGCATTCCTTTTGAGACTCATCGAAAATAAGTTCCATGCCCCAGTGCAGGTGACTTTCATTGATATTATTGACGTTTTCCTTGGTGCTATACCCTGTTCTTCCGACGTAACCGATTACGTCGCCGGCTTTCACCACAGCACCTTCTTTTAAATTGGAACTATAGGGCTTATTTTGGCGGAGGTGAGCGTAATAATAATATCTTTTTTTATCAAAGCTTCGAATGCCGATTCTCCACCCTCCGTATTGATTCCAGCCCATGATTTCTACAGTACCGGATTCAACGGCTACCACCGGAGTGCCTGTAGCCGACATCATATCGTGTCCCAAATGCGGTCTTGAAAATCCATATGAACGCGAAGCGCCAAAATCATCAAAATGAGAAAACGGAAAGGTTTTTGCAATCGGTGAAAAAGCTTTTAATCCATATATTTCTTGCCATTCTTCGTCGCCATTTGACGGATTTTTTTTAATTTTATATGTTCCTAAAAATTCCTTCAAAACAGCTTCGTAAACCTGATAATAATAATTATAATTTTTCATTCCGGAAGTTATTTCTGACATGGGTTTTCCGCTTTTTAATTTTTTAAGAATTTCGTCCATATCAGATTCTTTGTAGCGTTTAAAATCTCCTCCGTATTTTGATCCAAGGCACGCCAGAACTTCTATCCAATTAATTTTTATATCTTTATCATGCGATTTGATGTCTTCTTTCATGGCTTTGTTCAAGGCTTCATATGTGGGATTAAATTCAGCGTATTTTATAAAATTTTTATTTTCCTCTGCATGACATATTTCTCGGGATAAGAATAATATCGCGGAAAATCCGAAAATTAAAAAAATTCCTAAAATTAAAATTGCTTGCTTTTTTACTCTTATAATAAACACAACACGATTCCTCCGTTTTACATGCTGTGTAATTATATGATTGAAATTAAATATTTATTTCTTATGAACTCATAAAAAAAGTACCCGTAAATTTTACGAGTACCTCATAACTGTCAAATTATAAAGAATTATCTTCGGCAATAGCTTCTACAGGACAAACGTCTATTGCTTCTGCAACTTTTTCTTTTAATTCTTCCGGAATAGTTTCCATAACGCATTCAGATTTATATTCGTCATCATACTGAAATACTTCAGGACAAATATCGATGCACATTCCACATCCGATGCAAGAATCTTTATCGACTTTAGCTATCATTATCTCATTCCTTTCAGCGCAAAACTATAAGTATATTATATATAAATTTTTACTTGATATCAATAAATAATATTACTAAAATAATTTTTTTGGATTTAACCTAAAAAATATACAGTTTTTTAAAAAAATAAATGTATATTTTGTAAATTTTATTGCACAATAAAAAGGTCATCTCTTGTCTAATAAATGGTTAAATTCAAAGGAGGAATATAAAATGAAAGCAACAGGAATAGTAAGAAGAATCGATGAACTGGGAAGAATTGTTATCCCAAAAGAAATAAGGAGAACCCTGAGAATACGGGAAAGCGACCCTCTGGAAATATACACCGATAATGCCGGAAAAATAATATTCAAAAAATATTCGGCTATAGCTGAACTTTCTTCGGTGGCTGAAGAATATGCATCTATAATTTCCAAAAATTCAGGATTCCCGATTTTAATTTCGGATAAAGAACAGGTTGTCGCTGTGGCAGGAGTACCTAAAAAAGAATTTCTGGGCAGAAGAATCTCGACATCTTCCGAAAATTTAATACAAGAAAGAAAAAATTTTTCAATTTGCAAAAGTCCCACTTCTAAAATGTTGCCCGTCGAAGGTGTTGATTACGAAGCTGCGTTTATTTTCGTAATAAATTCTCAGGGAGACGCTTTGGGAAGCCTTATCGCACTAAAAAACGGAACAACTCTATCTGCGACCAAGGAAGTTGAAAACATCATTAAAACCGGCAGCGAACTCCTGGGTAAATCTTTTGAAGATTAGGCGAAAATAACACTTTGGCAAAATATAATTGACTTTATATATAAATATTATATAATTATTCTATAGTTAAATAATATAGAAAAGGGATGATTGATTCATGGGAATGATTTGCAAAAAAGAAAATGAAAACGAATTTTTGGAAAGAGCCGCCGGGATAATCAAAAACAGCAATGCGGAACTCAAAAATTTAGACCTGGAAAACATCAAGGAGTGTCTTGAAGGGGATACTATAAAATCTTTGCATGAAAAATACGGGAACTCCATGACATTCCTTGAAAAAGCTTCCGAAGAATTTCGTGACGCAGAAAATACCGAAGAAGTAAAAGAAACAGCGGAAGAAATTATCGACTAAGTTTCTATCAGGCTTTGCCCCGTCATTTCGCGGGGCTTTTTTATGTTTAAAATTTCTAAAATAGTAGGTGCGATATCGCATAGTGCACCTTCGTTTTTTAAGGCGCAGGGATACCCGACTATTGCAAACGGAACTTGATTTGTTGTGTGGGAAGTACAAGGATTTCCGGACTCGTCAACCATTTTTTCGGCATTACCGTGGTCAGCTGTTATGATTGTAATTCCATCGATTTTTTCCATTTCTAAAAGTAATTTTTTAACGCATTCATCCACGGTTTCAATTGCTTTTACGGTAGCATTAAAATCACCGGTATGCCCCACCATATCGGGATTTGCGTAATTTAAAACTATAAGATTATATTTTTCCGATTTAATTTTTTCAATTACTTTTTCTGTTATTTTTTCGGCGCTCATTTCGGGTTGCAAATTATATGTCGCAACCTTGGGAGAATCAATTATAATCCTATCTTCATTTTCGTAGGGAGTTTCAACGCCTGAGTTAAAAAAGAAAGTTACGTGAGCATATTTTTCGGTCTCGGCAATTTTTAATTGTTTATATTTATTTTTAGACAGGTGTTCACTGAGTGTGTTTATTATTTTTCTTGGCTTAAATATCACCGAAACATTTTTAATAGAAGCGTCATACTGCGTAAAACAGGCATACTCAAATAAATTTTTGTCGGCAATCATTCGGGTTATTTGACTTGCTCTATCAGGACGATAATTAAAACAAATTGCGGCGTCGCCGGGGTTCATACCGGGATAATTTTGGAAAATAACGGGTTTAATAAATTCATCGGTTATATTATTTTCATAGTTTTCGGTTATAATATTTTCTATATTTTTACTGATTTTTTGCCCGGTAGAATTTACTATGGCATCATAAGCCAATTGAGTTCTGTCGAAATTTTTATCTCTGTCCATGGCGTAATATCTGCCGGAAACAGTCGCCAATTCGACATTATCAAAATTGCTTATATAATTTTGAAGTGATTTAATATATTCAAGAGCAGACTTTGGGGAGGTATCTCTACCGTCAAGCCAAGCATGAATATATATTTTTTTTATTTTATATTTTTGAGATAATTTTAAAATTGCAAAAAGATGATTTATATGGCTATGGACTCCACCATCGGACAAAAGCCCCATCAAATGCAAATTTAAGCCCTTGGATTCGACATGATTTAAAATGCGCAAAAATTCGGGATTTTCAAAAAAAGAACCATCATCGATGCATTTATTTATATAAGTTAAATCTTGATATACAACTCTACCGGCGCCCATGTTCATGTGCCCGACTTCAGAGTTACCCATTTGATTTTCAGGAAGCCCCACAGCAAGCCCCGAGGCATCAAGATATGTAAAAGGATTATTTTTAAATACTGAATCTAAATTAGGGGTGTTGGCGTTATAAATTGCGTCGGAAAAATCTTTTTTACCTTTTCCGAAGCCGTCTAATATTGCCAGCAAAACAGTTTTTTTACTCATTGAAATCACCTTTGCTTGTCTTTTCGGATTCAATTATAATTTTGATAAATTCTTGGGGATCCAATGATGCGCCTCCGATAAGTCCTCCGTCAACATTTTGCATTTTAAAGAAATCGGATGCATTACTGCTCTTAAGCGAACCGCCATAGAGAACTTTTATTTCTGATGAAGTTTTATAAGTTTCTTTGATAAATTCTTTTATATTTTTGCACATTAAATCGGCTTGTTGTGGAAAAATAGTCTTCCCTGTGCCGATCGCCCAGATGGGTTCGTATGCAATTATTATGTTTTTTATATCTTCTTTTTTTATGCCTTCAAGGGCTTCTTTTATTTGCGATAAAACTACTTCGAATTCTTTTTTTTGTTCTCTTTGAGATAGATCTTCTCCGACGCATAAAATTACTTTGAGGTCGTTTTTTAAAGCAGCTGAAACTTTTTTATTTATCATGCTATTATCTTCGCCAAAGTACGTTCTTCTTTCACTGTGACCTATTATTACATAATCTGCGCCGATTTTTTTAATCATAGAAGCAGATATTTCGCCGGTAAAAGCGCCGGAATCTTCATAATAACAATTTTGAGCTCCAAATTTAATGCTGTTGTTTTTAAAATTCTCACATAAATAACTTAAATCGATAAAGGGCGGACAGACAATAATATCATCCGAAAAATCAGTTTTTAGAGAAAAAAACTTTTTGAAAAAATTTTTAGAGTCATTCAAATCCTTGTTCATTTTCCAGTTGGCTGCTATAATTCTCTTGCTCATAATAAATTCAGCTCCATTATTTAAAAATATTAAAAAATTCCCCTGAAAATATAAAAGGGGAATCTATTATTAAATTATTTATCATCAAGTGCTTCTAACCCCGGCAAATCCTTGCCTTCCAAAAGTTGAAGCGATGCTCCGCCGCCGGTCGAAACATGAGTTACTTTTGAGGAAAGGTTGAATTTGTCTATTGCAGCGGCAGTATCTCCGCCTCCAACTACAGAAATCGCTTGGCTGTCAGCTACAGCTTCGGCTACCGCTTTGGTGCCTAATTCAAAGTTTTTCCATTCGGATACTCCCATCGGGCCGTTCCAAAATATCGTGCTTGCGTTTTTAATCGCTTCGGAAAAATTCTGAATAGTTTTGGGGCCTATATCCAAACCCATCCAACCATCCGGGATTTTATCGGCGTCAACTATTTTACTTTCAGTATTTTCTGAAAAATCTTTTCCGACCCTATTGTCCACAGGGAGCAAAATTTTTACGCCTTTATCTTTTGCTTTCGCCATGATATCACGTGTGAGGCTTATTTTATCGCTTTCGCAAATTGATTTCCCTACAGAGTATCCCAAGGCGTTCGTAAAGGTGTAGGACATGCCGCCTCCGACTATGAGTACATCAATTTTTTCGATCAAATTATTAATAACCCCTATTTTATCAGAAATTTTCGCTCCGCCCAATATAGCAACAAAAGGGCTTTTTGGATTTTCAAGAATTTCACTTAGTATTTTGATTTCTTTCTCTATCAAGAATCCATAACCCGAGGGCAAATATTCCGTCACACCTACAGTCGAGGCGTGCGCACGATGGCACACTCCGAATGCATCATTTATATAAATATCCGCAAGCGATGCCAATTTTTTCGAGAATTCAGGGTCATTTTTTTCTTCGCCGGGCTCAAATCTCAAATTTTCCATAAGGCATGCTTCGCCAAACTGCAAGCTGTTTATTATTTCTTTGGTGTTTTCACCCGCAACATCACTTGTCAGAGGGACTTCTTTTCCCAGAACTTCGGTTAAATATTCCGCTACAGGTTTCAAAGAATATTTTTTATTAAAGCTTCCTTTCGGTCTACCCAAATGGGAACAAATCACGACTTTTGCGCCGCCGTCCATAAGGTATTTTAGAGTGTTTAATGACTCGTCTATCCTTTTGGTATCGGTAATCCTAAACTTAGCATCAAGGGGAACATTTAAATCGCAACGTAAAAGTATAGTCTTTTTGCGAATATCCATATTTCTAACATTTTTCTTATTTAAATATTTCATATGCATATCCTTTCTGCTGAATTTTTTTATCATAAATAATGGTACTCAAGATATTATATAGGGAATGCAAAAATCTTGCAAGTGTTCATAAATTTAAATAAAATTAATATTATTTTTTATATTTATTTCAAGATTATTCAGAACTGTTGGAATATTTATCAGAGGATTTTGTTCCGCCGAAACTTGTTTTCCCAAAGGCTTTATCTACGTCCTTAGCACAGTCGAAATGTCCGCCGATGGAACGAATTGTTGCGATGAATTCACCGTTTTCGTTTTTGCCGATTTCAAAACCGATTCTTTCGCTACGAGTCACGTACTGTTCAAATCTATTTTCTCCCAAACGCTTAAGGTGTCCGCCGGGCTTTATTGTTCCCTGTTCTATAAATTCCTCTACTCTACTGAGCAAAGTGCCGCCCTTACCTTTTCTTCTCAGCATTTCAAGATAGCTGTTAATAGAGTCAGGGATAACGATTTTATGAGGATATTTTTCAAAAAAGGCTTGAGATTCGGTTTTTTCAACAATTTGATCCTTAGCTTTGCTAACCTTATCTTTTTCCTTGACAATTTTCTTTCGCGCTACTTCTTCTTTCCATTTTTCGCTTCTAATTACTTGATTCTTCTGGAATTCCTCTTTTTCTTGAATCTGTTTAATTTTATTAGGCTGAATTTCAGGGCTTGGAACTGGTTTTTCGCTGTCGGCAGGCTTTGCAGGTGCGGAAGTTTTATTTTTTTCTTCAGAATTTTTCGGTTTTTCAGAAGGTTTTTTCGGGGCTTCGATATGTTTCTCGGGCTCTTTTTTGCCGGTTGCTACTTCAGAATTTTTCTTTTTATGTTTGATTTCTTTTTGGTTTGAAACTTCTGCATTTTTCTTTGGCGCGCTGTGGGTGTTTTCTTCTGCTTTAGTGGGCTGAGTTTCGGCGCTTTGAAGTGGTTTCTCGATGTCGGCAGGTTTTACCGGTGCGGAAGTTTTGTTTTTTTCTTCGGAATTTTTCGGTTTTTCAGAAGGTTTTTTTGGTGCTTCGATATGTTTTTCGGGTTCTTTTTTGTTGTCTGATACTGAAGAATTTTTCTTTTTATGTTTGATTTCTTTTTGGTTTGAAACTTCTGCATTTTTATTTGGCGCGCTGTTAGTGTTTTCTTCTGTTTTATTGGGCTGAGTTTCGGCGCTTTGAAGTGGTTTCTCGATATCGGCAGGGTTTGCAGGTGCGGAAGTTTTATTTTTTTCTTCGGAATTTTTCGGTTTTTCAGAAGGTTTTTTCGGGGCTTCGATCCGTTTTTCGGGTTCTTTTTTGTTGTCTGCTACTGAAGAATTTTTCTTTTTATGTTTGGTTTCTTTTTGGTTTGGAACTTCTGCATTTTTATTCGGCGCGCTGTGGGTGTTTTCTTCTGTTTTATTGGGCTGAGTTTCGGCGCTTTGAAGTGGCTTTTCGCTGTCGGCAGGCTTTGCAGGTGCGGAAGTTTTATTTTTTTCTTCGGAATTTTTCGGTTTTTCAGAAGGTTTTTTCGGGGCTTCGATCCG